>JBHLSH010000036.1:0-36698 GCA_048881705.1 Candidatus Heimdallarchaeota archaeon | reverse complement strand
AGTGCGATTGCTGCAACATGACCAGTACTATAATCAGCAATGGGAAGGCCTGGAGCGTCTTTGACTCGCATCGAATCCAAAACCCCACTTGCTGCCTGGGCTATAAGGTCAAATGCAGGTTTTGCAACATATCGATCTACCCCCGTTCGTCCGAAACCGCTTATCGACACGTAAATGAGATCTGGTTTAATTTGCTTTAATTGATCATATCCTAGTCCCCATCTCTCCATGGATCCAACGACTAAGTTGTCCACGACGGCATCAGAGATCTTTACAAGACGTCTAAAGATCTCTTGGGCTTTAGGTTTTCGCAAATTAAGAGTCACGGATTTTTTGTTGTTGTTCAAAATAGAGAATAGAGGAAAGATCTCTGGATCGAAGAAAGAATAAAGCCTAAAAGAATCTCCAAACTGCGGTGTTTCTATTTTAATTACATCCGCCCCCTGATTTGCAAAGAATGTTGTCGCCCACGGGCCACTTATGAAGTTACATACTTCAATAATCCTAACATTTTCAAATATTTGCATTTTCAGTCCCAAAATTATCTGGAATTGCGGAATATCTCTTAATTTGGGTGGAAATTATCGTGTTGGAGCATTTCAGTTTCCATAGATATTTGGCGCCCTATATGGGCCGTGGTTGATGGTCAACACTTTTGAATTTACCGGTTTTTTTCAATTTTGGAGCAAGAACAACTCTACAGTGGAAAAATTGGCCTGGACAAGCATCATCACAATTATAGCCTTTGTTACCAGTGTCTTCCTTTGGATATACGATTCTGAAGGGAAAAAGATACCTGAAAAAATAATAGTCCCTGTTATTGGCATCACAGCGATTTTAATGGTTGCCAGTCTCCTTTTTATTTCACCACCATCGGCCTTTACCTATGTCCACACTCAAATTCTTATGGTTCTCATATTCATTGTCATTTTCGGCTTCCTGACCTTGGCAGAGGAGGATAAACTTAGGGTTATCTTGTTTGGCGCAACAATTGCCGTATCGGTAACCATAATTTTTCTTCCGAACCTGTTGCCCTTGGACTATCTGGACGGGCTCTCTCCCGATGCATTGGAAAATCTGACCTCAGAAGATTTGGAACATGCCATTGGTCGGAAACCCCCGCTCTCAATCGAGCAGCTCAAGGAAATCTTGGAAAATCCCAGTCTTTTCTTTGAAATCGCCCTCTTTAGCTCGTTTATTGAGTGGGAGGTAATTAGTATCGTATTTGGCATGAGCTTACTCGTCGCCGTATTATCTGATACAGGACTCTTTGACATGGTCTCAATTAGAACAATTAAGGCATCTCAGGGTGTTCCCCGACGATTTTTGATCCTTGTATTTTTCCTTACTTTGGTCTTATCGGCCTTACTTGATAATACAACAGCTATAATACTAATCAGTGGTATTACGATCACTGTAACTCGTGGTTTGGATCTCAATCCAAAACCATACATCCTGGCCGAAGTTTCTGCAACAGTCATGGCTGGAATTATTACAGTTATCGGATCATTACCCGGAATTCTTATCGCATCCCCAAATGCAGGTAACATCCCCTTTGCTACGTTTTCCATCGTGAACTCTGGATTTATCATCGTTTCAGTGATCGTCTCCCTGGCTTATCTCTTTTTAATCTTTAAACAAGAGCTAACAATCACCCAAACCGCAGGATTCGATGCAAGCGCACTAAACCTCTTGGATGAATGGTCAGTAGTTGAATCGCCCCGGAACCTATATGCTGGTTCGGTCGTGATGGGGATTGTAGTCATGGGGTTAGTTTTTTCTAGCCTAATAGACCTATCAGTGGGATTTGTTGCCATTACTGGTGCCATTCTCGCGATAGTCGTGACTCGAGCGAATTTAGAACATGTTCTGCATCGTGTGGAGCTGGAAGGTATTCTCTTCTTTATGGGTCTATTCATTCTGGTAGGTACCTTACAATTATCAGGAGCTTTGGAAGTATTCGCACAGATGATGCTGGAATGGTCAGGTGGTGACCCACTGGTTTTAGCCTTGATTATCATTACTTTGATCTCCATATTGTCCGCTATAGTTGCTAATATCCCAATTACGATTGCCTTGGCAGAAGTCATTAGCATATTGCTGTCAGATCCTATTTTCAGGGCTAATACGGTGTTTGGATTTCCAGTGGGTGGTTTTTTGTGGTTCACTCTGTTATATGCCGTTACATTCGGAGGCGGGTTCACACCATTTGGAACAGTGACAGGGGTAATAGGAGTTCAAGTTCTTTCACAGGAAGGCCACCCTGTGACTTTTATGGATTTTGTAAAGAAGATGGCACCATTGAGTGTTATCTTGCTCACATTAGGTTTTATTTATCTCCTTGTACTGCAATTTTTAGGGATTTTAGCCATCTTAGTCCCCACAACGTGATCCAACTATCCCATTAGTATCAATAGAACAGTTATCATGAAAATTCCGACGGCTATTCCTATTGATACTACATTTGCAGCAAATTCACGATCCAAATCTTCAAGCGTTGCAAATGTAAGCGTATTGAAGCCAATAGGTGCCGCTGAACTTAGAATCACAATTTTTTGACCTATAACACTCATGGGAACCAGTATTATAAATATCAGTCCCATTGACAGGCCTATTACGGTTCGAATGCCCACTACAGTAGTTGCGGCAACAATGTTTTTACTAGAAGGACTGAAATAAAGTCCAATAGCGATCATAAGGAGAGGGGTAACCAGTGCACCTAATAGGGCCAAAATGTCAGGTATTGGTTTTATATCCAAACTTATTCCAAGTATATTTATTGCGATGGCAAAAATCAAAGCTAACAAGGGAGGGGATAAGAGCAGTCTTTTATTTAGAAATCGAACATTTTCAGCTTTTGAGTTATGAATCTGTGCCAAATAATACACTAGGGTAAGCATCATGGTAAGGTTCCCGATATCAAAAAAGCTGGCATAAATGAAGCCTTCCTCACCATAAACACCCAATACAAAAGGGACATTAAAGCCAAGATTTAATATCATTGGGCCAATAATGAATACACCCCTCGTCTCCCGCTCAAACACCCAGAATCGAGCTAAGAGAGATGAGAAAACGAGCATAATAGATATTAAAATAACTGCTAAAATAGCTAAGAATAGAAACTCAAGTGAAAGAGTAGTTTTTGGTATTGTATTCAAAATGATAGCGGGCAGGGACACAAAAAAGGCCAATCTTATGAAACTGTTGGCGTCCTGTTTAGTGAAGAGATTTAGCTGACGTAATAAAAGGCCCAACAGGAATAGGGCGATGATCGGAATCACAATGGGCAGTACGTCAGTCATTTTTAATACCAAACCAGATCACAAGTTAGAAGCCAATAATTACTCCTAAGCTCGGATTACTTCTTGAGTCGAAATATAGTATTCTTCAAAACAAAAACTCAATAATCTTTCCCTGATTTGTTTCGTCCTTTGGTAGATTGAAAACAAAGGAATGCCATTTGTCCTCACTATTGCTAAGATAGGTACCTCTAAAATATAATTGACGGGATACTTATGTGTCAAACAAAAAAATACGATATGAAAGAGGCGATACGGCATGACGTGGATCGGTGTAGTTATTGAATCCGACGTTTCAATTCCAGGTGATTATTCCATGGTGTGATTTGCTGCAATAGTCGTTAGAACAGGATTTGAATTGTCTTTCGACGGGAAATTAGCCCCTATATCCGAAAAATATCTCCTTGATGCACTAGCAGTTTCAGAACTTACTCAAGAAGATACGTTGAAATTTCCTGGTCCTCTTCAAGTGATGGAAGAGTTTAAGAGTTGAATTTTCAGTGTTTCCAAAGGAAAACGGGTGTTTTTCATAGCTGACAATAATGGGATTGACTGGTTCTTCATTAACTGGTATTTTCACCATTTTTTAGGGAAAAATCCATTAGGTCATTCGTCTCAGAACCTAGGATCGTTATATAAGGAATTGATTAAAAACGTAATTGAAAATTTCAAGCATTTGAGAGTGAGCACACACACAATCCCGTCGATGATGCAGGTGGCAATGCAGAAGCTCTCTTATTTATGAAGACGCAATTGGGATTAAAGATTGCTTTAGAATGAAACCCTTGGCCGAGGACTGATAATGAATCAGGCGCAGAAAAGTGGTGATAAACACACCCAATTTGATCTATGGACGGAATATCGTTCTATCGAGAGGAGAAAACTTCTACTGTCCTTCTTGATTACTTTTTCTGTCATGTTTGTTGAAATAATTGGAGCTTTTGTCACGTCCAGCGTAGCTCTTCTAAGTGATGCAGGACACATGTTTACACATGTGTTTGCAATTGGGATTAGTTTATTTGCGGTGTTTATCGCTCAAACTCCCCCATGTTGTCACCGTACGTACGGTTTAAGTAGAGCGGAGGTGCTTGCAGCATTTGTGAACGGTTTATTTCTAATTGTCATTGTAATCGTGATTGTATTCGAGGCCATACTTAGATTTCTTTCACCCGTTGCTATCTTGGCTACCGAAATGTTTCTCATTGCCATCCTTGGTTTGATAGTTAACCTTGCTAGTATAATAATCCTGGGGCGGATTAAACAAGATTTAAACCTAAAGGGCCTCTTTTATCATATGGTTGCAGACGCCTCCTCTTCGATTGGGATCATCGTGGTTGCGGCAGTTATTTACTTCACTGGCTGGAACTTTCTAGATCCGTTAATCAGCTTGTTAATCTCTTTCATAATTTTACATTGGGCGTGGTCTATTCTCAGAGACTCTGGGAGAATCTTACTTGAGATGGGGCCTCGAGAACAAAATTCTGAGACGATTGTCCAAGGTCTTCTATCTAAATTTCCCTCAATTCAAGCAATAGAATCGATTCATTATTGGACCATTTCGCCAGGGGACACAGTTCTTACCGCGCATATCCAGTTTCCAATTCCTAATCCGAGCGATGAGTCGATTTTAAAATATCAAACCATTATTTCCGAGATCAACGATCATTTAGAGCAGTATTACAAGGTAAAAGAGTCAACGATTCAATACTCAATTGGTTAATGGGATTTGTTGGTCACAGAAAATAGATGGACGCGAGAAAGAAGTACTGTTGGATCATTACGGCCATCGCTAATTTTGCGAATGAACGACTGCCATTTTTTTGAAACACATGAATATAATAGCTAAGGCCAAATAATTGAAATATTATTGACAAGGGAAGACCTATTGCAGGAATGATCTCCAATAATGCAGGAATGGGGGGCAATAAGCTAATACCTACAAAAGTTGTTGTTATAATGGTTTGTGGGATTAGTACATGCGAAGCAAATTCCCCACGCTTCTTATCTACATGTTTTGCGTAGCCATCAAAAACCCAGAAAAGAAATAAGGCGATTATCCCAGTGAAGGTTGAAAAAACGGAATATATGATAAGGATTAACGAATCGTCGATAGAGAATAAAAAAAAACCAGCAATTCCGAATTGGTGTGATATCGTCAGGAGAACCAGCCCCCCTCCTATCAGTAGAAGCTGTATTAGCAAACTGAAAACGGGAAATCGCGTTACTAGCGTGGAAACAGGCGAATAAATTTTCACCCACGACAGTAGGGGATTTGGTTGGATTGGTGGAAGGCTAGAACGGAAAAACTCTGCGGCTCGGGCTCCGTTAGGTGTGATTTCATAGGTTTTATCCCTAACAGATTGATTGACCAAACCCGCTTCGACAAGGATCCTCATATGATGATAAAATACCCCAGATGTTAATTTAAGCCAATGGGTAAGCTCTGTATACCCCGCCCATCCTTTTTCGTAGAGTTCGAATAAGATTCGGCGTCTAATGTTATGGTTGAGTGCTTTCAAAACGAGTTCGTCTATCTTCACATCGTCCTCTGTCGCAGGGTCATTAGAGTCAGCCACGGATATTCCCACGAAATTCAGTAACGTCATGAACTATCTGGAAAGAATAAGAATGTCGCTAAATGCACAAATTAAACCTCATTTTCTATTAGGGCCTCTTCTGGTCGCCTTCTAATTCGGCCTAATATTGTGCTACTAACCACAACCAGGGTTACTATAATCATTGAGAGAAAATAACCTCCCGGGGACATCTTCAATAATCCTATTACGTTCGAAAGAATTTCTTCAACGATTGGAACTAGTATGTCTTCTACCCCAATCTTTGGATCATGTAGGATGCTGGCTCCCTGAGGATATACAAGATAAAGCCATTGGTTACCCGTATCTTGAGTGGTATTGACAGGTTTTTTGGCTCCATCTACCATAGCATCTTCCTTCCAGGAAAAATATCCTGAAAACCCGCCAAGAGTCACCTTTAGTTCTTTTTCATCCTGTGCGCGCCCCTCCTCTTCATCCTCTGTACTCTCGTCCTCATCATACTCAGAATTAGCTTCAAACTCTGTTCGGAGGGCTAGGAAGGAAGAATTTTTCGTAAATGTGAATTTATTGATCGCAATGTCGATTTTAATTTGTGTTGGGCTGATTATCGCTTGATTTATCTTTGTGAATTCACTGCTGACATAAAATTGAAGGCTAAAAAGGCGGTCGCTGGTTGTTGCATTAAAAATCTCGAGCGTCGAATTTCCAGAACTCATATTCGAGTGTTGGATAGGCAGAAACGTCATAGAATCCAATGCCAAAGACGTCAGAATTTGGTCACCAGAAGTACTAAATGTACCGTCCCCATTTATGTCTTCGAATTGAATTAGCGCTAAGAATCGAAGAAAGAATTGAAGTTCTACCTCTCCTGAGCCTGATCTGGACTCATATTCTAGTTTAAATTCAGGAAAATCAGATATCTTGAATTCAATTTTGATCTTGTCCTTTTGGACTCCGTCCTTAAGTTCTGATTCGATATTAACTTTTTCCTCGTCATATTCTACTTGGATGTTCCGTTCATTGATATCCTCATAATCGTCGTCTACCCCATCATCATCGCGTTCTTCTTCTGAAGTACTCAGTGATTGTTCTTCTGTCTCTGTTCCATCCTCCTCCCCCTCGGTTGTTTCACTTGTTTCACCCGAAGTGGTTGTGGTATTATCATCATCGGCTCGATCCCTAGCCATGGAACTTTCGGAAGATGCTGCTATACCAGAAATCATTTTCGTAGACATCAATAAAAGAACTACAAAGACCATAATGAGAACCGCGGCTGCTTTTCTCCTTCTTGTTCGATTTTGGCTTTGTATTAATAGTTTTAACATCAATATCCGCCCTGACAAATATCAGATATTTCTGTGTTTCTTCATCTTAGGATCCTAAAAAAAGAAAAAAAAGGATCGGTGGAAAACGGAATAATTTTATTTGCGCTTTCGTTGATATACCGTTTTTCCACCAACTAAGGCAAGCACCACAAGGGTTACTGGGATTAGATATCCATTAGAGGGTGAGGAGCCCGATGGCGATAGATTATCTGCTACCTGAATAACCCCTGCTACTCCGATCTTTGGATCGTGGATGATGTCAGTACCCCTTGGGTAGTTTAAGAAGATCTTTTGATCCGTGCTGCTGTCGTCATCTTCAACAGGGCTACTTAACACGGTTTGATTGACCCCATCAACCAGGACAGTTTCAGTCCAGGAGAAGAATCCTACAAAGCCACCCATGGAAACTTCAACTTCCTTTTCCTCCTCAGCGCGTCCTTCGGCCTCGTCCTCTGTATCATCGTCGTGTTCGTATTCTTTTGTGGCCTCTAGCTTCGTTTGCAAGGCAAGATCCGAATTACTATCATTGTATGGAAAATTGTGGATTTCTATGTCGATTTTTGCTTGAGTGGGAGTTACAATGGCTTCATTGACCATCGTGAATTCGGAAACTGCGTAGAATCGGAGAAGAAATACACCATCTGTGGTATTAATTGTGATTATGTGGAGAGTGGAATTTCCGGGGCCATCTTGTGCTACATAGTCGATTGGTTCAAATGCAACTTGATCCAACCTATATTCTTGAACCAGTAGATCTTCGGATTCGTTGAAAACGCCATTAGCATCTTGATCAATGTATTCGACTATGGAATAGAATTTAACCTTAAATGAGAGTTCAATCTCAGCGCTATTGGCTTCTGAGGAGTACTCCAATTTTACCTTTGGCTCATCGTGGACTTCGATCTCAATGTGAATTTCATCTTTTTGTTCGCCAAATTTCAATTGCGATTCTATTTTCACATCATCAGCATCGTGTTCGATTGAGATTTCACGTTCATTCTTCATTTCCGTTTCATCGTCAATTCCATCATCATCGTCATCAGGTTCCTCTTCTAGTTCTGTTTCGGTGACGTCCGTATCTTCAGTTTCAGTTTCAGTTTCACTGGTCTCACTATCCTCACTGGTGTCAGTAGTTTCCTGGAGGGTGGCATCGGGGACGGCACTGGCAGTTAAAAATGAGGTCATCATGAGTCCCATTAAAAAACCCGCCAAAAGCAGGCTTAGAAAAAACGATTTCTTGTTTGAAATTTTCGTTGCTGTTCGTAACATTATTTTTACACCATTTGATTTGATGTATCTGGTCAATTCGATAAATGGACTTGGTTTAAGATCGACCTATAGAAACCTGTAAATCGGGCATTTCTATTTGTTTGGAGTTGCATTTTTCGTAATTTTGATTGCTGATACTACAGAGAAGAGAAAAATCGAGTATTAAAGACAACACGATTTTTTCAGAGATTTTATTAAGCCTTTCAGCGATTGTATTCCGTTTAGAATGTGAGTTGCCAAATTGTTATACGTATTGAGCGCCTGATTTGATAAAAGCCAAATAATGAGCTTCTAAGTGGTAAATCATAGCATAAAGGAGATAATCTTCAAGCCCCCACATTGAGATATATCTTGACTGAATCGAATACTTAGGCACCTTTCACCATCCCGCTCACCTGGGCTGTGCAAAACCCTAGAATAATGTTGAACCAAAATGAGGGTAATAGAAGGGCAAAATGCCATCGAATTTCAAACCCAGGATATATATGGTAATCATATTGCTCTAGAAGACTTTCGTGCGCATGCTCTTTATCTTAGCTTCTTCAGATACGCTTCATGCCCCTTTTGTAATCTCCGTTTCTCTGAATTAATTACGGAATACCCTAAATTACACTCCAAATACAATCTACAGATATTAGCCTTTTTTCAATCTCCCAAGGAGCTTATATCCAAGTATGTCGAAAAAAGACAAGAAAATATCCCGTTTCCCGTAATTTCGGATCCTAATCATGAGGTTTATAGGCTTTACGGGGTATATGCATCCAAGTGGGGCTATATACGGGGCTATTTTCGTTGGGGGAAGTTTCTAAAGGCAATAAAAAAGGGATTTCACCTTGGAATCATGGATGGAATTCGAACATTAATTCCTGCGAGTTTTCTAATCGATCAGGGCGTTGTGGTAAAGGCCTACTATGGAAACGATATTACCGACCATCTCACTTTATCAGCCATACATGAATATTTTCACAGTATATCGTACTAAATATCCCCGTTTACAAAGATTAATTAAACAATCGCGCTGGAATAGAACAATGACGGTATATTTGGGAACAACTGGATGGTATTACCCCTTCTGGCGTGGGCGATTTTATCCTAATGACGCAAAGAACGAGCTGAAATACTACGCACGTCATTCGAAATTAAACGAGATTAATACCACTTTCTACAGTATTCCTTCGCATTCCCTGGTGAAACGATGGTATAAATCTACTCCTGAAGATTTTCAGTTCACTGCCAAAATGATAAAGGATGTGACCCATTCCAGTAATCTTTCCTCAAAGTCGGATCTGATCGAAGAATTTTTTCTACCTTTAAAGGGCTTGGAACCAAAATTAAAGGGAATTCTCCTTCAATTTCCTCCATCATTTCGTTTTAATTCTGATCGCTTAGAGTATCTGGTTCGGATACTAGATGAATGTTCCAAGCATTTTTCAAGAATTCTAATTTTAGAGCTAAGAAATTCATCTTGGCTCATTCCTGAATTAAAACACTTAATAACTGATTATTCCCTCGTGCTTACAGACACAACAAAGATAAAAATTCCTCCTGACTTTTTTTCCAAAAAGGCTCCTGTCTATTACGTTCGAATTTTGGGAGATAGAAAAACCATTCCTGATTCACAGCTCGGCCGCACATTTTTAGTGAAAGATACTGAAATATGTGGCCTGGTTAGCAGAATCAAACCACTTTACGAGGTTCATCAAAGGATTTTCATCCTGATCAACAATCGATTTTCAGGATATGCTATAAATGATGTTATTTCGCTTCGGAGGCGCCTAACGAGAGAAAATCTAGATGTTCAGGGTTTCTCTGATGCCTCCAAATACCTCCCCCGTCAATATGGCCTATCTGAATTCTTTGGGTAGATGTTCGGTGTTTTATTGAACATTCGTTACATCCTTTGCCAATTGTGGATTGTTGTTTGGGAATAGTGCCTTTCCCCGATAGTATTTAACTAGCAATATAAATATTAACCAAGCAACTCCCGTTGAAAATAAAACGTCTGAAGCATAGTGTGCTCCTACAACAACACGGCCAAGTGCAACAACTACTCCCCATGTTAAGATAATGACCGTTGTTAGGTAATATATAGCTTTATTCTTCTTCAAATGAGGCACAGATAGTATCGGGAGTAGCATCCATCCCATGGCGGCGTGACCCGAGGGAAACGAAGCATGCCCAGTCGGTCCCCGTGGAAGAAACCAGGGGGTATAATTTGAATAATCTAAAGCTAGATCTCGAAAGCGAATACGCCCCCACAAAATTTTAATTACTTGTACAAATAGAAGCGGGTTCAATACAGCCAAAATTAGGGTAAAAACAGCAAACGTTTGGAATTCATTCGATATGGTGAAATTTCCCTTACGAATCACGACTAATGTTGCTAAAACAAATGCAAGGATGATTGGAATGAGTTGGAAGGTAATTCCTCCAAATATCGCGTTGATCAAGGCGAAAATCTGCCAAACAAGGCCCCCAATGACAATTGCAATGATTATAGGACTTTTCGTTCCCCATTTTTCTTTTGCTGCGATGAAAACAGCGAAAAGTGCTATTATAATGATAATGTTCCCTGGGGTCTCTCCATACTCTGCGATGAACCTCGCCCACGCTGCTTCGCTATCAACAAGGGCCACAGAAATTTGAAGATCCCAAACAGCAAAGATAATCACTAGGAAACCAAAACAGGCACCAAGAAAACTGACTAAGTGTTTTCCTATTGTACTACTAGTTTTGATTTTGAGCATGGTTATGGCTTAAACCAAAATGGAGAATGTTTATTGATATTTTTTCATAAAAGTCAATAATGGCCTTAGATGCAAACGAAAAAAACATCAAAGAAATTAAATGAAACTAATAGGAAGATATTTTATTACTAACTAGGTCTAAATTCTTTCTGTCAAGAGAAATGGAGGATTAAGCAAGTGGCTATGACCCCACTAGATTTTCTTAGTGCTATGATCTTGGGAATCGCAATTGGTCTGGTGTTACAAAGAGGACGTGTATGTTCAAATACTGCATTCAGAAATTTATTATTAATCAGAAATCCCGAGGTTGCATTAGTACTGGTTATTGCAGTTATGGTAGAGTTGATTGGTTACCAGTTATTGCAGTTATTATCAATCACCGAAATACTTCCAGGTTTCAACATTCGTTCAAATCCAATTATGTTCTCTTCTATTCTTATTCCTATAGGAAGTCTTTTATTTGGATTTGGAACAGTTTTTGCGGGTGGATGTGCTGGAGGAGTGTGTTACAGGGTAGGAGAAGGATCAATTAAGTCGCTGCTCGCTTTTCTTGGTTTTGGTATCGGGATTGCTATTTTTGCCTTGGAACCCTTCAACTCTGCATTTGTTGAAGTGCAAAATGCGACCCTTTGGACAATACAAGGTCAAACTCCTTCTTTTGAACAGATACTACCTAGGCCGATATGGACGATCGGAGCCGTAAGTATGCTAGGAGTATTGGTTTACAAGTACAGGAGAACTCCCCCAAAGCTACCGCATTTTCGTGAAGGATGGTCTCCTTTGATGTCTGGGCTTGTGCTTGGGGTTTTGGGTACATTAGCACGGCTTTTTTCTACATTAGCTGGCCGTCCATTTGGGCTTTCCACGACGGACGGGATTGGGGAGCTTTTCTCAGTTGTTTCAGGCATTCTTGGAATCACCTCTCCCCTTTTGGGATGGGCAGGAATTATGATTCTCGGTCTTATTATCGGAGCAAGCTTGTCATCCCTTCAGATTAACGAGTTCAAAATAAAAACTCCAAACACACGTGACTTAATTCGGTTTTTTGGTGGAGGCCTTCTATTAGGGATTGGAGCAATGTTGGCTTCGGGATGTAACTTCGGGCATATTCTGGGTGGAATACCAGAACTTGGGATTTCCTCAGTTATAGCGTTAATATTCATGATGTTTGGTAATTGGATTGCATCATATTTGATGTATAATGTCCTTGGAGAAGAAACTCCAGTTTCCACCCCCTTAATACTTTAGATATATTAGAGATTAGTTCTACTCATTTGAAACTACGTTTTGACTTTGATATTGAATAACCGATTGATTTCTGACCAGTTTGGGTCAAGGATATGTTGTTCACGATCCTGTTCTCTAGAATTTCGACACCAATCAGAGTTATTTTAAATTCCATCGAATTCCCATGTTAAATGTGGAAAATCCTCCTGATATGATTGTACTTATTCCAGCAAAGAATGAAGAAACCGCCCTCGCATTCCTTCTTCCCCGCCTTTTGAAAAGAGTTAAACGAGTGATCGTCGTGGATAACGGCTCCGAAGATCAAACCACAAAAGTTGCCCGAAATGCAGGGGTCCAAGTAATAACGGAAAATAGACCTGGGTATGGATCCGCGTGTTTGGCTGGTTTGAAATATCTTGCAAGACAACCAAACCCCCCTAAATATGTTTGTTTCTTTGATGGCGATGGACAAAGTAATGTGGCCGATATTGACAAAGTGGCCCTTCCTGTTTTAAAGAACAGAACACCTTATTGCCAAGGGAGCCGTATGATAGATCCACAGTCTCGTAACAATCTTGCCATTATAGCTCGCGTTGCAAATCGGTTGTTCGCGAAGTTTTTGTCAATGATTTGGAAACAGCACCTTACCGATCTCGGCCCGCTTCGTGTTATAAATTGGGATCTCCTTTCGGAACTAAATATGGCATCAGTGAACTACGGTTGGACCATAGAAATGAGTACAAAGATACTAAAAATGGGGGGAGTTCCGTATCTGGAAGTTCCTGTTAATTGGCATCCACGTACTTCAGGTAAAAGTAAAATCTCTGGAAACTTTAATACCGCGTTTAAAGCCGGGTCGATAATGATTCTGACGCTCCTTCGTGTACTTTTATTTTGGAAACCTGGGATTAAAAATGTCAATTAAGCAGGGAATCATACTGTTTACAAAAGTTCCGACCCAGGTACCAGTGAAAACGCGGTTGGCGCATCCTCAATTTCCGGAGAACTTTCAAGTTGATTTAACAACCGCGATGATAAAAGACACCCTCCTGATTTTAAATGAAGTGATGAAACACACCATTTTCACACCAATTATCAATTATTTCCCTGAAAACGATTCTGCGCGAAATATGATAAAAAAGATCATAATAGCGATTATGGAGGATGAAAACCCAAGCTTGATGGAGAAGGCGAATTTGGTACCCCAAGTAGGGGATACGATGGGCCAACGATTTTCTATTGCCCTCAATCGGGCTTTTAGGGATTTAAAAATGAAATCAACAATTATTATTGGCTCTGACACTCCCCACCTATCTTCTTCCTATATATTAAGGGGAATGGAGTTCTTAATGTCGAATGCAAAAGGGATTGTATTGGGTCCGTCTCAAAATGGAGGTTTCTACCTATTCGGAACAAACCAACCATGCCCTGGTGAGATCAGTGAGATTTTTCAAAAGAACTCCATACACAATGAGTTGGGGAACCTATTAGAGCTATTCCCCTACCATAAAGTGTGTATATTGCCAACGGTTTTTGACATTGATACGTTTTCAGATTTAAGAAACATTTTCTCTGAGGTTTATGCACGATCCTTTAATACCCCTAAAAAACCAGAAAAAAAGATAGCGGTGCATACGTATTCGTTGCTCAAAACTTTGGATGGATCGATTTGGGAATCCTCACAGGACTCGGGAACAATGAGTTAGAGGAAAAACAATGGAATTTACTGTCGCCTTTGGAATTTGGACGCTAGGAGCTGTTATTTTCCTCATCTGTACTTTGTATTATGCTCTGGAATTAATACCCGCGTACATTAGAAACCGAAAACAATATCAAAATCCTACGGTTCTAACAGATCACCAGATCTGTGAATTATTAGAGAAAGCTGAACAAGAACTACCTATCTTCAAATTTCAAATTACAACTCGCGGTAATGAAGTTGAAGTGGTCACAAGAGGGATCGATTCCATTTATAAGATAGCGCAGAATCCTTTATTCAGAAACAACATTGAGCTGCTAATAGTAACTGATTTGCAGGATGAGGTTGTCCACTTTAACCAGTATTTACAAAATCAGGGAATTGACATTTCTGTTGAAGTTATCGCGGTCCCTCCTGACTATCAAACTCCTAAGGATACGCTATATAAGGCCCGAAGTCTACATTATTCCTCAGAATACCGAGCGACAAAGCCAGGTGGAAAGCGCGCGTTCGTTTTTTATTTTGATGCAGAATCCACCATATCGGAAGATGATTTCCGACGTATTATACACTCGATACTTGTATCGCCCGAGAAGAAGATTTTTGAAGGCCCCATAGTCTATTCGCACAAATATTTTGATGCAAATCTTATAAGTCGTCAGATGGAGGCATCACGGCCATTTAATTGCTATCACTGCGCACAAGTAATGACTAATCCTCCTCCTCTTCACCTTCATGGATCGAATTTACTTGTGGATGCGGAACTAATATCTTCGATCGGGTGGGATTCAGGAAGGCTCCCTAACGATGATCCCTTACTAGCAGAAGACTTATATTTCGGTATGAGAGCATATAGTAGATTTGGTCGGGAGGTGTTCGGATGGCATGGAGGACTAGTGACTGAACAACCGCCATTTAGTATCCGAGAGTCCTTTAATGCTCGTATGCGATGGGTTACAGGTGCTTGGCAGGCCTTGACTCTCATAAGGAAAAATGAGGAATTTCTTAGATTAAATTGGTTTGCACGGATTCGGTTCTTGTCTCGGTTACGCTTCAGGATTATTGCGCATGGGATAAGTTTTTTTGCTGCCTTGTTTATCATTCTCACGCTTTTGTTTGTATTAGTACCGTCAGCTTTTCCTTTTTTAGCGATGGATGCATCTCTTATATCACCGATGCTTCGTACATTTCAAGTGACTGTTTCACGGCTAATCTTACTACCTGGAACCTTATTTTGGCTTTTTGGCATCATCAATGGATCTTCGAAAAATATTAGGTCTCTCGGGCTTACCAAAAGACAGAAAACATGGGAATACATCAAATTACTACTTGTAACACCAATTGGAGGAGCGGTTGAGTCTTTTGCTGCCCTGTATGCCACTCTTAGGTACTGGACCGGACATCCATACCGATCCTGGGACGTAACACGTAAGTAGGTAAATCCATTGAAAACCTCAAGGCTCCTAAGGCATCAAGACCGTATTTCATACTTTGGACTTGTTGTGATGGGGATCATCCTTGTTTTGGCGCTTGAAATATTGATCTCGGCCACTGCCCTGAAGCGCTCATCCTGGAATTTTATAATCGGATTTTTCGTTCCCTTCAGTGTTTATTGCGTGATAGCTGTAGTAATCCATCGGTATCAAGATTTTTTGGTCAAAAAAAGGTATTTCACCGCAATCCTTATGATTGTGGCATCTATAATCCAGATCCGTCTCCTATTTACTGATGTTACGCTATCTGACGATATCTATCGTTTTTTTATGGAGGGAATGGCCTTTGTGAACGGAATTAATCCCTATTCTATCCCACCCTCGGATTTCCCATCCAGTTTACAGCCTCCATTTCAATTTCTAGTGAATAATCCGGATGTTACCTCTCCGTATCCCCCGTTTGCACTTTTGGTATTTGCTGTTCTCTACATGGCCTCTCTGGTTGCATCTCCTGTAGTCTTTCGAGTTTTCTTTTCATTTATGTACTTAGCAACTATCCCACTCATGGCGCACCTTCTTTCAGTCTTTGATAAACCTTCTTGGCGAATCATTCTGTACGCGTGGAATCCGCTTTTGCATCTAGAGACCGGAAATGGGTCTCATTTCGACCCCCTGGTAGTTTTCCTAGTGATGGCCGCTATATTTGCCTTAAGTCGTGAGAACCAATCTTTGGGAGGAGCGGCCCTACTTATGGCGACCCTGCTCAAATATTATCCAATCTTCCTGATTGGCGTATATTGGCGTCAACTAGGGAGAAAAGGAAGAATAATCGTGCTTTCTGGACTTTTTTTATACAGTTTGTCAATCATATTGACTCCTTCCATCATTTCTGGTCTGCTCATTTATGCCGATAGGTGGTACTTCAATGCAAGCCTTATGTGGGTCTTGGTCGAATCAACAGGAACCTTTTTTGGCGCCAAAATTGTAGTCGGAGTCATTTTCTTAAGTATTTATCTCCTAATAATCTTAAAATCAGAACATAGCCCTCACATCTTAAATCCAGTGAATGGATTTTTTGTATTGGCTTCATTTCTTCTCTTGCAACCTGTATTTCATCCTTGGTATCTGTTCTGGATATTTCCTTTCGTGTTGTTAGTGGAACCGTTGGATTATTCCTGGATCCTCCTAACGGGAACAATAATTCTATCATACCACGTATATATTAGTTTTGATGCCATTGGTGTTTGGTATGAATCGAACATTGTTCGGATAATCGAATTTCTCCCCTTTTATGCTGGTATAATCTATGTTTACCGCGAGAAATTGAAAAGAACTTATCGAACCCTGTCAAAGCCACAGGGTGCTTAAACAGAATAACTGTGCAAACACTAGACGCTTTGGAAAGCGTTTCTAGCCGCCGTTAGACCAAGAACTTCACGATACCAGAAGGGAGTTTGTCTCTGAGCCAATAATCAATGCCGTACCACCTGCCAGCTCCTGTTATAGCACAGATCACAAAACCCACGATCATCAAAACGTAGGTCCAAACCCAATCTACTCCTAAAGTAGTAAAAAGCAAAACTGACGACACAAAGGCACCTACCAGAGCTCCTGGACGCGTAAACACCCCGAAAAGAACTGTAACAGAAATAAATAGCTCCAGAAACATCCACCCCGGGGCCATAAGAGCCGCATTAGGAAAAACAAAATCCCTCACAATTGTATCAAGAGGAGTAACAACATGCATAGGATCATCCAAGAAGAAACTAATAGTCCCAACGTAACCTGTGGGCGTAAATACTCCCTTCATGATGTTACTTACCCATGTGGTCAGAAAAGCAGCCCCTAACGATAATCGGATAAGTGCGACGTACGTACCTGATACTTGTTGAGCGTTTATCTCACGAATTGCTTGCATGGCCATCAATATTCACCTTTGATCTTCAATTGTTTTCTTACTTAATCCTACATTAATACTTTTACCCATTCTGGCAAATCCCTGGCACTAAGCTGCTCGTCAATCCCTCTATACATTCCGGGATGGCTGAAGAGGAGGAGGACCAATGACATAAGTGCTGCTGTCCATGGAATTATCAAATCCAGAATTCCAAGACCAATTCCAGCCAATCCGATGGCAAATCCGTTGAATGTAGCTAGTGCGGCACCAGCGCGCGCAAAGGTGCCTGTAAGGAGACTTAGGGATGAAATAATCTCCAAACTGAGTACAACAGCGAATATCAGGACCCAATTGGAAACAGCCCAGTCCATTAAAGCAGGTGGAAGAAGGGGTTCACCTGCCGCCATATCAGCGATTCGATCGAAGAAATTTGGGATTAATATTCTTCGAATAGCGGTTCCAAACCAGATTAATCCGGTAATTAACCTTAGAGGAAATATGATGGAGTAATTCTCTGCCAATGTAGTTTTAATAATGGGCATATGCAAATCCGCCTTTTGGGGATTTAAAAAAGGTTGCGATGAATATCGAAAGCCAAGTACACAGCGATCTAGAAAGAATAATCCTGTTGTAATATGCGGGACACGACGTTAAATGGGCAAGGATAAGGAAAAAAAGAAGAGAAAAGGGATGTTAGGGGTTATGCCGCAGATGTTCCTACCCTTCGAGTTCTTCTATGGTCATATAAGACCAAAAGAAAGATAAAAATGGTTAATACTAAAGCGAGCCAAGGAGCCATGGATGAAATCAGGGAATAAAATACGTAAGCGTCTCCAGGAATAGCATTCAGACCGAAAGTGCCAACAATTATGTCAGAGAAGGCATATAAGATGACATAAACGAGGAAAAACGGTTGGACGTATTTCACCCAGAAATGCCATTTATTCCCTAATTTGAATCGGGAAGCTGTGTTGACTTCTTTTAGCGCCATCTTTTTAGGTACAAACCAACCAAACGCTATTATTGCGATGATACTACCAATTACCGAACCAGTAGCACCGACAAAAAGATCTAAATTATACAAAAAGCCGCCGTCCAACGGAGATAACATTGACGGTATAGCAAGTAGCATGGTTAGGAATCCAATGACCAGATAAGCTTGTTTTCTGGATATTCCAATATTATCAACTAGATAGACAATTGTTACTTCAAATATTGCAGTTAGAGGTAGATAGGCCGCCAAGAAGAACATCAGAAAGAAAATCGACATACCGAGTCCCGACACCCCAATTCCTAGAGTTTTGAAAACCTCCGGTATGACTCCAAAGAATAATCCAGGCCCGAAAGTTTCTGCGTTACTCATCCCAATACCTGCGAGAGAAATAACCCCGAAAACCAATAGGACAGAAATTAAGCTCGCCACAGTATTTCCGATAAGGGTTAAGCCTGCGTTAACAGGAATATCATGGGTAGACTTTCTTTGCATATAACTGGCATACAAAACCATATAAGATCCACCAAGACATAAAGAGAAAAATGCTTGTCCCAATGCAGCGACGAAGGTATAAGATGTAACTTGCTCCGTGATGTTAATTGTTGTAAGGTATCCAATAACATTGGAGAATACTCCAGGTTGAAGAAAAACAAGAATTGTCAGGACACTAACGCTGCCATAGAAAATCGGAACCACTAGTTTACTGATCTGCTCAATTCTTCGGGTTCCGCGAAGTAAAGGAATTGCGATTGCAAGAACGACTATAGCGGTGAAAGCAAATTGTGACACGGGATCCGCCGCAACGGTGGTTTCAAAATATTCAGTACTCTGCGTTGTTACGGCAGTTAACCGGCTATCAAATATGGCAGAGAATGCATAACGAAGGATCCATCCGATCCAAACGACAAAATAACTTCCAACTGCCAATACTATCAAGAATAAAAGAACGGAAACGGCTTTTCCACCTGGAAATCTCACTTGATTATAGGCCCCATCAGGACCTCTTCCGGTAAATCGACCTAAACCCCATTCCGCAGTTAGAGCAGGGTATACGAAAAGTGCAGCTAGGATAAAATAGATTCCTAGATAAGCAGCGCCCCCAAACGAAGCTACTTGATAGGGAAATCGCCAGAGAGTGCTGAAACAAACTGTCATGCCCAGCATGACAGATATTAGGCCAGTACGACTTTTAGTACTGAAACAATCATGGCATATTACATCCGAGGATTCAGAATTTGAGGAAGGAGAAAGCATCAAATCACGTTGTCCTTTTTTTAGGCTCCACTACCCTTTTTTTTCAATTAAAAGCATTGCGGTGCTTTTATCGTAAATAAGACCCATTAAGAATTAGTACAGTTCATGCCTTCCATTCTACAAGTCCAACAGGCCATATATCTCATTGGAAAAGCGGTTGCTGCTTCTTCGAGAGTATCTCCCATACGAGCCCCATCTTCATTGATTAAGATCGGGCATACCCAAATTCCCTTTTCTGTCACCATACGGCATGTACTACATTGTAAGTTCGAATAATCGTAATCTACAAAGCATTCCTTTGTGAATAGTTCTTGCTGGGTATAGGGTCTACTCCGGTCGGCTTCTCGACCTATCCGCAATGGTGGTAGAATCTTTAGACGTTGTTTTGTGTGAGGGATCCCACTTTCTTCTAGCATTGCCTGAAAATCTGCTTTAACCTGCTCTAATTCCTCACTGGACCAGCTTCTCATTGCAGTTATGATAGGATTAAACCCAACTTCGACTAAGTTCTTGAGACCAGCGTTTGCCTTTATATAGGAGTTTTTGCCTCTAATAAAATCGTTCGATTGTTCGTCAGGACCATCAAATGAAACTCTAAACGTAAGCTCGAACTTTCCAGCATCTTGGATTTTTCGGAGGTAAGCGGCCCTTTTTTTTGTAATTCGGGTTGCATTTGTCAAAACGGTTGTATCAGCATGTAACAGGGATTCAGCGAGCATGGAATCGATTTCTGGATTAATAAATGGTTCTCCTCCAGTGAAATAGATTTCCAGACGGGAATAATTACGAGATAACGTGTTGTTCAATGCTCGTTTAAAAGTAGTATATCTGAGATAGGGATATCGATTTGCGGTAGGACTTGATTCAACATAGCAGTGATGGCAGCTCAAATTACATCTACTACCTGTGAAGAACCATAAAACGAATGAATCGAGAGAATCAGCAAGGAATGGAACGGAGTAAACATTTTTTTGGGAAGTTGGATGGAGCTCGAGCAATCTTAATCCCTGTAAGACAGAAACATTCTTATTTATGATATTTGCGATTCGTTTCTCCCATCATTTCAGAAAGCTAAATAATGATGAGCATTGAGACTGCCCTAATAGTGGGAATCAGAATTGGTTGAAAACTCAGAACGGGAAAAAAACCCCTTAATATCTTGGGATGATTTTCAAAAAGTCGACATTCGGGTAGGCACTATAAAGAGTGTTCAGGATTTTCCCGAAGCCAGAATTCCTGCCTTTAAACTATTCATCGACTTCGGTCCGTTGGGTATCAAGAAATCAAGTGCCCAGATTACTCGGTTGTACTCAAAACGGGACTTGATCGATCGCCAGGTTTTAGCTGTGGTAAACTTTCCTAAGAAGCAGATTGCCAATTTTAGATCGGAAGTACTTGTCCTAGGTCTGGTGTCGGAAAATAACGAAGTAATTTTGATTTCTCCTGATCGGCCTGTGCCCAACGGGATAAAGTTGTCTTAAGATTCAGTCTCCATACCCGATTTATTCAGAAATTAGAAAAAAGAGGGAAGTAGGATCACTAAACGTGACCGTGCATTCTTAAAGCAAATTACCTTTTCTTTTTCTGAACTAGGGCTAAACTAGCAATGATCAAAAGACCAATCACCAGCTCGAACCCTGGCGCCGGAGTACCAGGAGGATTCCCGGTCGGGCTACCCACTTTGAAATAACCCCACATCCCTGCGTCGAAATGTCCTGAAAACGAGCAGTAAAACATGACATAGGTGTCCTTATCTGGAGTTGTGAAATTTCCAGTCCATACACTTGCATTTGTCCCGCCAGAGTTGCCTGCATTGGCTTCAGTGGGGAGAGGTCCGAGTACCAGATCTCCAGACTTTGGGGTGTCAGATGCAGTCGCTGAGGTTACTATCCGCTCGTCTGCCGCCGCTATGAAATTATGCCATACACCTGATTCATTGTTCCAGAATATAATTGTGTATTGTGTGTTCTTCTGTACGTCTATGGCCTTCTTATCATACTGAGTACCAGTAAGGGCCGTAACTGTGAGTGTCGTCCCTTGAGTGGGGGTATTTGTTGTAGCCGAGAGATTTAGGGGAACGATTATAGATAAGAACATTATCCCCGTAAATAAGGCCAATAAAATAACTCCTTGTTTTTTCATAATATATCAATCCCTTTTATAGGTAGACTCTTTGCTATCTACAGTCGTAGAAGTCGGCGTCCGTTTCTTCTTTTTCTTTATAAATTGGTTTCTTTTTTTTTTTCACAAGAAAATTCTTCTGGTGGCTAATCCGATCCGTTTTTCGAAAACCGATCCTCACTTTACTAACAAATCCCCTCTCCAAGTAACCTCTCTTTATGTCCAGGAAGAAAAGAGAAAAGATTTACTATATCTAGTGTGGTAAGAAGAGTTTAAGGGCTATTGGTATAGCCAATGGATTCAACAAATAAAAAAAAAGAAAAAAAGGGGAATTTGGGATTAAACCTGGCTCGATAATGCATAGAGTCCCAAGAACGTGAAAAGAACAATCCAGATCACTACTGGGATCAATATCTTAAGACGATCCTTTTCATCGTGTTCCAAGTTCAATACGAGGGTTCGGTGCGTTGCGAAAATCGAAGCAGCCATTCCACCAAGAACTGAGATCAAACGGATAGCAAAACCCGCCTCCGCTGGTATCAGGGATCCTAGTTCTATGTTGTGGAACCCCATCAAGTACAATGGATTTAGCAGGTAAGCTAGAGCGATCGGGAAGACAATAGGATTGTCAAGGGCCAGCGTGCTTCCATTATAGATGGCGTTATTCATGAAGTATCCGCCAAATGGATCTGCTAAGATACTAAGAACTGCGGGAGTATGTTCGAAGATCCTTACAACCCAAAATGCGAAGTGGAGTGAGAGGCCGACTGGAATTACTGAATAGCTAAATAAGTTGAATAGATCTTGGACATTTTTCTTTTTCTCGTCTTTCACATAGTTTCTAGTAAACAGCAAAACTAGAAAGAACAGACCGATAGGTAATAGAAATGCCGCTGTTAAGAACCAGGCGAAGGTTGTGATAACCTGTGCAATGAATGCATCGCCAAATATTCCGGTAAGCCCAGCGATTGACGAGTCTAAGGTGGTACGAACGAAAGGGATGCTTGGCATGATTACCGCTAAAGTTAAGCCTACAAGCACTGCTGCCAGCCCAGATTGATCAAATCGTCGTTTTTTAGGATTGTACGTGTCTACAAATGGTGCACGTATGTTTAACGTAATATTGTCATACGGGCAGCTCTTAAAGCATTCGGTACACATAATACATCCTAAATTTCGATCCATAATCATAGGAAATTGTTCCATTGGACATGCGTATCCGCTATCCCATGTTGGAACTGTCAATTTTCCCTTTCGATCAAGAACTTCAGTCTCAGTACGTCCACGAAGACAATATTTCCCCGTACACAGCTTACATACATCCAAATCCTTGTTGCGGACTTCAATGGTTCCTGCCATTCCATAAGTTCCAATTAATCCTCCTAATGGGCAGACGTACATGCAGAACGCCCGACGTTCGTAGAATAGTCCTAGAATAATTGAAAGGCCTATAAGAATGACTATAAAGAGAGCGGTGAAGAGTGGATTAACAAACATGCCTACAATGAAATCAAACATCATGATGCCTGCAAAAAGGCCTGTTGTGATCCACATGGATGTTAGTCTCTTGGGATATTTCCTTTTTGGATCCACATCTCCTTTTAATGGTTTCCCAATGACCATTGCTTGGGTAAACTCGGGGATGGCGTAACCGAAGTAAGCTCCAACATAGAGTCCGAAGACAATTGCTAAGAGCCAAAAGATTCCGACTATGGTATCGATTATCCCTGAACCCGCAACTATTGTTGTAAAAACGCGTGATAACATGACCACGGGGACAGATGCTAAAAAGATAAGATAGTCAAAGATTCCTTGAACTAGATCTGTACTTATGGCTCCAGTTCCCATTAATTCCTCGGCTGTAAATCCTCCAAACAATCCAATCGTAATCCCGACGATCAATGCGCTTCCTACTCCTAGGAAGAAGGCCATTGCAAAACGGATGATTCGGCCGGAGGTTGAAACCGATTCCGGCAGGTGGGTTCTATGAGCCCATTCTCCAATACAACCGAGTGGACATACCGTACACCACACGCGGCCAAGAAACATGAAGGTTATGATCATGCCCGGCCACCAGAGGTTCCAGGTTAGAAATGTTGCACCATTGATCAGCGCCGAATCTTTTGCATAAATGTAACCACCGTACCCGTAAATGCCGAAGATCATTACTAGGACAAAGAATACAGCATTAGGAAACTCTAACACCCATTGAAACCAACGACGCTTGATTAGCCAGTTTCCAAACCGATTATCGGTCAATGAAAACTTCCAGTACCCACCAAATCGACGTTTTTCCAACATTTCCTTATCATCAGGCGAGCGGTACAGGAGAAACAAAGTCAAACCCGCAAGAAGAGTGGGTAGGATGAGCGTTGGAATGAGCGTATTGGCTATTAGGCCACCAAGATCTCTGCCAAGCAGTCCAATGAGATCGAATCCAAAGAATGAAATACTGTCTTTTAACATGTACAAACTCAGATACGATACCCATACTAATGCAATGACGAAGATTAGGAGCGAGAAATTCTTTGAGTATTTGCCTCTTAGTTGAGGAAAGGTAGCGTCTTCTGATGTTACTTCTTTTTGCATAAATTTTTCACCTTTATTATGCTGTTGTCACTGTAACAAATCCGTTCATCTGCCCATGCCCAAGTCCACAGTAAAAGTTGCAAGAGAAGAGATGGTTGCCGATTTGATCAACCGTGGGTTTTGCGTAGAATGAGATCTCTTTAAGCTGTGGTAGATTCAATGTGACAGGATTTCCAAAGTAATCTTGGAAGGTTGGGACGATTTCAAAACCGTGATCTGTGTCAAGTGCCTTGATTATAATTTGGTATACGGTACCAACCTTAAGGTCGATATTGGCATATGCTACCGTCTCTGGATAACCCACCCCTTCAGGAATAGTTATGTACTTAGATACGTTTACTGGAATGGATTCCGCGGTAGTGGCATTTTCAATGCGTGTTATGTTAAAGGTCCACGGTTTGAGCTGCGCTTCAACATGTATGACGTAATCTATTGGTTCCTCTGGTATTTCTGTTCCCAGATCACTTAATAGGAGATTCGGGGTAAGTCCCATCGTCCCACCCAGCAATATTCCGCCTAGTAAAGCGGCTGGCACTAGAACGACTATAATCTCCTTCGGTTTCCAGGAATTTCGGACCGCTGCTACTAGGACACCAACGATTAACAGGCTAGATAGTATCAGGAGCAAAAGGTTATGATCCAGCGGTATCCAACTGGTTTCTGACATTTTTTTTCCTTCTCTAAAACGATTGGTTAGGCTAGTTGACTTCGGTTAGGCATCCTCTGAGGGAATTACAGTTGTTATTACATACGAGTCCCCAATGAAATATCACAACAAAAGTATTATGCTGTGAATTAAGGATTCCTAATTTAAGAAGACTAAACCCGAATTCCTTTCGATATATTTAAGTTCACCGTGAATCTTATCGTATTTGTCGTCTATGCGGAATAACGTGTATATTTCGGTTGGAACTCCAATAAAAATAAGTAGCGACTCAAATAATGATGTTAATGACGTAGAAATGTTGAATTTACATGAAAAAATTTTAGCAATTGATGTGGGTAAGGGGACGGAAGATATTTACCTTTTTGAACCCGATCAAAATCTTGAGAACGGAATACATGTCATTCGACCCTCACGAGCAAATCTTCTCAGAAAACAGCTAGATATCCAGCTTCCAAGGTTGACAAATCTCTATTTTCATGGTACAATAATGGGAGGGGAGCCATGGCACATTCCTCTTTATAAAATAGCCCAAAACTCGAATCGAAAAGTCATCATGACTTCAAAATCTGCCAAATCCCTCCGATACAAGCTTGACCAGGTAACTTCCCGCGGTGTTATAGTACAGGATCCGCTTCCCAGAATAGATCAAAAAGGGAAATTGTTTGAAACTTATGACATCGACTTTGCTTGGATAGATCAGTTTTTTCGCGGATTAGATATAAACATCTTTGAGACCACAGATATTGTACTCATTGCATGTCAAGAACACGGCTATCCTGGTCCTGAATCCATTTCAGTACGGCAATTCCGAATACAGGAGATGTACCAACGGTATCTTGAAATCAATCCCTATTTAGAGTCTTTGATGTTTCATCAAAACGAAATTCCTAAATTCGCATGGCGATTTCAGGCCAATGTCGAACGTACTCGGCAGTATTTTCCTGAATCCCAGATCTTCGTAATGGATTCCTCACCCGCGGTTATATTAGGAACCATGCTGGATCCCATAATCCCGTCAGGAGTTAAAACGATCATTAATATTGGTAATGGACATACTCTTGCAATGATTCTAAATGAAACCTGGGAGGTTCTTGCGATATGGGAACACCATACTGGGCAGTTTCGATCTGATCCTACGGAACTGGACGAATACCTAGAAAAATTATTCGAAACTCGATTAAATCAGAAGTTCGTCCTAGAACATGGTGGACACGGGTATTATCAAAGAATATCAAAAATCCCTGAGTCAGCCGCAAAGCAAATCGTGGCTATTGGTCCAAATAGATCCCTTCTGCAGGATTCTCGGTTCAAAAATGCTATTTCATGGGTTCATCCTCTTGGTAGCATGATGCTGGCTGGCCCCGCGGGATTGTTAAAGACCTATGAAGCTAGAATCAACAAAGGTGAGCGAGTCGTTTAAATGAATAAAATCATCTGAACGAGGATTTATTTTGTTATTAAGGAATTTATCGAATAGAATCCTCAAGATGAAACATATTAGAGAAAAATGCCATATAAGAACGGGACATGATAATTATGGTAACAATGGCCGATCTAATTCATCCAACCCGAGTAAGACTGCTGAATCTTCTTATTGAGGGTCCGGAAACATTATCATCCTTAGCAAAAAGCCTGGAGCTTTCAAAACCAGAAATATCCCGTCATTTAGCACGACTAAGGGATTATGCCTTGGTGGAAAGAGGGGATAAAACTCATCAAATCACGAATTTGGGAGAAACAATCATGTCTATCCTGTCGCCTCTAGAATTTATCGTGAAGCATTACGAGTTCTTTATGGTTCACCAGATCTTCGATCTCCCAGCTTTTATCATTCGGAACTTGGATTCGCTCATGAAGAGCGAATTATTGATTGGCACTGGTTACATCTTTTCAAAAATGCAGGAAATCCAACAAACAGTAAAAAAGGAGATAAAAATAGCGATCGATCAACCTTTTCCAGGGAACGATTCTAATCCACTCGATAATATATATTTTATTGTTCCTGTATATGCTAAAGATGAAAATCTGAGCTTAGAGGCCTTGAAAAAGCAAGCTAAATATTTTGAATTTCGCACGCTCCCTATCATCTCATATGGATTTGGGATTGCAGATGAGAAGACTGGATTCATCTTTTTTCCTGGAATAAATAAGAAAATCGATTATAACTATGCATTTTTTGTCTCTGATCCTCTTGGTATTGATTTTCTTTCCCAGTTATGGGATTATTATTGGAAACGATCCGATTTTCGTGTTAGTTCGAAAATTATTGAGTAAACGCCAAATTGACATCTCTCATTGTCCTCGAGCAGGTAACGAGTGGTATCCCTGCCTTTTCGATCGTTACGGGCTTCTAAAATAAGAAAGAGTTACAGAAATGACGAATTGCTCGAGTTTACGTGCTACCTTTCAGTACAGCTTGCATCCGGCTTTTTAGAATAAACATCAATCCTTCAAACTCTTTTTTTCTGCATTTTTCATGATTAGGATTATTTAATTTGATTCATCCGATAGAGGTAGAATGAGGGACAATAAAACCAACTAGGGTCTTCAGGTCCCTACCAATTTAAATTTATAGAATTCATGAGCGTTTCCAGTGAGTAAATTGACAAGCGACAATCATCATTCAAACGGTTTGATTGAATCACAACGCGCCCTCATGATTCCTTTTCGTAAGATCCAAAAAACCCTGAACAATCAACTTCTTTCTAGCGTCTACGTTGTCGGTACTTTTATCCTGGTCATTTTCTTCCTGTTATTGATGGATGGACTGGAGGCCCCCTTTGAAATTATATTTATCACTCTCAATACATCTGTATTGGTGGGAGTGGCCCTCAATAATATACGAATAGTATGGCCCCACTGGAAAGATCTGGATGGAAGGTTAAAACAGATAAAGGAAAAATCTAGCGTCACAGGAATGCGAGGATATGATGGCATCACAAATTACGTTAATAGGATGCAATCCATGTTGTACAATCAACGGGAGGGTATCCTCAAATCCTCCGTTGATCATGCGCACTCAACTCCTCGCTTTTTCTATACCAAAGGATGGGCCCTCCAGGTAATTATAGGAATTGCCATATTATTAATCAACCTTGGGATTCTCTTCCTTTTCGTTGATCCCCAAACCTTTGATACTGTTTTGTGGCTTTCAATAGCATATATAGGGGTCCTAATGTCATATGGAGGAATGATCTTCCATGGGAAAAAAGTGAGGGATGTATTTCTAAGATGGAACAAAGTTTTCGATGAACTGGAAAGATGGGGGTCTGATATTGAACTTCTGCCGACTGATGAGTCCTTGATTGGAGCCGATTAACAGGGGGACTCACAGGAATGGAGAAAGAGCGAAGTGATTCGAAAAGAAACGGAAGTCGGCGGAGATCCTCATTTGAAATCTGGTCAGAACTTCTCGAAGTTTGCGCTCGAACACCTAGAACGCAGAGCTGGCTACGACGTAATTTGAGATTAAAAACTAGCGGTTTTAAGGAAGCCATTGAGTTTCTCATGGTTCGTGGCCTGATTAAAGAAGTCAATAACTTTGGTTCATTTGAATATCTTACCACAAAGAAAGGAGAGGAGGCGCTACTCCACTATTATAAGTTGATCAACAGATTTTTCGTTTTGGATTTCTGATTGAAAATAAAATAGATGGCGAGAGAATGAAGCATGTATGTAATTGAAATAAAAAAATTAACAAAACGATTTAAGAATATCACTGCATTGGACACGGTTTCACTGAATGTAAAAAAAGGAGAAGTATTCGGGTTGTTGGGCCCTAATGGATCGGGAAAGACAACCCTTATCAGAACCCTATTGGGGTTAATACGACCGACAAGCGGATCAGCTACTCTTTTCGGTAATCTAAATATAATCACAGATATTTACAAAATCCGGAAGAGGTCATCGTTACTTCCACAAGAAGCCAGCTGTGTGGAGATGCTCTCAGCAAGAGAGAATATTCTCTATCATGGTGGGATCCATTCTGGGGATATTCTTTCTGAAAAAGAGCTACAGGAACAAACAGGCAAAATCCTCAAACTGATCGGTCTAGAAACCAGGCAGAATGATTTAACTAAAAAGTTCAGCGGGGGAATGAAGCGAAGAGTATTGGTGGCCTCTTCTTTGGTTATGAATCCTGATTTACTGTTTCTGGATGAACCAACAACAGGAATCGATATTCTTGGCGCCCAACAGATCAGACAATTGATCAAACAGCTTGCCTCTGAAGACAAGACGATTTTCCTGACAACTCATGATTTAACAGATATAAATGAGCTTTGCGACAGGGTGGGCATTTTGGTTGACGGTAAGATAGTAGATGTAGGGGAACCGACAGAACTGGAAGAAAGGTACCAGCTTAATGGAATAGAGGCCGTATACACAAATTTGGTAAGAAAAATTCGAAGTAAGGAAGAGGTTACAGCATAGGGATGAACACTTATGACTTACAAACAGATTAAATTCTTAATTATGCGTGAATTACAAGGAGCCCGAAGAACCCGGGGCATTATGTTAATGGTGGTCGTCATGCCATTACTTTTTTGGGGAGTTCAAATCGTTTTGCCGCTAATGCGACTGGGATTGGTAGCGAATTCAGGAGGAACCTCCCAGAATTCTGAGATCTCTCCAATCGAAAATTTAACCCCTCAGGATGTTTCACTCGATCTGGGAATGCCCTTAATGATTGCATTACTCGTAACTTTTTTCACTGCTGTTCCTTATATCTCATCTGCAATTGCAGGAGAGAAAGAGAAGAAAACGTTGGAATCACTATTGAGTCTACCTCTTTCACGCCAGAAGATATTGTCCGCCAAGATCGTAGCTGGATCTCTCTTAGGTATCATCTCCGTCATTGTTAACCTAACTTGCTTTATTATTTATCAGTTCGTTACTAATGAAATAGTTGCTCCTTCGAACAACTGGTCATCCATAGTTTTTGCAACTTACCTCTCTCCGACCTTGATACCAATGTTCGGCCTTACGCTTATGCTATGTACCCTACTAAATCTTGGGATTGGGATATCAATTGCTTCTTTGGCCAAAAGCGCAGAGACCTCTAGGCAGATTTTTACTCTGTTTATGATGCCAATGCTGGTCTTCCTCACAATCAACCTTTTTACAGGGATTCCTGAGATGCTTAGTATGAGCCTGGTCTCCCCCTTGCCTCTTCTCCTTTACCTGGTTCCTTGGGAACATGCACTAGCAATATTTCAAAAAACCCTCTTACCGCAGTACTTTACTTCAAACAATCTTTTATTGATCCCAATCGGAAATATATGGGCAGATGTAGTGTTTCATCTGATATCAATCGTTTTCACACTTTTTCTAGTTATTTGGATTGCTGCCAAGGTCTTTGAAAGAGAAAGCTTGGTAAATTAACCTTAAAAGACAAAGGATTAGGATTTCACTAAAACATTATGAAAGAATATCTCGGATTTCTTTTAAGGTTGAATAAAGCTCGTGATAGAACTTCCTGTCACGATTTCGCGGAATTCCCGCTCTTTCCGTTGTTGTTGTATATAGGCCCGAAAGACTCCGGAGAGACGTAAGTATAAAATCCCGTATTTCTCGGAAATTACGAACTCCCTCAATTTTAGCTTCGGGCTCAACGTAAACACCAGATTTTCCAGAAGCTGTTTCGATTTCAACCGTTCCTATTCCAAAGATTCTATCATAAATCCCATATCTGGTACTTACATTGGTAATCACACGAAACGGAATATGTGTCACAGTTTTATTGAAGATACCTTTGCGAACAACCACCTCTGTCCCATCTAAGGTGTATTCAATCGCTCGTACATAATAAACAATTACGACAAAAGATAGTACAATTGAAATCAGGGTAAATAGAATAATTCCTGGAAAGACGATATCTCCGAACATACTCGAAAGGAGCTGAAGACGATTCTGAAAGTTTTCTGAACCTACCCCGGCATCAAGAATAACTATTAGGAATCCCAATATAATCGCAACTGTTACCCAGACGCCCAGAGTAATTGTGACAATATAGAGAAACAACTTATTGCGATATGCAGGCTTGGGTTTGAAAGAATATATGTGTCCTTTTTCAGTAATAGGAGACAGCACGAAAATCACCCCCCCCGTTCCCTCAAAAGGTCTCGAATTTCTTTTAGCAACATCAGCGATTCTCTTTGAAGGTCTTCTTGGCTGTAAGGGACGTCTTTTTCCGTAGAAAGGTCAGATTCAATCGATTGAAATGTCCGAATTTGGCGTAGAATGTAATCCCGAATTTCTGCATATAGTCGAAGCCCTTCTAGACGCTCTTCAGGCTCTGTAACTGAGGTACTTGCACCAGCGGTTTCGATATTGACATTGCCAATCCCCAACACGCGATCCAACGGACCGGCGTTTGTGGAAATATTCACTATATTCCTATAGGGACAATGTTTAACTGTCCGATTAATAATGCCTTTGTGAACCACCACCTCGTCTCCATGAACAATGTACAACATACTCCGGACATAAAATGGAAGAAGAATTAATATCGGGACAAAAAAGAGGCCCGTTAACACAGCACTTACCAAAACGAAAAAATCCAAAATTTCTCCAGAGAACGCGTCACTGAGAAGCAGGCCTAAAAACCAAACGACTGCAATAATTATAATTAAACATATAATCCATAAACCCAAAATAATTAGCATATATTTCCACAACAATCGTGAATGGGGGCGAATGTGCCGTACTTCAGGTTCAGGGTATACACCATCTCCTTTTATCAAAACCGCGTTACTCATTGTTGATTTTCACCTATCGTTGAATAATAGCTATTGCCTCTCTAAATTGATCAAGAATAGACTTATCTTTTAGTTCTGGGGGTAGTTTTATCTGTCTTTCGCGTAAAATCAAATCTAGGGTGTCCTGACATCGATGTTGACACCTGTCGGAACAGAGATGCTCCCACCATGCCACTACTCCCAGTTCTCGAGTATAGATTAGGTAGACCTTGGTGTTGTGAACCCAATCAAATGCAATTAGAAGGCCTGTGTCCTTTGGCATTTTTGCCAGATCGAGATCCAGACGATTGGCCTCTGCAATTTTGCGTAATTCTCTTTCGAGTTTTTTTCGTACAACGACCTTGGTTTTTCGAATATTTTCCGGGCTTCTTTCGATTTTTTTTCCTTCTTTGTCCCTATTTAGGTTTTCATTCCTATTCAGATCATCAGCGATCTGTTGAGCATCTTTTCCCTCATTGACCAGCCTGAACACCTCTAGTTCGTACTCCGTTAAAAATTCAGGCCTCTGAGACAAGAAAGAGTTCTCCATCTAGGTAGAGATCGCTATTATGAAAGAACGTACCCTTGGATATTGGTAATTGGTTTGGGTTTCTTTAGGTGATGTCTTTATATTTTATTATTCATGGCTGGACATTGGATTACCAAACCGTACTGTTTTTCATTATCGGGATGGCAACTTGGAGGGGTGAAATAGGAATTGATTGACGCCAACCGAGAATTCACTGATTCTTTCCCTGCTTTCTATTCGGTTAAAGATTGAAATTGTTTTACAATCAACGATATAGTCCCCATTGGAAAGGACTCCGAATGAGATTCGGAAATCCCCAACATTGGTGGATTTAAGCATGAATGTTCCGATTTCTGCTACCCCTTGGGTTTCAACACGGGAAAGAGTAATGTTCATGTGGTCCACGATTCTCTTATCTGAAATCGTGATGATTAGAGAATAATTCCAACCGCTATTTTCTTTACTCATTTTAAGGTTGACATTAAGAGTGTAAGAATAACCTAGCGAATTAGCTATTGCATAACTCAATTCCTCGTAGTTGGGGTCTGTCGCTGAAATAACATTGCCGTCGATAACTACCGTGGAGTTTTCTACATAAATTCCGCCGGCTTCTACAATAGTGGAGACATCCTGCGGGGAAGAGGTAAACTTCTTGCCATTGAGGAGGCCCGATGAGGCTTGAACTAAAATACCTTCACCACAGGCAGCAATAACGAGGTTATGCCTGCTAGCCTTTCGTAATAGCGTGGATACGAGAACATCAGCAATAAACGAAGAAGATATATTACCACCTGGTATGTAAATCCCATCAAAGTCCATCACATCTGTGGTTCCCTGAAGAACAGAAAGATCGCGAAATTGGGTGCCATCGTCCGCGGTAACGTTCTGGATTAGTCCTGCAAGAGTGATTCTGGCACCCCAAAGATCGCCAATGAAATGGGCCACGTTTTGAAGGTCCCGCTTTGAAAACCCGTCGGTTAGAAAAACAATGACGTCCGCACCATGCATGGAAATCGCGGCATCTGTTTGAGGAGCATCAAAGTCTTCCATTAGAAACAGCGAAAGCCCAAAGAACACCAATTGAATTCCAAACACCACCACTAGAATTAGGCGCATCGTATTCTTATTCATTATTTTCACCTTTCATCTCCGAATTGTCCAGATTTGTCCAGAAGAATATATCAAATTTAGATGAGACCAGAAATACCAGCTACTCAAGGTTTTCTAACCTCTTTTTCCCAAGCCAAAGGAAGATCATTCCAACTAGCCATATTAGTAGGCCGTAGAGAAGAATCCAACTATAGAAGTGAGCATCCCGCTCCGTAAAACCACTCAAAAGGAATCCTATTGTGTGATAGGCGAAATTCTCGAGAAGAATCATTCCAATGAAGAAGGGGATGAGTAACAAGAAAATGCATATTTGGAGATTGATCTGATACTCAGCAGCCTTATCATCATAGGCAGGATTCATAAGGAACAAACCCAAGACGACAGTTACCGTTCCTGAGGCAATCATCAATGAGAAAACCAGGTTGCTTCCAAACATCATCCCGTCCATGCCTGCTATGCGTAAACCCACAATAACATCAAAAACAAAGACCACGGGCATAATTGATAGTAAGTACTGCCAAAATTTTGCCATAATATAGCGTGATGTTCCAGAAGGGGTTTGCTTGTATATTAACAGATTTTCTTTTCCTTGTAGGGTTACTTCAGAGACCACAAAAGCAGCTAACAGGGGTGCAAGGATTCTAGTACTAATAATGGCCCCACGATGGTCAGTAGGTGTCATTAGAAATAGAGAAACCATTGCTGTCAAACCAATGGCATACACAGCCCATGAAACATTCCTAGCGTTGCGCATATAATTCTTGAAACCCGAAACCAATAGTGTTCCAAAGGAGTCTGTTACCCCTAACCTCTTGATAGACTTGTAAAGGATTCCATCTGGTTTCGCGGTTGATGCACTAAACGTGGAGGGTTCCATGTTGTAAGCTCGATTGGCCAAAATTCCACCTAGATACACTGAACCAAAGAAAAAGACCAAGATTCCAGCAAATTGAAGATATGCAAATGGATCTATGGCCGACAAATCTCCCGGATTTCGTGCAAATTCGACGATGACCCCAGCACCCCACGCACTAGGAACGAAGGTAAGAATGTCTTGGACTAATTTTCCAATTGCTGGGTCCTTTAGGGCTTCTAGGTAACCCCCCATAAAGCCATATAGGATTGCTACCAACGGCAATATTATTAGGACGGCCAATCCTCTACCAATATCTCGTCCTCGGGCGGATTTCATGAGAAAGGATCGGAGAATCACAGCAATGAGGTTTCCAATCCATAAGGCAGAAAAAAATATTACCACGAAGATTAAAACGACGATAAGTATCTGAACCATGTCTAGATTCAATGGCACTAATACTGCTGTAAATAACCCCCCAATGATCACTGCAAAAACGGTATAAAACGGGGATTTTCCAACAAACTCTCCAATCAAGAGATCGCTGGAGTGAACAGGCGAACTCAGTAATAGAGATAATTGGTCAGCCTTAATGTCCTGTAAAGTGGACACTATGGGAAAAGTGAGGAAAATTAAGAAAAAATAGGTAAGGAGAAACTGAATCATTACGACTGCTACCTGCGAGAGGATTATGGCTTGAATTTCGTCTATTAACGAGTCTACTATCATCGGGGCAATGACAAAAATCCATAGAGCCAATCCTCCAGGTATTATGTACGGCAGGTAGGGGCGATATCCCCTTATCCTTGATGTGGTCACTCTATATTGTGCGCGGCTTATCGGAAACCAGGCAAAGTCAAAACCACGACCCAAAATGTTCATTGATGATTCCTCCAGGCCAAAAGCTCTTTTTCATCTACTCCGCCCGTCACAGCTATGAAAGCTTCCTCTAATGAGTTTGCTCCCGTCTGCGTGATAATCTCGTCGATTGTTCCAACCGCGATAAGGCGGCCCTGATGGATGATCCCGATCCTATCACAAAGTTCCTGAACCACTGGAAGAATATGAGAACAGATTACCACTGTTTTTTGAGCATCCTCCGCTAATTCCTTGATCAGATCCTTCACCATGTGAGACGCGCGTGGATCCAAACCGGCTGTCGGTTCATCAAAGAACAAGATCTTCGGATCATGGATCAGGGTTGCGGCCAGGAGAACTTTCTGCCTCATTCCAGTACTAAATCCTTCAAGGAGGTAATCCTTCCTATCCCACAAATTAAATAGCTGAAGGAGTTCCTCAATGCGATCTTTCAGTACGGGATTCTTGAGTTTGTACAATGCGCCCATAAATTCCAAAAATTCATATGCGCTCAACTTTTCATACAGACCAGGTGATTCCGCAAGTAAACCTGTGATTGATCGAACCTCGTCCGCATCCGCGGTAATATCGTATCCATTCACGTGGGCTGTCCCCTTAGTTGGTTTCAAGATACAGTTCAGCAGGCGTACGGTTGTTGTCTTACCAGCTCCATTCGGGCCCAAAAGCCCAAAGGTTTCACCTTCATAAATCTCAAGTGTGAGCGCATCAACTGCTTTGATTTTCCCCTTACCGTAATGTTTTGACAATCCCTCAGCTTTGATGAGTATTTTATTGCGTTGTTCCTCGGTAATTTCGATTTCTTGCATTTGCAACATTCTTATCTCCTATCGTAACTCTTTGCTCTCACTTCCCAACCACATTGATCACAAAAATTGTCTTCATGGTCTAGCCTGGAACCACAGTTCGAGCAATAGTGTTCTTTTCTAATTCGGTTAGTTGGGGACCAGGTATGCCATTCAGGTTCCGGATCTCCCAAATATTCGCTTTTTCGTGGTTGTACTCGTCTTCTTTTGTACGACGCTTTAATTCCTGTCTCACTGACCTTTTCATCCCCCTCAGAGCTAATTACAACCACCATGGCTACGACTCCAAACATTATGAAGCAGAAGAGCACTAACGGCATGATGATCAGTGAAGAACTGCTTTGAGACCTTATTACCAAAAAGCCAAGTGGAATAATCAGCCCCACGGCCATGGTCAGTATGATAAACAAAACCGCCCATTTTGGTAGTTTTTTCCCTTGACCTGTGTGACATGCAGATGCAGCCGACGCGGCCGCTATTGCAGGGATCCATGCCATTATTTTGCACCTCCACCTGCAAGTACGTTTCGTTCCGTCCTTATGCTACGGGACATTCGTGAAGCTTGGATTAAAAAGACGACACCGATCAAACAAAATACTAAGTTACCTAAACCTAATATCATCCAGCTAATCGCCAATGCCCGCAGAGATTGGCTCTCTTGTTCGTTTGTTTGTAGTTTTTCGGTCACTTGTTTTTTCATCCTTGGGAATT
>JBHLSH010000035.1:0-36993 GCA_048881705.1 Candidatus Heimdallarchaeota archaeon | reverse complement strand
ACATTTCCCAGACTTGGAAGAACCGTTTCCAAATACAGCTGCGAAGATTGAGTCAAATAAGCTTCCTGATCAAAGTAGTTGAATGCAAAGAGGGTGGAACCACCTTCGACTTGGGTTTGTACGATTGTTGAGGGAGTAACTTCGATAAAGTCCCTCGAAAAAAAGAAACTTCGGATTTCTCTTGTAACCAAATCGCGGAAGCGCATGATATTTGCTGATCTTTCACCTCGTAAAACCAAATGACGCTTATCTAACATGACTTGGGGTCCAGAATCAGGACGGATTTCATTCTCCAAATCAGGGGATGCATACTGAACGACAGGATTTATTTCCGAAATTTGAAGTTCTATTCCATTATATGGTGCTCGAACATCCTCTTTGACGGTGGCCTGTACTGTAACTGCTGTTTCTCGGGTCAACCTGCTCGCAACGGCCTGGGCTTTTTCGCCGCTCGAAGGCTTTATCACAGCCTGTACAAATCCTGAATGATCACGTATTACTACAAAAGTCAGCTTTCCTTGACGTCTAACGTGATGTAGCCACCCCCTTACATTGACGGATTCCCCGATTTTGGAAGAAAGCTGGTCTGCTTTAATGAATTCCATACTTTGCCCACATACGGTTTTTAATCGTTATAGGCGTTTTTTACCCGATTTTTTGAATGTTTTTTTTGATTTGATCAACTTTCGATAAATGCGTCCAGAGCGTTGTCCAATATCCCACAATGTAAGCGATGAAGAGTACGACGCCAAGTAATAGATGAATAAATTCTAGGAGTTGGCTAAAATGAACTAAAACCACGATCAGAATTAGGATTCGTATAAGATTAACCAAATAGGCCCCCAGAGCGCCCAACACAGCAAGAATGACCAGCTGAGCTCTTCTGAGTATCCATTTGCTGTTTGTTTCCTGAATCATTATTAAATATGTGCTAGTAAAAAGAAGTAATCCGTAGATTCCCGAACAAGGGGAAATTATCATAACTTGAATGTATTTTCCATAGCCGTTCAATCTTAAGGTTGTAAGCCCAACCATTGTAACATCTATTTGGGAGAAAGCGAAAACCAGGAAAAGTAGGAGCGAAGTTCCTACTCCCCACAAGAATAGGAGGTTTTCTTTTCGACCGTAATTAAGCCATAATAGCAATGAAACTGATGAAAGGATAAACCAGGTTGGAATCAATATTTGGATAACCAAGTAAATTAATATTGACGTTAATTGGGATAAAGATTGACCTAATGGCGGCATGAAGGAGAGATTCATCCCCAGTATTACCCATAATATAATTCCAATGGGTGTTACGAATCTTCGGATTACCATCTGCTTCCTCCAATTGAAATACTCTAGGTTTTTTAAACCTGTGCAGAATAATACAGAATGAGTAGCGTCCTGGTCGTAGGTCGGTTTTCATCTACATGTAAAGATCTCATATTACTTTCGTATGATAAATACGCCTATACACCCTTTAAAAACGTGTTTACCAGCAGACGGGCAAGGTCGGTGTCACCACATGGTTCATTACACCTGTAAAGTTGTAATGCTAGGAGAGGGAGGAGTAGGAAAGACATCCCTTATACGTCGATATGTCAAGCGGACGTTTTCCCATAACTACATAACAACAGTTGGATCCAACTTTTTAATCAAAAAAGTAGACTTAGGTGAAGGGAACAGGATGACCATGCAATTGTGGGACATAAGTGGTCAAGATTCTTTTCGCACCATTCGGCCCCAATATTATCTTCATTCACATGCAGGAATATTAACATTTGATTTGACTAGGGTTTCTACTTTTCATGAATTAAACAAGTGGTATAAGGATTTCACGAAAAAAACTGGTGAGGTACCACTGATGCTGTTTGGAAACAAGTATGACCTGAAAACCGATAGAGAGGTTTTGCCATACGATGGTGCAGATGCAGCAGAGCGTTACAAAGCGGTGTATGTTGAAACATCAGCTCTCGATGGCACTGGAGTGGAGGCAGCATTCAGTGTATTGGCAAGAAAAATCGTTGAACACATTCAACAGCGTTTACAAACGCAACGCGATCTTTAATATTCATTAGAATCTTATTGCGAGATTACGTAACCATCCCCGCCCATAACGACTGTCCAATGGCCTTTAATTTCGAGAATACTGAGAAATTGACCTCTAGTGAACTCTTTTTCGTCGCAATAATCATTGACGAAAGAAAATGTATTTATAGATTGAATATGTCAATGTTTTGTGTAGAGTGATATAAACAGCTTTCACTTCGTGGTACTTCTCCAATTCATTAATCTCGGATAGTGTTTGATTTGAATGAGAGTGAGCCGATTCTTATTTTCACAACAAAGGTAAGTCGTTGCGCCAATGGTTACCATTTGAAAATCCGAAAGAAGGACGTAGAACTCCTAAATCTCACAGGAAAAATGGTTAAGATAAAGGTTTACCAAGTAGATAGCAAAAGCGGGACGAAGATCCAAGATCGATTTGACGCTCTGGTTGCAGATTAAAACCATTCTAGCAAGTATGCTCACTAATTCAGCTTATTCGTCCTTAAGAAAAGGAAAGATCGCATTATAATAGCCAAACAAATTTAGACCATGGATTTAATCCAGATTTATATGAGGTAATTTTCCTACCATCTTAGGTTATTGTATGATCTTCCCATGATTTGTTTGGGGATAGAAACCTTTAACTCTCTCTGATTTCTCCTAACCGAGAAAAAATTATTAAATATCCAGTATTACTTAGGGAATTAACGTCACTCTTTACCAGGATGCGCCAATGATAGCATCACGATACACCATATGAGGAGACCGGCTTATGTCAAATCCTAAACTCGATATCCGTCAAACAGGCATAGAAGCGCTTGACACGATTCTTGGTGGAGGAATACCTGCGGGTTGGTTTATTGCTATGCGAGGTGGCGCGGGGGTTGGTAAGACAACATTGGCCCTTCAATGGCTTTTAGAAGGCATTTTGAAATACCACATACCTGGTATGCTTGTTACCTTCAATGAACCCCTCCCAGCATTACAGGCAATTTTCATGAATTATGGCTGGGACTTAGCTGGTCTTCAAAAGCTAGGAGAACTGTCGGTCTTGGATTTTACTTCGACAGAAATGGGAATTATGCAGCAGGCTTCCCGTCTTCGGGAGGCAAGTCTAGATTATGTCACTCAGAAGATTATTGATGAAGTTCGTGAGCTCGGGGTAAATCGTCTTGTGATTGACCCATTGAATACATTCTCGTTGTTGTTCCGGGACCATTTTGAAATACGTAAAGAACTCCATAGGGTAATCGGGGTTCTCTGGGAGGAAAAATGTACCACTATAGCCGTATATGAGAACACAGTTGAAGCTCATACGGATGTATACAACCCCCTTTTTAGCACCGAGGATTTTTTGAGTTACGGCGTTATACATCTGCAATATATATTGAAAAACTCAGCTCGAGCTCGTACGATAGAGATTGTAAAAATGCGCGGCATGCGGCACTCACAACGCATACACCCCATGGAGATTACAGAGAGCGGCATCGTTATAGATGCTGATAATCCCTTAGAGATCGAATGAAATTTCAAATGAAAAACCTATTACGAGATATCAAGTGGAGAATTATCGAATTTGGGTTTTACAACGCCGCAGAAAATATGGCAATAGATGAAGCAATCTTTCAGAAATATGCTACATTAGGTCAAGATACCATTAGATTTTATGGGTGGCGGCCCAGTACTGTTTCAATAGGCAGACACCAAGCCGTTGAAAGAGAAGTTGATATTAACCAATTAAACGCTTATGGTTTCGAATTTGTTCGCAGGATTTCTGGTGGTGGTGCCGTTTTTCATGATGAAATGGGAGAACTTACCTATAGTATCACCACGAAGGTTGGAAATCTAGAATCAAGAAACGTAGAAAGCCAATATTATGAGCTAGCAAGATTCGTATTTGAACCCTTGGTACGGATCGGACTTGACCTCGATTATGACCAGATTCACTGTCCTTCTGTATTTACCAAAGGAAAAAAAATCTCTGGAAATGCACAGGCACGATCTGGTGAAATTATTCTTCAACATGGTACAATCCTGATAGATTATCGTCCAGAAATAATGTACTCCGTTCTTAAGGCCCGACCTGGGCGTACCAAGGAGGCGATGGTCGAATCGGTATATCAAAAAGTTACAACTCTCTCTGAACAGTTAAGATACAGTTTCACGCCTGAAAAACTCGCAAATCTGATCATAAATCAATTAAAAAACTCCACAAGTACTGAATCCCGAATCCAGAAGCTCGAAGAAGCAGAACTAGATCTTGCCTTGGAGATCAGCAAAAAAAGATACCAAAAAGACTCATGGAATTTTGGTTCAGATTCTAATTTGTCCTAAAATCCCCTCTCCATTGTTTTCCTGGTTTTTAATCTCCTAGATTTATCTTAGTGAATTAGCCGTACCTTATATTTTCTGCGAAGTTTTGATTAAGATAATCCAGAATAAATCCTTTGGGGAACTGGAATATTCCTTCTTTTTTAAAACGACCTAATTGTTCCGCATACCTGTTTTCTATATGTTTAATTAGAGATTCTGCAACCATTCTTGTGACAGCAGGACTCGAATCCTTATCAGTAACGATTGCACAGAGTAGGGAATCATGTTTTACCATCAAAATTTGGTGGCGGTCAGTCGATATAGAATGTAGCCTTTCATCTCCCATTACATCTTGTAAGAACGTCTCCAAGGCATTTAAAAAACCGGGAACCATGTCAATATCAAGACCGCTTTTCTCTCGGTTAGAGAAATTAAGAGTTTCTATTGGAACCCCGGTCGGCAGGTATAAATATACACCTGTGATACGAATCTGTTGATTCGGGACAATCTGAGCGATTTTTTGAAAAAACCATTCAACCGCACGGGAAATATTATGGCCAGTGAGACATGAAATTTCGAAAATTTGAAATGATCTTGAGGGATTTAAAACATGTAGATGATTTAACCGAATTTTGGACACAATTAAATCAAGTGGAACGTGAGTTAGGTCTGATTTATTGGCCAAGATTAGGAGAGGTGCCTCCAAATTCCATTTCAGACATTTCCATAACCATTCAATCGAGGGATCCAGCTTTTCGGATGCCTCAGCACTTGAATCGATAACATAGATGATCCCTTGCGAGTATTGAACGTGTTTCTTCCACAATAAATGGCGAAACCTTTCATGTCCACCGAGATCGAAAAGCTGAAACAACGTTCCATCTAGTTCAAGAATTTCTGTATCTAGGCCCGCGGTGGGCATGGTATGCTTAAAACCTCCCGTTTGGAGCCGCAAAGAAAGAGTCGTTTTGCCTGCGTCCTCTAGGCCTACAATAACAACGGGTATCCGTCTTTCAGGGGAGAAATACACCTTTGAACTCTCGTAATTAGGCGAAGATTTCTAGATCAACCGGGAAAAAGGTGCCTGGGAATATTCTTACCAAGAATATTATATCAGGATCAGTCATCAGATTAGGTTATGATTGGCTCCTATTTAAGCATATCAATTAAGAATTGGATGTACTCCTAAGAGCGTTTTAATGCCCAAAATGATGTCCAATGATCTTATACAGGGGATGAGCTTTCTCAAACATGGCTTCCAGGTGTTTTTACTTATCCTGATTGTGATTGGATACGAGGGTGCTAGCTAGGTCTACCAACTCGTTCTTTCTGTTGATATTGTCATTTGGATCATATACCTCAATTTGAAGGATGTCATTTCTCTCTCCCAAAGATAGATGGATCCATTCCTTGCTTGGAGTTATCAGTTTGATCCCCAGAAATGTATCGACACACATAAATCCATCAGGAGGATTATTGAGGACAGTTCGGAAAAAAGAAAACATTTTGTTCAAAGGAAGAGGGATCGAAGTCTTTCTTTGTGAGGAAATCTGGTAGTTATCGAACAGTTGAGTCGATCCTAGAGAAGTCCGTGCGAGTTCTGACATGATACTCAAGATTGTAACAATAGCATCTGAACCAGGGGAAAAAACTGGCCGGATATTAAGACCCGTGTCATTAAATCCGTATATAGCGCGATGTTCTAGCACCGCCCTTGCTGCTTCCCCTGGTTCTTCGTGTCCCACAAAGACCTTTTTATTTGGCAATTTCTGATAAGCTAAAGGATGTACCGTATTTCCAATCACCACGGTAGCTTGAGAATTTGATTTATATCTAGAATTTAGTATTATTAAAGCTGTTTCTTCAGCATTGCGGGCGTTTCCATTGCTATCCACGAAAACGGCATGTCTTGCCTCTGCATCAAGAGCTACCCCTAAATCGGCCCCTGTTGCCCGAACTGTCTCTTTAAGACGAAAAAGCGATTGAGGATTTGGTAGGAATAAGGGATTTCGTGGACGATGAGCATTGAGGGTTATAACTTCACACCCAAACTCGCTCATTAAATCGGGCAAGATATATGAAGCAGGACCACAACCACAGTCTATAATGACTTTTAATTGCGCCGATTCAAGATCCCCCTTGTTTTCTACGAAAAACCCCGCCACGGCCCTCCCATAAATAGTCATTGCATCAGCTACACTTAACCAGCCGACCTTTGATGGATTTGCCCATTTAATATCCCGAGTCTCCGCCAGGTTAATAATTTTCCCGGTCTTTTGGCTATTGAATTCAATTCCAGTATAATCGAACAATCGAATAGAAACCATACCTGATAAGTTGTGCGATCGAGTAAACATCACTCCTGCATCAGCACCAAATCGTCGGATCGAAAATTGGAGGACGCTGGTCGGCGTGGCTCGAAGATCAATAACCTCGGTTCCGCTTGCCATAAGTCCCCCAGAAAAGGCTCTTTTTAGGGCCCGAGAATCTCGTCGATAATCACGCGCAATCAAGACAATTGAATCTGGATCAAGAATCTTACCCATAGCGCCACCCAGAAGCGACGCCACCTCAACAGTTAGTCCCTTATTCGAAAAACCCATAATCCTTCCCCACCGAAAGTAAGGTCGATCTGGATGCTTATAAGACGACTCGGGTGACATTAACAATCATCTTGTTACCAATATACTTATTTTGGTTTCCTGATTATTTCCCCTTTTTGAGTTGATACAGGTTCCGTAAAATGGATGCCGGGTGCAATTACTGTACCTTGGGCCAAATGGGAGCCATCAGGTATTACGACATCGTTACACACAATCGATTCGTTTATGGTTGTTTTGTTGCCAATTTGGACATCATGCCATATTACCGATGCCCTGATGGTCGTATTCCTCCCAACGCTTACTCTATCACTTATCGCTGTGAGCGGCCCAATTATCGTATTATCCCCGAGTTCTAAATCTCTTCCAAGAACTAATGGAAACTGAAGTCGCACAGAAGATGAAAAGCTAGGAAAGGGGCCTTCATACCACAAACCATTATCTTCAGCTGTTGCTTTTGGAAAATGAGGAAACGTCCATCTACGGAGAACATCCCAGTTAGCATATAGGTAAGTTTGAGGACTTCCAGCGTCCATCCAGTAGTAATCACGCCTCTCATACCCGTACACTCCATATTCACGGGCGAGGTACGGGAGTATGTCTTTTCCAAAATCCATAAGGTCTGATAATCTATCGAGAACACCCAGTATTTCGCGATTAAAGCAGTATAATCCCGTATTTACAAGATTTGATTGGAGACGAATAGCTTGTTTTTTGGCGAACGTTAAAGTCACAAAATTTAATTCCTGAGGGAGCGGCTTCTCCAAGAATAAGAGAATTTGAGATTCCTTATTCAGCATAATTACTCCGAAAGCTCTAGGATAGGCAATATCTTTTAATGTTATACTGGCAATACTGTTTTTTTCCTCGTGAAACCTTTGAAAGTCGGTTATTGGAGCATTTGTAATAATGTCAGCCATGGACACTATGAAACGCTTTGTATCAATTAAATCTGCAACCAACCGTACAGCATCAGCTGTACCCTCTGGATTCACGTTAGGTATGATATATTCCAAGTCATCGAACTGTTCGGCTTGGTCAAGGTATTTTCTAATCTGATTTCCCATGAATTTCGTTACAATGATTATATTCTTTGTGATTCCATGATTTCTAAGAAGCTCTAAACTATAATCTATCATCGGTTTATTCGCAACGGGTACGAGCGGTTTGGGAATGTTTTCTGTCAACGGACGTAGCCGGGAACCAACCCCACCAGCTAATACAATTGCACTCCAGTTCTTCAGTTTCCTCGACCTGTTTGATATTCACTGCTCGGAAATATGATAACGTGGCATATTTAATGCCTCGTACAATTAGAATTCTTTTAGGTTATTGGAGGGGTCGACAAACCATGAGCCACTCAATTGGACTAGTATTAAAGATTAAACCTTACCAAAGTATAATGTTGGATTCTTACCCCCCTCAATCCGTTTTTCGCGATTTTATGGGCGTTATCAGGCTTTCTAGGTAAGAAAGTATGTTTGAAATTAGCTTTTCCATTGTTAGCCGATGAAACTACCCAAGTAAGGTGTGTTTTCTCTTGAGATACACGCCATTTAGTCTATAGCGAAGATATTACTTTTATATTTCCCCAAAAAGCAATTCCCCGTTTTACCACTGGTAATTTCTTAATGAGAATAATCATGTGGATTTCATGTCAAACATTTCTGCTTCAAGATTGATTAATTGACTTTTTAAATGAATAGTAGAGGAAATGATTTAAGGTAAAATTAAAAGATCATTGGGTTTATGGACTATGGCAGATAGCGAAGATCCGACTTCATCGGAAGGAGCGTCTATTAGCGATGAAGGGAGCGAGGAAAAGCCGCTTGTTTCGAAAGAAATTAAACCTGTACATACCAATGCTTCGACCAAAGAATCCACTGATAAAAAAAGGCGAATCGTAAGAGAGATCGACAATGATTCTTCTAAACTAGCCCTGAAAGTCCAAAATCAAAAAGAAACCATTGGTACATTAGAAGCGCAACTGATACTGAAACAAGACGCAATCGATTCCCAAATTCAAGAATTTTCGGCTCAAATCTCAGAATTAAAAGCCCACTTAATAGCCACCAAAAATCTCTTGGCCGAAAGAGAGCAGGAACTTCAACTTTTACAGAAGGAGTATAAGACCGCTCAAACAATCATCAACGATAAAAATCAGATCATTGAAAATCAACTGGTCCAGCTTAATGAGTATATTAAGGCCATACATGGTGCCAAGGAGGAGCAGCAGACCTACCTTATGCAAATCTCTAAGCTTCAAGATCTTCTTCAACAGACAGAGGGGGAGATAAGAGAGATAGAGTCAGGACATCGAGAAATAATAAGTCAGATGCAAGCTGAAGTTAGAAGGGCCGAAATTCGCGCTGGACAACTGGAGCAGGCGGATCCGGGCAAAGGCGATTTGGCGCGAAATCGCCATCTCCGAACCATTCTTCAGGAAAGCGAGGTAGGGAAAATCGTTTTGTATATCATTGATTATTTTGAGCGAAAAAAGGTTAGAACACTAGCCCTTGACACCCTTGCCACGGAACTCGGCATTTCACCCATAATTGCTAGAAAACATCTACGCTATCTTCATGAATTAAGAATTTGCGACCTTAACGAAGTAACCCGAGAAATCAAACTTGTAACTTAGTAGTTCGCTAGATCTCGCTTTTTCTTTTTGGTGCCAATCCCTTTATTACAAAAACCCCCTCTGTTCCTACGACCAAGGGAGTCTGCATTTCCTCGTTATTCTGGAGGAGTTGGTTAACATTAATTTCGTAGACACCTTCCCTCTCCTCCTTTACGGTTAAAAATTCTGGCACTCCCTGATTATTTGTAAGTTGATATGGCCGACCGGGAATTAATAACGGTTTATTCCTAGGTACAATTCTGAAGAGTCTATGCCCACATTCACACCCCTTGAAAATTTCCCATTCAGATGTGGGACTCCGACCACACTGCGCACATTTATAGCGCTTTAAGCTATCCTCGTTACCGGACATTTCACATCAATTGATATCCTAAACTAATGCGACAGAAAGTTTCTGATAGTTTGAAGGTGCAATTACAGTCATACGGATATCTTTACGGGAAAAAATCCCAGAAGTTCTGACAGGTGCAGGGGATAAAATCCTATATCCCATGAAATCTTCGTGATTGATTTGTTTCATTGCTTCTTGGATTAGTTCTGCCTCTTCTTCTGGTTGGAGCCCACCTTCGAAAACGACAACTCTTTCATTTTGCAGCTTTGAAATTATAAAATCACATTTCTCAGTGACGCCCATCTTCTTAGTTGTATTGATCGTCACAAAATCTATTCTAAGATCCATATACACATCCCACGACATTACGTTTGCGAGAGCCCTAAAAGCGAGGTGTAAAGCTCATTCATACCAGTACCATTTTTTGCTGAAATTGGGATGATATCGCTTTGGAAAACGTCTCTGACCAGGCTGGGATTTGATTTCGCGAGATCGGTCTTATTGGCGGCGACGATCAGGGGAATATTACGAGCCTCAAGATTTCCTATAACAGTCCAATTGACCTGATCGAATGGTTCACGAGCAGAATCTACAACAACAATGGCCGCATCCATCCGATCTAAAGATTGAATCGCTTTTATCACTCCCCGAGTAGCCTCTTTAGCCCGATTAATACTCTGATCCTTGCTGAGCCCATATGTTTGGAACTCTCTATAATCTATGGAAGTAGTGATACCAGGAGTGTCTACAATAGTAAGATCTAAGGAACCATGTTGATCCGTAATAGTGCAATGCTCCATTGCAACACAATTCCTCGTTTCGTGTGGTATGGGAGACACTTCCCCCAATGGGGTTCCATCTCCACACTCAGACGATATACGATTTGCGAGAGTTGTTTTTCCTGCATTTGGGGCACCCAAGATCCCAATTGTCAGCTTAGATCTTCGACTCTTTGCAAAAATCTTGGCAAGTATACCCATAAGTAATCAAACCTTAAGAACGCTTTACCCTGTCTCCTTCCGACATTATTGATAATCCGTCATATCATGTGGGAGTTACCACAAACCGTTGTTTCGGTCCTCGGAAATTACATGCGAAACAAATGCCCAAAGCTTAGAGATTTAGAGAAATGTCTTGGGATCTATGTTTATTTATCATTCAACCCCACAAATTGCAAGGATTTCTCTATTAGTTGCATAATCTGATAAAAACGAATGCGCGGATTATCAGGGTCTTAAAACGTTGGCTAGGATCTAAAGGCCTCCCATTTCTTACGATTTATACTTCACCCTTCCATGAACTGCCTGTTCCAGCTCAAAATCCAAGGGATTAGCATGTATAAGGCCGTGAAGAATAGCGGTGGCGAATCGGAGTATAGCTATAAATATCAGAAGAGAAAACAATATTGTATTGAAACCTATGCTCGAATAATCAATTCCGGCAAGCTTTAGCCATATATCCATCAATAGACCTGCGAAGATGGCGCCTGAAAATGCAGCTATTCCCTCGAAAGTTAGGAGAATCGAATAATAGCGAGCTCTTGTTTCGGTCGTGGAGCAATCCAAAGAGTAAGTGGCAATTGCGGTCTCCTCAGCCCCGAATGCCATTCCTCCAGGTATGTTCGCCAGTAAGAGAAACAAAATGTCTCCAGTTAGAAGTCCAATTGCGAATCCAACTGGTACCAATGTGTAAGCGACTCGTGAAGCAATTAAAACAGGTTTTTTACCCAATCGATCTGCTAGCTTTCCTCCCCAAGCCTGTCCAATACCACGAGGAAGATTAAACACAATCCATAGGATGGCTACAGTCAACCAAGAAGTTGCAACCCGTAATGTAACAAAAGGGAAGATAGGCCAGGCTGTACTCATAGCAAATTTAAATAAGGCATCAATGGGGAGAAGACGGCGGAATGGGGGATTTCTTTGGATTAATTCATTCATTGATAAACGAACCTCATCGGGAAATGGTACCTTTGACAGGCGTTTATCGTATTTTTCAACTAGGAAAAAAGAGGTACCTAGACCCACCACAAATAAGAAACCTCCTATGATGAAAGGAATAACAAAAGCTGGTCTACTAGATACATATTGAATGGTTTCTCGGGGAAACGGGAAAGGAGTTAGATCCATGAGAACTCCTACCGAGAGGATTAATGCAACACTGGTTATTGTTCCCAAGGAATTTATTTTTCCCACAAAGGAGGCTCGTGTCTTTTCAGACGAATAATCCCCGAGAAATGCATTCCAAGCAGGTATTACAGCGAATCCAATTGATGTAAGAACTAGGGACACGAGAACTAGTTCAAAGGGATTGGTAACAAAAGGCAGAAGTAATGTGGAAAGAGAAAGTGTTGTAAAACCAATTACCAGAACCAGCCTTCGACCTTTAAGGTCTGCAAGCCATCCCCAAACTGATTGGAACATATTTGACCCTAGATTTCGTACGGAAGTTAGAATGGACTGTTCAAGAGGTGATGCCCCCAGAACAACGCCAAAATACGACAGATAGACAAAGATGGACGATCTTCCCGCAGCCCATCCCACACTCAAAGAGTAAATTGATAAGCGCTCGCGTAGATCTCGTAGTTCTTTGGATTGATCCGCTTGAGAGTCCCCGTTTGAGATATCTGCCATGGAAAGATCACCAGAGACCGATATAGGATGAAAATATCGAACTTGCATAGGTGTTTTGACTGTCACTCTTTCCTCATAAACCAAGGAGGCAGTAAAAAACTAATAATCCAGTCTTAACTAATGGCTCTAGATTTCCTGGTCCGCAAACTGTTTGGAATATAAATCCGCAAAGATTCCCTGTTTGTCAATTAGTTCCTGAAATGTCCCCCTTTCTCGTATTTGTCCATCTTCCATTACGATGATCTGGTCAGCTGATTTTATTGTACTGAGGCGGTGCGCAATTATCACGGTGGTTCTGTTCCGTATAATCTGATGCAGGCTTTGTTGGATTACAAGTTCTGTATGAGGATCGATCGATGAGGTGGCCTCATCTAGGATCAGGATTTTGGGGTCACTTATAACTGCACGAGCGAAACAAATTAGCTGACGCTCGCCCATTGATAGGCGAGCCCCTCTTTCACCAACTTCAGTATCCAGGCCTTTATTCATTACAAAATCAAACGCCCCAACCTTTAAGAGGGCTTGTTCAATCTCTTCATCTGTTGCGTCTGGCTTGCCGTAAATAAGGTTGTCCCGTATTGTTCCCGTGAATAGGAACGAATCTTGCGGGATTATTGCTATCCAATTTCTATAGCTTTGCAAGCTAAGGTCGCGGATATCTACCTTTCCATCCAAAAGGATTTGACCAGTATCATAATCATAAAACCGGCAAAGAAGGTTGGTCACAGTGGACTTACCAGCCCCCGTATGACCCACCAATGCATAAGTACCCTTCGCAGGAATTTCCAGATTAAAATCACGAAGAACTATAGGACTTCCTTTATCATATGAGAAGGAAACGTCACGAAATTCAATCTCGCCTTCTAAACTATTCAATGCCTGTTTCTCACGGGGAATAACTCCAGGTTTTCTATCCAGGATGTCAAATATCCGTTCCAGTGCGGCCATGGCCGCCACCAGGTTATTATAAAAGGTTGAGAGCGTCATTACGGGCTGAGCTATCCTTCCCAAGTAAGATAAAAAGGCAACGAGTAAGCCTACAGACATAGTGGAGGTCCCAATGGCCACGCCACCTACTAAAACTACTAAGCCTGTGCCTATGGCTAAGACTGTGTCTACTAGTGGGAAAAAAATGGCGAATAGTAACAAGGCTCTAAGACGAGTCTCATAATTTTCAAGATTTAGCGTGTTAAATTCCTCTTCCATGAAAGTTTCAGCTGCAAAAGCCTTGGAGACCTCTATTCCTGAAATAGCCTCTTGATAGTAACCTGTGACTTTTGCTAAAGTTCTTCGGGTTTTTTGCCACGCTAGTCTGGTCTTAATTCGAAAATAAACAATGAAAACCGATAAAATAGGAAAAATAATTAGTACGGTGACTGCCAACCGAAAATCGAGAGAGAATAATATGAAGAAAAGAACAGATAGAAACATGCCAGAAACCAGTGCCTCGATAATACCCGTTGAAAGAAGATTCATGAGGCGCTCTACATCATTTGTAACTCGGGAAACAATACGACCCGTGGCTTCTCGATCATAATAATCCATGCTGAATTCCTGAAGTTGATAAAAAGCCTGTTGACGAATCTTAGTAATAATTCTGAGACCTGTAATCGTTGTGACATACATTGATACTATATTAAGCAGAAAAGCAACAACTGCAATCGCGAAATAAATAAGCGCAATGGTCCCCAGGCCCGTGATCTTCCCAGGAATGATGTACTCGTCGATGGCTACAGCAAGGATAAGAGGATGAATAACCGTTAGAATCGAGGCCACCAACATTGCTCCTAGAGCGATACCAAAAACAAGCAAATGGGGCCGTGTGTACCTTAGTAACCGAATGAAAAGTTCACGATCCGAGTAAGACCGTCCTAATCTGTCGCGTTGATCCTGATCCTCACTAATTTATGATCCTCTCCTTGACTATCCGTTCTAGAGCGAGCTTAACATCGACTAGCCCGTCATCCTCATATTGAGTTTTATAGAGAAGTGGATAAATCTCTCCTGATCGCATCAATTCTTCGTGTGTGCCCTCTTCGAAAATCTGTCCCTGATGCATGATGATTATGCGATCGACCATTTTAAGAGTTGATAATCGCTGTGTAATTAACACAACGGTCGGATGATGATCCTTTAAGTATCTCTCAAAGGCCTGCTGGAATTTTGTCTCAGTTGTAATATCCAACGCTGAGGTGGCATCATCTAAGATCAGTACCGGTCGTTTTCTAAGAAGCATCCTAGCTATAGCTACACGTTGTTTCTGACCCCCCGATAATGTTACACCCCGTTCTCCTAGTAATGTCTCAATGCCGTCAGGGAGCGACTTAACAAACTCGTCTAACTGCACAATTCTTAGAACTTCTTCAATTTCCTCAGGTTTAATATCAGTTAATCCAAAAGAAACGTTTTCACTTATGGTTCGCCCCCAAAGAAAGGGTTCTTGGTGTACAAAGCCGATTTTCTCCCGCCATTGTTTCAAAAACAAATTATTTAGCCTGTAATTATCTGTACGATTCCAGCTAACGGTAAGAAATCCTGCGGAGGGATCGTAAAACCTAGGTATCATCGAAATAAGGGCAGTCTTTCCGGATCCAGTGGGACCCAGAACGGCCACACGTTCCCCAGGATGCAGCGTTAGATTTACGTTTCTCAAGACAGGTTTTTCATCATAGGCAAATGTAACATCATTAAAAACAATCGTCGGAGGAAAGGTAAGGTGGGAAATGTTAATCGGATTTTCTATCTCGGAAATGATCGTTTTTTCTTCCAGTAACGTGAATACACGTTCTCCAGCAGCTTTTACTCTTTCAAACATAATCATCGAAAACGCAAGAAATCGAGTCGGTGTTGCCAACAGCGTAAAATACGAAATCATTGTTACAAAAAAGCCGGGGCTTAAATTTCCTTCAATTACCTGAAGGCCCCCAAGAAAGATCAGCAGTGTTATCAGGAGATTCACAATAAACAAAATTGTAGGCAGAAACAGGGAGCGAATTTTAAAGGCGTAAGCTCTGAGATCCTGGTACGCTAGGTTTTCTCTATCAAATTTCGCACTCTCACGCCTTTCTGCATTAAATGATCGTACAATCTGTGCTCCTGCAATATTTTCCTGAATCACGGTTGTCAAAACACCGTATTGTGTCCGAATGTCGAAGTAAAGAGGGCCTAGTTTTCTGGAAACAAAATAGGAGAGTAAAAACAACAGGGGGGTAACCAATCCAATCATGACAAACAGCCGGAAGTCCAATAGAAGCAGGACAGTGTAAACACCGAGATAAGTTAAAGAAGCTTGCAGAAGAATTCGTTCTCCCCAGATTAAAAATTCAGCCATGGGTTCCAAATCTGTAGTTGCCCTTGCCATTAAATCTCCTGTGTGCATCTGGTCAAAAAAGGCTAAACTTGAGTTTTCATACTTATCAAACAAATCCTGACGGATCTCGTAGATAATCCGCTCCCCCTGGATGTAGCCCAAATATCTTCCTGAAAAATGGGTTATTCCTCGAATAAAGCTTACGCCGATTATAAAAAAAACCCCAATCCAAATAATATCAATTGAAAACTGATTTTGAGAGACAGCATTTAGGATTCGATCTATAAGGGCTCCAATTAGCAACGGGATGGTCAGTTCAGCAACTTGGGCAATGATTATGGAAGTGATGACCCCAATCGCAAGTTTCTTGCGCTTTCCTAGGTATGTAAGCAAGTATCGTACAGTATTCACAGGTAAATCCCGACACCAAAAGTTATTCGCCCTTTTATTATAAATCTCGACCTGTGAGTTCCCTAATAAAGGACACCAAAAATATAAAAAACATTTAATTCATATAAATCAACAAATCTATTTCAAAATCATTACAACTCATGCCAGTGTAACTTATGTTTACAAACATTACACCGCAAAAATCTGCGGTTAGGCAAATTAAACGATTTTATCTTCTAATCTGGTTAACTAGGGGCGATTTTGGTGTGTTGAAAAAAGGAGTTGATTTGAGATGATGTACACAAGAAGTTCTTCAGGTAAAAAGGAAAACTTAAGCTCCAGAGACAAGATTCTTGAATTCCTTCTGGTTAATAGAGTTGGCCCGGATGATTCTTATCAAACGAGCGTAAAAGACATTGCTGAAGCCGCAGGAATATCGGTAAATGCGGCACGTCAATATCTCCTAATGTTAGAGAAAGAGGAACTTGTTACTCGGACTCAGAGGAAGGGTACAACGGGCAGACCAGCAATGGTTTATGCCCTGAATCCATCCGCTCTGAATATATTTCCTAAAGACTACGCTGATTTTGGTATTCGGCTGCTCAAAGAAATAAAAAGGGAACTGGGTTCGGTGGAAACAAAGCGGCTTCTAGAGAAAATGGGGATTACCCTTGCCAAGGAAGTAGAATATACGATCCAACAAAACCACCTTGAACCTGGAAAGCCAATCCCCCTCAAAAAGAAACTTGATGCCATAGCCGAGATCCTGGCCAATTGGGGTGTATATCCTCAGCTTATCGAGAAAGACGGCGAATATAACTTACGTCTGTCAAATTGCTTGGTTTATCGTATTGCAACCAAAGAACCTCTTGTATGTACTGTCCATGAGACCATTATAAGTGAATTACTTGGAAAAAACATTCCAAAGGATAAGTGTATCCGACTCGGAGACGAATGTTGCCTCTATAGGATCGAAAAGACGTAAAAGTTATATTGGCTTCCTTAAACACATCTATATCCGGAGAATCAACGATAAAACTATAACAAAGATCGCTCCGGTTAGAAACGCTCCCAGATTCCTGAAATTGTGCTCTGCGTGCGTTTGGGGAATAAGATCGGATGCGGCGACGTACAAGAATGTGCCTGCAACAACAGAAAGGAGAATTCCGACAGTAGCGGCATTTAACGCACCGCTAAGAAATATGATAGAGAGTATTGCACCAACAGGAGTGGCTAATGCAACTAACACGGAAAGAGACCCCGCTCGATTCGGCATACTTTCAAATATCAAGGTGAAAGAGGTAATTCCCTCAGGTACCTCGTGTGAGATTACAGCCAAGGCGGCCAACAACCCGATTTCGGTGCTCAATTCGAATCCCACACCTAATATAATGCCATCAATGAGGGAATGGAAGCCAAGTCCCGAAAATGCCATCAAACCTAATCGTTTAGAGGAAGTATGAGCGTGTGGATGATCATCCGTTTCTTCGTGTTGGTGGAAATGAATCTCGCTCCCTGAATGGAGAATTATGACATTTTCTAGGATAAAAAAAATCAAGAATCCGGCAAATATACCTCCAAATGCGTATTCGGTTAGTTCAGCTGCTTCGGGCATAAGGTGGAAGAAGACTAGCGCAACAATAAGTCCTGCGGCAAATGAATTCAGATACACGGTGTTTTTTACAGCAAATTCTCGGTTTTTACTCATCACAAAGACTCCCCCAAGTGTTGCTAAACCAGCTAATGTACCGTAAAATAAAACAAGGATATCGGTAGAAGTAGACATATACGCACCTCATGGTCATCGATTCGTCATTAAAATGGTGAACGCCTTGCATACCCTACTGTTTAAGGATTAGGGGTTATATTCCTGCTAAACTCAAGGCTATTCATAAGGAAAATCCAAGCAGAACGGAATAATTATATTGATAAAACGATTTTTGGCGGCCTTAAATTGGAAATGAATTCGGCAAGGGTTTTTTGGGAACAAAAAATCACGTTATCTGACGTTTCATGGGAACACGATCCCCACTATCGATTTAATTTTTCCTCAAAGATCCTAAGGTTAAGTAAACTCCATTGGAAAGCCCTTTCTCGTCAATATCCTGCTCTCTATGACGGCAAAATTCTTGTTCTACAAAACTTCTCTGATAAATCGGGAATTTTAAAACTTACTACGTCCTGGATTGAATTCTCTCTCCTTGTGTATCATAACTACAATAAACTGAGTATTCCCGGAACTCTCGGCGTGCTGGGATGTAAGGTGCTGATAACGAATCCAAAAGAAACTCATTTCTTACTGGGCGTAAGATCGCAGAAATCTGAATATAAACCTGGGTTTGTGACGCTCCCTGGAGGTCTGTTCGAAATTTCTGATATCACCAATACGGTCCAGGAAGCATGTCTGAGAGAATTGCGTGAAGAATTGGAAATTCAAGTCCAAGAAGACGTGATGGACTTGATAGCGATTATAAGAGGGGAAAAAGGTAATTCCGCTATCCTAATGATTTATACCACGTGTAGAACCCTAGGTAATGGTGGAGTACCTGATGTCTCCATTCCAGTGGTGGGTAATGAAGAATTCCAAGATAATTTATTGCGATGGACGTCTTTCGAACAAATCCCATACCTAGAATCTCCAAACCTTATGGAAGGACTGCAATACCTTAAAAACAGAAATATCTAGAGGGAATGGGCTTTTTCCAACTCTGATTCCAAATATCCCAGAATATCTGATCGTAAATCAAAAATCGCGTATGGATTTGAGACGATGAGATTAAGCTGATACGTGGAACGGTCTAGAAGAAACCAATTGATAGGTTCTTCCGTACGTTCGCTAAATTTTTTGGTGGTTAACTCCATTACCTTCTCCGTACGAGAATGAATGTATTTGTCCGGATTGACAGAGAAGTTTAATGGATAAATATAGTATTCCTTGGATTTCAACGCGTACCTGGCCCGAATACCTTTTAGGATATCGACGACATCTTCAATACTGTCAAATCTGTCCGCTTTATGGTCTCTCCATGTTATTTTTCCCTTATCAATTGCTTCTGAAGGAATCGTGATATTCGTATTAAATATTGAGGCTCCCAAGAGTTTTTGATTAGAGATAATTACGTGAATCCCTTGTGGCGTCAAGATCTTCGTGTAGTTGATGGAAATCTCTTCTACTATTCCTTCTGCCTTGAAACTGGGAATCATCACATAGTCGCCCACATTAAAAGGATTGGTGACAAGAAGGTATAGGCCACTAATGAAATTCCCAATTGTGGTAGAAGAAGCAAATCCAATAGCAGTTCCAAGCAGTGCCGCGGCACCAAAGAAGAGTTCCTCCCCAACGATCCAGAATAAACCCAGTAAAAGGAACGTCGCACGTCCAAGAGTTCGTAGGGCATTGTGAAGCTCTGGAGACACTCGCGTTTTTATACGTCTAAGGAGAAATCCCCAAAAGATCCAAAGAAAAAAAACTATTAACAAAACTAGCACTAAATTAAACAATAAAGGGCTATAAGTCTCCCATAACTGACTTAATAAATCACTAGAACTTTGATTACCCATTTGAAGCATTATATGAACCTCTCTGAATGGTGAGTGTTAGGGAAATTAAACAGTTTTCATTTAAAAGCAGAAAACCTAGCAACTATCCCCTATCGGAAAACCTCCCCAGGCCTATTTGTAAAGAGTGTGATACGCTTTGGAAGCGCGCCTAAGCAAGGAATATCTCAGTGCAGTAGGGCAAGCTGTTTTCGTCACTCTTCTTTGGTCTTCGTCGTGGGTAATCATAAAGTTTGGGCTTACAGAGATTCCCCCTCTCATCTTCGCTGGATTACGTTATATTATAGGTGCCATTGTACTTGTTGTCTTAATTCTGAAAGATAAAAACAGCAGAACTTGGCTTTCGTATCAATCACGGAGGTGGTGGGTTAACATGGCGGTATACGGAATAGTTTTTATCACCATCACCCAGGGTACTCAATTTTTGGCACTATCTCTACTCCCAGCAATCACCGTCTCTTTTGTACTAAACTTAACGATATTTGTGGTTATCATCCTGTCTATTGGCTTATTAAGCGAAAGGCCTTCGAGGTTTGAGATCTTTTTCTTTGTCGTTGTTCTTATTGGTGTAATAATTTACTTTACTCCGGTAGATTTTAGTTCAGCGACTCTTTTTGGACTGTTTATCGTGACCGTTGAGTTATTTGCCAACTCACTAGCCACAATACAAGGTAGGTCAATAAATCGGTCGGGAAATCCAGCTCTATTGGTAACGGGTGTGAGCATGAGCATAGGTGCTCTGGGATTACTAGGATGGGGATTTTTAGTGGAAGATTTTTCTCAGATCCTCAATTTTTCTCCAATAGCGATATTTTACATCGTTTGGTTGGGTATAGTTAACACAGCGCTAGCCTTTACCTTATGGAACGGTTCAATGAGACATCTTCGGGCAATGGATAGTACCTTGATAAACAGCACCATGCTTCCTCAGACAGTAGTTCTTGCAATTATATTCCTGCAAGAATGGCCTAGGGATTTTGAATGGATAGGGCTGATTCTTCTCATCATTAGCGTGGTTGCGATCCAACTTTACCAAGTAGTAAAACTGGATACTTCGGAGAGCACGACGGTCTAAAGTTTGGAACGATCAATCTCTCTACGCAGAATAAACAGTGATACCAGAATACATGCAATACCAAGAAGTCTAATTTGGTCAAATGTCTCAAAAAATATACATTTGGCACCGACTAGGGATGTTATCACGGTTAATGAATTTGATATGGGTGATACGACGCTTAGCCTTCCTTTCTCAAACGCAAGTTGCTGTCCAAGCGCAGCGAATCCATAAGTTACCATGAGCATCAGCAACGAGTAAATAAATAGTAATGCATAAGTTAAAGTTTCCAGCTCTGAATACCCAATCAGAAGACTCTTAGTAAAGAAGGTTCCCATACCAAAGAAGATCCCTGCAAAAACAGGGAAAGCAAATTCTGCAGAACCCCGTTTTAGGATGAACATCACAAGTATCATGATAAATGCGATTATTAATGTTAAAGGAAATAGAAGGTAAAGTAAGGGGACATTAATGAGATCCGTAGATCCAATTCCTGGAGAAAAAGCTGTAAATAGGATACCTGCGACGAGGGTACTGACCCCCATCCACTCCAGCCAGGATAGTTTTTCGTGAAAAATTACATAGGCGAAGAGGAATGTAAATAATAAATTAGTGTTTACCAAGGGTTTTACTACCGAAACTTCATAGGAATTCAAAGCATACGCATATATCAGGAATCCAATAACAGCAATGAACCCTCCAAAAAGCCACAATGGGGTTGATGCCAAACGCCATATAGCAGGCAAAAGATCACGGAAAAAATGTGTAATCTGTATACCCCCAGCCCGAATAATGCCCTTCTTAAGGATAATCGCCGATCCCCCGCTAAAAACGCCATATAACATCATTGTTCCCAAGATCAAAAAGTTATCTGAAAAGGGAGGCATCGTTACCACATGATAATCTAATCAAACCACTACTTGAAATGACTGATGTCAAGGTATTTGAAGGCTCTCTATTCCCATCTAATGTAATAAAACAGCTATTGAAGACGAAAAAACTAGAAGATATAAATACCTAAGGGTATTTTTAATTGAGAATAGATTTCATGCTGAATTTTGCTTCAAATTCAAACCTATTTCGTTAACCGATGATTCTCCCATTAAAAGCGGGACATTATCTGGCGGAAGATATCGTAATTCAATCCATTGCCCTCTGGTATCAATATCCTCTACCCGATAGGAACCCCGAGGATATATATGGCTGTTGTTAAATCTTAGAGGATCAGTAACTATATGGATTTCACCCCAAATCACAAGGACCAATCTATATTGAGTTGCTAAAGTCTTCAACCTCTTGATTGTTATCGTTTCCCCCAATTTTAGGTAGCTCGCTTGGGGTTTTTCTGGAAACACGAAATTCACTTCAAATCCTTCCTCGCCTCTCCCCTTTTAGCCTCACAATATCGCAGTTTTTTTTTCCTCTTCCAATCTTCGAGAACCTTTAAGCTTAGGAAAACATCCAAAGGGTAAGAGACATAATGATCATACCCGTTATTATACCGAGAGTTACAAGGTGGGAATCATCAGCGGATTTGGCAGCTGGAAGAAGTTCATCAAACGAAATAAAGACCATGATTCCCGCTACGAAGGCCAAAGAACTTCCTATTAGTGTTGGAGAAAGAAATGGAAATAAAAGAAAGGCAGCTACAAATGCCCCTATCGGTTCGGCCAGTCCAGAAAGAAGTCCCAACCGAAATGCGTGCCATTTGTTTCCTGTTGCTGAAACGATCGGAATGCTCACTGAAAGACCTTCTGGAATATTATGTAAGCCAACAGCAATTGCCAGGACAAATCCTAGTTCCAAGGACTTTAAGGAACTTGTAAAGGTGACTAAACCCTCAGGAAAATTATGAATAAAGATTCCCACGGCTGTTAACACCCCTATACGCTGAAGCTCTCCTCTGGACAACGAACCATGTTTTTTGTTATTATTCGTGACATCTGTTATATGAGATGAACGACTTGAATCTTCCTCTTTGTATAAATGAGGAACCAAGATGTCTACCAGGAAGATACAAAGGATCCCCGCAAAAAACCAGACATTCCCAAGAAGAAAAGAGTCCCGATCGGAAGCACCTGCTGCGCTGAATTCATCTATGGCTGAAGGAAGCAGTTCAATAAATGAAACAGCAAGCATTACTCCGCCAGAAAAACCCAAACCTACTGCCAGCAATCGTACAGAGGGTTTTGTTGTAACAAAGGAGAACCCAGCGCCAATTGTTGTAGCAAATCCCGCTAATCCCGTAAGGATTAGGGCCCCAATGATCGTTTCAATTGTTATTGAAGGAATTTGAGTCAACATATCTATCTTTCATCTCACACTGAAGTTTATACGATATTAATGGCTTGGAATCATCCATCTTTCATTGAAATCCATCTTTGGGCAATTCTATTGGATTTGATTGGATCAATTGAAGTGGAAAGATCTTGGGGATCCTTTTTTATGGCAGTTCCGACGATTGCGCCTGATAAATAAGGGAAAACCGACGAGATGTTCTCAAAATTGAGCCCACTTCCTAGAATAGGTTTGATATGGTAATTTAAAGCTAGATCCCTTAATTCGGAAGAGGGTATCAGTTCGCCCGTCGAACGGCCCGTAACGATTATCGCATCGGCCTTTCCCCGTTTTAAGGCGTTTTGTGCGGCTTCCCCAAGACTAAACTGGCCAAGTGATGTTGAATGTTTAACGTGGATATCAGCTAGAATTTTCACATGTGATGATAATTCAGTTTTCCTCTTTTGGACTTGGTAGGCGACTCCTTCGATTATACCTTGGTCTGTGATATACGCTCCTTCCCATACATTACACCGAATAAAACTTGCTCCAGCTACAGTTGCTAAAGTTAAAGCTTGACCACATGCATTACGGAGTATGTTTACTCCTAGAGGTATTTTAATCTCAGAAATTAGGCCCATTACGATATGCGAAAAAACAAGATACCGTGCATCATCTAAACGATATTTAGGAAAGGGAAGGTCTCCATAATTCTCAACTAGAATTGCATTGAAACCCGCTTCAGATAAAACCTTCATATCTTCTCTTGCGCGCTTCAAAACCCTGGCTCGCTCATCTAAATCAGATATTGACCCTACCAATGAGGGAAGATGTATCATACCAATAAGTGGTTTCTCCTCAAAGTTCAATTTCAGTGAAGTGGTTCCCAATTAGATCTTCATCCCTTTTTTTGTCATAGTCACAAAATATCGTCTCTCTCTATTTGTACCTCTAAGGTTGCTAGATCAATTATGACATCTTCAGCTACAATTTCTTCTTCGCTATTATTTTACTCAATATTGATGGTTTTTAGGAAAATTCTCATAAAGTAAGAAAGTTTTACTGAAGAAGAGAGTTCGAAAGTACAAAAAACCAATTAGGATCGTTGATTGAAACATCGGGAAGATTCGCTTGAACAGATCGAGTTTTAATCCTGAAAACCGAGCGTTTGTAGGTTTATCTGGCGATTTGATACCCCATGCGAAGAACATTCAACAAATATTCTTAAGGATCCTGACGAAGAAGGACGAATTCACAAACGAAGAATTGGTGGTTAAAGATTGGCTTCACAAGATCCAGAAATGGATACCAACTACACCTAATGATATTTCAGCAAATATGCGGGATTTGACGAAGTTACTTGTTGAATCAATCATAAATTGCATTTTCGTTTCAATGGTTTGTCAGGACGGCATATTCCCGGACGGGAAGCGATTTTCTCCAAAATATAGTTTTTCATCAGTCCATAATAAACAGATGTTCTTGAAAAATTTCGTACCCATAATTTCAAGTCCGCTACTTGAACATAACATCAATCCAATTCTAGAGATCATAGATAAAGTTGAAATGTCTGAGCATTTCTGTAATTTGCGAAAGAACCAGCTGATAAACGTATTTTACAGTTCTTTCTTACGGAATTACAACCCTGAAACAGCGAAAACGCAGGGGGTCATCAATACTCACCAAACAATAGTTGATTTTATTATTCAGGGGATCGACAGCCTCTTACGTTCTGACTTGGGAAGAAACAAGGGAGTCATAGACCCTGATATAACCATAATAGATCCTGCGAGTGGAACATCGACATTTCCACTTGGGATACTTCGTTTTGCCACGGATCGATTCTTTGCCTCATATTCTACTCAAAATAAACGAGCCATACGAGAGCTGACGGCGTGGTATAATGAAGGATTTTTAAAAAATCTTTATACATTTGAAGTACTTCCAGCGCCCTACTTGATTAGTCACTTCTGTCTTTGGCTCGCTGTTGAGGATTTGGGAATCACCTCTGGCTCATATAACTTACCAAACATGTACTTACGTAATGCATTGGAGCTCAAATCCCTTGAATCAAGATCTGATGTCGTAGTAGTATTAGGAAACCCACCATATCGAAGGTTGTCCAAGAATAGACCTAGGTGGCTCTCATCCATTTTAAAAGACTATAGGAAGATGATCAACGAACGAAACGTCCAGCCACTTTCAGATGATTATATCAAATTCATTCGTTGGGCGCAATGGATAGTACAACAGGAAAAGAAAGGAATTGTTGCATATATAACCAATAACACCTTTCTGGATGGAAAGATCTTCCGCGGGATGAGAAAAGAACTCTTACGAGTCTTTGATCAGATTTACATTGTTAATCTTCACGGTGATCCACGAAAAGGAGAAACTGGTAACCCTTTTGACATTAAATTGGGTGTTTGCATATTTTTCTTTGTTTACACTAACCAAACTCATCTTTCTCCAGCCAAAATCCACTATTGGAGTCTTCCGCAACCCCAAAAGATCGGAAAATTCACGGAACTTGCGAAGGGATTTGATGCTTCGAAATTCTCTCAATTATCCATTACTGAAGATCATTTATTTACGCCCACAGAGATAATTGAGAATACTCTAAAAAGGTACAGGAAGTTCTATTCACTAGATCAATTATTTGGATATAAGAGCGTGGGAATCGCGACTCATAGGGACAAACTTGTCATAGACGTCGATAAAGAAACTCTCAGACGACGATTGAAACTATTTTTCGAAAAACGGGAAGAGGATTTAGAATCAATGGGTGTGCGCGTACCTTCAACTCTAAACTTTGATAAAGTTCGTATCCAGGGTCTTGGGATAGGGGATCGTAGTATCGAGCTCATTAAACATTTTGGTTTTAGGGGTTTTGATGAAAGGTACCTTTCGCATGAGCCTAAATTAATTGATCGGTATAGAAAACGTTTGATGGACAATATTTCAGATACTAATCCAGCGTTAATAGTTACCAAACTCCTACTAAATCCCCCTTTTACACACGTTTTTATAACGGACAAACCGTTTCACAAATGCTTTCTCTCCCCGAAATCCAAAGAATCCGCTTACGGATTTGTGATAAAAATACGAGGAAATTCCAATGTCGTTCTTCCGTCTCTAAACTATCATATTGAACCTGAAATGCTGTTAAACTACGTCTACGGAGTTTTATTCTCTCAAACCTACCGAAAGCGTTATGAGTCTCTATTGATTCGTGATTTTCCAAAAATTCCATTCCCAAAAAATGAATCTGATTTTCTTGAGATGTCTGATCTTGGGAAAAAACTCATATCTTTGCATTTATTAAATTCCATCAATATTAATAAATCTGAATTCCCCATAAGTAGTTCTAAGGACCTGAAAATTACGAAAATTTCGTATAGTGCAGAGAATCAACGAATATATCTTCAGCCCAAGGATAACAGAGTGTATGATGGAAAATTCTGCATAGAAAACATTACCCAGGAGATGTGGAACTTCAAAATAGGAAATCGTCAAGTTCTAAAGCAATGGCTGTATTCTCGCCGCTTTAGTCTCCATTATAAACGGAATACGATTCAGAGACCTATATCAAATACTGAACTGGAATATTTCCTCTCCGTATGTGATGTAATCGCACAGACGATTGCCTTAATACCGAAAATAGACCAGGTTTATCTAAGGATCGATCAGACTTAACTCATCAATGGCATTGATAAATCCAGAGAGAACTTCCGTTTCAGGAGTGATGAAGGTTTTACCGTCTGGATCTACACTGCCTAGATTAAATTCTGACGGTGTAGAGATGATGACAGCTGGCAACTGACTTAATCTCCTTCTACCTCCCCTCTGATCTTCGGGACCCCAACCACACGATAGCATAGGTAGTAGAACAGGAATGTAAGGATACAAATCTAGTTTTTTCAATTTGCCTGGTGCTTTTTTTTGGATTCAACAGTAAATTGTATTTAAGTCGAATCCATTGAAGACAGCGTACAACTGGAGTTAATCTTTCATGTCGTTGCGTATCTACGAGGAAGTGAAACGCCTCATTTCGCAACATCGGATCTCCGATGCAGAGAAAATTCATGGTCAGCTAAAAGAAACGACTATTGGAGGAAAATTCTGGACTCATTTGATAACTGGGGAACTTACTCGTCATAAAAGGGATTTTGATAAAGCTAAGGTTGCTTTTGAAGAAGCACTATCTCTAGCGCCTCAACTTAATCTAATCACGGAACATCAATCGCTATTAGCCAAAATTCAAGGGAAATTGGGCTCTATTAGCTACCATTTACACGATTATTCCACGAGCTTCGCATTATTCGAAACAGCGGCGAATTCAACAGAAGAAGATCCTCCCAGACATCTTTATTATTTATCACAACTCATAAGATGCACCCGAAAACTACATGATGAGGAGGGATTTTCAAGAATACTCTATCAAGGGCTTAGATATAGTTATTCTAAACTCTCAACCCATTGGTTACCAGCTTTGGATTTCTGCTGGGTATTTACTCAGGGCATTTCTGAAATTCATTGGGAGGGATTGGTACAAAAGGCGGTAAGCAAATTAAAGAAATCAGATCATTTACATGAATCTAATTTGCTAGAAGGATACCTTCTGTTTATTCAAGCCCGTATTAATCAATCGAAAAGGGATCGAGAGTCCTTCCTTGAAAGTATGAAAAATTGTCTTCATATCTGTCAAGATGAAAGTTCAGATATTCGCACCAATCTATTTCTTAACTTTGCTACCATACTTGTAAATCCGTTTGACGAATACCATTGGGCAATCGAGTTGCTCGAAAATGCGCTGGCTCTTCTAGATAGAAGCTCTTACAGACGCTTGATAATCTTGAATAAACTTGGATCCAACTTACGTTTCACTGGTGAATATACACGTGCAATTAACTATCTTCAGGAAGCATTGAAACTTAATTCAGAGGTGTTTAAATATCATTGGCATAGTGCCTTTAGCCATAATGTTTTGGGGATGATTTATACCGTCATAGGAGACCATAAGAGTGCTACCACACATTACAAAGCGAGCCTAGATGATTCCAGAGATGATGATAAGCTGGGAATGGGATATACGTATGGCGCTTTAGGGTGGCTTGAGATTACTAAAGGTGACCAAAATAAAGCCAAAAAATACTATGAAAAGAGTCTGTCTTGTTTTAACAAACCCCCCGTAGTGATCCTCCTTGCTTACGCCGAATTACTGTCCAGTATGGGTTCAAGATATGTGAAAGAGAGTCAAAAGCTATGTGAGCAAGCATGGTTACAAATCAAAGATAATCCACGTTCTTTGGATAAGGGACGTTATTACAATACCCTCGGGACCATTGCTTTGAACCGTAGAGAACTACAACTGGCAGAAAAACACTTTTTTCAAGCTTTACAATGGGCTAATACATTTGAGGTTGAAACTGGAACGCTAATTGGTCTTACGAAACTTTCGCTTGAATCCTACCTTGCTTCAGAGAATGAAGAAGACCTCCATAAGGTTAATTTGTTTTTGAATGATCTCAAAAGCGCATCACAAGTATCCGTAATGTTTCGAGACGAAGTTGATCTGATTCTCGGTACTTTTGAGATGGCCCAGGGTCACCTTCTTCAAGCCAAAGAAGTACTTTCCCGGTGTTTAACAAGTGCGAAACTCCATAACTTTATCCAGCTCCAAGAGAAGGTACAGCGCCAACAAGATATCTTGGATGCATTTATTATCCAGACGAAGATTCTCAATCTAGCGGAAAAGATCCATATTCCCTGGGAAATCAAGGAAATGTCTCTGAAGGAGGCCAAACAGTATTTACGTGATTTAACACGCTTTCTAGCACATTCTAGTGCCCATAAAAAAACAGAGGAAGACCAAAACCTTTAAAATTTTCAAACAACCTCCTCATGCTAAAATTTTTCCAGAATTATCTTGAGAGTCGTAGAATTTGTCTAGAAAAACTATTATGATGAATCTTCATAATTTAGACTGAATCGGGACAACAAATGGAAATCTTCAGACAGATCTATCCTGTAGAGTTACGGTTCCATTGCGATACTGAAAAGGGGGACTTTTGCTGGTACCTCCTTCTTTTGTCAGAGATGGACCGGTATTATTTGCCATTAATAAAGAAACCAGTTACGGCCATAAAGATCGGGATGGCCAAACTCGATTATTGAATTCTCCTTCTTAACGGACCATATTCATCTGTTTGATAATTATAGAAGCGCTGGGGAAGTGCATGAAGGGATTGAACTTCTTCAGACAGGCAAAATAGGAGTTAAAATTGTAATCACTGTTAATACGGCCATCATGTACGATTACGATGTTACGGAAGAAATGTCAAGATTAACGGAGAAAGAACCAGATAATCTAAGATAAAGAAGTATATCCATACGAAAGGGGCATCTTCTAGTCTTTGAATATCCGCGGGATTCTTACTCCTCGCCTTAAAAGCTAAAAACAGATTATAAATTAGGATTAGAACAAGACCAATATAAGATCCAGTTATAAGAAACAAAATAACTGTACTAGAAGTAATCAGAAGGTAAATGATATATCTTATTTGCTTGGCACGCTTCACTCCGAGAATTACAACTGTGGTCATTTGCCTAGTTTCTTTGTCAATATTGTAATCAGGAATTTGATGATTAATTTGTCCCAGAAGGGAAGCGAGACCGATGTAGAGGAAAACGGCATAAAACTGAATATTACTTTCTTCAATGCCCCATATCACATTAAATCCGTGAATAAATAGATAAAGGGGGAGAAAAGAGATCAAGAACCAAACAGTGTGAAATAACCAGTCCCAACCAATCCTACTTTTCGCCCGAAAGGTGGGGCTTGTATATAGATACGCCAATACCATTCCTGTCACAGTGAAGGCAAAATAGATCCAGCCAGCCAAAATTCCAATCACGAGTCCTCCCACTAAGGAAAACCACATAGCACCCAACCCAATTTTGTATTCACGACTATCTGGTTGCTCGCAAAACACATTTCGAGTCCCTTTCACTTCGTCTTCTGCATCATATGGGGCGTCGTAAAAGTCATTTGAAATCCAAATATAAATATTAAAACATACCATTGAGAGAATGATTAAGATTGCTCTGATCCAGTCAAATGAGTAAACATCTCGAGCCGCAAACAAAAGGCCAGTAAAAACAAAGAGCGCCGATCCAATGATATTAGGTCCTCTTAATCGTAAGAAGATATTTTGTGACATAATATTTCCAACTGGGTAAAATCAGGCTTTTCGGCCTACAACTGGGAAACCATGTCGTGGGGCGTGTTTTTACTTGGTAGATCACGTGATGGGGAAAGATGGCCAAAGAATTCCTCTGCAAGCTCTGCAGCTCCCTCGAATTTCGAACGAGCTCCGTTCCATGATTTTATGATTGCACCGTAGTCCTTACAAAATCTATCTAGAAATTTACCTAGGGAAGAGTGAAGTTCCGGATCCTGTTTGTTACTAAACACGGCTGCCGAGAGTCTTGTTTCAGCATCCCGATCGGTCAGGATGAAATGATTTCCATGCCTTACAAGATTTAAAATCCCTTTTTCTTTTAGAGTTTCAGAAAAAAAGCTTGAAACAGCTGTTAGTGCGCCTGATAAAAGGGTCAATTCAACATCAATTTCTCTTCCAAAGGAATAATCAAAAATATTAAGTCCCCCCTCCTCTATAACAATGAGTAATGTGAATTCTAATGGTTTAAAACTGTCCGCTACCCAAAAAAGGGGAAAAGCACCCATAATCGCCAAAATGGTAAGAATATATGTTATAAATCCTATGTTATCAAGGGTAGGTTGGAGCATCCAATGTCCGATTGCAGTTCCCATGCCTAAACCTACTGCCAATGAAATAAATCCCAAGGCAAAATACCTGCCAAGACCATCTCGTGGGGATAAATCTGCCCAAATAGAAGAATCTAAAGTAGGGTGAAGTAACGCGAATGAAACCCCAGTTATGAAGGCGGCAGCCAAAAAACTCCCTGGGGTTCGTTCGAGACCGAATATCAAAGATGCAAACACAATACCATAGAGAGCAATTACAACCAAGGATTTTCGGCCAATCCGGTCGGAAAGTCTGCCTGCAAACAAAACAAGTGTTAAATCCCCTAAGAGAACTACAAACCAGAACACTTTGTCTTTAGGAAGCTCAAATACGTCTAAAGATGGGATAGTGATGACCCATGAAGTATCAAATGATATTTCCCCTATCCGTGCAAAGCTAGCAATACTAATTCCAAGCATAAGGTAAATGAAAACGTGTGTAAGGAGATAGGCTTTAACGGATCTTCTTCCAAAGATCTTACGAAAATGGGTAGGCCATCTGTCATTTATCCAAGGTTTATCTAAACCTTGTGAAAACAACCAGAATATCACTGATAATCCGATTCCCAATAGGCCAAGTAGAGGGAGAATACTTACCCAAGACATAGTAAGAAGACCACTAGCAAAACGGGATGATATAAGTCCACCCAAGAGGATACTCGCCAAAGAAATTAAAATAAATGCAAATATTCCAAGAGAATAGATACTTCCTCGTTTTTGTAGTGGGATAAGCCCTGCAAATAGAGTACCAGCGCTTGTTATCGTTATTCCAAAAAAGATAGCTAATCCCACGAGTGAAATTAGTATGAATAACCCGTATTCAACCAGGAGTACAAGCAACATCACCGAAATAGAACATCCAATGAGCCCAATTGTCGTAATTCGTCTTAAATACTCAGGATGCTTATCTAATATGTCGCCTGTCAGAAAAAGAGCAGCAACCGCGAGAATAAGAATCCCCCCTAGTAAAAACAAGCCTAAACCAGCCAAAGGATTCGTAGGTAATGTTTCAACATATTCCAATATGTCAAAGGGATATACCAAAAGCAATAAGGACGCTAACACCCAGCTAAAGATGGTAGGAATCATGATGACAATGGTATCGCGACTACTCACTGATTATCCATCCATATTTGTGTAAAATTTGGGAGTACCATTATTTTAGAATGGTATCTCGATTCCGCCAGCGATTCTAAAACCTTTTTCGAGTTCCTTTTGGGACGAAATGAGAGGATCGTAACTTCACTGGATGCCTTTTTTCTCTTGTCATTAAATGGCCTGGCTCGATTTCCATTAGAAACGCTAATATTAGGCCTGAAGTGTCTTATGTTATCTTTTTTTGAATCTTTACAACCCTTGTTTTGTTTTCCTAATGGGAATGGTTCCTACCCTTCGTTTTTACCTTTATAAGGTGCCAGAGGGCGTTTCGGGGCGAAATCGGATCCCCCATGCAAACAATGAAAAACCGATAAGGATGAAACCAATAGGGATAATAAGATTAGAAGAACCTGGTATCAACAGAACAATACCAACTACGAGAACTGCAATGTATAAACCAGCATATACTCCCGAAGGTTGGTTTGAACGACGTGAGAAGAGAAAAACGAGTAGAAGTCCAGATATTGTCATTCCAATGGGAATCAAAATGGTACTAGATTCGGGAATAAGAGTGGATAATCCTATTGTCAGAATAAGAACCTCTATTATCCAAAAGATAACAGGATCACGTGCGGAATCCTTGGCCACTAGAAAAACGATGACAGAGGCGAGTATAGTTAACCCAAGTGGAATAAGAATTGAACCCGTAAGGGGAGGAAACGATGGCATTGTAGGCATTCGCGGCATCGACGGTAAAGACGGGAATCTGTCAAACAAGGAGGCAAATCCTACTATAATACTGAAACCTCCAATTATGATAATCAAATACTTAGTAAAGGGAAAATCGGTTGGGAGGGCTTTTTCATCACGGACGACTTGCTTACTCTTAAATTTGGGGAAAATCTTAATGGATTTAGTCCGTTCCTTTTTGATTTTCATCTCATCTTTCAGAAAATCAACCTGTTTTGAACTTGAAAGTTGAAAACCGCAAGCAGAACAAAATACAGATCCTTTCTCGTTATAAGTTTCGCATCTGTCGCATATGACCATGGTCAAACCGCCCTTTGAAGAAGTCTTACACTCTGTGTCACATGAACCGTTTACCGGAATATAAATACTGATAGGTATGGGCAGAAATAATACCAGATTCTGAGTATTATATCTTCTTGGAAATATCTCCCAAGTTCATCCACAAAACAAAATCCAAAGAGATAATTATTTGACATTATAACAAGGAAAAATGGGCATTTATGGCAATCAATTCCCCCATTAAAAATTGTTGCTCGTAAATTTATTTACCCCCTTTTTAATTCCAAAGGAAGAAGAGGAGATAGAATACTGGCAATTCAAGCCTTAGATCTTGATTTAACTATCATATTGTGATATTCTGAGCTTGAAATAAGGTTTTTTTACTTCCTTTTAGCTAGATATGTTACGCTTTTTACACCAAACTCTTTGCTGGCCGCGATCGCTGACTCTGACTGGAACTGGTATTGTGGGTTCTCATGAATGTCAATAACTTCCATACCGACCTGATCGATAATTTTACGATATTCATTTTGATCTGTTGCGCCTGCCACACAAGCTGCCCAAAGATCAGCATCACTTTTGACTTTTTTCCCAAGTTTCTTCTCCGAAAGAACATCTGAGACTGCTAATCTGCCGTTCGGTTTGAGAACTCTGGAAATTTCTCTAAACACATCCAATTTTTCAGGTGACAGGTTTATCACATTATTACTGATGACAACATCAATACTGTTGTCCTCAAAAGGCAGTGAACTAATGTTAGCTTCATGAAACTCTATATTGTTTATTTTAATACGATTTCGCACTTTTTCTGCATTATCCAATTGTGTGACTGTAATATCAACGCCATATACCCTTCCTGATTTCCCAACTTTCATTGCGGCAATAAAACTATCCATCCCCGAACCGCTCCCTAAATCCAAAACAACTTCTCCTTCTTTAATGTCAGCATAATCGAAGGGATTGCCAACACCAGCAAATGATTCAACTGCTTCTTTCGGGATTTTTTCCAAATCTTGAGTTGAATACCCTAATTTTTCGGCTAACTTTCTTCCAACCTCTATGTGATACGATTCGAAGGGAAACAACGCAACTTTATGATACATCTCTTTTATTTTCATTTCAAGTTTTTTTTCATCCAATAGCTCTTCCATTTTAATACCTCTAAGTCTTATCGATTCTAAACCAGCATTTCTCCTTTTAGATCGGAAAATTCTTGTGATATACGAAGAAAATGATCCTGCAAGGTAGATTTGGAGGAAAACCTTGTGAGGAGCATCACTTCGTCAGATTGACGTGGATATTCCTCCGTCGCAGGAGATTCCCTTTGCCAATATTAAAAGAGGTCTATGATTTTCGTTAAAATCACATACTAGCTGGAATCCCTGAACAGCCTTGACAATAATCCAACAACTTGATCAGAACATGCTGTTGCCCGAAGCAACTGTCAACAGGTTAAATGTCGCATTAATCTGGTTTTTCGTCAGGAACCTTATCAAATTTCAATGAGGCCGAGTTAATACAGTATCTGAGTCCACCTCGTTCTCTGGGCCCATCGTTAAACACGTGTCCTAAATGGCCTCCGCAATTATCACATAAGACTTCCGTACGACGCATACCAAAGGTGGTATCTAATTTTTCTTTTATCATTTCCTCTTTCATCGGTTCCGAGAAACTGGGCCACCCACAATCTGAGTTAAACTTGGCTTGTGACTCAAATAGTTTAGCTCCACATCCAGCACAGGTGTATACTCCTTCTTCAAAGTGGTTCCAGTATTTTCCCGTGAATGCACGTTCAGTTCCCTTGTCTCGAAGAATGTAATATTGTTCATTTGAAAGGAGTTCACGCCATTCATCGCGAGAGAGCTGTTTCCAGTCCTTTTTGGGTTTTTCATCTTTGGAGGACATCTTGAAGCAACCTTTAGAGAGATATTCTTAAAATCCGTGTTGATGGCATCGGAAGAAAGAGATTTGAAAACCTAAATTTAATTCCAAATAGCGGGATCCAGTTTAGGATTGGGTTTTTTGGCCTTTAAGAATATCCTTTTGAAAAATCGAGATAAAGCAATAAAACTAGATTTCATCCTCAAAACTCGGAATGTCGTGATTTCTGCTCTTATTTTGTCCGCATTATTCACGAGAAATCAAAATGCACATAATGTTTTTCTTATGAGTTTAACTTGCAGTCCTGGAGGGAAGAAGAGGACCAAAAACTTCTTCCGCAATCTCTGAAGCTCCTCGAAAAACACGTAACTCCCCCTGCCAATTCATTAGAGGATCGGAGTATTGTTTACAGAAACTTCCGACAAACTCCTTTAGGTGACGATAAAGTTCGGGATCATTTTTGTTTGCGAATAAAGTTCCAACTAGTTCCCCGCTTTTCGTTCGTGCCTTGGTTTGAACTACAAACACATTTCCATGCCTGACAAGGTCTAGAGTCGCATGTTGTTTATCCACCGACTCAAAGAAGGTACTAATAGCTGATAAAGCACCCGCAACTAATGACAGATCTTTCTGGGTCACTTCTTTGTCCTTCTTGAAAGCATAATCGAAACACGCCATGCCATTGATGCTAAGAAGAAGAAGGAATATGTCTAAGGGCTGGTAGGAATCAGCTACAAAAAATAATGGTAGAAGCGCTAAAACTGTCACACCAATTAGGATATAGCTGATGGTACTGGCATTATTCCGTGGTAAGGCAAACAAGCCAAGAAATAGTCCAACTCCTATTCCCTGTAATAAGCTGACATAATTTAACGCCATATAACGTCCAATTGAATCCAGTGGACTTAAATCACACCAAACACTTGCAGCAGGATGGATTAAACCAAAACTGATGCCTAGAATATAAGCGGAAAACAGAAACATCCATATATCCTCGCTAAGTCCAAGATTCAAGGTTGAGACGACGATAAGGTATGCCCCAACCACTATCAGATTCTTACGTCCAACACGATCAGCTATTATCCCTGCAGGGATCACAGTAATCAAATCACCCAAAAAAACTAAACCCCAGAATACTATCCGCTGATCAAGCGAAAATCCACCTAGAGAGACCATCGGGTGACGATAACTTCCAATCTGAGGTATTGTGACAAATACAATTCCAAGCATGAGGTATATAAAGAATTGAGCAGTAAGATATGCTTGAACAGATCTACGATTTATAATTTTGAAAATTGAAGTGGGAAAAGGGTCGTTTTTCCATGGAAAGATTGACTTAGAATTTAAAAACACAAAAATGAAATACAATATTCCAATAGCGGAAATCATCACTAGTGGATAGCTTGGGAACAGTGACATAAAGGAACTAAGTAGTAGTATAAAAAGCGCGACGGCTGCACTCAAGAATATAGAGAAAGCATATATCCGCCCTCTTAAACTTACATCGGAATAAGCTGCAAATGCAGCACCTGAGGCCGATGCCAAGGTTCCAAGAAAGATTCCGAGCAGTGGAAGCGCGATAATTAGCAAAAACGGAAAGTAAGCCCCCAATGCGATTCCTGACAGCGATATAGAACTCATAAACAATGAAACGAGAATAGCAGCCTTTGTAAGCTGAGGTGATTTGTCAATAATATATCCAGAAAGAAAGAGAGTCGCCGTAGCTAGACAAGCAGTTGTGAAAAGGACTATAATGCCAGGATTTAAAATTTCAAGCTGGGTCTGTGTTTCAAAGACGATTTCCAGAATATCAAAGGCATATAAGAGGAGAAAAAGGCTGGTAAGTAGCCATAGATAACTTGTGGGTAAAATCACAATCACTAGTTCTCTGTTATTCATCAGTACATCATCACAACTTTCTGACGGTATATCCAGTCTATCTGTATTTGTTATACGCAGGCTACCAACCACGGGGAATTATTAATAAGATATTCCTTCAAGATCTAAAAAAAT
>JBHLSH010000034.1:0-37591 GCA_048881705.1 Candidatus Heimdallarchaeota archaeon | reverse complement strand
ACAAATAGTTGGCTAACAACCAATAACATAACTGGTAAAACGAACAACCCAGTAAGTTGTTGAGCATCCCGGGTCGAAGAAACTCTAGAGCTAATCATAACGATGAATTCAGTAGTTGCCAATGAAAGAAGAGGAGTAAAAAGGAGGATGACCAGAATAAAGCGGAGATCCGGAAGTAATAGACGATTCAATTCCTGAAACGTGATAATATCAACGATTATTGCATATAATCCACTTAATAGCCACGTTAATACTAATACTGGTATAAGACTGGATCCAATTTTCGCAGCCAAGATTTCTGACTCCGTTAGAGGTAATGCCAATAAGCCTTCTATTGTATCACGCTCCTTTTCACCTACAATAGCATCCGTTCCGACAAAGCTAGTTATCATGACAGGAACCAAAAGGAGGAAGATAAGACCGAAAACAGACATCAGTACATATGATTTAGCTCGTTCTGTAAGAAATTCCCAATCCTGCGTTAAAGGAGGGAGGAAGTTCAATAATAGTGCAAGTTCAGGATCGGTATTCCCGCTGGTAGCAAAGCTGATGGACAATAGTAATATAATGGGGACTCCTAGGGCCATGAATGTAGGTAATACCGTCATAGACAGTAAAATCTGCTTCGATCGAAAGGCTTCTGACCAATCCTTCTTCATTAGTTCCCAGATTCGTTCAGGCTGCATTTTCTTTCAATCCCGGTCCGCTAAAATCCATTATTTGCCGATAAATGTCCTCCAAGGATTTGGTTATTGGTCGAACTTCTAGAATGGAAATTCCATTATCTACGAGGGTTTTTACGATAATGGGAGTAATCTCCTTCATATCAGAGACTGTTGCATTTAGTGTTGTGTTATCTTCCTGAAATTCGAATGATAGCACGCCATCGATTTTCTTAATGCTGGGAGATAACTGCAGCAATTCTTTAGTGGTTCTGATCATGATCTGGTTGGATTTTGACACTTGTGACTGAAGGTCTTTGGTACTACCAGTAGTTATGAGCTTGCCATTCGTGATTATGCCGATGCTATCTGCCAGTCTTTCCGCTTCTGGCAAATTGTGAGTTGTCATGAAAACCGTTGTGTCAAATTCCACGGCTGCCATTTCAATCGTTTCTCTTACATTTGTTTGGGCAATAGGATCTAAGCCTGCTGTTGGCTCATCCAAGAATAATAATGGTGGAGAATGAATCATCGCTCTTAAAATCCCTAATTTCTGCTTCATCCCCTTGCTATAGGTTCCCGTAGGCGAATCTAGCCTTTCAATTAAATTGAACTGTCTAGCCAGTTCTTCAATGCGCCTTCTGGCTTCTTCATGCGCTAATCCATACATTTTTGCGAAAAAAAAGAGATTTCTTCTTGCGGTTAACCGTAAATAAAGATTCGGACGATCAGTAAGAATCCCGATGTTTTTTCTTAATTCTAGGGAGTTAACCTTATCTGTGATGTCTTTCCCTAAGACACTAGCATAGCCACTAGTAGGAATCAACAGCGTGGCTAGTAACCTGACTGTAGTGGTTTTTCCTGCTCCATTCGGACCGAGAAAACTAAAAATCGTTCCTTCTTTAATTGTAAAAGAGAGTTGGTTAACTGCTACTATATTGGGAGGAAAAATCTTAGTGAGGGCTCTGGTTTCGATTATATTGGTCAATGATTACTTTCATCTCCTACATGAGACAATAAGAATTGGAAATTGAGTGAAAAACCTATCATTAGGATTCAATATTTATGCCAGCAAAGAATCTTCAATGGCCTGAGTAATGCAGTTTAAACCTCCGGCAAGTTGTTCACTATCTGGATATCCGTATCCAATTCGCATAAAGCGCTTGTCCAATTCAAACCAATATCCTGGAGCCACGAAAGTATGATATTTCATCTTCAAAGTTTCATAAAACTGTTCAAGATCCAAATTGATCTGAGGTTTGACTCGGGGCAGAGCAATGACCCCACCTGCTGGTTTTATCCACTCCATATACCGATTCTTGGCCATCCAGTTGCTTAGGATCCCAAAGTTCTTCTTTACATGTGATTGAATTCCCGATAGAAATTCTTCTTTTCTGCTGAGGAAGTGTGCCGCGATCTCTTCATCTACAATTGAATTACAGATGTAAATGAGTTCCTTTGCGGCGAGGAAATTATGCATTAAGATTTCGTTTTGACTTATCAACCACCCGAGTCGAATTCCTGGGAGACCATACGCCTTGGAAAATGATGAAACACTGATAACGTTTTTGCTCAAAGATGCTGCAACTGGAAGAGGTTTACCTGGTGTCATTTCCCTATATGTTTCATCCAAAAGTAAATAACAACTCTGAGATTCAACGAGGTCAACTATCTCTTCCAATTCAGTCTCAGTTAGCAAAGTTCCGGTCGGATTCTGCGGGTAGGTGAGACTTATAAGGCGGGTGTTGGGCTTAATCAACTGTTCCAGCTCAGCCACTTCTAGCCTGAATTGATTTTCCATTGATAGTTTTAAATAACCTATTTGACAGCCTATTGCCCGCGGAGTTTCGAGATTGGCCGCATAATTCGGATGTAGGAGAACCACGTGATCGTCTGGTCTAAGAAGAGAAGTTGCGACAATAAATAATGCTCCAGCAGCTCCTGTGGTTATCATTACCTGATCAAAGGAAATAGAATCTTCCGCAATCAGATTTCTGAGTCGAGGATTACCCATATGATCTATATATCTTAGTACCAGCTTATCCAAATCTAGTCCCAACCTTCCCAATACAAAATCTGGAACAGAACTTTCTGCAAGATTATAGCGTATCCTCTCATAACCAAACTCTTCGGGAGATTCAAATTCGATTGGGTTACGGCGATATGCCAAATGCCCCTGAACCTTTTTTGAAGAAGAGTCTAAGATTTGCAAAGAATTTAATTTCCTGGTTTCCAGTTATATTCACCCAAGTGTTAGAGCTTCATCATAGATTTAATCTTAATTTCGTTTCTGGGGATGAAATAGTTATTTATCTATTTACAATGAAAGCCTTTCAGTCTTATGTCTAAAAAAAAGGAGATTAATTAGATGTCAGATAAGATAGACTTGTTTAAAGGGGTTAATCGCGTCATGAATCCAGATAACATGACAAATCTAGAAAAACAGCACAAAATCTCACTAGAAGTTCCGGAAAAAGTTAATTCCAACGTCTCCTTTGATGTGGAGCTAGCTATCGGCCATGATGACCCTCATCCCCACGATCCAGATCATTTTATACAGTACATTGAGCTCTTTTCAGGTGAAGCACTCGTTTCCAGATATGAGATGCCCGCAGTAACCATAAATATACCCTCCATAAGAGTTACAATCCAATTGCCTGGCTGGGCCGACTCCGAGCTTATCGTAAGAGCCCGCTGCAATCTACATGGAATTTGGGAAGCCCGTAGGAAAATTCAATTAGTCTAGTTTGGTATGGTCGTATATAAAAGGTGGTTGAATACCAAGCATCCGTAGATATAGACATAACTGACCTCGATGGTGAATAACCTCTTCCAAGATGGTGCTTAGTGATTCAAATCCCCGTATCTTTATACCCCCCCAGCATTCATAGACAACGCTCTTTTCCATGTCTTCGTCTGTCAGTTTCGGTAAAATCTCCTTAATTGCGTTCTTAACACGTTTCCCGTACTCGAGAATGTCCTTGTGAGATCTCACTTCTTTTGGATCAAAGGGAATCATTGAGTCGTCAGAATCGGAGAATTTACCGTTAAAAGTTCCCATTACATATATTAAAGCGCATTGATATACATGTATGGCTAGCTCTGAAGCTGTCATCGTTTTTTCCATCGGTTTCCAATCTAACTTATCATCGGGAATAATTGAAATTGCCCTATCCAAAGGATTCATCGCCATGTTAATAGCATAATTAAGTGACCCTTTTGCATTTTCAAGAAGTGACATCTCAACACACACCAGTTTTGATCGTTCTTAAACTTATAGGGATTATTTTAATATTATATTCTTTTCATTATTCCAAAAATTGGAGTCTATATTACTTATTATAAAATTCATTAAGTCTTGTTTCTACAATACCTATTTCATGTTCGGTCAAATCGTAATACTTGTACACAAGCCGATTCAATTCTCTATTAATTGCTATATATTCCTCAGAAACCTCGATCTCCTTGACAGGCTTTTTAAATTCGATTCCTTTCTCTACCAGACTTTTTAATCGATGGACTTTTTCAATAAGCCTGGCTTGTTCAGCTTTGTCTATTACGGGGACTGGCAGATACCCAAGATATTCTTGATCAAGTGAGGTTGTTAACCTAGATCGCATAAAAATCTGGTCAATAACATAAAGGGAGATTAGATCAGAATTCAATATCCCGACAATGAAGTCTTGATCCCATGGCGCATCATCGTTTAGCATGAGATTCTCTATGGTACTTATAGTGAGAATGCCGTTATTATCACTGGTTGCAACAAGACGAGTTTTTGAAGAAACTAACCTTTGCAGAACTATCTTTGGACGAGTCGTAATTAGCCGGAATTTATGTGAAGTAGTGGATTTTCTCGCGTTTGGAAGGTAATAGTAGTCCTTAATTCCATAACGCATGATGTTCGTTCCTTTAATAGCTGGAAAAGTATTTTCAGAATCTCTAGAACTCGTTAAATCCCGTTCCCATCCCATTCCACGAAATATCGCGATCTTCCTTCCACCTCGATCAATGTATCGATAAGCGTGATTAATAAGAAATTCCGACCTGGATTCGATTCTCTGAACAATAGCAGATACCGTCTTATCCATGAATATCCTAAATCTATACTTACGATCTTTTAGGAAATATTTCTGAAACGTGATCGTTTCCTTATAGATGTGCTTTTCCAAATTTTCTATATCAAAGACAACGCGTACCGTATGCCCGAATTCGGGAGGTTTATTCTGAAGAAAGACTATGACCTGCTCAAGTCCAACTTCTGAGAACGCTTTTCCCAAATGGACAACCTCTATGATTGAATACCGGTCCAATAGATATTTTCGGACATCAATGAATCTATCAGAAAACAGTAGGCTCGCAGGGAGAAGAAAAACTAATATTCCGCCGTCTGAAAGCAATTGAGTATAGCGAACAAAAAAGAGCGAAGAAATATTTGGTATGGGACTAGAAGCCAGCATAGGATATTCGGAGACAAAACGGGGAAAACGTTTCATTTCATAATACGGGGGATTTCCAACAACAAACATGAATCTATGACCGAAAACAGCAGATAAATTCCCTTCATTGCCGCAGATCGGGGTTTTAACTGCATCTTCCGTGTAAAAGTTTGATGATATCTGGTTTACGTTTGAAATATTCTCTTTCATCGCCATATTTAGTTTACTTAATTGAATCGCAAATTCATCAATATCGATCCCATAGATTGATTTTTGCAAAGCTCTGTTTATATCTCTCTGGCTCCAGTTACGCATCAGCATTATATCCTGCATTTCATCCTGGAAAGCTAATAAAAATCCACCAGTTCCACAGGAAGGGTCCAGTATTTTCGGTGAACTCCCTTTCTCCATTTCCCTAACAAAGTCGTTTAGAGGTAGCTTTGACATTACGTAACGAATGATCTCTGGCGGGGTGTAAAATCGGCCGTTCGCATTTCGAGCTTTACGGGACTGGATATGATTATACAACTCTCCCAAAATGTCGAAATCGTAATGTTTCAAGTCAAAGTGTCTTAAATATTGCATTAGGTTTAGTATTATCCAGTCATCCGCAGCGTTTTTCTCTTTATACAGTCTCTCGAACAGCTCCCTGACCTTGATATATTTGTCATTTGAGGAATACCGAGTAGATACGTTTTTCACCTATATCAGCTGCGAAATGTTCAGAATAAAAAAATTTATCAGTTTTCGACTCTTTATTAGTGAGCATTGGTAAATACTTAAGAACAATTAAGCCCTCTAGGTTTTTGATTATTTCGTGAATGTTTTAAAAGTGAGATGTAATTACCACCTTGAGTGATAATTCGGATAATCATATTTGTAACAATGAACGATATGATTCGCTAATTTAGAAAAACAGACGAATGGACAGATTTCACGCGCTTTAGGAAGGTTTGAGCAAGGTGTATGATGTCATTTTCGCCATAATGGATGATGTGAAAGGGCCCGTCACTCTCTATTCATCCCTGCCCTCTAATGAGGATTCGCAGCGAATAGCTGTAAAGGCCTTCATTGCAATTGGAGCTATGGAGCAAGATCAAGATTTACAGGGTAGACAGGCGGTTGTTCCATTTCCTGGATTAGGACGTTTGGCTTTTTACACGATGTTCCCCGTTCCCACAAATGATGGGAAAACTCAATGGGCCGCTCTAGGATTCATTGGGGATACCGAAAACAGCATAGAATTTTACAAATCACTCCCTAACTCACAAAAACTATTGTCAGATATCGTGTCCGTCTTCCAACGGAATTTCAAATACCTGGGAATCGATCAATCTAAGCTAAGTCCCGACCTAATAAACAGTCTCACTTCTTTAAGGCACGCTGATAAGGAAGGGGCGGTTGAAAAGCCTACTATTGCTATGCCCGGCAAAGCTACAGTTTCACTGGATACCTTAGAAGATTTTAAGGAGGCAGATCTTTCCTTTTTACTCGAGTATTTTCCTAGAGATTTGGATAAGGTTATTTACTCGCTATTGATGGAAGAACCGATTTTATTGGTTGGAGATATAAAAGATATTGTAAGTAAAATCGTTGCCTCCATAGAAATACTCCTCCCTCACAGAGTTCTCAAGAAGCAATATGTGTCGACGTATATTGATCCTGAAAACAGGGACATATTGGTCTGCTCATCGCGCGTTAGTTTTCTGAAGAAATACAAGGGGCTAACTACTGTCGATCTTCTTAATCGTAAGATTGCTTCTAGAATCAAGGGGGTACCATCTATCAGCAATCTGATTAATACATTGAAACTCGCCCCGAAAGATACTCAAGAGGCCATAATCCGCGCGTATATCGATGAATTACTGGCAAAAACAGCAGACCTTATGGGATTGTGCGAAAAAGACCAAATAGATAGATCTGAGATCAGTATCTTCCGTTCCACACTCAAAGCTGACGAACTGAATATCGTTATTTCAATGGTAAAGAAATATGCTCCTCAAATGGAAGGTAAGCTGTTCTATTTTGCAAGATCGATGATCTAGATTAAAACTGATCCCAGGTTGGCTAGATTTTACTTGATTAGAACATAGGTGCTCATCCCCTAGCAAGCATTCCGTTTTGGTGTTCAACATCGTTTTGACGGCATCTCCAATTGGAGCATCAGCTGGTAAACATTATCAAATGAGAAAGGAAAACTGAAATCATTACTATCAAAGGTTTTGATAATGGCCAAATTGTTATATCTCCAAGATATGTTTATGAAAAACTTCGAAGCAAAGGTAGTTTCTGTCACCAACGAAAAATATGTCGTTCTGGATCAAACCGCGTTTTATCCTAAGTCGGGTGGTATTGCCAACGATTTAGGATCATTAACCCGAAAGGAGGATAACGGAGTATTTATGGTAGTTTACGTGGGAAAATTCTCAGGGGAAACTTCGCATGAAGTTGATCGAGAGGGGTTGGCTGTTGGGGATGAAGTAACAGGGAAACTTGATTGGGAACGTCGATACACCCTCATGCGTTACCACACAGCCGCCCATGTGTTAAGCGGTGTGTTTTATAAGTTTCTAGGTGCAAAAATCACGGGAAATGAAATTTCAAGTCCAGACCAAGGTAGAATCGACTTTAATTTGGATAATTTTGATAGATCGCTAATTGAGGCGCACGTTGAGAAAAGTAATGAAATCATTCAAAATGATCACCCCGTCGAAGCCTACTATATAAGTCGAGACGACGTAGAGAAGGAACCTGACCTTGTTAAGTTATCTATGGGTCTTCCCAAGGGACTCAAGAGAATCAGGATAGTGGACATTAAAGGATTTGACCGTCAACCAGATGGAGGGTGTCATATCAATTCCCTGAAAGAAATTGGAACAATTAGACTGAAGAAAATGGTTAACAAAGGCAAGAATAATCGACGGCTTTATTTCACCTTGGAGAACTAATTCTCCTTCGGGAAGGTAACATGAAGTTAAACTCGGAGTTATGTCTGGTTACTGGGGCTTGTGGATTCGTGGGCTCTCACCTGATTGAGGCTTTGGTGTCTAACGGTTTCAAGGTTCGTGCTACCGATCTTGCACCGTCACTTTGTCGTTATCTTCCTTCAGATAGATCTGCCAATATAGAATTCGTCCCTGCCGATATTACGGATACATCGCAAATTCGTTCTCTAGTACAGGGAGTAAAAATCGTATTCCATACCGCTGGGATTTTCCGATTTGATGTTTCACCCAGAATCTTGGATCGAGTTAATGTCGAAGGCACTGAAAACCTATTTTCTGCATTACTTGGCGAAGACATCTCACATGTGGTGAATTGGAGTTCTGCTATGATTTATGGCAAGCTGCAGTATACTCCTGCTAAAGAAACGCACCCGATTTGTCCTGAGGATCCTTATTCTGAGTCAAAATGGGCTCAGGAACAGGTAGGCATGAAATACTACAATGAAAATGGAATCAATATTACTTCCATAAGGCCCACGGCGATTTATGGTCCTAGATCGTTCTATGGTACGGGTCGGCTCCTGGTAGCACTTGCCAACAGGAAGGTTTTGGGGATTCCAGGATCTGGAAAAACCATTCAGCATCACGTTTTCGTGGAAGATGTGGTTCGGGCGGCTATTTTCATTGCCAAAGAGGCCAAAACAACCGGTCAAAGCTATAATGTGGCAGACGAACACCCGATCTCTATTGAAGAGTCGTTTGATATAGTTAAATCGCTTTACGGTTACGACGTACCTAAAATTCATTTCCCCCGTTTGGTAGTTCTTGCCTATGGATTTCTGGATCGATTTTTGAATAGATTACTTAACAAATCCAGTCTTTATGAAAAAACAGCACTATCCCTCCTCTTCTCTGATCATATATATGATAATACAAAGTTAAAACGGCTGGGATTCCAGTATTTAACCCCAGGGTTTGAAAACGGGATTATTCCTACGGTTGGCTGGTATTTAAATGAAGGTTTGATACCTCCCGTTCTGCATAATTGAAATATCTCCCCCTTGGACTTGTTTTCTCTTTTCTATCCCAGTAGACTGGACAAGATCTACGGAAGAAACTTTCATTGGGAATATCTATTTCCAATCAATATATCTGGATTCATATAACCTCAATTAACTACGCTTTTAAAGGTGTACATGATGGATCCGAGCGTACAAACATTCTATTTCTTAACACTTACTTTAATCCGCCTCGCAGCGACAGCTGTATTCGTAGATTCCTATCAGAAAGAAAACGACGGAACCAAAAAGGACCGATTTATGATCTTTACCTTTGGATGGGGTGTAGCAGCCTTTTCGGCCCTTTTCAACATTATATCTAGCGACATCGGAGCAGATCCTCTTTTAAACACGTTCTATTTCTTGTCTCGGATAAGTACTTCTATTGGAACTTTTTTGATTGTATTAGGTGCAATTTCATATTTCGTAAACTTCTCATTTCGGCAAATCTCTGCTGTTGGAACCCTTACAATATTGGTTATTGAATTTACTTCGTTGGTGATTTCCTTAGAGACCGTCGCCCTTGTTGCAAATCTATTTCAGCTCTTTTTATTGTTTGGAAGCTATTTCCTTGGCATATACTATCGTAATCGCTTTCTAGCGATCGTTCATAGTCATTCAACATATTACTGGTTCCTAACTATTGTCGGTTTGGCGGTTTTATCTATTCTGTTTTTTTTGTTTGTACCACTTGCAGAATACGTTTTTGTAAGTTATGCTTTTTCCATCAGTCTGTCCGTACTGATGGTAATATTTTTCATCTATATCGAAGTAGCTATACAGAGTCATGGCAAGTTTGTTCTAAAAGACACCTATTCCCATGATCTTGGAAACCAAATTCAATATCTACTGAGTGTGGTCGAATTGGTTAAGTCTCAATTGGATAAAGTCCCATCAAACCAGATTCTTGACTATTTAAACGAATTGGAGGATCATTGTGTCCAAGCGGGTAACCTTATTCAGAATATCCGGCAGATTTAACCAGTTTTTTTGTATTAACCTATATCTTTAACGGATTGGATGAATCCCTTCGTTTTATCAAAATAATCCAGTGATTGATGGCGGAAGTAGGTATTATACAGATCTGCGTAGTGTCCCCCTCCTGCCATCAACGTTTCATGATCCCCTTCCTCTACAGTTTTCCCGTGATCTAAAACAATTATACGGTCGCAGTGCCTAACTGTCCAGAGACGATGAGCTATGATGATTGAAGTCCGTCCTGCTATGGTCTTTTCAATAGCTTCCTGAATTCGAGTTTCTGTGAAAGGATCAACAGAGGCCGTAGCTTCATCAAGGATGAGAATAGCGGGATCTTCAAGCAATGTTCTCGCAAAGACAACTAACTGTCTCTGACCCATACTCAAAAGCGATCCTCTTTCACGAATATTAGTTTCCAATCCTTCGGGAAGATCTTCTACCCAGTCTGCACCTCCCGCTTGCTCAAGGGCCCAAAGTACTTCCTCACGAGACGCATGAGTATTACCGTATTTGATATTATTCTCTAATGTATCCGCCCAGAGGAACGGGGTTTGTGGAATGAGCCCGATGTGACTTCTATACGCCCTTAAATCGAATTTTCGGATATCGATCCCATCGATAGTGATTTCTCCCTCCTGATACTCGTAAAATCTTGCCAAGAGTTTGGCTAGGCTTGATTTTCCAGCCCCCGTGTGACCCACAATAGCAAGCGATTCCCCAGGCCGAATCGTGAGGGAAAATTTATCAAAAACCTTTGTTCTGAGGGTCGATAGTGATCCAGCTTCTGTTTTCCGATCTAAAACTTCTCCTCCTTCAACGTACGAAAATTCCAGGTCACTAAATCGAATTTCCCCAAACAATTTTCTTGGCCTAATGCTGTCGATTTGGGAGACCCGTGGAGGAGTGTCAATCAACGCGAAGATCCTTTCTGATGCGGCAAGCCCAGCTTGGAAGTTCGGCCAGAAACTTGCAATAGAGAAAAGCGGGAAGAAAAACAAGGAGAGGCTATTGATGAACAGGTAGAAATCTCCAGCACTCAACCATCCACTAAGTGTACCCTCGCCCCCCATCCAAACTATAACCGCTATCGCCACTCCTTGAACAAAAGATAACGTAGGAAAGAGGAAATTGAAAACGTAAGCCCTTCGCAGATTGGCTCGGTAGGATTGATCATTAATGGCCAGAAATTTTTCATGGAGTTTTTGCTCTTGTCGGAATGTCTTTGCGATCTGAATTCCAGCCACCGTTTCCTGTACAAACGCATTAACTGTGGCAAGCGCCCTCTGACCTTCAAGGGTTCTCCTTCGCGCCACTTTGCGAAATGACAACGCGACAATGAAAATAAATGGTACCATTCCGATCACAGCAAGAGATAAAGGAAACGATATTGTGGCCATTGCCGTCATGACAATCACTACCACTAAAACCGAGGATAATACCTGCATGGAGATGCTGGCAGTCTGTCCAAAGTCATTACTATCCGTATTTATACGTGAGACAATCTTTCCTGTTGGATACCTATCAAAGAATGATAGATCATGATTCAAAACAGCTCGATTTACATCCTGTCGTAATGTCAAAACGACATCCCCGATAACTTGCGCCGAATAACGTTGGCGAAAATAATTGAAAACCCAACCCAAGGCATTTAAAATGAAGGTGACAAAAATCAATATCACCAAATAATCAACGTTTCGGGACGAATCAAGTTGGTTTATTGCTTCTCTTGTGATCAACGGGACAGCCGCATTTGCTAGGGAGGTACACGTTAAGAAAAAGATCACGATGACCATCATAGCCTTATACGGAGAAAAATAGTTGAGAATTCTTTTGACTAGATCTCGATCCCTGTACTTCCTGTCATATTCTTCTGATCCCAAACCGAGAGAGAATCCCATAATTTAACCAGCCACCTGTTGTCGGGTTACCTTTAGTATTTGATCGTCCTTGAGATCAAACCGTTTCACAAATATATTTCTATACTCCTCACTTGTATGAATTAACTCCTCATGAGATCCAATGGCAATCAGTCGTCCACGTTTCATAACCAGAATTGAATCTGCCCATCGGATTTGAGACAGTCTATGTGTGATAAGGAATGTAGTTCGTCCCTTGAGGATGTTGGTTATAGCATGTTGTATCCTATCCTCTGTTTCTGAATCTATGGCGCTTGTACTGTCATCTAATACCAGGATCTTGGGATCAGCTAGGAATGCACGCGCGATTGCGACTCTTTGCCGTTCTCCCCCACTCAGTTGAACTCCTCTTTCACCGACCTCTGTATCATAACCTTCTGGCAGTTGTGAAATAAAATCATGGGCCTGGGCTTCCTGAGCTACGGTCATAACGTCTTTCAGAGAGCTAGTCCTCCCAAACGAAATATTTTCGTGAACAGATGACGAGAAGAGAAAAACATCTTGTTCAATATAAGAAATCTGGGATCTTAATGATTCCAAATTATACGCCTTAATGTCGACTCCATCGATTTTAATAGAACCGTTCTTAACGTCATATAACCTGCTGATCAATTTCGTTAGAGTCGTTTTTCCTGAACCGGTAGTGCCTACAATCGCGATGGTTTGTCCTGGCTTTATTACAAAATTTATATCCTTAAGTGCGAGTTGGGGCGAACCTGGGTAAGAAAAATCAACATTTTCAAAACTCACCTCACCTTTGATATCTTTTTGAAGGCCTGACGGGTTTTCATCGATATCGGATTCTTTGTTCATTACTTCGATTAGGCGTTCAGATCCAGAAATGGCCAGCCTAACTAAAGCAAATACCCAGATGCTGATGAAAGTGGGAAATCTAAGACTCCAAAGTAACCCCATGTACGCTATTATCTGCCCAACTTCAAATCCGCCCTGAATATTCAGGATAAGGGCGTGGGCAAGCCCAAGAGTGATTGCAATCGCAACCAATAGCAATGGAACGTAACGAGCCATTATAAGACCTTGTTTTACTGAGGCATCACGATATTTCTTTGCATTATCGTAGTATTTCTTAATTTCAAATTCTTCTGAGGAACTTGCTTTTACAACTTCAATTCCCGATAACGTTTCATTCAGGATAGCGTTCATTTTTCCGAATTCCCCCCTCATCTTAGCTGTTACGGGATTCAATTCCCGTGAATAGCTTCTTAATGTGATTATGAACAGGATAGTATAGATAAGCGGAACGATCAGAAGTTCAGTGGGATAAAACATGAATATGAATACTAAGGGAATCACTATGTTTAAACCAGATTGAAAAATCAAAGACAACGCAGGCGAGACGAGGAAGTTCAACATACGTACGTCATTGGCAGTTCGCGCCATGATATCACCAATCCTTTGCTGATCATGAAACGACTGGCTCTTACCAAGAAGATTCGTATAGAATTCCTCTCGTGTTTCACGTTCCATACGTTGTGCAAGTGTTTCCCTTATCAGACTAAAAACAAGATTCAAAAGGGGACTACCAATACTGATAAGGCCTATGATAATGATGTTGGACCATAAGCGGTCTGAATATCCTAATCGAAACTCATCAATAGCATTCCCGATTATAACCATCAAACTCGCAGACAAAATTGCTGTAAACAGTGTGCCAAGAAAAACAATGAGCACTATCAGCTTGTTACTTCCATGAAGTAAGTGAGATAATATCCAAGTACGGGTTCCTCTTTGTCGTGCGTGTATAAAGGGATCTCCGGTTGCAAGAGCAAATTCCATCTTCTGTGATGTACGAGCTGTTTCCAAGATCTGCAGATTCCAATTGGTTATAGATATAGATGTGTTAGTCATCACTCCAAATTTGATTTATCTATTTGCAGATCTGATATATGACATTCGGAAATGAGTTCATAAATAATTGATTCATTTCAAGGCCAATACGATTCTTAAATTGGCAAATCCTTCTCAGATATGTATGGAGGAGTAAGTCCTTTTGACTAGTATAACTTTGGAATCATTAGATGGATCAAAAAGCTCTATTCTTGGTGTTACAAACTTAAAGAAATCTTACGGAGATATCATGGCAGTAAATGGGCTATCGTTTAGTGTGAGGCAAGGAGAGATTTATGGCCTGTTAGGACCTAATGGAGCGGGGAAAACCACCACCATCAAAGCGATTCTTGGTCTTATAGATATCCAAGAAGGAAACATCCAGTGCCTAGGATATGATCCACTAGTCGCACCTGAGAAAGTGAAAGAGGTGTGCGGCTATGTGGCTGAGGAACCCCTTCTTTACGAAAGTCTCCTTGTTCGAGAGCTTTTTAATTTTATTGCTTCGGTTAGAAAGTTAGATCCAGCCCGAACGGGATACCTTGCGCAAGAATACCTTGATTCCTTGGATGCATTAAAGTACTATAACAAAGTAATAGGAACTTTGTCTCATGGCAACAAGCAAAAGATTCAAATTATCGCAGCGCTACTTCATGAACCGTCACTACTAATTCTAGACGAGCCGCTTTCAGGTTTGGACGCTCGCTCTGCGGCAGTGGTAAAAAACATACTACAGCTCCACATTCAAACTGGAGGTGCCATCCTTTTCACTACACACGTTTTGGAACAGGCACAAAACCTGTGTACCCGAATTGGCATCATTAATCACGGTAAACTGGTGGCTGAGGGAAAATTCAGCGATCTTCAGCTCCAAGCTGAATCTGTTGGTGCGGATTTGGAAGAAATATTCCTTCGGTTGACTGAACAGGATAGCACTGTGAATGCAATAATATCCAACTTACAAGAGAAAATAGCACATCTACAGCGATTTGAAAATAATCAGGGTAATAATACAAATGCAAAATAGAGAATTATGGCATGTTTCGGGCATAATCCTTGACGAAACCTACTTCCAGGCCCAATTAACGGCTGCTGGAGGTCAGCGGGCACGAATTCTAGAAAGATTCGAGAAAGGTCAGGGATCCATGAAGAGAGTTGCTCTTCTGAACATGATTATTGTGTCTTTTTTTCTCCTTAGTTTAACAATAATTCCCTTGAGTGCTTTAGGGACAGCCAGCAAAGTGATGGTTGATTCGGAGAATATCTATAATGTTGCTTTTATTCTATCGTTTGGAGTTGCATCCTACTATATCTCCTGTTTCATCATTCTACTTGTGTTCGGATTATTTCAGCTCATCGAATTAGTTCATGGAGATAATTTTGCGTTGACAGCGACTTTGCCCTTAACTCGATCAGATTTAAGTCGATTGGGAATATTTGTATATATGCGATTGTATTGGGGTCAGTTTATAGTGCTCCTGCTTGCTTTTCCACTCGCTAGTCTGATGATTACAGACAATCATCTTTTTCCCGTAATCTTGATAGTTAATTCGATAAATGTCGTTTTCATGTTTTATACTTTGGTTCTTGTTGCTCACTTTGTTGGAGGTAGAATCTTTAGATCGGAAGTTACTTCAAAGATTCGGACAATTACTCGAATTCTCTTTGTATTATTCTATATGCTGATTATATTTAACATTTCTGGTCTTTTTGCAGCGATCCCTTCGTTTCTTGTTGATTTATATGGAACAGAGTTATTTTTTGATCCTGTACTTGGTGCACTCGTGAATATCATACTTAGTCTGATGGTATTCCCCTTTTCTGGCGGATTTCTTATAACAGTGACATTTTTTCTATCCATATTCTTCAATTATGAATTAGGTATCGTTTTTTCTACTTTAATTGGATTTCTGGGGTTAGTTGTCGCAACTTCTCTGGTTACTCGAAAGGGGAACCAGGTTCTTCAAAAATTGGGTCGTTTCGACTATTCAATGGGTTCCCATGGTGACCGCGAAATCGCTAGTGTTCAGATTAAGTCCAATCACCCAGTCGTGGGTTACATGCGAGTAAGTCTGGTTCTTGCAACCCGTAATTATGCCGGTCTTTTTGCACTTCTCTCCCCCATTGTCTTTGCCTTGTTAATACTCGCAACAGGGTTTTCTTTTTCTAGTTTCTCTAGAACTTTGGATCCATTTTCGGTGATATTGATATATTCGGGTTTTCTACCTCTGATAATGAAGAATGGTATTTTTGCAACCGAAGAAAGTTTAGGAGGCCTCCTTTCATCCCTTCCAATTTCGCAGCGAGAGATTTTTCGGGCGCGTCAGATTCTTCTTTCCATGATATTGAACACATCAATCCCAGTAATATGGATTTTTCAGAGTTTGGCAGGGGCGTCCTTATTTCTTTCTAGTGGACTTTCAGTCATATTTGTCAACATTATAGCGACCACGGGATTTTTATACTGTCATAGTCTACTCTTTGGAAGAATGAATAAACAGTTCACAGTATTTACAGTTAGTACGACTCATACAGTACTAAAAAATTTCCTTTTGGTGATTCTTACGAATGGAATTATTCTCTTCGGGCTGTTATGGGGAGGGTTTGTTTCAGCTGTTTTAGAACGAACTATATTCGCGTTTTCGATAACTGGTGCACTATTGGGGTATTTGAGCTTTCTTATTTTTGCTGAATTTCTGCTAAGGCGAATGTTCCCGCTGCCAAAGCGATTCTAAACCTTTTCATCAAGTAGGAGTTTTGGATTTAGCCCTAGCAACTCCACAGTAGGGATACGTAAAAGGAGTGTAAATCTCTGTAACAACAGATTTCAGCTTAACACTCTATTTTAGATATCACTAGACTGGATTATTCGTGGGTTATAGCGCGGTTTAATTATAATTTCCGCCGTGTTGACTGTATTTGACTCAGAAGCCAAAAAGAAACAAGCATTCGCCACATCATCAGCTTCCATGGCCCATTCTACCTTTTCTTTTACACTACCTCCGAATCTTGTGACTACACTACCTGGACAAACCACCGAAACCGCAATTTTGTGTTCCTTAAGATCCTCCCTGAGTGACCAAGTGAATCCGACGACTGCATGTTTGCTAGCTGAGTATAGCGTTCCTGATTTAAAACCATTCTTTCCTGCAACGCTTGCAATGTTGATGATCAGGCCTGATTCCCTCGAAATCATGTGAGGAGCTACATATTTAGTCACTAGAAAAACTCCCTTAACGTTAACATCGAAAATCCAATTAAAATCATCTAGCGTGAACTGATCAGCCCGTTTGAATCTCCCAACACCTGCATTATTCACTAGGATATCAATAACTCCGAATCGATCCATCGTGGAACTTACCAAATTTTTGACTTGCTCTTCATCAGTAACATCTGTTTGGATAACAAATGCTTCACCTAATCCACTTTGATCGATTTTAGTTTTTACTTGGTTTAGCAAGGTGACATCACGAGCAGCTAACACTACCTTCATTCCATTAGCGGCGTATTTTAGCGCTATTGCTCTGCCAATACCTTTTGATGCGCCTGTAATAATAGCAACTTTTCCTGTTGTGCTCATAAAACATCTCTTCTCGATATTTCCATATATGGTAGGCATTTTGTGTTAGTTAAAAAAATTCGTTATATGAAACGAGAGATAGCTATGATTTTGCCCGCATAGGGAATGAAAAAACCGTGGTAGGATGGGAACAATACTTGATCAGTGTCCACGGCTTCAGGCATTTCGATCAAAACTAAAGAATATCTGTTGTGGAAGAAAGAGTATTTTAAGATGATCGAATAGAAGCTGTGTTGGGCTTTAGTTCTCTTCTAATGGACCGATGAGAAGAAATGGTTTTAACAGTATGTGGTTCAGAGGTAGATAAGGACGATCCAAATTCGGAATCAGTAATTTGGACATATGAAGGAAAAGAATACTTTTTTTGCGAGTCCGATTGCTTAAAGGAGTTTTTGCATTCTAAGGACAAAGCGGTATGGTTAGAAGGCCATAAATAATCTAGGGGAGATAGATCGGGTTTAACGACCTAAGCCGTTAAACCAAGGTTTTTCTCGCTACGAATGTATTGAAGGTTTGGGAGAGCGCTTTGAACAGATGTGTTCCTGCCACAAGAGTTACAGCAAAAAAAAATGATTTGTTTTTCCTGATATCCTTGGAGATTAATGCCATGAGGATTATCATCGCTCCATATAGAACCTTTCTTTAATTCTTGGCCGCACCACCAGCAGCGTCCGCTGTGTTTGAGGACTAAATTTTCCATTTCTTCCAATGTTTGCAATTTAAGCTCACCACATTTATACCATTGACCTGTGTATCTCAAAAAGAGCTGATACCTTAATACTAGGCTTACACTCAATTGTAAGAACCTGGTTTCTAGAGAATTATAATAATCCGGGATCTTCAAAACCCTCGATCCAGGCATTTGGGTGCCATTGATCATGTTGATATGTCTCTTTTTTTGGATAAGACTCCCAAATACTTCGTCTCTTCGAGATGTTATAGAAAAAGACATATGAAACAGTCTAATGGTCATTTCCTGGCTATTATGCTGTGATAATAGCGGAACATACAGTCACAAGAATTATTAGTAAAAAAAGGGAACTAGTCTTGCGGTCTTCTTCTTGTATTCAAAAAATTCGTCCCCAAACGTTGTGGCCAATAGATTTTCTTCAATCTCCATCCTTCTTCTGAATATCAGGAAAAGCGCGATCAAAATCAATATTTTCATAATTATACTCCCCATCGCGAAGCTATATCCAGAAAATATGAGCAAAAATCCAAGATAGATAGGATGGCGAACATACTTGTACATGCCATCAGTCATTAACCTATGATTATCTTCGATAACTATCTTAGATCCGCCTAATTCACCAAGTTGGATTCTACTGATTATCAAAATAATACCACCTATAATCAACAAGCCGATTCCAATAGATACGTGGAAATTATATAAATCGGATAGAATAGATTCCAGTGGGGAAATTTTTGATTCCAAATGAGGCAATAATAAGATAACAGGGAAAGCTAGGAATGAAAAGATTAAAATCGAGCGATTAAATTGATCTTTTTTGGTGGATAATGGTCTTATCACGATATCAATGCCAATAAACATATCTATAAGAAGGATCGGAACTAGAGTCGTCATTTCCAAAAAAATTTCTCTTTCAAATAGAAGAAATCCCAGATCCATGAATATAATTAAGAACGGGACACCTAAAAGCTTTTTCAGTATGAAATTCATCATTTAATCAGTCTTAAGATCATTTTCTTTTAAAGGTGGGAAAAATAATTCTTCTGTAAAGAATTCTTGAAAATTGGTAACTGTAGAAAGTTCCATTCTTTGTACCTTTCTTGATATTATCTCTGAGGCCTCTCGTGCTTCAAGAGAAATTAAAAATGTTCTTCCCCCTCGTTCGGCGGCATTTCCGTACGCTTTGAACCGTGTTGGCGGAAGATTTGGCAGAAGTCCAATGATTCTGGCATTCTCTATATTTAATTTGGATCCAAATACACCAGCGATAGAAACAGTGTCAATTTCCGAAATAGTTATGTCAATCTCGTTTGTTAAAGCCCGGATCGCTGCAAAAGTAGCCGCTTTTGCCTTCTGAACCTCAACAATATCTTCTCGCGTAAGGATGATGGCTTTGTGCTCAGGATTGTTTACGGATCTTTCGGGTACAATGATTAGATCCTTTTCGACCGAACCCTTTCGTGAAAAAAGGCGCCCTCGTCGATCAAGAAAACCATGAATTCGTAATGAGGCCAGGATATCAATAATGCCTGATCCACAAATTCCTCTTGGGGGCGCAGAACCAATCGTAAGATAATGAAAGGTGTCGTTTGTTATCCAAAATGACTCGATGGCCCCGATAATCCCCCGCATCCCACAGGAAATATGTTGTCCTTCAAAAGCACCGCCAGCAGCAACAGAAGCCGCGTAGATGACACCATTTTTTGCTAAAATTATCTCGGAATTAGTGCCAAAGTCGATCAGCAAATGAGTTCCCATACGTTTTGGAAGATCTGAATATAATATGTCCACAACCGCATCGGAACCAATAAATCCTCCAATAAGTGGGGGTAATGATATGGCTGAAGTGTTGGGTAATCCCATAATGTTACCTTCATCGATCTCACCAACAGTGTAAGATAGGCCTTGAGTAATAACAGGGATATACGGGGCACGCGCCAATCCATCGATGGGCAAACATAAGAATAGGTGATGCATAACTGAATTGCCTACAACGACCAATTCGACGATGGAAGATACGGTCTGGTTCCTCAAGGTGGAGTCACGAAGCATACCGTCGATCAGATTCCGTATTTCGTGAAGTATTGCTTGTTGTAATTCTCGCCTGTTGGAGGAAGAGCCAAGAGCATAAGATAAGCGTGACATGACATCACGACCGTGCTCAATCTGGGGATTGAGAACAGACTTCGCGCCAATTATACGGCCTGACTCTAGATCGATCAACGTTGTCACGATTGATGTGGTACCAATGTCAACAACGACACCAAGCAATCGCTCATTAATGGATGTGTCAAGGGGCTTAATCCTTGCTATTGTTTGATTCTCCTTATCTAGGATGACCCTGATTGCGTTCTGTGTTCTTCGAGTTTTATCATAAAGTCCGTTTAAGGTTGATTTCTTAATATTCAGTCTCGTTATTTTAGGAAATCGGTTCAGTAGAGCTCTTTTTAAACGTGTGAAATCATCTAAGGGTGTTTCAAGCGTAGCAGGGGTCAAATTGATGGTTATCGTTTCGAAACGGGGATTATAGGGATATATAAGTCTAAAGTTTTGATATGAATCTTGAATCTTGAAATCACTTACCTGAAGTTCTTGAAAATCAATGGGAATCACCTTCAAGTTCTTTGTGGGTACGAACTGACACGCTAGACGAATACCCTCATCGACCGTTGCACCAAGGAGCTGTTTTTCTGTCAAATTAGGTTTCATTACATCTGACCGATCTTCTGTGATGATTTTAACTCTACACCTTCCGCATCTTCCAGTTCCGCCACACAAGGAGAGAAATCTTTTTTTACCTGTTTTTCCCTTTAGGAGATCTAATAGCGTTAGCAATTTGCTTGAGGATTCAATGAAATCCTGATAGCCTTCAATTTCGATCGTGACGATGATAAAAACCTCTGGATAAAGCCATCCGTTTGCGGGGTCAAAATTCGCTAGTGTACCATCGAATTTCCTATCTTGTCCTATTGAAGTTTCTGGTTATAAATAGTTCAAATTCATCCGGGAGCTGATATTACAAACGTAAACTCCGATCTGATAAATCATTAGTATGAATTCTTTAGATCAGTTTTAAAACCAGGTCTGAATCAAGAAAGGCGAGTGGTAATAAAGGACAAAATTAGTAGGTTCCGTAAGAATCGGCCTGTATAAGTGGATAGGTTGAAATTGCAAGAAAATTCAGAGAAGCGAATCCCCATAGCCATTGTGGGACTCGAAAACGCGGGAAAGACCACTCTGACGAACCGACTCCAAACGGGACGTTTCGAACCAGCTTATACAGTTACTAGGGGACTAGATGTAGAAACAGCTGATATTCGTGGTCAGCTCTTTCAACTTTTTGATCTGGGAGGTCATCTCAAGTTTCGTGAGTTATTTTGGAAGACTTATGTACAGTTGTCTCAAGGTATAATATTCGTCATCGATGTGAACGATCAGAACAAGCTTGCTGAAGCCACAAATTGGTTCTGGAAATGCCTTGAGTGGAATACTAGAGTTCCTTTACTTATCCTTGCGAACAAATCGGATTTACCCCACATCGAGTTAGATGAACTGATAGACCGTATCGGGCTTGCAAATCTTCCTAAGCAAAATTCTGCCAGATCTTTTCGTCTTTTCGAAGTTTCTAACAAAAGCGGTAAAAACTTAACCGATGCTTTCGATTGGTTTTCTCAAAAGATCATTCAAGATGTTTCACAGAAGAAAATAAAACTGGTTGGAATATATCTATATCTTCCTACGGGTATTCCAATTGCATCCCACCGATTTACCAGCAACAATGGTGGTGAGCTAAGCGAGGATGTTGTTCCAGGGTTTTTATACGCCCTAGATCAATTTGCAAGTGGTGTGATTGGTCCAAGCGAGGGACTTAACTCTGTTACTACTGAAAGCGGGCGTATTCTCATGGTAAAGCGTGAAGGTGTCATGTGTGCAATAGTAACAGATAAAAAATCCGACCCAGTAACTTCCAGAGTAATTGCGGAATCCTTTCTGAACTATATTGAATCATCTTTTTCAAAAGATTTAGTTATGTTGAAGGAGGAGGGAAAATCGCTGTTCCCCAAGGATTTTATCGTGAAGTTTCTCAAGCAAGAATTCGCTCAAAATCTGATTCAATGATAATCATTTAGACTATTTGGTTTTAATTCAGGGGCTGTCTGGTATGGGAAATTGGTATTCGAAACAACCAAGGGGGTATGAATTATTCTCCATGTAATTTCCAAAATAGGAAAGACAAAGTGAATGCCTAGAAAAAAAGGTCAACTAGAGGAATGGTTTTCCCGTATCCTATATGGTAATGAAGATCAAGGCCGATACTCTATTGTTTTCCGTGATTTTAATGATTTCATTGAACTATCGTTTCACGAATTCCTAACAAGACAGCGTGAAGATTCCATTCCACTGCATCGTGTTTCACAGATCCGTAAAGAAGGAATTCCTGTATACACCAGGCCTGATTTCTGTTCATTATGCGGCTACAAAAAGCCAAGGCACAGTTCAACCTGCTCTATTGTGAATAGCGGAGTTAAAAACGGATGATATAATCTGCGCATAAAAAAAGGAATATCATTCCAAAAATTCGGGAATAGTTATCTTGAGATATCTGTAACTATTTTTGAGAACTGAATCCTGAACCTCATCTCTATCGCGTTTTTTGAGGGAGGAAATGGCCTCGATTACCTTTGGCATAAGCCCAGGGTGTCCAACTTTACCTCGGTATTTGACATTTCCGTCAGATTCGGTTAGGATTCGATCGAGGTGGACAACTTTTGCAACCATCTGATGTTTTGGAGAATAATCTAAAGCTGGACCACAGGAGAAATAACAATCAAGATCGGCTAGGCGATCTAGGATAGGGCTTGGCCCCGAAAACCAGTGAATACAAAAAAAGTTTCCAGGTAAACTACTGGTTTCGATATAATCTGCAACTTCGCTCTCTGCTCCTTTCACATGGAGCATCATTGGAAGTCGCCTACGTTCAGCTAATTTGAGAAAGTGATTAAACACTTCCTTTTGACTTGTATACCGTGCTGGCTGAGTTATAAAGTGGTAATCTAGCCCAACTTCTCCCAAGACACGAATATTTGGGTTTTGTCCCAGTATTTCATCACAAATCTCAAGTTCGTTGAGTTTCTTGTGAGCTTTCCAAGGGTGAATTCCGAGAGTCGGAATTATACAAGAAGGAAACTTGTGTGCGAGTTCTAAGGACCTTCTTGCTTCCTTATGATCCTGGCTCATCGAGACTATTTTTTGGATTCCCTTGAGTTTATACTGTTCCATCAATGTGTCGATTTTTCGATAAAAGTAGTTCACGGGAAGATGGCAGTGGATATCGATGTATTTTTCGCTTTCCTTATTCATATGGCAACTATTCCCGTAAAACGCCCTAAAACCGCGATTATGGCATTAAAAAATCCTTAGCTGAATGAAGTCCACGCAAAATCAAATAAATATCTTTTATGGTTTATGCCATTGAAAAGCAATAGCAAATGTCCTTAATGTGCAGAAAAAAAAAGAATGGCATTTAAAGTTGGAAGCAACCTTATGGAAATCACTCCCTTTTCCCAGGATGAAAACAGTATACGTTTAAAATTGGGATGAGATTTCCTTATACAGTGTCATGAACCGACATTTTAATCCATATTTCTCTTAACCTTACGATTGCCAAGTTCCTCTTCATAGATCTGGAAAGATAAATCTGATTTCTCGGTGTCGACAAACTGTTTCCTTCCCAAGTGGGCAAAAATATTAACCTATAAGGTGGAACGTACCGCATCCTTCCAAAATCGGTCTGAACGTCGGATAGTGGCAATTGGAGGTGTAGTTTATAGCATTTATCTTGGTGTACACGCGTACAACCCAATTACGTAGAAAGTGGAGTCGATTTTATACGCAATATCCTGAGCTTTTTGTTGAAAAGATTAGTGAGGGCGTATTTACAATGCGTAATTGTGGAAAAACCTTAGCATTGATATTGACTGAGTGGCGAAAGGAAAGGGGCAACATTGAAATCTCCGTATTAGAACCTGTACGCCTGGATGACTTGGAGAACGATTCAGACTTGACAAAAGTGGCATTCCATGTCGAAAGGGAAGGTCTTGATGCAATGGATAGCGCGATTGATGATCCAGAGTTTTTCACCACACTTGACCAGTTAGAGAAAAAACGATTCTCGGTCCTATTAAGCCTGCGTTAAAGAGGCACAAACATGCCGAAAAGAAAGGAAGAGGTCGAAAGGTTGTCAGAGAAAAAGAAAAAGCTTCTCAGCCACGTAGAGGAACAACTAGTTCTTCATTTGAAAGAACTGGGTTCGCTGCCCGCAACTTCCTTAAAAACTTCTGATCCCCTCTTTAAAAAGCTTCAATCCTATGCTTTAAAATGGCGCGATGAGACATAATGACACTTACTATAACATTACAAAATATTGGGGGCATAGATGAACTTACTCTTAACTTCCGACAGGGCAAGAACTTGATTACAGCACCTAACGCGATTGGGAAATCATCATTTGTTCGTGGAATCGAACTTCTTAATATGCCTGATAGTAAAATATCAAAGAGAAGATACTATTTCAATCTATTCACAAAATCAAGTTCAGTCAAACTAGATATGGAAGGTTATGGGAAAACAGAGAGACATTTTAATATTGACGGTAAAAAGATCACGGTGGTTGGAGGTACCTTCCATCCCGAGAACCAGAAAGTGAATCTTTTTAGCTTGGCAACTCCAGACAACAAACTTATAACTTCCATTACCACAGGAAGAAATTTAGAAGAACTTCTTACCCAATACTCAGATGTAAAGTATTATTCTTATCTCATATCAGTCATAAAGAATCGTCTTTCAAGTTTAAAGAAAGATCTCCGAATTTATTTAGTTTATGAGTCGGACGTTGAGAATTTAAGAAAAGAACGATCGAATCTGGAGCGAGAGCTTAGTAATACGGAAAAAGAGAGAAGATCCCTCCCAAAAATTAACCTTGAGGAAATTCAATCCCTTAAGGATTCGGAGGCACGTTTCCAAGAGCTCACGAAAGAAGTTGCCAACCTAAAAAACAAAATCGAGGCGGCTCAAGATATAATTAAACTAGACAAGGCGAGAATACGCGATCAACAAAAGCTCTCAGATCGGATGGAGGAGGAAATCAAGAATTTCATGAATGATCATCCTCGGGTGGAGCAGGAAATAAGCCATCTGATAACCCGAACAAAAGAAACACGGAAGTTCCTTCAAGAAGTCAAACAAGAGAAACGAGAAACAGAGAAGGCAATTAAAGAGGTGAGGAACTGGATTTCTCTAAGTCGTTCAATGGATTTGTCTAAATGTATAATTTGCGGACGCCCCTATAGCGAAAAAAATGCGAAAAATCGAGAAGACAAACTACTGGTCGAAGATTCGCACCAATCCAAGCGAATGAGGGAATATGAATTTCAGATTGATGATTTGGAGCGTAGAAAGGAAGATCTTGAATTACAAGTTCACCGAATAAAAAATGACAATCAACTTAGGATAAACAAAGCTCAAAAAGAAATCCGTCGTCTTAACCGTGAGATGCAGGAAAAGGAGGAGGAGATAGATTCCAGTGAAAAAACCTTGGAGATAAAATCATCAGAATTGAAAATTCTAGAAAAATCGATCGACGACGATTTAAAAACTAAAATCGAATTGATTACTGACCTTGACGCAAAAATCCAACGGATTTCGGGAAAAATTGAACACGTAGAAAAGCAGATTGGTGAAAAATCTGATCGAATGGACCAGGCGGATCTGGTTCAGGCCGAGCATGAATTTTACGAGATATTTCAAGAACATCTTGAATCTAGGGAAAAAATTGTTAAAATGCTAGTTCTTGAAAACTTCAACGCTCAGATCAAGTTCGTTTATTCTCGACTAAAGTTTCAAGATTTCGAAGAAATCAAAATCGATAACGAGTTTCGCCTTATTGTGAAGCGAAAAAGGAGAGGCGCTACCATTGATCAGCCTATCGAATCATTGAGTGATTCCGAGCGGATAACGATTGCTTTAATCTGCATGCTTGCAGGACGTGAGGAATACGTGAAGGATTATCCAATTTTCTGCTTGGACAAAGTTACGCTGGATTACGATCCCAGTCGATTTTCAATGATTCTCGATTACCTTGTCCAACGTGAGGTGCCCTATATTCTGGTTACAGCAGCAAAAAGCATTGAGGACAGCTCAGGCCAACTAGAAGTGGAATATCTGTAGTCAATGTCGCTTTTTCTGTGATAGGAATCTTTAGTCTCTTACTGCAATCGCGTCAATCATGATAAGGGCGTTTTTTGGTAAAGCAGCCACCTGAACCGTTACGCGAGCGGGGGGCTCACTGGGAAAAAACAATGCATATTCCCTATTTACTGTATCAAATAGAGAGATATCAGTCAGATAGAGCGTTGTTTTGACGATGTCACTAAGATAGAAGCTTACAGATTCGAGAACGGCCTCGATTTTTTTGATCGCTTGCCTGGTCTGAGTTCGAATATCAGATTCTAAGTCAACCGCAATTTGTCCCGATACGAAAACCTGTTTGCTGCCAGTGGCAAGAATCGCAGGAGAATAAGATCCCAAAGTAGTTCCGACCGAAATTACTTGTTTCATAGCGTCTGTCACCTTTCTAGTGCTATGATAAATACATTTGGAGTGATTAATGCTGGCTTCGTTAGCTATCGGGCAGATCAAGCAGATTCAATCCAGTTTTGGGATCAGGCGTCCGTGTCGGTGGCGGATTCGTCTGAAGAATATTAACTTCACAAGTTACAGATACGACACATCCGGGAAAGATGTGGCCTCCGATACTTGAACCATCTCTTTTTCCGAATACTCCATGAAGATGTATAATGGGCTGTTTCCCTTTTGCTATATTACCAGAAAGAGCAAGAATTTCTAGATTCTCATCAAATACCATTTCGAGATACTTCTGCCCGTCAAAAAAACCGATATTGGCCTTTGAAACAGCTCCCATTCCATGAATTATCCCTCCTTCTATCTTATAACGTTCACAAAATTCTTCGATCTCATTGAAGATGTCATCTCCCCGGTATAAACGAAGGAGGTAATTCTTTACGATATTTTGATGTTGGTGCCTCATAAGACCACCAGCAAGTTTGAGGTTAATGGTTTTTTGCCCTAAGGCCTAAAGGGCCTCAAACTTGAGAACGTTCCATATCTCGTCATTTTCACTCCTCTCTCTACATCTTTAACGGAATATTATTAACTAATAACATCCCGAAAATTCAATTGAGTGCTCACACCTTGAATAATTCCAATCAAGATGACAACCTTCGTTTCTCATATAAAAGTTCAAGTCCCGCTCGCGAAGAAGCACTTGAAGTTCTTGATATATTGAAGTACGATTTATCCCTCAGCAAAAGAACCATTTCCAATATTAAGGCTGGAATTTATTATTACTATGAGGAGAACCCCGAATCAAGGCTACATGCACGTACACTTGTGGGGATACTCAGTTATATGGTTTGCCAGAGAAATAACGAGCACTTGTCAATAGCAACTATAGCAAAAGCTCTTGATGTAAACCCTAGTTGGCTATCACGAAACAAAAAACGAGTACTATCGGTTCTACAGAGAATACGATAGTTCCTCTTCTCATTCAGAGGAGCGATGGACAAAATTTAAATACGATGGTGTTGAGGGTGTTTACTGACCCTAAGGAATCTGGTTTTGGCGGAAATGAAAATACACTGTGATGCGCGTTGCACGACCTGCATTGAACCTAGAGGTAGGAGCCGAAACATTGATGATGACAGTACAGCTCATTACTGTGCAACCTGTCGGTCCGCGTATTTTTGTGAAGTTGGAGTAGCTGAACGGTTTTTAAAACCCGGATCTGAAGAATCTGAGCTATTTTGCGTAGAATGCGGAAATGAGCTGATCCCCAAACCTTTTGATGAGATAGCATTAGAAAAAGCTAGATTTCTAATGGATAACAAATTACTTAGCCGGAGCGGGAAGTTTAGGCCATCTTTACTTCCAAGAATCAAGATTAAATCTTCATTATCATTGCTTTATGATCTTAAATCTATTAGTGCTTTTCACCAGTCCCTTATTACCGAATTAACTCATTTATCAGGGCTTACACCCCAGATCATAACCAATTTTGCAAGAGATTTCGGAATCAGTGAAACAGTTCTTTCAAACCTCAATGGTGACCCGGATTCAATCCTCGTCACTCTTGGAAGTGTATCACCGAATTTTATTGAAATTCTTCATGCAGTCTTGGTCGGTCGGGATCCAACCATTGAAGGTGGTCTTGCTCTCCGGTTTTCTGTCTACGCAGCGAACATTGCCAGTATTCTTTTCATTTCTCCCTCGGGGGCTTTGGTTCAATCAGGGCCTGCTGACATGTTGGCATATGATCCAAATGGTATGCGAATCTGGATATATTGTTTCCCAGGTGTTGCGGAGGTTATAGACCTGGAGAAAGTAATTCGGCCATTACTCAACCCTGATGATCAATCCAAGTTTAATGGCGTTTCCGAAATCTTTTTAGTATCACAAAAAGGGTTTTCCTGGACTGCGCTCCAGGTTCTTCAGAAATATCCGGGGATTGTAGTTACGGATTTTGGTAAACAGAGATTAATCCCATTTACACTCTGGAAAGAAGTAGTAGCTCCTGATTCCCGTCGCCCTGAAATAGCATTCGAGAAAATACGTTTATAGGCGCACAACCTCGGATGTGACAGGATTCTTGGTATCAAGTGAACTCTTATCCTCCTATGCGAAAGTAGTACTTTGGGGGAGCCGAAAAGTTGGAAAAACCTCGCTCCTTCGCCGTCTTCTAAACCTTCCTCCAAGTGACAAATACCTTCCGACAATTGGGGTTAGGATCCACAATCTAGAGGCCCATATCAATGAGAACCATTACTATCTGCAGTTTTGGGATGTTTCTGGGAATGAGATTTACCATGATCTATTACCATCACTCGTAAAGAATACAGGATGCATGGTATTAGTATTCGATCACCAGAACAAAAAATCCCAGGAAGAAGTAATGGAATTATATGAAAAGGTAAGGGAACTGGCTGAAAGTGTCCCAATCCTAATAGTCGGGAATAAAGCAGAGGAAACAAAAAAAGAGGTTCCAAAGCGGATGGAAAATTGGGCTCGGGCTCGAAATCTACGTATTCTCCCTATGTCCGCCAAACATGGATTGGGGGCCTCTCTTTTGTTGAATATGATAGTCAAAGCCTGCGGAATTCCAATAAACCGGAATGAGTAGGTTAACGTTAAATTACTTCCACGAAAATTTATCAGTGGTTAATTCTTCACATGATGCCTGCACGATTTCGCATTCATGCCATCTCGTGCCGTTTTGGAATTCACAATTTTCCCCCGTCACCTGACAGCAGTGATCTTCCTTTAAGTACAGACATAAGCTTGTCATGATAAGTCGAAGGTTCATTTTTTCCGAAGGGAGTCCACCCTGATAATTTTGGTGTAATTGATCCCGAATTTCCTGATAATTTTGAACTTGAAGGGTGGAAAGCATGCATCCCGTTTTAAAAGTAATTCCCCCAGCAATAAGGCTGTTCTCGAACTCGAGGAAACTGAACAACTGGCGCTGTAATGAGTCTAAGATCTCATCGTCAACGTCGGGCATGCCCATCTGGTTGAGCATGTCTCGCAGATTTTTCCTGAAAATCTTCCACACCTACATGGGAGGTGTGCTAAGAGTAGTATTTAAGCTATTGTTTACACTTTCGCGAAGGAGGACCAGATAGGGAAGGACTAAAAACATATAGAATCCGATAAGTTTACGTTCCTGATATCCTGACCATTAATGAAGGATCAAGATGTCTGGTATCTTATCTCCAAAAAAATATTTCTATAGGCGTAAAAACGTGTAAAGGGTTCTAAGAATGCCTGAATATGATTATAATCCAGTGGTTTGGGTATCGCTCGCAACCGCATCGGGAATGTCCCTTATTAGCTTGGGACAACCAGGCCTTCGCTCCGATCTGGACGAACAGGTATATACAGGCGGACTTACTGCGGTTCAAGCCATGATTGGAGGGGAGGTCGGGGGTGATACTGGAAGATTTGTAGGAGGAAGTCATTACAATAAAACAGGCCGATTTTTGGTCAAGAGTGAGAATTTGGAATTGGTTGGGCAATTCTTACTAATTTCTGAATCTCGTCAAACAGTGGCACCCGAACTGGTTCAGTATTACGAAGAATTAGTGAGTCGCTTTGCACGAGAAACGCTGAAGACAGAGGAATTCAAAAAAACCCAGGATTTCTACGTTACCCTAGGGGTAGATGAAATTCTGGAAACATTCTTCAAGGTAATAAATGAAGCACGCAAACAGGTCTCTATTCCAACAAGTGAAGAACCTTTTAAAAACGCAGTACAAGAGATGTTGAATAAATCGATCAACGATTATGAGTATAGTACAACTTTGGTAAGCATTTCAGAGCTTAAGGGAACTTATCATGCTCTTAAAGACGAAATCAGAAGCAAACAATCATCTTTAACTGAAGATTTCACGACCGACCTACTTGAGCTTCTTACTAGCGAGCGGCCACATGCTTTGGTTCAGTATCCCAAAATCAGCACTAAAAAAATTCGAAAGGAACTCTCCAAGTATGTTCATGAAACAATCGAACAGCTGAACGTACAAGCGGGCTTGGAAGAGACTCTTCAAGAGTTTGAAAAAAATGAATTGCGGGATATCCTTGAAGAATTCAGTTTGCAAGAAGTTTCTAAGGCAAACTTGGCAGCAAGATTGGAAGAGGAGGTTTTATCGAAGTTCTTACGAGAATTTCCCCTTCTTTACCTCGCGGATCCGAGTATTGCGAATTTTGCCTCGCTTATTGAAGATCTGAACAACAGAATTAGTGAGGAGTTTGATCTGGGAGGAACTCTGACACGTATTGTGAACCTTCTTTTTAACAACACGGGGGAAAAAGAACAGGAAATGGTAATACCCTACATAAGGTATTTTGGTGAGCAGTTTACAACAGGTTTAACTTCCTCGGCCTGGAAATATGTTCAATTTATCTTCAAATTAATCTCCATGGAAACAAGAGTTGAATTAGAAAGTGTGCTACCCCTGATTAAAGACGAGATTCCAGAGTCTCATTATGCTGAGGTAACTAAACAGGTTACACGGTACAAGCTCACTAAGGCAGCGCCCATTTCCTTCACTGTTAAGAAGGCTAGCGACGTTCTTCCATTTTATCGGGGTTTATTCGCAGGATTGGGTTTTGCAGTAAACGCCCTAATAGCTGAAACTACTTTGGGACGAAACACCACGGACAATTACATGGTTCGAACCCTAAAGAACTACGACAATTTCCTCTATGATCTACTTAAACTAGGATTTTTGGTCTCTGCGTACACGTTATTGGAAGCGGAACGATCTAAGTTTGACTTTACCTTGGCCTATCCCGATATAAAAAATTTTGACGGAAATTTTGACCTGACGAATTTGGATGTCGATACACTTGTTTCAGCTATTGGTAAGGCGAGTGTTGAGTATATCGACGAGGAAAAAGACCTCATCGAAAAACGCTTGGAAGAGCTAGGAAAAGGGTTTGAAAAACGCGCAAAAGGTATTGAAAGGTTTTTGGGAAAATCTCCAAAGGTTATTTCTAACGGTTACTCTAGCACCGAAATAGAGGAAGTAAATGTTCTTTTTGACAAAAACAATCCTGTCGCATCATCAATCGAATCTGTCTTTCAGGATATCAAGGCTGATTACCACAAGGTCATCCAAAAAATGGAATCTTCATTGGATAAAGCGGCTTCAACGGCAAAGGAATTTTTGGCAGAGAAAATTTCAGAGAAAAAATTTCAAGATGAAATATCAGATTTTGGCTTTATAAATCAAGCACGTGACGGGCTCCAGAAGATAATCCAAAAACAGCGGGGAAATATTGACAAGAGATATTCTTCTCTGGCTTCTTCTGCAGATAAACGTGTTCAGGGCCTTAGAAAAAGTCTGCAGAAAGCCTATTCTCAAGCAGGGCAGCCCGCAGCGTATCTCCGATTCGATCGGAAGTCTTTTTCCCGTGGTAATATGGACATCTTCAAGTCTCACTCTTCAATTGTAGCGAATATAGAGTCTACTATCGAAAAACGTATGAAGAAAGAGTCTATTATTACGTTTGATAACTTGGGAGCATACGAATTTTTTGCCAATAGCCGTTCCCTTCCTCGGTCGCTTCAGATTGCGTTAACAAATGCCCTAGTGAATAAAGAGGCATTCCCTTTCTTAAAAGAAGCTACTTCGAATCTTAATCTTGAAATCCATAATGATATCTTCCAGTCGTACGCAGAAGTCATAGGTCAACAAACCAATGAAATCTTAACACAATTACTACAGGATATTGGCGCCGCGATCAGAAAGGAATATTTTAGTTCAGATCCTGCTATAACGTTTTTTGAACGTGGAAACAAGATTTTAGTCCCCGCAATCGATTTGGGAGTTGTTTCGGAGCGGGCCATGAAATCTCTTACTAATTTATTGGGTGAACGAGTCGGAATTGAATCTCAGCATGAAGCAGACCATAGTATTCATCGTATTCTCGCAGCAATACCTAATTTCGGATGTAATTATTCGGATCTGGTTTGGGAAAGACACCATCATGGAAAAGAGATTACTCTAAACAAAGCCATGCTACTAGTAAATTGGCATTCTCTTTTAGAAGAAAATAAGTTTTATATGAATATCATTCGTTATTCCGCAGCGATTTATTCCGATCGTGTAAAGAAAGGTGTTGAGGAAACTCTGATCCAGGTTGAAAGAAGCCTAACTTCGGGCTAATTCAATTTATTGTTGCTTTTCAGAACGGGTTGAGATTTAAATTATCTCTGGATGTGCATTTCACCATTAAAACTAGCAGCAAGGTTTATCCTCCTCAAGAAGACTCCTGGTTCTTATTAGATGTATTAACAGAAGTTCTCACATATCCCGAATACAAAAAGAGAAAGGAAGTGGTTTTATGTGAGCTGGGTATTGGAACGGGTTATATATCATTGAATCTAGCCCAACAGTTCCCCAATACACGGATCATAGGTGTTGATATCGTTTTTGAAGCGGCTCAGTTCGCACAGGAAAATCTGAAGCGTTTTCTTCCCCGTAAGAATTTTGAGATTATCTGTACCAATATCTTGGATCCTTTCGTTTTTGAGAAATTCAGTCCAGATATCATATTTTTCAATCCACCATACTTGCTGACCTCGCTTACAGAATTTCAGAGGAAAGATCCATTAATTCGGAGTTGGGCAGCCGGCCCAGGAGGGATCACTGTTATCCAACAATTTCTCGCTGGTTTATCTCCATTTACCTTTGAACGGGCTTTCTTTCTTACCTCAAATCTAAACAAAAATGAGGAGATAGAGACCCTATTTGAGAATCAGTTTCAATTAAAAAGAATAGCCAGCCGAACAGCCGTGGATGAAGAATTGATTTGCTACGAGGTTACCCTTTAAGGCTTTATGAAACTCAGAGCTTGTCGAGAAAGTCTACCAACGTGGAGAGCGAGTCTGGTTTTTCCAAGTAAAGCATCAACCTATCGGTCGATCGAGCAAGTTCAGTAAGTGGAAGGATTTTGCGTTCATCTTCTTCACGGTATATACTAAGTACCCTAACAGAAGGAATCTTCAAATCTTCAAGAGATCTATTTATACGGCTCTTTGGTATTGGAATCGAAACTACGGGAGGTTTACTTAATTGTAGATCCATTTGGTTATATAGTTCTCTTACGATTTGAAACAAATTATCAACAATGATTATCTGTTCCGACTTCTGTCCTCCCAAATAATGTACAAAGGGTGGAGCAAATTGGGCTAAGAGAATTACTTTTAATTCGGTATTTGCGATGAATGACATGATATTTTGAATTATTACTGGATCCTCGTGTAAGATAATGACTTTTTCTGCATGTTGGAAGCCGATATTTTCATAAAGATTACGCTTACCATACTCATCCTTTCTTTCTTCCACTAGGACGAGTACATCCTGTTCTCGGATCTCTTCTATCCAGTCAAACTTCCGGTCCGCGATTAGTGCTACTTTTGACTGCGCACCAATTTCTATAAGTCTTTCCAAAAATGCTTCAGCAAAAATGTTACTACCAAATACAAAAATACTGTTCTGCCTTTCTACGGCCTTCTCGGCAAATTTTCTGATTTGTCGCTTTTTAAAAAGGAAGCTCATTTCAGGCACCTAAGTGTTCTCTTCTCCAGAAGAAGTTAACTTAAACTGTTTCGTTTCCTCATCTTGAGGAGGAATGGTTGCAGTCGGTTTGTTATTCGACCGATGATCCTGGGCTTTAGTTTTGTCTTTGGTGTTCTTCTTTTTGGGTTGTTTTGACTGTGATGGTAGTTCTGTGACGACCCGGTTTGCGAGCATCATGTTGTAATTACCTAAAGGATCTGCGATATAATGAATCACAACCCTATCTCCCTGTTGAAGTCGTTCATGAGGAGGTAGGAGTATATCACCTCTACGAATCAGGAGAATCGTCAATCTCGGTATATCCGCGCTAAAATCGTCTCCGGTCGACCCAATATAAGTTCGTGGAACATCAATTTCAACTGTTGAGGGATAATCGAAATCTAAAGACAGTGATGTAACTAAAGCTTCAACAGTTACCTCCAAATCTTCCAAGATTGAAAGGTGGGGATCTTGAACAAGTTCACTAAACACCCATGCTGGCGTATGTTGAGAGAGGAGGATAATGTCGATATTAGGGCGAATTTTGCGGATATTGGTCAGAATATTTTGATTCAGCTCTATGCTTTCTGTTAAAACCATGATGCGAATTGCATTCTGAAATCCAATGATTTCATACAGATTTTCTTTCTCAAATTCTTTGAAATCTTCCACTACGTATGTATCGATTCGACCCTTCAGAGTACGAACCCAGAGAAGGTCCGCGTCAGCAATTAATGATACTTTTTCTTCATAGGCATACTGGTATACCATTTCGAATAAAAATCGTTCTGCAGGTCTTGAAGTTCCAAAGACATACGTTACATCTTTTTTCGTGCTATTTTTATCGGTATATTTCGAGATAGGCGACTTAATCATTAATCTTGCTACAATTGTAGTTACACCGATAATTCCAGAAGCCCATCCTAACATGGGCGCCGTGAAAATAACACTGATCAAAGTAGATTGGAGTCCTACGGCGAAAAATGGATCACCTGGAATTAGACTCAGTACAAAGGGTAGAATCAATACAAGAAAAACAACAAAAACTATCATCCCCATAAGGACCCAGATATACAAAATAATCAAATCGCGCAACGGAATAAAATATTTGAGTTCTCGAAGCGCAATTCGAATTAAGAATTTAGTATTGGCTCGCACGGTTGTAAGAATATATTTGAAGGCTCTTATATTGTCAGAAAGGGTTCGCTTTTTTACTATTTGAGGGGGTCGATCTTCCGTTACTTCCTGGGTCATTTTTTGTCACCAGAACATAGTAGACAAATGAAAAACTTTAAATTGAAGTTCGAAAGAGCGGAGGAGAGTGCTATCAGGAATATCTCCTTCGTAACTGCGATTACAAATTTCATTCGGGTTTATCTTGATGTCGGAGGGGATGTGGTTCCCCATTCCAGTTCACGCCTTAACAAATCTCGGATTGCAGTCCGAATGGCTTCAGATCGAGAACTATAGACTCCATTCCGCACTAACTCATCGAGTCCTTCCAGATATGTATTCGGTGCTTTAAAACTGATTAGTTTCATGTTATCAACACTTAAATGAGATACATAAAAACTCGAATTTACGTTTAAAGTTAATTGGTTTTATTACTTCTTATGTGATCCGCAAAGGAAAGAGAGAATGCGATTTGAGTCCGACGCGTGGTGAATAAATGTATTAAGTTTCTCATATAAAACCGTTCCTTTCAACATTAGAGATGCATATTCCTATCCTAAATCCCTCCTAAAATCAGTTTAATTTTGAAAATGGGCTCTCCTGCTAGCATAAAATAGAAACTAGATAATCTCGCAAGGCCATAACGCATATTATTCACTTAACGATAAATTAAGAATGGTTTTCGACTGATCCTTGCACTATCTTGAAACAAGATTTCGAACTATAAAAAAAATCCTTAAAAAACCTAAGCTCAATATAACCTCGGTTAGGTGAAGTATCTTGTCGAATTCTCTTGAGAAAATTGCTACCCAAACGACCAAAGTTAAACAAAACTTAACTCGGGCATCGGAAATTGCTGAAAAAATGCCAGACAGACTGAATCAGCTCCATCAAGCCAATATAAACCTTAAAAAGGAAGGGGAAGAGTTAAGCAGGAAGAATGAAGAATTGAATCAGCAGGTTATCAAGTTGGAAGCGGATTTTTCCGCCCTGAAAACTGAATTCGACCAAAAGCTAAATACTAGCGAAAACAAGATCGTTTCAGTACAGCGCGAGCTAGAACTTACGAGGGATGACCTGAAATCTAAAACAGCCCAAATTAACGCGAAAGAAGAGCGAATCAAAATTCTCGAAACTCAGAATAAGGAGCTAATGGAAAATCTTCGTCGGAGATCGGAATAATGATGGTCTTCATCTCTTGACAAACTTGGAGCTAGATCATTGCGAATTGCCTTCATTTCTGACATTCACGGCAATTTGGAAGCGCTAAAAACGGTTTTACGGGATATTGATGATCACGGTGGAGCTGATCTATTTTGCTGTAATGGGGATCTGGTTGGGTATTATGCGCACCCACGAGAGTCGATCAGTTTGGTGCGAGAAACCTGCGGAAAAGGAGTTATCGTAGGAAATCATGATGAGGTGGTGAGGGTTAATGGACAGGAAGAGTTTGAGAACGAAATTGAGTGGTTTAACCATATTGCCCGTAAGGCCTTGGTATGGACAAGAAACGAACTCCTGGATACTGAGCAGATGCAGTATCTAAGGGCACTTCCCATCCAAAAGGAGATAACAGCGGAATCAAAGAAGATTTTACTAGTTCACGGAACACCTGAGGAAAAATGGGAATATTTCATAGTTTATCAGGGGCCTGGAGGACTGATAGCTGAACAGAAAACTAGAATGCGAGGCTGGCTAAAAAAATGGGACATGGTAATATTTGGTCATACTCATATCGCATTCTCATACAAGTTTCGCGGACGATACGTAATAAACCCTGGATCGGTTGGTCAGCCTAGAGATGGAGATCCTAGAGCAAGCTATGCAATTGTGGATATAACAGACACCGATATTAAAGCTCAACTTAAGCGAGTGGATTATTCCATCGAAAACACATGTAATTCATTAGCAAAAGTGGATTTGGACGATTATCTTTGTCAAAGGCTCTATAACGGCAGATAATTTTGAATTGAGAGTGGAATAAGGAGATACCAGGGAAATTGGGGGATTATTTTCTAAAGAAAAGATTTAAAAATTTGAAAATTGTCCAGTTCATTGTAATAATCGAACTTTAATGCCACTTCTTACCTTTTCATCCTCTA
>JBHLSH010000033.1:0-37805 GCA_048881705.1 Candidatus Heimdallarchaeota archaeon | reverse complement strand
TAATCCAGCATTTCTCTAACGGAAAAATGTCGATACAGATCAAAATCGCCAGGTAAGTATCCGATTCTTTCTTTCAAAGGATAATTCGAATCCCAATCTAGAATCTCTTGATCAAAGATCCTGACATTTCCTCTTGATATGTTGATGATCCCGAGCAAACACCTTATGGTGGTAGTTTTTCCTGCGCCATTTGGACCCAAAAATCCAAATATTGAACCTCTTTTGATATTCAGGCTCAAATCCTCGATACCTCGAATATCACCATAAAACTTCGTTAAATTTTGAAGTTGGATTACATTCCCATTTCTAGTAGCCATGATATCTCACCTCGGGTGCTGAGAGTATAGCATTGGTTCTGATATAAGATTGTTTGCATGCGTGAACATTTTTTTATTAATACATGTAAAAAGTAAAAAACATCAAAAACATGAACTGCATCCATGGTTGCATATAGTGGGATTATGACCTGCCACAAGCTAGAAATGAGTAATCCATTCCCTGCAACCATACATCCATCTCAAATGTGGGAGAAATAGACCAAGCTGGAAGCTTTCAGAGAAATCATTGTGTGGCCGTAGTCACCCGACAATCTCTTACACGAATGGTCGGAATCCAAGTCGGAACGGAAACCTCCCACCAGTTCACCTGCACACGGTCATTTCCCATTGCATCAATATTCTCAAAATGATGCAGGATTTTGTCACTGATCCTGAAATTCTTTACGGGAGTGCTGAGTTCACCATTTTCTACAAGAAATGCAGCATCCCGAGGGATGGTGCTGTATTCGGTTGAGATTCTGCTAGTAAAGCGTGTGTACCAGTTACAGGTTACATGAAGGGTTGGTCGAGAACCATTCTCTAGTAATTCCTCGAACGAATGATCTCCGATATTAAATACCGTATTTGTGGGAGAAGGTGCAAAGGTTTTAGCTCGACCAAAAAAGTCCACAAAGTTACTATTCCCTGTTGATTGCGTTTGAAACATTTCGGCCGTAGATGTGTTATGAATAAAACTGACTAGAACTCCATTTTTGAAGATAGGGGTATTCTGACGGGGGAACCCTTCGACATCGAAAGGTGCGGTTGCTAATCCATCTGGCTGTAACCCATTGTCCGAAATTGACACGAATTCTGGAGCCAACTTCTCTCCCATCTTATCGCCCAAAGGGCTAACTCCCATCATTACTGCAAGGGGACTTGCCCCTCTTGGAATGATCCCAAGAACATTTGCCGCCACAGCTGGTGACATTATGATATCAAATTTTCCGTGAGGAGCTTGAACGCCTCCTCGGTGCATTCTTGAGAAGTTTCCTGCTTTTTCCCCCGCTGCCAGGAGTTCTTCTTCGGCTTTAGAAGGATTAACACCACAAACTAACCCTTGTCCGGAAGCATCCAGCTCTTCTTGAAATGCTCGGATCGTCATATTGTAAAATGTGTCACTAAATGAACCTGTTGGTCCAGCAGAACTGTAAAAATATAGTGTTTTTTTTCCAAAGAAATAGGAACCAGCGACTCTTTTTGCTCCTGCTTCTAGGGCCCGATCTATACACGCGTTCACATCTTGAGGAGCTTTGTTTGGGTAATCATCAATTTTCGGATCCATCTGTCCATCAAGTGGAGGATAGGAGGTGGTTTTGTCCGTTATTCCTTTGTAAAAAGGACTCGGCGGCATTTGCTTTGCAAACTTGACCATTGAAGTTAGACGATCTTTAACCATTTCTTCCGATGGACCAATAGAAAACTCTCCGATCGTTACCCGGTCTTCATCGACTACTAATAAGATCTGGAGAAGGTTTGAATTCCACTGTTTATTGATATCGATTTTGTTTTGGGAGAAACGGATCTGGTTCTTAATTTCCGCAAGGCCACGGATAATAAACGCATCAATGTCCATTTTTTGCGCGATTTGATTGGTATGATCAACAAATGACTGGAGGACTTCACTCATTAGAATCACCACTTATCCGAGACGGATGTCCCGCATCCGAATACTTGCTCCTCCTGCATTTACCGGTGCTCCCTGTCCAGGGTCACTTTTTCCACAAGTTGCAGGAAAATTGAGCGCGAGTTCATTTCCTACAGCGTCGATTGATGAAAATAAACCAATGCTGGTTAATTCCATCGTTGGTCTCCGAACCATGGTTTCTGTGATCTCTCCATTCTGAATCAAATAACATTCGAATCCTACATATTTACTCTGGTATCGACGGTCGTCTATGTTCCATTCTGTGAATGAAAGCATATAGATACCGTGTTTTACATCTTCCACTAGTTCATCAAACGAATAATCGCCAGATTTCATGTAAGTATTTGCCATTCTAATTATGGGTTCTCGATTGAAATCGGAAGACCGAGAAGCACCATTGGAACCGATGCCGAATTTTGCTCCGTATTCTCGATTTAATAATGGTTCATTGATGACTCCATTCCTTACCAGGAGTCTCTCGCGCGCTTTCACCCCCTCGTCATCATACAAATAAAAACCAGCGGTTCCTTGAAGAGTTGGATCCTCGGCTATGGTCACATGTTCCGATCCCACTCTCGATTCTCCAAGTTTCAAGTCTCGCCAAAACGATTCTCCTGCTTGGGCCCCTTCTCGGCCCATAATTCGATCTCCCTCGCTCGGATGCCCGCAATTTTCATGACATATAATTCCAACAACTTCCGGTCCTACTACGAAGTCTACAGCACCTTTTAAAGAGTAATCTGATTGCTCAGCAACTTTTTTAATCTGTTTACATTCATTTTCAAACTCTTCAAGCCATGTATGTGATCCTTCCCATCCTGTTGACCGAGTAAGATCAATAAATCTTTGTTCTGAATCCAATAACCCTTTAGCTGTCAATAATCCATGATATTTAAGTAAAGACAGATCAGCATCGATCTGAGTACCCTCAGATGTCGTTACATATTTGGAATAGTCATGTGCTTCGTACATCGTTACCCTAGTAGCGATTCCATTTGCCTCTGCAATTTTATCCATATCTTGGAGAAGACCTATCACTACTTCCGTATCTTGATCAGCTAATTTCTTTTTAACCGGAACACTCCATGAAGCCTTGTTCGAGATCGGTTCTCCAAGATTGATTTTTTCATCAGGATTGGAACCTTTCGCAAGTTTTAGGCCGGCCTGAATGGCCTTTTTCACAGTTTTACGAGTCATTTCATCCACTGAAACAAAACCGAGACCACCATTCATGAGTACGCGTATTCCCATACCTTGCCAAGGTAGTTCAGTTCCCGACATGACGTTTCCATTACGTAAAAATAGCATCACTCTTTGGCCGTCAATTAATCGGGCCTCGGCATATTCTGCACCATTTTCTTGTGCGTACTCAACTCCAAAGTCCGCCAAGTCTTTTGCATTCATATCGTTTGTAATACCCAACTCTGTCAACTCGTGAAAATATTCGGTTCCTAGAACCTGAAATTTATTTTGTATGATTCAAAGTATTTGGATTTCTGATTAAATTACGAGTAATAAGGTAAAGAGTGGTTACCGCGGTGGAATAGGTCCCAGCCGTTATGAAAAAAGATGATGTAAAATCTCCTGTTTCAGTAATTAACATGGCACTTAATGAGGGGCTTCCTCCTCGACCAATACGGTCACCAGCTTGCATTAAAGACTGAACCGTTGCCCTATAGGCTTCAGGAATGTTTTCCTGTAACAATGCGATTTGTGCTGGCCTACTCATATTCATTAACGCCATTCTAAAGAAGAAAGCAAACAGAGATATTGGAAAAATATTACTAAGCGCTAGAACAATGGTTAAAGGAATCGAAAGCCCTTGTGTAATATAGATTACTTTTGTATCACTTAAGCGGGCTGCCAGTACCGGTATCCCAGTCATAAAAATCGTAGTAATTATTTGAGCAATGCCATTCAGTATATTAACTTCTGACGGACCAAGGGAGAATCGCTGGACAAAGTAAGGTTGGGTGAAGGGAACAAGAAAACCGGCACCGAATCCTATTATCAAATTGATAAGGAGAAATCCCAGAATAAATTTCCCTTGAGGTGTGACCCAAATAGACCTGAAATTCACCGTGCTTTCTGCTGACTCAGCTTGTTCCCTATTGTTTTGTCTTTCTTCATCGCTGGTCAGGAATAGCGAGGGAAATAACGACAGAAATATGCTTGCAAGTGTTGCAAACATCGTGAATTGAAGATTGGCATGAGAAAATTCGTTTTGTGCCAAGGCAAAGAAACCAGCAGATACAAAATATCCCAAGGATAGCGATCCCCACCTTGCAGTCTCATTTCGCGTGAAAACCTGGATTTTATCTATCTGGTTGTTATGAGCTAAAATGGCTACCCGACTAGGCATCACTGCGCCATTAGCCAGTCCAACACCCACGATACCAAATAAAAGATATTCCCATGATGGAGCAAAAGCAATGAAGATATATGATCCGACATAAAAAAGAGTACCAATTACCAACAAACGTTTGTGTCCTAATTTATCTGCTAAATACGCCGCAGGAAGGAGAAAAATCAAATTTGAGACAACACGGGCCGATTGGATAAATCCGTAATCTATCAAGCTCCCTCCGAGAACTGTAACATATGATGGGAAATTCCCCCGTGAAAAACTTTCACCGAAAGCGAGTAAAGCCGTTCCCAAATATATCAAGACATTTATTTTGTTCATACTCGCCTGGCTCTTGTTTTTGCGCTTGATTTGGCAAAAATAGACACCGAATTATTATGTTATTTGACGAAGAGTAAAAAAGGGTTAGAAAGAGAGACAGATTCCATTCTGGGAAGGAATTTTCAGGATTTTAAAGAAAGTTTTAGGAAAAGAGCGTCTATACTTATCATTCCTGCATTTCAGATCGGAAACCAAAATGAAGATCTCCCGTTTTCGCTATAAGAATTAATGATAGAATAATAGTCAACACAAGATTAAGGTAGAATCCTATCCATCGGACGGAGTTTCTTTTGCCATCGCAAGTTCAGCCACCATTCTACAGATTTCAAGGATCCTCCGATTTATTAATTTATAATGCACTTCGTTCTTATTCCGCTCACAATCTACAATTCCCTTTTCACGCAAGACGCGTAAATGTTGGGATATAAACGGTTGGGGACGATTTGTCTCGGTTTCTATTTGACTAACGTTTTTAGGTCCATTTTCCAATATATGAATGAGTTTTAATCGAAAAGGATGTGTTAACGATTGGCATAATCTTGCTGTAAGCTCTAACGCTCTTTCATCCTCAGTGGAAAACTCAGAACCTAATTTAGAGTTCATATTATTCTCATCTGCAATATAGGACAAACCGTATATAAGTGCTACGATAATATTCAAGAAAAACAATATTTATAAATTCTGGAATAAAATTTAATTCAAATACTAATAGGTGTAAAAAATGGCAACCGACGTAAAAATCAGAATTGAAGATAAAATTTTAAACGAAGTCCGGCAGATGTTCGAAGATATCGGCCATGACGTTACCCTTCACATGTTTACCTCAAAAGAACATTGTCTTTTGTGTAATGAGACCCTAGCTCTCGCTGAACAGGTCGCAGAACAGTCAGATAGAATTACTCTAAACCACTGCGAATGCGAAGATCTTGAATCGGAGAATGCGAAAAAATGGAAGATCGCTCGTCATCCTGCTATTGCCATTGAAGGGCTCGCTAAAGGTTTAGTCCACTTCTACGGAATTCCTAGTGGCTATGAGTTTGGATCACTAATCGAGTCGCTCATCTTGGCTGGCAAAGATGGACACCTTGATCTAGATCCTCAGATAGTTGAAGAACTGGAAAAAATCGATCAACCAGTACATATCCAGGTGTTCGTGACCCCCACTTGTCCATATTGTCCCCGTGCTGTTCTGGCGGCCATTAAGTTTGCAATGGTGAATGAAAACATTACCGCAGACTGCATAGAAGCTACTGAATTCATAGATCTTTCAAACCAGTATGGTGTCCACGGAGTCCCGAAAACCATCATCAACGATGTAGTAGAGGTTGTAGGTGCTGTTCCAGAACAGGCACTTCTAGCGAAAGTCAAAGAGGCCCTCAAATAGCTGGGGTCTAAATCCTCTCCTTTTTTTTCCATATAAAGTAGGGCCGTGACCACGATGGACAGAATAACGGAGACTTTTTTTAATTCCGGCCAAAATTTCGAAGAGATGTTGGCAGAGGCTTCCGAAAACCAACGAATGAAGTTCGAATTAAATTTCCAACGGGGCCAAAAAAACTTCGGAGCTGAATCGTTTGTTATGGATCTGGAATATTCACTCAATATAATCGCAGTGGGTGCCCCTTGGTGCTTTGATTGCAAGATGTATCTTCCTATCCTTGAGTTACTCGTCCGATCCAACCCTCGCCTCCGTGTTCGATATTTTAATAAGGATCACTACCCCTTTTTGTGTGAACGTATGAACGGCGGGGAAAAGATTCCGCAAATTCTCATTTATGCGCCAGATTACGTATATGTTACTCGTTGGATAGAAAGACCGACTCTTACATCCCAATTGATCGCAAGTATTCGAGGAGATCTCGGGTGGGAGCGTTCCGTTCAAGAACAATATAATATCATATACCACCGTGCCCTATTGAAAGACTTGAAAGCGTTTCAGGCTGCTTTTCTACAGGAAATCAAAAACCTGTTAATTCGGACTAATGCGGTCTTGGGAACGACGAAGCGTTTTTACGTCGCGACCGTTCAATAAAAAGAATGCCATAACAGAGGTTTGATCTTTACCTCTTGGGATAGTGCGGACTCGTGGCCACACGCGTTATTGAATGGGGTCTCCCCTTAGAAGAAATCTCCAAGGCCGCCACCCGAGAAAAAAGCGTGAGGCACGGTCACCCTAGCACTCTGCATTTGTGGTGGGCTCGGCGCCCCCTAGCAAGTTCACGAACCACAACTTTTGCTGCACTGATTGATTTACCCGAGTCTGATAAGGATCGCATGGAACTCATTAATGTTATTAAGGATTTAGCGCCGTGGAGTTCCGTTAAAGATGGAAATGGGCCAATAATCAAGTTGGTTCGAAGCATTTTAAATGAAAAATGGAGTAAACCCCCGAAAATCCTTGATCCTTTCGCTGGGGGAGGGTCAATCCCACTCGAGGCATTACGGCTAGGCTGTGAAACGTATGCAAATGACCTAAATCCAGTTGCTGCATTCATCCTGAAAGCAACGTTAGAGTGGCCCCGCGTTCATTCTCAATTTGTTATAGATCGTGTTAAATATTGGGCAAAACGAATTAAGGAGGAAGCCCATCTAGAAATCGGCGAGTTTTATCCTCCTGATCCAGACGGATGGATCCCGAGTGGATATCTCTGGGCTCGAACTATTCCCTGCTTATTCTGCGAATCAGAAATCCCGTTGATTAAACATTTCTGGTTAGCGAAGAAAAAAGCGAAAAAAGTCGCCTATAAACCCCAAATTAACCATAAAATGAGTTCGATAACCTTCATGATTCAATATGATGACAAAATTGACTTCGATCCATCCCAAGGAACGGTCAACAGGGGAGATGCGCGATGTTTGATTTGTGGTAAAATTACCAAAGCGCCCTCGACCCGTAAGCTCGCTGCCCAAGGGAAAATGGATGCACGGATGATCGGGGTTATTCTAAGGCATCCTCAGATCCAAGGAAAACGTTATCGATTAGCGACTTCCGAAGATATTCAAATTTGGCAGCAGGCCAAGGTACACCTAGATCTGGCTCTTTCTCAATTGCATTGGGAATTTTCCCCGCTCCCCGAGGAACCGCTTCCACCCCAGGGTTCGTTAGGAGTGAATCTCAAAGCTTATGGTTTCAATCAATGGAAAGATTTGTTTAATGCCCGTCAGCAGCTTGCCAACCTAACATTCCTTAGACTGGTTCGTTGTTCAATCCCTGAAATTCGTGAAGATTGTTCACATCTTCAAGATAACGAAAAAGTGGTTCAAGCTATCCTAGGATATTTATCACTCATTCTGGGACGCTTGGTGGATAAAAATGCCAATCTAGTCGTTTACAACGTATATGGAGAAAAGATCGAACATGTTTTTGGTCGAACCGCCCTTCCGATAAAATGGGATTATACAGAGTTAAACGTTTTTTCTGGCGGTAACGGAGATTGGGAGGCCCACGCGAAATGGGTATTACGTTTCCTGAACGTGAATTCATGGGACACAAGGGGATCTACAACAATTACTTGTAAATCAGCGACCAGATTGGCCTATCCAGACGGTTTTTTTGATTGTATAATTACAGATCCTCCCTATTACGACAATGTACCCTATTCAGATCTTTCAGATTTCTTCTATGTTTGGTTCAAGAGGGCCGTGGGAGATCTATTTCCCGATCTTTTCAGAACCCCCTTGACTCCCAAAACCACCGAAATTGTAGCAAATAAACAACGACATTCAAATCCAAGACAATACTTCGAATCCGAACTCTCGAAAGCTTTTCGAGAAATGTATCGGGTTTTACAGCAAGATGGCATCGCTGTAATTGTATATGCCCATAAGTCAGCGGATGGATGGGAGGCCTTCATGAATGCTTTAGCAGAAGCTGGCTTTGTTGTCACAGCGGCAATGCCTATCCAAACAGAAATGAAAGCTCGGCTACGGGCAAAAACTTCCGTAGCTCTTGCTTCCTCCCTTCACATAGTTTGCCGGAAAAAGCCAAAACGTCCAATTACAGCCTTTGCAACAATTAAATCAGAGTTTGAACGTAAAGTTCGCCAGAGTCTGAAAGATCGGAGCCACCAGCGTGGAAGTGGTGGTGATGCATTCAATGTCGCCATTGGACCCGCACTCGAGATTTGGAGTCAGTACGAGGGGCTCACCTTTCCATCAGGCTTACCCCTTACCGCTAGGGATTTACTGGAAATTATCCATGAAACATTCGGATTTCGTCCCTAAAATGGGAGTTTATCTCCGGGATCCAACCTTTTGTTACAGAAATGATTCCTGTCGACATCAATGAATTATCCGATAGATCCCGAGTTCATTGGAACCCAAATAACTAGCTTGAGTTTTAAGATTGGAATCAATTAGAGGGGTCGTGTTTCAGGAAAGTTCCCCTTCTATATTCTTCGAATGCTATATTAAGTTCCTGTTGAGTGTTCATTACGATCGGGCCATACCAGGCTACCGGTTCTCCAATTGGTTTACCTGAGATCAGGAGAAATCTTACACCTTCTCCCTCAGTTCGAACTGTTACGTGATCTCCATCTCTGAACAATACCAGGTGTTCTTTCTTAACAGGATCAGAACGGTGATCATCGAAATATCCTGATCCCTCTATTACATATGCAAATACGGTGTATCCCTTTTTTACCTGATGATCGAAATCCGCAAAGGGAGGAATCGCCACATCAAGATATTCAGGATCAGTAACAATGTCCTTAACCGGGCCTCGCGTACCGTTGACTTGTCCACTGATAACCTTAACTTCTGTTTGATTTTCTAAGGTGACCAGAGGTATTTGATTAGCCAAAATGTCCTGATATCGTGGAGACATCATCTTTTGAGCTGCAGGAAGATTGCACCAGAGTTGAAATCCCCATAAAAGGCCATTCTGGCGAAGTGGCATTTCGGAATGTATGATTCCCGAACCAGCCGTCATCCATTGGACATCGCCCGGTTGAATGACCCCCGCGTTTCCCAAGCTGTCTTCATGCTTTATTTCTCCGTAGAGCATGTATGTGACGGTTTCTATGCCCCTATGTGGATGACTCGGAAAGCCAGCAACATAATCAGCTGGATTATCGGAATGAAAGTTATCAAGGAGAAGAAACGGGTCTAACAAGGTTTTCTCCGCGAACGCACGTTTGAGACGAACTCCCGCGCCTTCAAGGGTTGGTGTGCTGGGAACCACGCGCAACACCCTGCGTACATCTAATGTCTTTTGTGAACTCATGAATAACCAATCTTGGCGATAGTTAAAAGGTTGATCGTGCCAAGATCGTATTTCTCAGCAGAATTACCAATCAAAACTGGCTAATGCCAGTTCCATTTCCGTTTTTGGAACTCTTCCAAGGAAATCCTTGGTTCCTTTCCAAATTTTTGTTCCAGATCGGTCAATTCTTGTTTGGTTTTCTCAGAGGATTGAGTGGTTTCTTTTTCGGACATGAGAAACACCCCATTTTGGTTAGTGATTTCGTCCTTTTAACCAAGAAACAGGGTGATAATCAAAAATCACAAAAATAACGAAAATGAACCAATATTTTGAAGGAAGAAAAGATGAACCCCTTCAAGACAAATGCTTTACTAACGTGCCAGAGATATCCTTTTAGGCTTTGTAATAATACCCTCTCGGGTCTTGCCATCAACTCGGACAATAAACGGAGTTTCAGCACGAATTTGTCGAATATATTCAGTTTCCGATATCATCAAGGCAGGGTTTGCAAGCCAGTCCCAATCAATCCAAACGTTTTGTCTACCATGATGAATATAGAGGTAAGGGATGTTTGCGGTTACAATGTTTTGAAAAAAATGGCTGCCCTGACTGTGTTCTACTTTGAAATCCTTTAATCCCACCTCACATAAGACTTGAACACCTGAAATATCAGACCATTTGACAGGTATTCCAAGGAGGCTATCTAAGGAACCCCAGCGACCAGGTCCAATAAGGATATAGGGTTTTTTCTCCTCTGCAAGCAGTTCATTGAAATGACGGATTTCCTCTACCATTTCAGCGGTTTTCAGTTTATTGAATCGTTCAGGGACAACATAGACGAGATCTTGGATATCTGCGATAATACGATTTCCTGAGGTTTGAATTGAGCGCACTAAGAGGTCATCTTTCGTATTTATCTCCAATTGTTCGAGTAAAGTAGTTTCCTGATGTTCGATTAAAGGACGTACCTGTAACATATAAAAAGTGGCTGGTTTGTTCGGTATCTTCTGAAAGTTTCCTGCAAATTCAAATTCTATTGGGGCTCCAAATGCCCTTTCGCCCAATTGCAAAATTTTTGTAATTAATGAGGCTAAGGGAAGTGTTTCATATTTAAGTTGTTTACTAAAGGTGATTACGGGTGCTCCTTCTCCGTTGTAGCCGGCTCGTAACATCTGGTTGTCATAATCATAGGTATCCGCTACCTGTGACAGTGTGAACCTATCCAAATCAAATATGCTCTTTTTTACAAGGAAAGACTCTTCATCGGTGAGAACAGGCTTGGATTGCTTGGATAAATCAATAGCATAGAATTCTCGTTGGCTATTCGCCAGAAGTTGATTCTGAGTTGAGTAAAAGCTGACCTGAGGATATTTTGGACAAAACCTAAAGGAAATCTCCCCATCTACAATAGTTTTACCCATTCCGACCGCAAGGAAGGCGACGCGATCTTCAGGGTTCATGTAGGATCCCATGGTATAATAATTGAGAGACGATGCTACTCCAGAAAAACTAGGATAAGAAAGATCATCTTCGTGACGTTGTCCAACGACCTGTTGTATTACTACTGCCATCCTTATTTCTTCAATGGAATACCCCATAGATTCAGTATACGAGCGAGCTTCCTTAAGGACGGTCGAGGCATATACTAATTTAATTGCGTTACATAATAGTCTCAATCGTGTTCGTAAATTTTGATTTTGAGGGTTGTTGGGTATCATGTACGTATGAAAAATTCCTGCAAAAGGCTGATATTGAGAATCCTCTAAAATACTCGAAGATCTAACCGCTAAAGGTCCTGATAGATCCCTTAAAATGAATTTAAGGTCATCACGCAAACCCTTCGTAAGTTTGGCCCTAAGAAATTCTGTTTTAATTTCCTCGTCCGTCATGGAATTTGAAATAATCGTCTCATAAAGGCGATGTGAAGCCATAAAACGATCGAATTCATCGGTTCCGATCACAAATGTCTTTGGAATACGAATTGAGAACGTTTCTGCCAGTTTGTCTAATATTAAAAACGAGTTGAGCAAATATTGAAGAAACGCTACCCCTCTTCCTTTTCCTCCTAAGGATCCAGGTCGCAATCGCGTAAACCGATTATCTGGGTGATGGGTTTCCCGAGAAAAAGTGTGAACAACGGCTCCAGTTTTTTCGGTCACAACTGGCCAGAGAGCATTAAGCAAATAACTACGCAGTTCCTGTGCAGTATCAAAGTCAGTGACCTTGATTGGTTTCAAACGCAAAGCCAAATCAAACTCTGCTCGATTCATCAACCAACCGCTGAAATGATCGTTGGAGCCATGGTATACCAAAGCTTCCTCATTCACCACGGAGACCACTTGGTATAATTCCATTATGTTACTTGCCCTACCCACTTCTGTACCGTCTGGAAGCCGGAAAACAAAATCACCAAATCCCAAATACCTAATTAGGAATGTTCGAAGCTCTTTTAGAAGTAATGGTGATTTTTTATAAATGAAATACACATCTAACTGCTCTGCCAGCTTCGCATTCTCTTTTTCAGATGATTGTAGGGCTATTGGAAGGGTTGGATTGGTTTTTTTCACTTTTTTTATGAAATTGAACCCAGCCTGTCTTTCGAGTTTCCCATTCTTTGGAAAACGAACATCAGAGATAATACCAATAACATACTGCTTATACTTCTGATAATACGTTATAGCTTCCTCATTGGTCTGCGCTAACAAGATTTTGGGACGGGCGCGCATTGCTAATAAGGAATAGTAATCGTTTAATACCAACCCCTCCGAAATCAAACGATGGGTATGGGTCATAATCTCTCCATAAATAAGCGGGAGGAATAAAGAGAAGTATTTGATATTGTCTTCAATTATAATTATCACCCGCACCAAACCATAACTTGTATCATGCTCGACATTGAGCTTATCTTCAAGCAGTTTGATTATAGCAACAAAAACTGCTGAATCTCCATTCCACAAAAATATATCATCAATCCCATATTCTATTTCTTCCCGCTCAGCATACTCTGCGAGACTCGTGAGACTTGCCGTATGAGTTAGGAGAAGAACAACCGGAAGATTTGGGTTCAGATTCTTTACCTTCTTTCCAAAAGAGAAAGGATTGAATCCGCCCCCAAGACGGCGCATCGTTATGACTAGGTCAAATTCTTCCTCTTCTAGGAGTTCAAGGGCTCTATCAGGGGAACCCGCACGTGTAATATTCGGTAAGGTGCGGAGATTCAAAGAATGAAATTCCTCGAAGACTTGGTCTGACAATCTTCCATCTTCCTCCAAGAGAAAACTATCGTAATAACTAGAGACAAGTAGAACACGATTTATTCGGTTCTTCATTAGTTCGTGAAAGATTTTGTATTTAGGACGGTATTCGAATCCTAAATCATCATCAGGAATATCTTGGGTCTCGGTCATTGGTAAACAACCAAACCTGACTTCTACTATAAGGCTGTTTTTCGATTAGATCGTAAGACTGTAATAAATTACGCAATAAATAAATAATCCCCTGGCGGCTCCGTGGTTGTAAACGAGTTTGGCCGTGGATAAACAGTTTACCTCCTCGAATTCATAATATCCAAATTTTATCAAATTAAATCTGGAAGCGGTTTTAATGTCCCACATCGAACATGTATACGAAAAAGTGGTAGAAAAGAACCCTGGTGAGAAAGAATTCCATCAAGCTGTTAAAGAGGTGCTAGAGTCACTTCAACCTGCCATTGACAAACATCCTGAGTTTGTTAAAAACAAGATGCTTGAGCGGATGGTCGAACCTGAACGGCAACTGATGTTCCGTGTACCTTGGATGGACGACAAGGGAGAAATCCACATCAATCGGGGATTCAGAATTCAATTCAATTCTGCAATCGGACCATACAAAGGTGGACTCCGATTTCATCCCTCAGTCTATCTTGGCATCATTAAATTCTTAGGTTTTGAACAGGTTTTCAAAAACGCATTGACTGGCTTGCCAATGGGCGGGGGCAAAGGTGGGTCAGATTTTGATCCCAAAGGGAAAAGTGACACGGAAGTGATGCGATTTTGCTATTCTTTTATGCAAGAATTATATCGCCATATTGGTCCTGATTGTGATGTTCCTGCCGGAGATATCGGCGTAGGCGGTCGTGAGATCGGTTTCTTGTTTGGGCAATATAGAAAGATCATGAATCAATTTCATGCGGGAGTATTAACTGGTAAGGGTCTCGATTATGGCGGGTCCTTAATTCGTCCTGAAGCCACGGGGTACGGTTGCACGTATTTTGTTGAGGAAATGCTTAAGGATCGCGGTACTGATTTCAAGGATAAAATCGTTACGGTATCGGGCTCAGGAAATGTTGCGCAATACACCGTAGAAAAGGTTAATCAACTGGGTGGCAAAGTTGTAACTCTTTCCGACTCCAATGGCTTTGTTTACGATCCTGACGGGGTTTCCTTTGGTAAAAAGTTTGAATACTTCTTGGAATTAAAACAAATAAGAAGAGGCAGAATAAAAGAATATGCTGAGAAATTTAATGTCGATTATTATCCGAATAAACGTCCTTGGGAAATAAAATGTGATATTGCTATGCCTAGTGCTACCCAAAATGAAATCGTGGCTGCAGATGCTCAGATGCTCGTAGATAATGGCGTTATGGCTATTGGTGAAGGCGCAAATATGCCTTCAACCATCGATGCCATCAATATTTTTCTTGATGCTGGAGTTGCCTTTGGCCCAGCCAAGGCGGCTAATGCTGGTGGTGTGGCCACTTCAGGCCTGGAGATGTCGCAAAATAGTCTTCGATTGGCCTGGTCCCGCGAAGAAGTGGATCAACGCCTACATGGCATAATGGTCAATATTCATGCGAATGCGCGGGCTGCTGCGGAGAATTACGGTGCACAAGGGAATCTCGTTGTTGGCGCAAACATAGCGGGCTTCTTAAAGGTTGCCCGAGCCATGATGGCTCAAGGAGTGCATGGATGACTGTTTCTCAGGCTCCTAGTCAAAGGCTTTAGTTAAATTCAACCTTCCTCTTTTTACCCTTTTTATAACACCCCCTTTTTCTAATATTCATCCATACTTAAGGAAGACATAAAATCATTTGGATAAAAATTGATCCTACTAGTTGATTAAGTTATAATCCCCTCCAGCTCTATTTCAAAATTTAATATGGAAAGGTACCTAGGCTGTTATAAGAGGTTCTTTTAGTACGAAAGTGAATTCGTTTCCTCTCGGAAACAAAGGTTTTATTCTCAAATCTCCGCTATTCAATCTCAATATCACACTACTCAATGCAATGCCAATATAGTGTCCTTGACTTGTCCATTTATCCGTAATCTTCCCTACGATTTTCTGGCTGATGTTTTCAGGAATAGGAGGACCCCATGGTTCTCTTATAATAAGTGAAAAGGCATTTTCAGATAAGCTGCCTTCAATTTGGATTCTGTATTCTTCGTCCTGACGGAAACGAAGACTGTACATAAGAATTTCAAGTATTGCGTCATCAATAAGTTGGCCATAAAACGATATACCGGTCAAACTTGACAGGTCAATGTTAATTATGTCTGAAGGTGAATCCAGGTGAGAAATGGCTGAATTAACCATATCGAGTAACGCATGGCATTGATTGGCGTTCTGGGGAGACTTCTGGAGCACCTCGAATATTCGATTTACCTTATCTATGGTACCCGCCGAATGTTGGCAGGTCTCGATGATCTCAGTGACAATTTCGTGTTTTAGTTCTTCCTCCTCTTCGTACTTCATTTTTAATAGCTCAAGATTGTTGATGATTTTATGCAAATCATTCTTGGTGAAATGTGATACCATCTGATGATAGCGCTCTTCTTCCAGTTTCAATTGCTTCAATTGTTGTTCTGTTTCGATACGGTCTGTGATATCGGTAAAAACGCTCAGAACACCCTCAAAAAGTTGATCATCCCGTAGTATAGGCCTTGCAGAGATAATAACGGGGAAAGTAGAGCCATTCTTGCGTAATGCCGTTCCCTCGTAGATGCTGCTATGACCTAGAAGACGTCTTTTTGATTCCTCCTGAAATTTGCTCAATTCTGACGCGGGAATTAGTTGCGACCAGTGTAGCCCGATTATTTCTTCTTGTAGGTACCCCAACATCTCACAGGTACGAGGATTTACAAACGAGATTATCCCAGCCGCATCCTCAAGAAGCACTCCCTCTTCCATCCGTTCTATTAACATCTGATATTTCTCTTTGGATGCCCGTAAATCCTCCTCCACACGTTTACGATCAGTGATATCTGTGAAAACTGTCAAGACTCCTTCGAACTTCCCGTCATCTCCAAAGATTGGGGCAGCAGTAACTATAACAGGAACCTTTCTTCCGTCCTTTGCTATAATACTGGTTTCATAACGGGAACCAATGCCTTTTGGCCGTTTTTCTGTCTCGGCAGCGACTTTGGATTGTTCTTCCATGGATACAATTATCGTCCAATGTTGACCATCCAGCTCAGAAACATCATAGCCTAAAATTTCGGCAGCTTTAGGATTTACGAATTTAAAATATCCATTGGGATCTTCCAAGCACACACCTTGGTCCAATTTTTCCACCAGCATTTTGTACTTTGCCTCTGATTCTTTTAAGGCCTGCAAGGTTGCCAGATAACTCTCACGGGATGTTTCCAAAGCATTATAGTTTTTTTGTACTTGCTGGTGTAACAAAACATTCTTCAGCACAAAGGATAGGCGATGGGCAAGCTGAATTATTAAATTACGCAGATTTTCTGAAAATGCGTTGATAATTTTTGAAGAGAGATTTAATGTTCCCAATGGCTTATTTTCATAAAATAGGGGTATGTAGAACACGCTACGGGCTCCGGCCGCCCGTAACAGGCTATCCATTTCATAAATATGATCCTCTTCAGCTATATCAGGGCGATAAAACGGTTGACCAGATTTTATTACCTTGGTCATGATCGTGTTTTTCTGGGGAATGAATCTTCCCTTGAATACGAGTACCTCATCAGAATAAGCGTATGCATAGACTTGGAATCCAGGCGGATTTTCCTCTAGAAGAGCAATAGCAACTTTTGAAATTTCAAATCGTTCTCTGAAGAAGTTTAAGGCCTGCTGGACGACAGTTCGGCTGTCCAGATGTGAGATCAAGGCTTCAAAGTCAAGCAAGGTTTGATTGAAATAGCTTTGTGACTTAAGGGTAGCAATTTCGTTCGTGATTTCCTCTTTAACCTTTTCCGGAAGTATCTGAGTTGAGAGGTTATGCTTCCTCAGGATTTGATCGATTTCCATTGTCCTATTTTGAAAGGAATTGCCACCTTAAATAAGGGCCACTAATCTAAATCATTGCTCCTGAGTGAAGTCGGTCTACTGCAACCATCTGTTGTTTTTGCAGGAAATCTGGCTCAATTTGATTGTTCCTAATTATCCTGGGAAGATTCTTTGATATCGAAGTTATGTATGTCTCCTCAGATTAATAGAGGACAATTTACGTATTCCCCACTCCAAACTATACTTAAAACGCCTTTTCTCCCAAATTAGCGACAATAAAATATACAGAACCGAATATAATGTAATTAACGAGAAAAACCAAGCTTCTGAAGGGAGAAACGTTGGGGGAATAAAGAATAACAAGTTATGCAAAAAGAAAATGGTGAGTGATATTTTTCCAAGGGTCGCAATCGGAGTTAAGAGAGTCTTCCCCCTTGGATATCTTGTAACGCTATCAAAAAGGGTGGGTGTATCGAATGAGAACAAGAATACTAGCGAAATGAGGATTAATACCCCCAACGAAGTTAGGACATACGATGAAGAGGCAGGAAAATGCATCGGAGTCGAAATAATACGTTCAGTGCCTAATAACCATAGTCCAAGGCAAAGGAATCCGATGCTTAACATTAACAATATGAGAGTTCTTAGATAGATCTTTTCCCTGGGTTTCAGATATATTATTTCCAAAATCGAAGCCATTAGTGCTCCTACCAAGGAAAAAGAAAACCAAGGAAAAATGGGCGTTGTACCGAAATCAATTAGGGCATAACCTAAAATTGAAGGAATTGTTAAATCCACATATTCTGGGATCTCTCTTGAAACTGTGTAATCATGAAAGAGAAGAAACAGACCGATTAGTGTTAGAGTACTTGCCAATAAAATTCCGATTGTAAAAGATTGTCTATTATACCCCCTTCTTTCTAACTTCCAAACTAATTCAAACAATGCCAGAAAAAATATGGAAGAAAAAAAGAAGAGATGAAAGAAATTCCAGGTTAAAACATAGTTTAGAACATTAGACGGGTTATAACTTATTGCCACGACTATTTGGGCCAGGGAAGCTATTACCAAAAAAATAAATCCACGTTTGAGGGCGCGGTCTCTCGCTAACCCGTGTTTTTCACTGTTACTATAACGGAGAAAAGAATTAATCTGATTAAATCCGTTGACAAACAAAAAAAGAGGAAACGTTAAGAATAAACCAATTAATACCACAAAAAACCATATTAAACTTACCCCCCCTTGATCCCACGTAAGTACAGCCTGATAATCATACCAAATCATGCCGTGAGTTATAATCATTAGAATTATTCCGATCCCTTTTAGCAGATCAACTGAGAAAAGGTAGAATGAAGGCGATGGTATTCTTTTATTTACTTCCAAGCCACTAGGACTCCTAACTCAGATGATCAGCCAATATTGTAGTTTTAAAATCTGTTGTGAAGAGATTCATAACTTTTCTATTCCTCTGTCCTCCTCCCGAATTGATATAATTCGGATTAGGGTTCCGTCAATTGAACAACATATGTCCGTAAAAATTGCTCACACGCTCATATCGGTCTTTGTTCAACGAAAGACAATGACAGGAACTAGTGTGCTGAAAATTTGGAAATTATAAAGTCCATCTTCCAACCATTTCCCCAGTGAGCAGGTTTCCCAATCCACCTCCGCTAAAACCTTGGATGATTTCTATGTCAGAGACCCTTAAACTAATCATTTTCGACCTTGATGACACATTGATTCGCTCAAACATTGACTATATGGCAATAAGATTGTCTATTGCGGAGCTTTTTGATTCTCCCCCCACATTAAAAGAACTATCGGGGACCCCGATATTGCTTGTCCTAGAAAATCTACGGAAGGTTCACCCAGAAAGATATCTAGAGGGCAAAAGACGAATCTACGAAACTGAGGAAGAAGCCGCAAATACGGCTGAGGGGATTGATGGTGCGCATACCATTCCCGAACTATTGGATAGATATCAGATTTATTCCGCGATCCTAACAAATAACTCTCGAAAGGGTGTTGAAATTTATCTGAATAATCCAGAGCTCGTATACCTGACGAAATTCGAAATCTTCACGCGGGACGATTTTTCCCAGGCCAAGCCCTCACCAGAGGGGATTGAAACAATCATTAATTACTTTAAAAACCATGTGGATAGAGGAATTACAGGTGATAATACGGTATACATAGGAGATTCCTATATTGATGCCCTGGCGGCTGATCGTGCTTGTGTGAGGTTTGTATGGTTTCATTCACGGAAAATTGCTGATCATCTGTTCCCCACACAACCAATGGCCACTCTTTCCAAATGGAACCAACTTGAAGGCCTAATAGCTCGGTTTTCACAAAGCGTTATGTAACTGGAAAAAAAAAGGGTACCTTATAATAAGCGAATTATTCCCCCCGCTCGTGAATTTAGTTGGCCCCGTAAATTATTCTTTCATATTATTAGCCAATAAATACATCGGAGATGAAATCAAAATTGCGCTTGTTTGCGTTCCAAGAATTAGCTTATGCAATAGTAGTCGCTAGCGCTTATGGCCTCCTAATTGGCATTTTATACAACCCAGCTCCAGATGTGTTCATCTTCATCGTTTGGGGAGGTATGGTTTTATTACATTTGCTGGGAATAATCTTAATAGTTCGTCTTGAGGAACGACAACAGAAATCAAATGATACGCAAACTGGTAATGAGTAAAACGGGAAACCTGGCAATGACTCCGAATAGGGTATGTCTTCACCTTTATAATAACATCATATAAGCCATCATTGATTAATTTACGGTTAATCGTATAGATAAAGAAAAGGAAAAAGCAATTATGGCAACTCAATTAACCTGTCACGAATGTGGTGCCACTGAAGCAATTCCAAGTCATTGTGGGCAACCCATGCACATTGAAGAGGTTGAGGGCAAAGCGATGCTTGTTTGTTGGATGGGTCCTGGGTGTGGAAAACGGGAAATACCCGTTCATCATGGTAAACCAATGTATATTCCATGATGGTATCTACCTGTTTCAGCGGGGTTTTATACCAGCTTTTGTTTAAATATCGTTTTCAGAGAATAGACTGTAACTCTTTTAAGATAAAAATTCACAAGTGTGAACAATTATATGACCACGAAATCACTGCCTAAATCAAGATTAAAATTGTATTAATAAAATATTTCAGCATGATTCTTGGTGAAACCAGATTGGCGTTGTCCGTAATTGTGAGTCTCTTAATATTTAGCTTTATTACGTCGTTACGAGAGGTTTTGGAAGCAGCCCTGATAATAGGCATGATTGGGAGCTATTTGGCTGTGATTAATCGCAGGGATCTCTTTAAAGATGTTTTATTTGGGATTACCGCCGCTATTGTTCTCAGTATTGGTATGGCATGGATTTTTTTGACTTTATTTGCAGGACTGGAAGAATATCAAAAATTATTTGAAGCAGGGGTCATGTTTCTCGCAGCCGCCGTTCTTACATGGATGGTAGCATGGATGTCTCAGCAGGCCAAAAACCTCAAATCGGAGTTCCAAGAGAAAATCGATAAAGCTATTACCCGTCAGGAGAAAGCAGGTATCATTTTATTGGTCTTCTTTTCAGTAGGCCGCGAAGGGGCCGAATTGGTTCTCTTCCTGTATGCAAATTACCTCAGTGGTATCCAAGAGTTGGATCCGATCCTTAGCCTTTCCGTAAATCTAGGAGGATTTGTTATTGGCGTTTTCGGCGCCATACTGCTTGCTTTCATCCTGTTTACTAGTACCAAAAAGCTTAGTCTCCAAAAATTTTTTCAAGTAACCAGTTTTTTACTTATTGTGTTTGCTGCAGGACTCGTGGCACATGGAATTCACGAAGTGTTTGAATATTTGGAAATTAGCGGTTCTTCATTGACAGAACTCTTTATGTGGACAGAAGTCTGGAACATTAACTATACTCCCTTAGGAGACATATTTCAGTTACTTTTTGGATGGGGATATGATCCCAGCTATCCTGGCCGATTTGAAAAGAGCTTCATTGGTGGAATTTTAGTAGGTTTGTTCGGTTGGAATGACAATCCCGCATTGATAGAGGTAATTGGTTACCTTGGCTATTATGTCTTGCTAGCGTGGATACTAAGTCGAATCAAGCCAAAAATGGTATCGAAGCATACTGAAGTTGCTACTCCAGGGGCACCCATTAATCCATGAGTATAACTGCATTTCATGCTTTTTTTCCCCGCTTTTGCTAGGTTAATTTAGGATTCTCAAAGAATTGAGAATAGTCAGAATTGTCACACCTACATCGCCAAAAACTGCCGCCCACATAGTCGCAATACCCATTGCCCCAAGGAGGATGAAAACAACCTTCAAGCCAATAGCAAGTCCAATATTCTGCTTTGCGATTTTTCGTGTTTTCCTCGCAATTTCCATTGCAATCCCCAATTTTTCGGGATTATCGTCCATGATAACCAGATCTGCTGCTTCAATGGTAGCATCAGATCCTATTCCTCCCATTGCAACTCCTACATCGGCTCTGGCAATCACAGGCGCGTCATTAATTCCGTCTCCCACAAAAATTACGTGTTGTCGCTTGTTTTCGGCCCCATCGTTCATATGCTGCTCCAAAATCTCCAATTTATTCAGGGGCATCAAGTTTGTATATATACTATCGGGCTGAATCCCTACTTCATGGCCCACCCGTTCTCCTACATCTTTAGTGTCGCCAGTTAAGAGGCCAATTGTCTGGATGGAGAAACCATTCAATCTAGCTATTGCTTTCTTCGAGGACTCCCTGAGGCGGTCATCGACAATAATATGACCCATGTACTCGTTATTTTTGATGACATAGACCGCTGTTTGATCCTTAACGCAGTTCGGATGGGGGCATTCGACTGAATGAACTAACCTGTCGTTTCCTATCATTATTTCATCATTCGACCCGTCATCATATACACGGCACCGAATCCCTAATGCGGGGAGCTCCTCATATTCTTCAATTCTAGAGAGATCTGTCGGTTGACCATATGCTTCTCGAATTGAGACCGCGATCGGGTGGGTCGAGTGAGCTTCAGCTATGGCAGCGATTTTCAGTACCTCATCGGGAGACACACCTTTTCGCGGAACAACCGTAACTACTGAGAATTTTCCGACAGTCAAGGTTCCTGTCTTATCCCACAAGACGGTATCAATCTTACCAAGTTCATCAAGAACATTAGCACCCTTGAAGAGAATTCCTTCATGGGAACTCTTACCAATTCCAGAAAAGTACGCAAGTGGGACAGAAACAACAAGCGCACACGGACAAGAAATTACAAGAATCACCAGAGCTCGATATATCCACTCGTTCAACGGTTCTTGCAAAAGGAGCGGAGGAATAAGGCCCACTAAAATTGCAAAACCGAAAATTATTGGAGTGTAAATTCTTGAAAAACGAGTTATGAATCGTTCAGTGTGAGATTTCTTATTGGTAGCATTCTCGATGGCATTCAAGATCCTGGAGACCGTAGACTTATTGAAAACGGAAGTTACCTGAATACAAATACTATTATTCGGAATTGCCCCCGAAAGTACTTCCATCCCAGGGCTGACTCTAACTGGACGTGATTCCCCTGTTAAAGCTGATAAATCTAAATTCGCTTCTCCCTTTATAACTACACCGTCTAAAGGAACTCGTTCTCCTGGTTTTACCAGAATAATATCCCCAGGGTTAATTTCCTCCGCGGGTACAGTTTTTACTGAATCATCTAGTAGTAGGTGAGCCTGGTCGGGCCTAATATCTATCAATGCAGAAATAGATCTTCGAGAACGGTCAACTGCTCTCATCTGTAGAGATTCGCCTATGGTGTAAAATACCATTACCGCTACGGCTTCTGGAACCTCTTGGATTAAAATCGCTCCAAGGGTTGCTATCGACATCAAGAAATATTCATTCGTAAGGTCTAGATTCCGAAGTTGTTTCACTGCATTCCATAAGACCTTCCATCCCGCAACAAAATATGCAGTAAACAGCGATATATATCCCAAAAGGATGATATCGCTTGGTAAACTAGGAGTAATTAGGATCATCCCTATCAAAAGCAGAATAGAAGCAAGTAGCGCTTGTACTAAAGGCAAATTCTTCCCAAACCAATTCTTGGTTACGCTCCCCATAGTTGAAACTGATATTGCTTTAGTTCCTGGATCTACTTTTGAAATAATCTTATTTATTGTTTCTAAATCATCTGAAGACAGATATAGAGTATTTGTTGCAAAATTAACACTAACTTGTGAATATTTGTGATTCTTAAGAGACTTTTCTATCTTTAATGCACAATCCGTGCATGTGAGTCCCTTTAATTCATATTTGAAGATAACCTCTCCCATGTGCGATATTCTCCTAGCTGTGATGAATCTCGTGGATATGTTCTAAGGCATAGGTCAAAATTGGTTCCAAATGCTCAATTTCCAAAGAATAGTAACGATGTTTATTATTCGCCTCACGGCGATATTTCACTAAACCGCCTTCTCTCAATTCCTTCAACTGGTGTGAAATCGCGGAGACAGACATTTCCAGAACATCACTTAGATCACAGACGCATAATTCACCTTTAGATAAGGCAACAAGGATTTTTATTCTTGTATCACCTGCAAGAAGTCGGAAAAAACCGCTCAGTTCTCCAATATTAGTGTTTTGAACTTCAACTTGGGCGTTCTTTATTTTTTCTGGACCTTCGACGGTTTCGCTAGAGGATCCTGACATTTTCGAAAAATCCGGTATGTTTCGATGATGATTGTCTAATCTAATATTCACTTGAACACTTGAGCAATTGTTCAAATAACTTTCCATTTACGAACTAAACCTAGCCCACCAGGGTTCAGTATCTGCTTGGAGAATCAACTTAATCGTTTTTCGCAATTGAATATTTATATGGAATGGATTTAATGCCTTAACTATGGATTGTCCCCAATGTGCTGCGTTGCAAAGGCAGTTTGGGAAAAAAACCGCTAGAAAAGATCTGCAGAGGTACCAGAAGAAGGGCCCAAATAAGACAACTCAATATATTTTAGATTTTTTTGGGTCACTTGAAGTTAGCGAACTATCTTTACTTGAGATAGGTGGGGGAGTGGGTGTAATCCAGCACGAACTGATTAAAAAAGGTATTGTATCGGACGTACTAAACGTAGATGCTTCTTTGTCATATCAACATGTAGTAAAAGATATAGCCGCTCGGTTAGGTTACCAAGAAAAAATTAAATTCTTTGCAGGAGATTTTGTATCCTTAAGTGATCAAGTTCCCGATGCGGATATTGTTGCTTTAGAACGGGTGGTTTGTTGCTATCCAAATATGGTTCAGCTTATTGAAGACAGTTTGGCCCGAGCAACCTCTTATTACGCCGTTGTATATCCGCTTAAAACATGGTGGATGGAAATCGGATTTAGGGTACTCAATTTCTTCATGCGAATCACCCGTAATAGTTTCAGGGTGTTCCTTCATAAGCCACGTGACCTGCACGCTCTTATTCGCGCATATGATTTCCATGAAGCATTTAAAAAACGAGCAGGTATTTGGTGGGTAGAAATCTATAAGAAAGAGTCATCGCGAGTCGGGGATCATGGTAACGCCTAGTCCAAAATTGGGAGATTTCGCAGATATTTCTTCTCAGATTAATGAACTGCAAAATCTAATGGACGCGGGAATTTTAGATAAAAAGAGTCATAAAAAGAAGTACTTCCATGTATTACGAAGAGCACGCAAACTCGCGCCGATTCATCTGAATCATGATTCAATTGCGCTCCTAGATCAAATCGACCTTTTTTTTTTCCAAAAATGGGATGTTCCCAAGTTTTCGGTTTTTAGGATGAATCTTCTTGTTTTACTAATTATTCCACTCACTGAAACTCTCTATTGGGGACTCTTGCCCTTAATTGGAGACATCATCCTGTCTCTCATAATCTATATGGTCGTAAGTCTCTTTCTCTTCTTTTTTTCCCATTGTTTCTTCCATTGGCTTACTGGATTCTTGGTGGGAATTCGGTTCCGGCAATATTTCCTATTTCGTTCTTCCTTTCGTAAAGTAAATATCTTCCCAATTACCCTTCTAACTCGATTTCCAGTCTTAGGGATCAAGTACGAGCTAGGATCGTTCCTTAAGGTTTCTCTCTGGCGTCGTACATTAATGCTGATCTCCCCACCTTTTTTAACAGGTGGATGGTTTATATTACACTATTTTCCCTTCGCTCACCTGTATGGAGCGAATCCGCTTACTCCCCTCATTGGTGGACTGATTTTGTTTGGGATCGGAATGTCTCTTATTGCCAGTTTCTTCTTTTATGGCGATTTATGGAAAGCTAGGCAGGTATGGAACTAGCTGCATAACGAAAAGAATGGTTTCCAAGGAATACGGATCAGAATGATTGTTTAGCCATTTCTTGGCTAGAAAAGTCATACAAGCGATTTGAGAAACTGATGAGCGAGGTTTTCATAAATTGCTGGAATTACATCTCCGCCATCTTTCGCAGAGCATTCGTAGAATGGATAGTTTAGTTGGTTCGCAATTTTTTTTCCTTCTTTGGTGGGAATTTTACGTAGTTCCTCCAAATCGATCTTATTCCCTAAGATTACAATGCGGGCTTGATCTCCTGCCACTTCTTTGTAATCTTTAATAAAATCCGGCAGCGTTTCCAATGTGTCTGGTCGTGTTATGTCGTATACCGCAATGCAACACGACGATCCTTCGTAGTATATTTTCCTCATTTTTCCGAATTGTTCCTGTCCTGCGGTATCGACCAATAGTAATCGAACCTGTTGGTCATCTACGGTCAGCCGTTTGACAGTAACGTCCATTCCTAACGTTGGAAGATAGTTCGAAGAAAATGTATTCTGTGCGTATCGTCGGATAAGAGAAGTTTTTCCCACGCTGAAAGAACCAGTTGTACAAATTTTTATGATTATTTCCTTCTTCATTTCGTTCTCACTGTTCATTGAAAAGGAAGTTCATGTTCCCAAATACGATTTTAACTTATACTAAACAGTTTCGATCACAATATTCGGTATTACTTGACGAGTGGGGATTTCTGGTCTTTACGGGGAAGCAGTTCTTAAATTATTTCTCAAGTTCGACTCCGATATCTTGTTGTTGGTTATCGTCCTGCAAACCTAGTTTGTCAATTTGGACAAGGAAGGCACCAAGCTGCCATCCTATAGCGGCTCAGTTCAACAAATCTAGGATAAAAGCATCTCTGTCATCACCAAATGTCTCTTATGATCAAAGTGAAACAGGGAAAAATTCAAATAGGGATTTCAAATGACTTTTCTTGATTAAATTCATCTAGATAGTCATAGAGTAAAAAGAATTAATACTAAACGCATTTTGCAGAAATTTTCTCCCATTCTACCCTTATTGGAATTGGGGATATCATTTTCGCCTTTTTTTGGGCCCAAGGGGCCTTGGGAAAAGATTAGACGTAATCAACTCGAGCATAATGTGCTGAAAAGTTCGCCGGATTAATTATCTTCATTCAGATCGGTCATGAACAAAGGTGTCTTAGTAGATCTATTCCTCCTTTGTAAATCCCCATATTGACATCTTATTATCGATAAAAGGCAACGGTAATATTTTTTCATTGGTTAATATCAGGATTTAACCAGATTCCATCCTGTCAATTGCAAGAAGGCCAAAAACTAGGCTGCGCGAGTATCCTCCTCCGTTTTCCTTAAATCGTTCAGAAAATCTTTCTGCAGTCTTGAATATGTTAAAAGATCATCTCTTTCTTCCAGTTCTTCAAAAGTTAAGTCCATTGCCTTAAACATGATGATTTTTGCCCGTTCCTCCGAAATTTTAGCAGTTTTTTGCTTGAATTTTCGAAGTCCTTTGCTGCTCATCCAACAACCACATTCTGTTGCTAAATTTTGAAATTAGTCGGAAGATAGTATTACCTGCTTATTAATCAGAGAAATACGGGGGTCATACCGCTTTAATCTTACTGTCTCTAGACACCCCTTTGGCATTCTACCATTGCACACCCTCTCTGGTGCCGAATAATCATCCAAGTGCCAGTATAGCGGATCCTCATTTATGTGAAAAGTACTGATCTAATGTTTTTGCAAGAACAGGGAGACGTTCAACCTCAGAAGGATCCATTCCCCTACCCATATGCTCAAACAACAGTTCTCGGATCGCTGACCGAATTAATTCTGACCTATTAGGGAATTTGCGAATTCGGACGAGTTCAGCCATAACTTGAAGCGTTTCATCATCCACATATAGCGTAACTGTTTCCATGATACCGTTTTCGTTGAAGAAATTTGAAACTTAAAAAACACTACTACCGACAATATTTTATGAACCCGTCCTTCCGCGTGGATCTCGCTTAGATTTTGAAAAGCCTCCATTTCGCAAAGTGATTTAAGGGAATGGGGCCTAGTTCTTTAAAATTTTGGATTTGGTAGATCTAGGTTTCCTTATCATGTTCAATTCCTTCAGATAAGCCGCGGTTTTGTTAACCTATCCTGTTTATGCTTAAATCAGAAATGCTTGATTTCCACCTCTTTCAGAATTTCCAACTTTTTAAGTGTCTCATGAAACGAGGGGATAGATCCCTTTAAACCTCAATGTGATGAATAATGCCAGCTGAACATCGTCCATTAATGTATGAAAAGATTGCAATCAGCCCCAAGCGTTTCCTAACTGTGAAATTGTGGCCACCTACGGCCCATCCTCAATGGGGGATAACTCGAGCCTCCATTGAAATTCAAGAGTCACGCATCGGGGAGAACAATGCGATTACATATGGTCAAGCTATTCGACTCCCATGTAGTGGATCCACGGCACTGGTAGCGACCTATCTTCAGCAGTATTTGCTGGAAGGGCGTCGATTAAACCTGGAGGGTTCGAGCAGTGAGAAAGAAACGCCTGTCCTTGAATCCGATCACACAAAACCTGAAACCTCCGACATCAAAGAAGTGATCTTATCTGAACTCGCTGGATTACAGACCTCTAAGTCTAGAGCATACAAAACATTACAAGATCAGGGACATTCATTAGATAAATATGAGTTCTACACAGCGTTAGAAGAGTTAGCGAGTGAAGGAAAAATTCAGAAAGAGCAACGAACTCTTAAGGATTCTAAAGACACGTATGATCTATGGATAATTCCTCCTCAAACGTAAATCGATCTCGCTCAAGAATGATGGTGAAAAAAAAGACTTCGGAACCACCTGGTACAACTTGAGTCGTTTTTAATTCGGCTCAACCCTTGATGTTATAAGGGCGCAGATCTATCTGGAATTAAGAGTTTTAGTTTTGCTGAAAATAATCAATTCCATAAGCCCACCTGTATTTTTTTGTGTTCAATCCCCAGCAATGATCTTACAGAAGAAAGAGAGTTTTAGGAGGTTTTCGGGCGAGATTTAAAGTCCAGATAACGAGGCTGATCTCTACGGGCGAAGTTTCCTTGGTCGTATCCCTTGGGTTAATTTCATATTTAATGGATGAATGCTCACCCAAAATGCACCTGAAGTGGATTTCATGAAGGCATTCATCTCTCTCGATCTGGAAGGCTTACCCTACATTGTGATCCCGGGCCATCTTAGTCTAAAAGGCACTCTTTATTCAGAAGCAAGAAAAATTGCCACAAAGATTGTTCTAATTGTAGCGGAGGCATTTAAAAGAAATGGGTTTAGTGATATCCTTATTGCAGACAGTCATGGCCCTATGGTAAACATAGAAGTGGATGATCTCCCGGAATATGTTGAACTGGTACGGGGTTACCCTAGACCCACCAGTATGGTGGCTGGGGTCGAAGAAAACTGTGATGTCGCAGCCTTTCTTGGTTATCATGCTAAATTCGGGACTGCGAGGTCAACCTTCGATCACACTTATAGCGGTCGAAGCGTAAACGAACTTGCCATCAACGGGGTACCAGTGAGCGAATTTCTCTTGAATGCGTATACTGCGGGGTATTATAATGTCCCCGTGGTTATGGTTGGAGGGGATGAGCAGCTACTCAAAGATGATGTCACACGTTTTACTCCGTGGGCAGAAACAGTCACATTTAAGCATTCCTTGAGTAGAACATCTGCTAAGAGTTCCAGTATGATAAGACTTGAAACGGAACTGCGAGGGGCAGTTAAGGAGGCAGTAAACAAATTCAACGAAGGCGAGACGAAACCCCTAATCATTCAAACCCCAGTGAGCTCGCGGCTAACATTCCTCGCGAGTCACTTTGCAGATGTCGCCGATTTACTCCCAATTACTACCCGAATTGACGGTCTGACGGTTGAATATACTGCAGATACGATCGTCGATGCCTACAAGATATTCCAGCATCTAACGCTGGCTGCATCGGGAATTGCGGGGATCTATGAACAAATGATGTAACCCCCTACCCAATACCATGTGCGGATCCTGAACAACCCAAGGGAATACAGGTTCGATACCGAACAAATCATAAGACGAATGGCGCCTCCCAGGCTCCTTGTACTCGGCCTGCCCAATGAAATGGATAGGATATCGTAGCCCAGTGATAGTCCAAAAATATTTCTATGTCTATAACCAAATATGCATCCATAATTGCGAGTATGACAATCCAGGACGACACGTTGATATTGATGTTTAATTGGTAATACTCGTATGGATCAATCTGCTTAATTCTATGAGAGACATTCAGGATTGTCGTATCAGGAAACAATCCAAAAGTTTCAATGCTTACTATTGAGAGGGTTGCTTCAATCCTTATATTTTGTAATGTTGCGGGGGATTGATTCGATACGTTAACTGGAATCACCACGTCAATGTATCCACTAAAACTTGAGCCCTCTCTGGATAGGTTTGGTTTAACTGTTGGCTGAGGAGGTATTTCAACCTGGATGTTCTGAGCAGAAAAAAAGAGCATGGTTGATACTATTGCTATCAGTACCGTTGCCGTTATCGGGATGAATAATGGTTTCTTTGACCGAGAGTTCATGATTTCGACATCCAAAGACCCGCTATAGCTAAGCTAGATGCCATAATCATAAATATGATCAAAACAATGGTGAGATTTGAACCAACTTCAAAAATATAGGTTCCACCCGTTCTACTACCAAGAAAAATCCCAAGAATTGTAGATCCCGTCATAATAGCAGTTATTTTCCCGACATCGAACAGATTCTTGTTATCCATCTGCTTTCACAAATGATTCATTTTGATTTATCATTTGATAATCAGATACTAACTAGATATATAAAAAGCTAACTATTTGTATATCATCCGCTTATCCAAAGATTTTTAAAGGATTATCAAACATAGTAAATTGCATTATTCAATTACGTAACGGGAATTATTATGGCTAAAGGCAACCGCACGAAAGAAACGGCCTCAAAAAGGTCAGCACAAATCACCAAGGCAAAAACAATCTTGCTAAGAGTTTCTGATAATCTTTATGATTCTATCGAAAAAGCCATCCAATTGGGGATTGCAGATAACGCTTCCGAATTTGTACGACGCTGTGTAGTCAATCAGCTTCTGGATTTACGGTTATTGGGATTGGAAGAGAAAGAATAGGCTGTTCACCGTTTTGTCAATGGAAATAAATTGATGCCGAAATTCTATGACATAAACTGTCTTTTATCATCTTAGGGCAAAAATCCCGACGAGTGGATATATTTCTCTTCCTTGTAAGAGGACCAAATACTAGAGGCAATTCTCGGTATTCGTTATGCCAGTTCGATGAATTGAGGAAATCGGCCCGCCGTAAACATAAACGTTATTTATTGCCCTTCTAATTGAGCAGGCGTTTTCTTAGACGTTATGTAAAGGAAAAGGGAACAGTCGTGTCAAAACCAAGGTATCTTCTGATAGGTTGCCTGATTATAGTCATAACCATGGGATTGCTATCTATATTTCCCGTGAAGGGATACGATTCCTTATCGATCAAATATTCTACCTATCTGGGGGGAAATGGTACAGAAGGATGGGGATTTCTGCATTTTGATAACTCAAACAACCTTATCCTGATCTCCAATACGGATAGCACCGATTTTCAAATGAAAGATGCCATCCAATCAACTAATGCCGGAGAACGAGATGCATTCTGTCTGAAATTCGATCCTAATGGTGAAAACCTCCTCCTCGCAACACTCTACGGAGGCTCTGGAGATGATTTTACAAGTGATGCAGCCGTTGATTCACAAGGAAACATCATCATAGCTGGTACAACCACCTCCACAGACTTTCCTGTCCGTCATGCTCTAGAAGAGAATAAGAGCTCTTATGGCGTCGATATTTTTGTGTTTAAGCTTTCTCCTGATGGACAGAATGTGGTTTTCTCTACCTTACTGGGTTCCGGGAGTAATTATCATTCAATTGGAGTTACCACAGATTCAAATGATAACATTATTATTACTGGATCTACAATTGCTCCTGATTTTCAAGTTAAAGATGCTTATCAAGTAAATAAATCGGGCGGAACGGATGCGTTCATCACCAAAATCACGCCAGATGGACAAAACGTACTTTTCTCAACTTTTTTTGGTGGATCCGCTAATGACCAAATAAAAAGAGTTACTACCGATAAGAGCGATAATATCATTATGATTGGAGTAACATCCTCTTCAGGGGATTTTCCTATCAAGAACGCTATACAACCAAACAGAAGTTCAAGTGATTGGGACGTCTTTCTCTCTAAGTTTTCTTCAGATGGACAGGAATTGATTTTCTCAACATTTTATGGAGGAAGTCGTCCGTGGGGCCCAGCGGCCGTGATTTGTGATTCGGATGACAATATTTTGGCGGTTGGCGAAACCAATTCCCAGGAATTTCCAGTTAGAAACGCATTTCAAGAGGATTATGGAGGAGGAGAATTGGATTCATTCCTTACCAAATTAGGTCCTGATGGGCAGGAGATTTTCTTTTCAACGTTTATTGGAGGAAAGGGTAGTGAAGGCCCAATAGGACTTACTTTAAACTCAAAGAATAACATCTTTTTAACTGGCAGTACCAATTCATATGATTTCGTGTCAAAAAATGCCTTTCAGGCTCAAAACAATGGTGTTTGGGAAGGATACCTGATGGAGTTTAGTAATAATGGCCAGGATTTATTGTTCTCATCTTTTTATGGCGGATCTAGTAACGATTATTCCACATCAGTCACATTGATCCCGGAAACCAATGATTCCATGTTCATAGCAGGTCACGGAAGTTCTCGTGACCTTAATCTCGTATCTCCATATCAAGAATCCCATGGTGGGGGGGAATTCGATCTTTTCCTTTGCAGGCTGGAATATATTAGCCCCCAGCAGACATCGACGACTGGGTTTGAAATGTCAGTTCTTCTTGGGTTTGTTATTATCTTTTTAGCGAGGAAAAGGAAATAGCCTATTGATATTGGCATTTGTTTGGAAATAAACCTGATTAATGATTTATTCAACTAAAAGAAACGCAACCGGCCATGATCCATAAACCAAGGAGAAGATGTTAAATGAGCCATAGCGAGATTCCTCATCGATTCTTCATAAGTGAAAATCCTTCTGATGCAGAGATGAAGATTGTTCAAAAGGGACTTGAAGATCACAACAAAAGGCAACCCTACGGTGAATTGGCAATTCCCACTCCCGATATTAGTCTAGTCCTGAAAAATCATGATGGAATCATTATTGGGGGTGTGATTACAAGTATGCTCACTGGGGTCATGCATCTAGAAGTTCTCTGGGTTGAGGAAAGCTATCGAAACCAAGGTTTTGGAAAAGCTCTTGTTTTGGAGGCCGAAAGAATCGGGAAGGAGAAAGGGTACTCTGCATCACAGACATGGACTTTTTCCTTTCAGGCTCCCGAATTCTATCAACGAATTGGGTATAAGATAGTAGGCATCTTTGATGGATATACCAATGATATCACTGAATACGTTCTGTTAAAGAAGTTTGGATCCGATGAACCACTGGCAAATAGTTTCAGCTACGCTGGATTTAGCATTTTGGAAGAGTCCTCTGAGAAATCAATGGGTGTTTTGCACAGAGGCCTACGCCAATACGTGAAAAAGCACGTTGGCGAGTTACGGGAGAAATATCCAGGAATAAGGATCAATTTAGCGCTCAAAAATAGTGATCAGCACGTCGTGGGAGGATTACACGCCTATACTACTCTTGGGGCTGTGCACACGGAATGTATCTGGGTCGATGAGCAATATCGGAATCTCGGATATGGAACGAAACTCTTAATGGCCGCTGAAAAAGTCGCCAAGAAGAATGAGTGCGTTTCGGCATTGGCAACAGCTTATTCGTTTCAGTCTCCTGAGTTTTTTGAAAACCTGGGGTACTCAGTCTTCGGGATTTCGGATGGATATCCCAATTCTATCAATGAGTTTTTTTTAATAAAGAGGTTTTAGGATCTATATCGGTTATTAATGCCATTATACAGAATAGATAAAGGAGTTATCTCCCCTCAGACTAAATATACGGCTCACGTCGTGATTGAATAAAGTTAAATTCTGGTCAATTCACGAATAGAATAAATATGGCAATGACAAGGCTAGAGCTGAACTTTTCCCGCCAAGCAAATGATGGATCCAAATTGAACAGTTGGAGAAGGAAGAAACATTCTTTGCGTGTTATTTGCCGCATTTAATATTCCTAGAATCCAAATTACATCTCTGCTTTCTTTATTCTAAGTTCGAAAATAATAGCAATAGGAAGCGAGCCAATCCCTAAAAGCGTTATTGTTACTGCATTATACCCAAGGAGGGCTGAAAATAACATGAGATAAATTCCCGCAACAATCACTGCTTTGTTCAGCTGAATCAGCCTAAAACAATTAATCAAGTCCCTTACCTTTTCCTTAATGGAAGAGACAGTAAGAAGGATGATGCCAATCATTAGAACAAGGAGAACATATGTGGTTATGTCTCGTGTTGGAAAATTCACAATCACATGCGCGATAATGCCAGGAACAAGAGATTTAGTTCTGTAATATAGGTATCCAAATAGGAATATAGAAAGGAAATTTACCAAAATCGTTCCTAATCCAAAAAATCCAAAATAGAGATATTGGACGTGACCGAAAGAAAAGAAAAGAGTTGTAAGTAAAATTGCAGGGGCCTCCCCGAAATCTTCAGAAAGACGAGTCTGTACATATCCTCTAAAAAACAGCTCTTCAAGGATAGGAGGCAGGATAAAACTTCCGACGGCCATGTAAATCCAAAATTCTACTGACCAGGTTGCATTACTAAGGACATCCTGAGTAATTGGTAGCCTAAAGAATTCGGAACTGTTTCCTAGCTGTTCACGTGCTATTCTCATAACAATGGTTGGTATAAATCCAAGGGAAAAGGCAATTATCCCGATATATACCAATCGGGCCAAGGGATATGAATTCCGGGTTATTCCATAGGATTTTGTGGATCTTCTTCTAAACCACCAGCCAATTAGAAATGCTAGTCCAAAAAAAAACGCAGTATTGTACTAAAAGAAGTGGAGAAAGAGTTAGAGCCGCACGGAGATATTCTGTTCCCGAATTGTCCATTGGTAATATAGATTCAGTTGTTATTCCAAGGCCTATGTTCATAAGAATAATGCCAGTAATCAGTGATCCCATAATATAGATTCCAGTAACTTCTAGCACAGCAGCGACTTGTTTAATCGATGTATTGATTTCAAGAATGCCATCTAATGATTTTTCAGTCTTGCTTTTGGAATCTATTGGATTTATTTCGTGATCGACCATATGGTTCACTTTTTTCTTCATTTTCTAGCTTATATAAGAAGTTCGAACAATAACATGATGAATTTCAGTAATGAGAGAACAGTTCGTAAGTGCCGTTGTTAAAAAGCTAATCCATTTTTTACAGAGAGATTTTCTTCACATCTACGTTCCTTTCAATAAATTAGAAATTATGGTAATTCATGCTTTTTGATTCTCTATCGAACACATAAATTGCGAAAAACGGGGTTCTGAGGAACTTTTTATCTATATTTTCAATGACGGTAATAATATCCTGTCTGTTTCTCCAAAGTTTTGGAGGCCAAGGAATTTCATCGTTTTCGGACTGAGCTGGAATGGTATTACTCCAAAGAGTTTTCCCCGATGTAAGTACTTATAAACCCCGACAACACCAACAACACGAACCTGATTTATCAGGTTCAGGTTGAACACAAAAATTTGAACCAGCATATCTATGCAAATGAAAACCATAAGAATGGGAAACTTTTCTTCGCCCTCGCGCTTGGAATTCAAAGCCTGATAATTCTAATCTGGCTTATTCTTGGCGTGAAAATACCATTGATAGTAGTTTTTGCAAGTGTCTTTCTTGGTAGTGCGCTCTGTCTGTCAATCTTTACTACGAAAAAACAGAGGCCAAGACAGCCATCTCTAGAGTGGGAATCTCGAGGTCTTTCCTCCGCTTTGGGTTCGAGCATGTACTGCTCTAATTGTGGTATGGAAAACGCACGGGATAGCAAATACTGCGTCTCCTGTGGATTTCATCTGGGGCAATAATTTCCCATTTTTTCCTTTTTTTCCACTTCGTTTTTACTACCATGGAAGTTCTTCATATCGGTAATTAATGAATTTTCCCGTGTCTTCCATTGTAAGAGCATCAATTACACTGATCATTCCCTTGATCGATTCTCTTGGCGATAAAGGGGCACGATATCCGCCCAAGTCAGTTTTTACATGACCTGGATGTAGTGGAATTACAATAATCCCTTCTTCCTTTAGTTGAAGGGCCATTAGTTTTGAGAACATGTTTAGAGCGGTTTTACTTGCACAATACGAATACCGGAATACCGTGGTTTTACGCGTCAGCGAACTCAATCCAGAGGTGATATTAAGTATCCTTGGTTTATTTCCTTTCTTAATAATATCCAAAAACAGTTCTACTAGTAATACTGGCGCTACTGAATTCACATTGAAAACTGTAAGCAAATCTTCGGAACCCAGTTCTCCCAAAACGTAACTAGTACGACTTCCGCCAGCCGCGATGCCCGCATTATTGATAAAAATATCAATAGATCCAAATTGCTCCTTGACATAGTTATAAACCTCTTCTCTCTCTTCCTCGTCAGTCACTTCAAGTTTCAGAATGATTAAAGTTTTTGGATAACTCGCTTTCATTTCGTTTAGATCATGAGCATCGATAGGTTTCCGACACGTAGCAATTACCTCGTCTCCTCTTTCTAGATACTGTCTTACGAACTCCAACCCCAATCCCCTGTTTGCCCCAGTAATAAACACTCTTGCCATCATTATTCCTCATTCAATTATTATTTCATTCGTTTAACATTCATAACGTTACTAACAACCTATTCCTTCTCCACAACTGAACCATCATGATATTGAGCAAATCGTCCTTTCGATGCAGGATGTACGGGGTCACTCCTCTCCCACGGCCAACCACCAAATTGGGTCCGATGGAAATCAGCGAAGGCTTGTTGGATCTCTTGCCTAGTATTCATGACGAAGGGCCCGTATTGGACAACCTGCTCATCTATTGCATTACCTTGAAGGAGCAAAATTCGGCTCGGATCCGAACCGTTTTTCAGACTAATAGGTTGATTGCTGTAGACGTCAATGGCGCGGGACCTAAGGATTTCGCGGCCATCAACCGTTAGAGAGGTACCTTCGAAAAAATAAAGCGAACGATTCGTCTGTTCCACGGCAGCAGGGAGGAGGATTTGCGCCTCAGGCTCCATAGAAATTATCCAGATCGCAACCTGGTTTGAAGCTGAGAATGCCCAAGAATCAGGAGCGGGTTCGAGAGCTTGCTGATCACCATAATTTCCCGAAATGATACGGATATTAGTTAAACAATCACTAGAATCCTGAAATTTGACAATCGGAATATCCTCGCTCCATAACATTTTGTAGTGAGGGTCAACGAATTTATCGGCTTTCGGAAGATTGAGCCAAATCTGAAACAGGTCTAAAGAATTGGGTCGATCGGTGTAGACGAGAGGGAACATCTCAGAATGCTGTAATCCACTGCCAGCCGTCATCCACTGAACATCTCCTTGTCCATATCGACCTGTGGCGCCGCCTGAATCAAAATGATCTACAAATCCCTCAAGAACAATTGTAACCGTCTCAAAACCTCGGTGTGGATGAACAGGAAAGCCAGGTACCTTCTTTCCGTGATACATACGCCATTTTACATTGGAATCGAAATCCTGGCCAAGATCTCGGCCTGCCAGCGATTCAGCCGGGCCCATCTCTCCGTTACCTTGTGGATAGGCATCTTGATGATGTACACAAAATAGGAATGGATTGCTCGTTTCCCATACAAACCCCAGAGAATTTATCGTTTTGATTACTCCTGTCATGGCAGTTAACTTCCAGGAATCTGCTTATCGTACATATATAGTGTGATTAGATAGTAACGGTTGCTTCGAAAAGCTCTTGGCTTTTCCCCGAATTTATCAATTTCCTTCGTGTGATCGAAATGAAATAGGTTAGGTGATATCCCTTCTTGGCGTCCAGAATTTGATAACAGAACTGAAAAAAGCAAAAATAATGGTTCCAAACGCAGCCGTTTCCAGAATAGCATTCTCTAGGATGATGTCGTTTAACATTATGCCAATGATATCAAAATAATTGAATGGAGAAAGAAAACGTAGCCAGGACAGGCTATCTTGATTCAAGAACCACACTACTGGGACGAAAAGCGCCATCAAAAAGGCTCCGATCAGAGTGATTAACAGATATTTCGGACGCGGAATAGATGCCAACGCAACAAATAGAACTAGAAAGATACTATAACCTATTGCAAGATAGATAAAGGCCGAAATTGTAGTCACGAGATCAGTTAACGC
>JBHLSH010000032.1:0-38827 GCA_048881705.1 Candidatus Heimdallarchaeota archaeon | reverse complement strand
CGTTCTGATCTGTACTGTTATGCGCGAGCTTACGGGAACATCAGAAAACGGGTATTGCCCGTTCATAGGGCTCGAGTAACACCCGGTCTCATTCCGAAAGATATGAAGGAATATCTTCATTCCGGGAACCCGGAAACAGGATCCTCATGTCCATTTACTTGGATATTAGGGATGCGGAGAGGCCATTGTTTTTATAATGGACTTCAAAGGTTTCCCCCAGGGATCCTTGTCCATATTCATGATTTTTAATGCAGAAGAGTCGATTCTTATCAAGGGATGAAAAGGCTGATTCAAGATCATTTCATTTTTGGTTGGGACTGTTATAATGGACTGGAAAACATGGAAAACTGAATACCAGTACATCGTTCAAGAGTTAGGGCTTGATCTCCAATCTGACTTATATTGTGCTCATCAACTTGAGGAAATCCTACTAAAGCATGCATCGAATCGTGAAAAAACGATTTCAGACAAATTAATCGCAATACTTCAATATCCAATAATTATCGCTGGTGCGGGGCCTTCCTTGGAAAGAGACTTTGAACTGTTAATGATTACAAAAGGATTACGTAAATTTTGGTTAATTTCAGCAGATGGGGCTACATCCTTATTGAAGAAGAAATCTTTGGTTCCCCAGGTTGTGCTAACAGATCTTGACGGAGACCCTGCTGCAATTGAATGGGCAATGAAGAATGGTTCAATCATTTTAATACACGCTCATGGGGACAATATCCATCTTGTAAAATCATTTTGTGAGGTTTATGGGCCCGAATTTTCTAATTATTTTGTGTGGGGCACAACACAAACATACCCCGAACGTTTATGGAACTTTGGAGGTTTTACAGATGGCGACAGAGCTATCTGTTTGGCCATGCATTTTCAATCTCCATTAATAGCCTTAATAGGATTTGATTTTGGGAACCAGATCGGAAAATACAGTATTTACAATTCTCCTCTCCAAAAATCTACTAGTCATAAAATTAGAAAGTTTGAAGTTGCTCTCCGTATTATTTCATCCTCATATTCTAATCATAAGGGATTGAGATATAATCTTACTGAAAAAGGGGAAGAAATCCCTGGCTTTACACGAATTCCTGTTAATAGGTTTTGGCAAGAGTGGGATCGTCTCGTGTAAACGTGTAGCTTGCTTTATAGTATTGCGTCTCCCAAATTGTGACCGTTATCGAATAGATTTGTTCCCATGAAGGGTGGCTCTGCAACGTTTCGGCGAGTTTTTCATTTAAAAGCCGAGACAGTGTTTCCGTGGTGACGTTTCGACAAGGGAGAAGTTTAACTTCTGCTTTTGGGATTGAATAGATCCGATCTGCATACCTGATTTGGAGATTGTGATCCAGTTCTGAAGTTAGAACGCTAATTCTTGGATTATGCAAAGGAAATAGTGTGTAATGATCCCATTCAGATAGTAATTGCTTTATAAGCTCATCGAGAAAGATAAAATCTATCAGAATGCCTTCTGCTGATACGTTACCCGTGATCTCCACTTCCACCCGATAGTTATGCCCGTGTAGCCCTTCAACATATTCGTCTAGTACCAATGCATGACTGGCGCAAAAATGACTTGCATTCCTATTTATTGTTACCGAGAAAGAATGGTCACTAGAATTCAATTTGGAGCCACGGGATATATTCTCTATAATCAGCAGAACTACTAATTGGTCTCTTCACCATACCAATCGCCGCCCTTCATATCCAGAAAGGCTGAAATCGCTGCAGTAGTACCCTCACCAACAGCCACAGAAATCTGTCCTTGTCCAGGTGTGATATCTCCACAAGCATAAATACGGGGGACACTAGTTCGTTGTTTATTGTCTACCTTTATGAGTCCACCTTGAGTTAACTCAACACCAATTTTTTTGGCTAATCCATTCGACGGGATAATTCCGATTGCTACGAAGACGGCTTTAACACGAATGGAGGACTCTTCACCAGATTTAACATTTTTAAGAGCAATACTCTTCACTCCCCCAGTATCTGAACCTTTGATTTGCGTTACTACGGAATCCCAGACCATGTTTACCCTGCTATTGTTAAGAATCTGGTCTTGTAGTTTATCCTCCGCCCGTAATTGATCCCGTCGGTGTATTAGATAGACCTCTCTAACGACGTTATCAAGATAAAGAGCTTCTGTAACCGCTGAATTTCCGCCTCCAACCACAGCAACTTTTTTTTGTCTGTAGAGAGCCCCATCACAGGTTGCACAGTAGGAAACTCCTTTGCCATCAAACTCCTGTTCACCTGGAACATCGAGGTGTTTGTGATAGGTTCCCATAGCTAATATGACCACTTTACATGTGAAAGTACCCGAAGTTGTTACTACTTCGTGAGTTCTATCGTGTGAAATGACATCGGTAACTTCCACGAGTTCTTGGATTTCCGCCCCGAATTTTTCCGCTTGTTTCCGAAGGCGTTCTCCGAATTCTAATCCAGTAACATATTCAAATCCAGGATAATTTTCAATAAAAGGAGTTTTCGCTGCGAGTCCTCCTACTGCCTCCTTTTCTAAGACTAGAACCTTCCATCCCATTCGGGATCCATAAATGGCAGCTGCCATCCCTGCAGGTCCTGCACCAACGATAATCATATCGTAATCTGTCATAGATTCAACCAAGTGAAATAATGCTCAATTAGAACGCTTTCCAAGATGAAAGGGGATTAATGACTCTTAATTGTTGTTTATTTAATCCGTTATTATATATATCATCGCATGATTTAATTAAGCATTTCTTATGTATAGAGCAAGAATTAGTGCCCGAGTCGAACTAGAGGAATTTACCAAGGCAGTTCACCTAAAGGCTTTAGGATCTACCTAGGTGAATAATCCTAATCAAAAAAGAAAATAACTTTTGCTCATGGGACCAGATCTAAGCAAAGATACCTCTATGGTATGGTTGTTCAATAATGAAAATTGTAAGGTCGTCAACCTCGGAGATCTCATTTCTAGTGGAACCTATCGATATTCCGATGCAGGAACAGGATTTTATAATAATCACTGAACCTGAGAAAGATGAAGAAGTCTCCCAGAAATATTTGGCTCAAATTGAAAAACTTGTTCAAGACAAAGAAGGTAGCATCAGTGGTAGTGCATCAATTTTGGGGGTTATAGATACCACAAACTACACTCTATCTGCGTGTCGATTTCCTATCTCAACAGATTCTCGTTTGGATCCACCACCCGCGGGGCTTATTTCGAAAATTTTTTCCTCACGGGAAGATAGAGGAATATATCTGGGAGATGTAATTACCTCTGCAAACCAAAAAGAACCTTTCCTAATCACACCTAATTTTATTGAAAGGCATTTGCTATGTGTTGCAACTACGGGAGCAGGAAAGTCATATACCATTGGGGTTCTACTTGAGGAAATTCTACTGAAGTTTCCAGAAGCCGCCGTCATCCTGTTCGATATTCATAATGAGTATTGGGGTTTAGCTCTTCCCAATGATGGGTTCGAGGTGGAGCATTTAGACTACCAAGACTACTCTCCACGGGGATTTCTAGATAATATCTTGATCTTCGAAAAAGGATCACTAGGCCTGGGACGAAAGTTCGATCTACCACGCCTCCGACGTTTGGTAGATCTAACCGCACCACAAGAAAATTCACTCGCTATACTCCTGGATCCGCCATTGGTCTTAGAAGATCTGGTTGAGAAGATCAAGCAGAGCGAGGAAATACATAGCGCCACGCGAGACAATTTAATTTCTAAAGTTCGAAAACTTCGTTCTCTAAGATTCTTTGATTCTCAATTACCATTGGATACCCTCGTTCGATCCGGACAAGTGTCATTGGTACGATTGGATCAATTCGTGGATGAACAGAACAGGGGTATGGTGGTTAATGAGATTCTTACCCAGCTGTTTGATCATAAGATACGGGGAGAACTAGACACTAAAGAAGTCATTATCGTTTGTGAAGAAGCACATCGTTTTTCCTCGCAAAGCGATATTTTGGCTCGAATTTCTCGTGAAGGCCGTAAGTTTGGGCTTTATACAGTTCTTGTTTCCCAACGACCAGGGGACCTTCCTGATGATATTATCGCAAACATGAACACACTCATAGCACTTCGTGTTCGTTCAGATAAGGATCTAACAAAAATACGATTAATGGAAGGAATTCGAGCTGAAACAGTAGCGTTACTTCCACACCTCTCTCGCGGAGAAGCGTTGATTGTCGGGCTTCGTCAAGGCACTTATCGGCCAATTAAGGTTTTAGTTCGCCCACGTATGAGTAAACATATCGACCCTCAAATAGATCAGTTACCTGATTCAATTCCTCGGTATTCATCTCACAGCCAGATTGCGAGTAGCCCTCCTGCTACATCGGAGGCGGAAAGGATTAAGCCACCTGGCTATTCCCCCCCATTTATCGAAGCCATTAAGGCTTTTGATTTCAAAGATTTGAGTAACCTTTTAGCGTGCGAACACATTTTCATCCTACATAAGCGTAGCGGACTTTGCCTCTTTGATCTTAGTGTGAGCATGCTAAAAATTGATTCACAACTGGTTTCAGGGTTTTTAACTGCTATTTCAGGGTTTTTTCAGGAACTAAAGACTCAGAGTTCTGTAAAAGAACGACTCATTGTCCGAACATTTGCTGAGGATATCGGCGATCGTGCTTTCGAGATAGTACAATGTGAGGGAGAATATACGGTAACGGCTGTCATCCTTGATCGGGCCCTTAAGTATTTAAACAAGTTCAAACAACGAATAAGGGATTTTGTATATGTTTTTGAAAACACGTTTCGGTCTCAGCTCAATTTAGCAAGTACCAGTGGTGTAATTGTACACGAGGATTTTGCCCTGGCTATAAAAATCCTCGACTACTTTATGGGGTTTTCTTTGCTCAGCCCGCTTCGATTAAACCCTATCCCACCAGAAATGGAATTTTCTGATCTTTTAGAAATCATCGGTTCTCAAATGGAAAGAGTAGCTAAATCTGAGGGTCTCTTCTTGGAGGAAATCGTCAATCAGTGTCTATTGGACTCTGAATATAATCTTAAGGAAATTATTCAGGCCGTCCTGTTTTTTTTGCAGAATGGAACCTTGATTCTGCACAATAGGGCGCGAACATTACCTCCCTTTACAGATACTTCTAAATCTGAAGATCTCGCTGAATACTCCCCATTCGAGGATATCAAGGTAGAAAAGGAATCTTTTTTCGAAAAGACTCCTACTTCAGATCTCTCTGAAAAAAACGAGGCTCTTCATATCGAGTGGCTTTCCGCTGTTATCGAAAAAGTCACACCAACTGCTCTCCCAGATAATTTAGTGCCTGATATCTTGCAAAGAGACCTCATTTTTGAATCCGAATTAAGGATAAAAACGCATTCCACTAGAGTAGAAACCCTTTCAAAAGCTGATCTCGATAAATGGGCTCGAATCATGGACAATAACGGCTTTATTTTAACTCAACAGAATGGTAACCCTCTCAACGGTATCAAAATGATTTTTGAATCAGAAACGACCAAGGTTGCTTGTTCGCTCGCAAGAATGAAGGACGGCGATTATTTACTCATTCTTGGAGAAATACTCTAACATTTCAGGGGAAATATCGCCTTAGTTTGATCTAGTATTGGCAATATGCCAGCCGTATATGGGGCTAGCCCATAAATTCCCGATCAATAATCATTTGTTCACCCTTGAAGATGTCCAAATTTCCAAGCCAGGTTGGAAGAACCTTCGCATAACGTTTTTCAAAGTCCACTAGAAAATCAGTCAGTTTTCTTCGAAGTTCCGTAGATGTGGAATCAGCAAAGATGGCTGCAAACACCCACTTTGCATACTCAATGGTCAAAACAACATCTCCGTGATCGATGGTTCTGAGGAGTTGTTCACTCCTTACAGTTTCTTTGGCAAAAGAAGTTATAGCCGAAAAAAGACCTGATACCAAGGCAGGTTCAACCATTGATTCTTTGCCAAACGTGTGGGCAAGAACAGCGCGGCCATCAAGCATCATAACATGCAGAGAGTCGATTGTTACTTCTTCAAACGAATAGGCGAATTCCCTATGTAGAAGAGACAAAACCTGTGTTAAAGGGACCTCCAAATCAAAAGTGAGCTCATCCAAAATATGGTGAATCTCTGTGTTGCTCAAACCAGAGGAATTTGAGAGTTCTCCAATGGGACGAAGTTGAGTGGAGAGGGTTTGTCGTAAAACCTCGCCATTATCGATTTCTTCCCAACGTTCGTCTATTGCAGCCTTTGCGATAGGATCATCAATGGTTTCAGAGAATCCTATTAGAATGATATCTGATTTTCGGGATATTTCACCCACCGAAGGCAACCGTGTCATATCGGAAAAAACGGATTTGTACTGGGTTTTCCCTTCTCCTTTTTGTGTTCTCGTATGGAATTGAATCCTCGCAAGGAAAAGCAAGGCGCCGAAGATAAGGATGATTGCCAAAGGATGCAGAAGATTGTAAGGAATGGAAAGGATGCCCAGAAAAGTACTGCCTCCCGTTCCACGCCATATTACCGGAATTTGATGCAACTCAGGCACCAAGAAATAAACATCTGCATATTTGCCCATTTTCCACACACTTGTAAGCCATTTTAAGTTTATAGCTTCACCAAAACCAGCTAAGGTGGATTCTATTGTTATAAAAGGTGTAATCAATGGCACCCCGGCAAAACTTGGGAAGCCCGGTGGTAGTCCAAGGAGCGTGGCCCATCCACCAGAATACCAACCGATAAGAGCTAAGCTCACTGTTAAGATCGAAAGATATGTGACAACAGCAGTTCCAATTATACTCCAATTCCATCTCCGAAAAAGAAGAAGTAAGAGGGCCGCAATTAGGAACGTAGCGTAATTTTGTGTTAACCAAAAGAAGGTGTCATATTGGACAGTATTAATGTTGACAAAAATACTCTGTATTATCACTCGATATGCAAAGAACATGAATGCTAATAGGATGCCAATACTCACTCCAGATAAAAAGGATTTTGCCGTATTTAGCATAGAAATACGTCTGAAAGAGGTTCGGATGTCTTTACTGGTTTCGATGATTTTAATAAGAAGATAAATCGAAAATGGTTCAAATATATCTAGAAAAAGGACAAAAAAGATTGATACCATTAGGAAATACACAACGAAATAAGAAATAACAAAAATCTGCTGGGAGAAGAGGATTAAAAAAAGAAAGACAGCCAGGATTGACATGAACGCTCCAACGGTAGATAGACTTTGGACCATTGCCACATACAGCTGATTACCCAGAAATTTCCCTTTTCGTGATAATCGGCTGGCCTTAATCAGATATACGGAGAAAACTATCGCCGCAATATAGGCGAAGAAGATTTCTAGGAACCACCCCATGGACGTCCCTTGAAGCAAGCTAGGATTTTCCTCCTCACCAAGAGCAAGAAGAATAGTATTAAGCAAGAATAGAGTAATTGGTAGTATTGCAATCAAGACTTTCAAGAGCTCTCGCTCATTATCCCAATCCTTCTCTTTTACACGGATTGATATTTCCTGGAATGGAGAGTTTTCCGTTTCATATTGAATTTCTCTTATTCGTTGTCCTACCCCACTGACTTGGAGCAATTGGTTCCGAAGATCTTCATTGTCTTTCTCTAGTTCTTCAAGTGCCGTATTTAAATCTTGAAGTTCATCCCCCGTTGCATGCTTTTTCTGGGCTTGAAATTCCTTCAAGTCTTCCTTATTCCGTTTAATTAGTCTTTTCAATGGTTTTCGATCATTTCTTTTATCTCCCCATGTCTGATAGAGAATAATTCCCATCGATAAGAATGGAGATAAACCGAAAACAAAAGCAAGAATTACTACGGGATATGTCAGGAAGATAACGATGCTATTCACGAAATGTTGGAAGAGATATTTGACCAACAAAGGAATAGGAATAAAAATCGCTCCAGTTTGGATAATGGCTTCTGAATCCCACACCGTTGACCACTGGTTACTGTTTGAGATAGGATAGTATTGCTGTTCCAAGTATGCGGAGGGATTAGGAACCAAGGCATTCAAGAAGCTGGGAAAAATAAAATACGCCAAATAAAAAACGCAAAAACCAATGAATCCCCTATTATAGATAGTCGCTCGTATATTATCCTTTTTTCGACGTGTAAACAAGTACGGGATAGCTAGTACTATAAGGGGGGAGAGTGATAGGACAACCGAAACGGTCAAACTGAGAGGATCCGAAAGTGGGTCAAACAAGTCCATGAAAATGCACCATTGCAACGGGCTTTATCGATTATCGATAGCTCGGTATACCTGTCTTTTTAGTTTTTTTGAACCTTTTTCTATTAAACCACAAAATCAGTAACGGCTGGCTCCAAATAATCTCATGAGTTCTAGTCTCATATGTTCAAAATCAAAACCTTTCTGTCACGTAAACCGTAACAGATTTTCCTCAGGTTAATGAATTTATGCAGTAATCCTAGGAATATAACAAAATGAATTTTATACCCCAAAAATTGAAACATCTTACTGTTGAAGGAAACTAGAGAAAAGAAAGAATAATAAAAAAAAAAGTAGAGAAGGGGGGAGATTTATCGTCTCTTTCTGTACAATGCAACCAAGGGGGGGATTGCTAGAAGTACTGAGAGCAGTTCAAATCCTGATATCGGACCCGTGGTTGTATCTCCTGGACCTGGTCCAGTAGTAGTAGTTGAATCTCCTCCTGCTGCGAGGGCAGCTACGGCAGAATAGGCAGGATCATGAATAATTTCACCACCATACCATTCTGGGAATTCCGTGAAAGTGAAATATAGTACAAAGTTAAAGTAGACACCTTCGTCACCTGGAGGTGAAAGACCTGGCTCTAGTTGGACAGCAAACCACTTTGTGAACTGGTAGGCTAGCGCAAATTCCAATCTAAAGTAAACTTTTGATATCTCTGGAATAGCCCAGGCCCAGTTGCTCGGATCGAAGAGGTGAATCTCTACATCTCGAGGCACCGTGGGATTGATATTCCAAGGGGCGTTTTCAAGACCTTGCAGTAGATATGTATACTTGCCCGTGAATTCTGTGTAGAAGAATGTATTTCCACCTGAGTCCAAGTTGATTCGTCGCTGAGTAGGATTATCTGTTTCATCAGTATGCTCTGGATTCGGCAAACCAATAGATGTGGTAGCTGTTGCCACCGTTAATCCAAATCCATTCTGCATGTTCATCCGTCTTTTGGCATCATCATCGAAGTAGAAGGCCATGTTTGGAAAGAACACCGTTTTACTTGATGGAATATTTTTACCCAAAACGTCTACGCCGACCAACGAAGAAGGAATTTGGAATGTGTAGTTTGGCTGGTCATTGAATGGATTGTAGCCCCAAGTTTCTGACATGTTAACGGTTTCTCCAGCGATAACCAAGAAATTAGTTTCGCCGATATTATAATGAGTGGTGGTGGTTCCTAGCACATGTGCGTTAGCGCCACTTATTGTTTGCGTCGTAAATTCATATTCAAAGCTTATATAGTCTAAAACACTGGCAGCTACAATATTTTTCCCAAAAACAATTCCTCCTGGGTTATCAGCAACAAGATTTGTGTCCCCAAAGATGTCAATTCCACCAAGTTCAACGCTGACTGGTTGCCATAGGACAAACAGATTGGTGTAGTTTATACCGAATCTGTATCCGTTTTCTATTGTCTCGAAGAAGGGAAAATAGTTGAAGTGGTTGATTCGATAAGGATGTCCATTGTCCGCAAATACATCATTGAATCCATCAATTCCTTCTTGCAGACCAAAGGTATACCCCATGTAAATTTGGTCCCCAGCATCCATTGTAGTATCAGTCGAGTTAGCACTGTATGCTATGAGCGACATGAAGTTATTGGTCACGAAGACTTCTTCATTATTCCAAGGAACTGTCCAATGCTGAACCAACTGTTGGAAAGGAGCAGTTGCATTGATATGAAAGATAGGGGTGTTTAATGCGTCTTGATATTGAGGAAACAACAGAGGTTGATCCAATATATTTCGGATATCACTATGGAAAAGATCGAGCAACGTCAAATTGTGTTCGTACTTCTCCAAGGCAGAAAATCCTGTTTCGATACCAGAATTATTCATATATGCGAAGAAGAACTGTTTGTCTTCCGATTCATCTGAATCTCCCGTTGCGGCACTTGCGTTAAAAAGATCGCGGATCAAGTCGGGATTTGCTGGATCCACTACTTCAACGTCCACTTCTACAGCAAAATAGTCCTCACTGAATGAGTGGCCAACAAAAGAAGATGCAGCACTTACGGGGGTGGAGATCATTACTAGGGCTAGCAGAAAGATAACTGAAAAGCCCATAAGAAGCTTCTTTTTCATCTCATTAATCACCTAAGAATATCTTCGGGTAAGAGCTACCCAAGTCAGATTCTAACCTCTTCCACCTACTTAGCATTATTAAAGATGTATGTAATTAAAATCCGCAATTTTGCTCCTAAGAAAGAATTTAGTGAGTATATTTAGTGATGGCGCCATTTCTTACGTGTAAGAATCACCAGAGAAAGGATTAAAATTATGTTTGACCATGATAGGAATGACGTAATCTGTCCATTGGATGGGAGGTTCGAAATTGGAGAATTTTTGACCGCGTATTGGAGTGAACTAAACGCAAATGGAGTGCCTGCCCATAATGGCAATCTGAATTCACGGTTATATTGAGTGTCTGTAAGATAGAGATTAGATAGGCGATAAAGTTCGTCTCTAGTTAGAGAGCTCACATTTGAGTTCTCAACAAATCGTTTGATGCTATCTACAACCAAATCCCTAACCAAGGATGTTTCCTGAGAGAAAAGCTTAGCACCTGAAAAGCCGATATGTTGGTTAAAGGCAATTGTTTTCGTAATAGCGGGAATGAATAATTCTGAACTTCCTTCACTTTCTTCTTGAACAACATAGTTGCGACCTGTAACGGGAGCTGACGTAAGGAGAATCCCATCATGAAAAACATCTACTGTTTCTGTAATCAGGAAATCTGCCTCATTGAGTGCGGATATAGTCCTATTTTGGCCGTCAATTTCTCTTTGAATGTCTTTTAACGGTTCAGTGTCGTTAAAGACACCAATATTGTGCCCCGTAAGGAGAGAAAGCGAAATTTCGGGAAATAAATCCAATCGGTTCTGGATGTCGGCGCCCTTATACCAGGAGATGGTTTCATTGATAGTGAAGAGTTGGTTATAGGTCTTTTCAATTTTGGCTTGGGTGGAATTTGGCCAGACGGACTCAGCCGGCAATTCTTCGTTTATTATCAAATTCGTCACTCTTCCAATTGAAACATCGCTAATCGTTTCTACACCCTCAATTTCATATGAGATATATTTTCTAATTGTTAAGGAGAAAGTTATATGGCCAAACTGAACCAACAAAAACTTATTAGCAATATCCACCGCTGAAACTTGGCTAAAATCTATATTCTCGGTCTGGAACAGATAGGTGATGTTTGAGTATGTCATATCTATTCGTACTCCCAATGGCATTTCCTCGATTTCAACCAAGAGCGTAGTGGATGTATCAGTTGAAAAATTACCGCCATAAAGAGATTCTAGGAATTCTAGAGGAATATTCCCGTATCCCAGTTGATAGTGAGCAGGATTAAATCCAGATCCATTTATCCTAAGGGCCAACCCCAGAAAATCCTGTGTTATTACAACATCTTCCCCCGATAGGAGTTCAAAATGGTGCAAATATTTGATATAGGGGACAATAGAGGTCACCTTTATAGCACCAATAAAGGGATGTGTTCGTTTAACCTTCTCCAAGGCTAGAACGGTAGATTGGATACTCGGAGTTTGGTGAACGACCATGGAGACGATATTATCCTCATTGAGATCTGGATCGCTGGTATCATTGAAGGTTTGGCGGGTAAGTAGGTTTTGCTTGAGATAAATTACTTTCTCATCGGAGATCCCTTGTTTAGTGTTGAAATCAAATTGTACCCCAAACAAACTGTGTTCATCGTAGAGAGGATTGAGCTGGGAGAAAATATAATTGTTACTCTCGAGTACTGCCGTGGCATTCCCCAACCATAAAAGTCCAAAAAGGAGAATACTAGATAACCCGGCAATGCGAAGGAAATTTTGAGAATGTTTGACTATCTAGCTCACCTCCAAATAATCCTTTAACCACGTTAGGTGCTTTGATCCAATTGCATATGAGAATCTTTTCTGATCCTTTATTATAATAATGACCCCTAACTCTGACAATTTCCTTATGTGATGTTGTACGCTTGAATGATGGGCATTAATCTCGTTCGAAAGCTGTGATAATGACATTGGCTTACGTTTTTCCATTAAGGCGCGACAAAGCTCTCTTGAAAGATTACTTTTCAATGCTAAAGCCAATTCCGAGGTTTGAGTCGACTTTTCTCCGATAATGTAGAAGATGTGATAACGTCCAACCTTCTCATGAGTGACGAAGTTAAAATCATCCAAAGCCTGGAGGTGCCAAAGCAGTGATGAAATACCACACCCGATTTCTCTCTGAATCTCCCGTAAATGGGCTCCTTGTTCCCCTTTCTCCTCTAGGTACTCCATTATTTGTGCTCTGAGGTCATTATCTAGTAATTCGTCTTCAGTCATCCTTCGACGTTGAGGCGAGTAGGTTACATGGGCAATGAAGAAAAATGTTCCTAAAAGCGCTCCAGCAATAACATCACGACTCTTCGACATGATTCCAGTTTGTACCAATAAAACAAAACCGAGGCTGACTCCTACACCAAGGATTGCCAGTCCAGCAAGCTGTTCCAGTCCACCAAACTCTATCAAAGCATTATTGCCATTGGAGGAAGCCATCATCGTTAAGAGTGCCGTCTGTCGTAATACTGAAACTATTTCCGGAACAGTATCCCTGCTGTTTGAATTCAGGGGAAAAAAGCTCGATTCAATGGAACTCTCTTGGATTTCGAGAGCGAAGCTTCCAATTACCACTCGCGGTCCATTCATCCAAATCCCTGATTTAAAACCGTCAAATATTGATTCAAAGAGTTCAGGCCTGGGAATTTCCGCCAAGAGTTGAGTTTGATTACTGAGTTCAACCCAAGCTGAACTACCAGAAAATTCAAGATTGGTTTGGGATGCATTAATGTTTAATGAAGACATTTGAGCTTCTTCAAGCTGAATATTTAGATTTTGATAGGAACCGTCGAGTGGATATACAACGGGCGCGGTGGTGGTAATGCCAATCTGGTTTAGGATCTGAATAGGCGTTGTATGTAAAAATCGGTTAAGTATAAAAATTCCTCTTCCCGATTCCTTCCACGTCATTATATTTACGGGTAATTTAATTGGCAAAGGTAGATCATTAATCCACCAGATTGCACCGATGCTCTCATTTTGAAAAAGGAGTGAGCTATTGTAATAGAGTTGCTCAATATTATAATATATAGGTTGGTGCCCAGTATCGGCGATCAAGCTTTCACCCAATGATTTATCGCTCGGGGATCCGTAAAAGATGGCAATCCTTTCTAAATCAGGTAATTCTTGCTCTGTCCTAGCAAGTATACTCGTTCCGACACTAGGAAATAGAATTCCCCAAAATACTAGCAAAAAAACAATAACATGAATTATCGGGACTCTTGCTTCCAACTTCATGATTTCGCTACCCGGGTTCCGCAGCAGTTTACTTCAACATATTATTTCCAAGCTAGAGCTAAAAAGCTTTCTTCAATTGGAGGTCAACTGGATGTCTGATCCCTTATTTAACTACTATCTTGCTGTTCCATGGAAAGCTGATTATGTACGAAGTAAAAAAGATCCGAATCGATGTATTCTCTGTGAAATCGCCCAAAAAAAGAGTTCAGAAGATTCTTGGGAAGTCTTCCGTGATAACAAAGTAATTATTTTGCTCAATAAATTTCCATATACCCCAGGGCATCTTTTAATCGCACCATTGAAGCATTTCGAGGAGTTCACCGACCTACCACAAGTCTTGATCGCTCGTCTCACGTTAATACTACAACGATCCATCCTTCTTCTAAATCGTACTCATAATCCAATGGGATTCAACATAGGACTTAATCTAGGTGAAGCTGCGGGCGGAAGTATTCGACACATACATTGGCATGTTGTTCCCCGATACCGAGGGGATCTGAATTTTATGGATATTTTGCGGACAAGGACGTTAATCGAGACTCTAGATGAGACCCTCGCTAAATTACAAAAACACAGCAATTTGGTTGCGGACTCTCCCTAGTCTATCTTAAAAAAACCTTGTTAACTCCAAATCTCCTCGAAACTCTGGTAACTATTGTCTTGATAAAAGTGAGAAAAGATAGGGTACTTTGATAGATTCAATATGAATTGTTGATTTATTGAAATAGTTTAAAAATTCACTACTTGAGGTTATATTAGGGCTTTTCTGACAACTCATTTGAGGCCCTTTATATAGAATTAAATAGCCATCATCCTAGTGTAGAGCATTTTGAATATTTCCATCTGCTCCATTAGGTGCGAGAAAACAAAAATCCCTATATCAGCGCTCATGTTAGATTCTATGGAGGATAACACCAAAAATGAAATTATTTCGAAAGATAACTAAAAAACGACGGGCTGTTAGCCCGATTCTAGCAGCAATTCTCTTGATTGGACTCGCCATTACAGCTGGCGCGGTTCTATTCGTTGTAGTGCTCCCACTAATCACAGCACCTGGAGGAGGTTTGGAGATAGCAAGCACCTTCAAATTTCTCAATACCACTGCGACCCCCCACTATGATAAAGCGAGCATCCCCCTAAGTAACACAGCAGCAGGCACGATAACAGTTTCCGATATCTCTATTACGGGAACTAGTCTAACTAACGGTACAGATATCGCTGTAACGATCACTTTTTCGTCCTTTACAATTCCAAGTGGGCAATCCAAGATACAAGAGTATAGCATAGCTGACCCGATTCATGACTTAACGAGTTATTCTGTAACGGTTACATATGCAATCGGCGACGGTGACACACAAACAGTAAGTGCTACATGGACACCACAGTAACTACAGATTTTCCCCCTTTTTTATTCTCTACCGTTTTTTCTCTTTTCCGCTTTCACTTTATACAAACAAACAAGTCAATTGGATGGATTGGCTAATTTCACAGAATTCGTTAGATCTTTTATAAAGTAAAAATCTATTTGAATTGGATATTGGCTGTTCTACTTCTCACATACTTGTTGAACACCATTTTTCCGTCAGTTAGGACGCTGCGTAAATTCCTAGCAAATTCAAACCAATATTTGATAAGTTGTTGTCGTTCTTGCCTAGTTTTGACCATTTCGGGCGAGAGGAAAAACGAGATCTCAAAGCCTTCTTCTGCGTTTTTCATTACCGTGAGGTGACGATCAGAATTGTGAGCCAGTTCGGTACGCATACGGTCGAAAATAAACTGCTCAACAGGATCATTAATTGCGATTTTCAAGGATACGACAGCAGAATTCCCGTGTCGAATTACTTCCCCATTTTCAAAAGGGATTACCTCCCGTGCTATCCCCTTGCAACACTCATCATCTGGTTCCATAACGCAGATTGGTTCTCTTCCTCCACTTTTGCAATCTAGTGGTTCTAAAATCAAATCCGTCTCTGATAATGGCAATTAATACTCACCCAATATATTGGCAACTTATGATTGGGGAATTGTCTCTCTCTATTTACAGCTTGCCAATGGACCAGATAAGAAAAAGGGCCTCATATTGTTCGTAAAACGCCCATTGGGTTGAAATATTAGTAGAAATTCTCGAATCAATACCTTTTGTTCAAAAATCGCGCAGATTGAGCATTTTCTTACGTGTGGAGGTAATAAGATAATGCATCAAACCGAGCTTCACGCTTGATTCTGTTATTAGAACTAATATCGCACTATCAACCTTAGAAAGTAGTCCTAGACCTTGAGGTGTTTGAACATGGATGAAATCGATTTCTGTACCAAGATCAAGTTGGATGCAAGCGCTAGAAAACGTACTAAAAATTCCTGCAACCATAGCTGAAGCCAAAGTTTCCACTTCATCGCTAATGGGTTTTGTTTTGGCACATAAGATGGGAAATCCTTCTTCACTTACCAAAAGAGCTTTTCTTACTCCTTGGACCGCCCCAAGTCCATCTAAGATACGTTGGACACGGGTCATTGATGAATTTTCATCCTCTGGTTTGCCGGCAAGTTGATCATAAAGCGCCATAATAATCACACACTGAGCTAGGTAGAGTAATGAAATCGATTACCTTTCATCTAGTATTGAGGGTAGTGATATATAAAAACCAAAATTCTTTGAATTCATATATCACAAGATCATGGAATATCAATAGAGAAAAGACCGAGAAAAGACCGGCACTCGTGGTAGGTCAGAGAATAATTTATTATTCGGTCATCATATCGGGCTATTAACCGATGAGGTAACCCCAATGAGTGAAACGATACGTATGCAGCGCTGTAATCCATGTCAGGTCGCGGTTATGCCTAGTGAACATGGAACCACGCGTTTTCCTTGCCCGAACTGTGGGATGATTCCAATTATCCGGTGCGAACGCTGTCGTCAGCTGGGTAATCGGTATACGTGTCCGAATTGTGGATTCACAGGGCCCTAGGGCGGGCGTAGAAGTAACTGCATTGTCACAGTCCCAACCAACGTAGATCAAACAATAAACTACTATGTGTGGAATGCTACGATGTCAAATATGCTATCTATCTTGAAAATAATTCCCACATCACCAGAAGTCGACCGAGACAGTATTCTAGCCCGTGCCCAAGGTGATCTGAAACAGGACTTGAATCTGGAGATTCTGAAAAAGGAGGAAGAACCTTTATTTTTTGGATTGTACGCTATCAAGCTCTTCATAAAAACTCCCGATTCTGAAGAAGGAAGCGATGCTCTAAGACAGTTTGAGGATCGTCTTGTTGCATTAAATGAAGTGGATAACTGCGAAATTGAATTACAGACTATTATGGATCACTAGCACGGACATCTAAAGAAAAATGGAAAAGCCGCTCAGCTTCGGCAATATACTTAACCTTTTATTTGTTGTGGTAAGAGAATATTTAGTTTCCCCAAACCATTTATTCAACAAGATTCGAAAGCAATAAAAAAAACGATAACAATTGGATCTACAATCACTCATTTGGACAGTTTAGAAACCACTTTCACAGTAGGAAAGGATGAATACAGTGGCAAATGAAGTAATGCTGAAGGTAGCTGAAGCAAGACAGCGTGATGTGGGGCGCGGAAAGATACGAATGGACGATATGAACATGAGGGAGATTGGAATTACCACAGGTGACGTGGTAGAAATTCGGGGCCGTCAGAAAACTGGTGCCATCGCATGGCCTGCTTATATTGAGGATCAAGGAGCAGGAATCGTTCGTATGGATGGAATAATCCGGAGAAATGCCAAGGTATCTCTCGAGGAAAATGTTTGGATACGAAAGGCGCAGATTAAGATCGCAAAGAATGTTAATATTGCCCCTACCCGACAAATCTCTTTAGACTACGGCTTCGAGGCATTTGTCAAAAGAAAACTTCTTGGTTATCCAGTTTCAAAGAATGATACCGTTCTGATTCCCATTCTTGGTCGCTCCATCCCATTTATCGTCAATTCAACCACTCCTACAGAAATTGTATTGATTACCGAAACAACGAAGCTTAACGTCTCTGAAAAACCAATTTCAGAAACTGAAACCGGCATGCCTGGAGTAAGTTATGAGGACATTGGCGGGCTCTCCGATGCTATCCAACGGATTCGAGAAATGGTGGAATTACCTTTAAAACATCCCGAGCTGTTTAAAAAACTTGGAATCGATCCTCCCAAGGGGGTTCTACTTCATGGGCCTCCTGGCACGGGAAAAACACTCATAGCAAAAGCTGTAGCTAATGAGTCTGATGCTCACTTCATTCCCATACAAGGCCCTGAAATTATGAGCAAATTTTATGGAGAATCGGAGGCCAGATTGCGTGAAATATTCAAAGAAGCCGAAGATAATGCACCCAGTATAGTTTTCATTGATGAGATTGATGCCATTGCTCCAAAACGGGAGGAAGTTACGGGGGAAGTTGAGCGCCGTGTTGTGGCTCAAATACTCGCATTGATGGATGGCCTGGAAAGTCGAGGAGAAACCATCGTGATCGGGGCTACAAATCGGCCGAATGCTGTTGATCCGGCGTTACGCCGACCAGGTCGTTTTGATCGTGAAATTGAGATAGGAGTGCCCGATAAGAATGAACGTTTGGAAATCCTCCAAATCCATACAAGGCGAATGCCCGGTATTGAAGACGTAGACCGAGAGAAACTCGCGGTCATAACTCATGGATTCGTAGGTGCTGATTTGGCAGCCCTAGGAAGGGAGGCAGCAATGAAAAAACTCCGTGAAATCTTGCCACAAATCAATTTGAGTGAGGATACTATTCCCCCGTCTGTTCTAGACAACCTCAAGGTTGAAGATAGACACTTCGAAAATGCCCTCAAAGAAATCCATCCATCTGCCATTCGGGAAGTGTTTATTGAGATTCCAAATGTCAAATGGGAAAACATTGGCGGGATGGCCGAAATAAAGCAGGAACTCATCGAAATCGTAGAGTGGCCACTGAAACAAAAGGATAGTTTCCGACGGATTGGTATTAACCCCCCACGTGCGGTTTTGCTATTTGGGGCTCCTGGAACAGGCAAAACCCTGCTCGCAAAAGCGCTTGCAACAGAGAGCGAAATTAATTTTATTAGTGTAAAGGGCCCAGAGCTTCTTTCTAAATGGGTAGGTGAGAGCGAAAAAGCAGTCCGTGAAGTATTTAGGAAGGCTCGAACTGCTGCGCCTGCACTTATCTTCTTTGATGAAATTGACGCGGTTGCGACACGAAGAGGCTCTGGAGACTCGTCAGGGGTGAACGAACGTGTTATCAGTCAACTGTTAACCGAGCTGGCAGGGATTGAGCCATTAAGAGATGTGGTGGTTCTTGCGGCAACTAACAGACCTGATATGATCGATCCTGCACTATTACGACCCGGACGATTTGATCGAGTAGTTTATATTCCGCCTCCTGACGAAGAGGGTCGAAAACAGATCCTGGAAATTCATACCAAAGAAATGCCCCTTGCTACAGATGTGGATTTGGAGCGATTGGCCAAAGAAACTGAATTCTATGTAGGGGCTGATCTTGAAGCGGTATGTCGGGAAGCTGGGATGTTAGCGTTAAGGGAGGATTTAGAAACTAATATTGTAAGATGGCGACATTTTGAATCTTCGCTTTCAAAAGTGCACTCCAGCTGCACCCCAGAAATGATGAAGTGGTTTGAAACCCAAGAATCACAGTTTCGACGACGCTTGGGCATCACAGACCAACCTACGATTCCCTTATTTGGTTGAATTCAGAGATCAAGGAAGTAGATTATAGTGAGTCAATCTAATAAAAACTGGTATGCTTTTCCTCTGACGCTCTCCATCATGTCAATAGTGGAACGTCGAGAAGGGGTTCTGCTTGAAGATGACTTAATTCGGCTTCTAAGAAATGATGTCGGAGAATTTTCTGATCGTGAATTAAATCGAGCTTTAATGAAGCTTGAGATTGAAGGACTTATTCACGTGCAATCAATCAAAAAGAATCAACGAGTGATCAAAAGTATATCAGATGAACAGAAATATCTCGCCGTTGGCGAAGACTGAGTTCATCTGTCAATCAATACAGATCACCTTGATCAGGGATAAGAGAAAAACCGATGCCCAGATGCCTTAATCCCTAGTTTTTCCCGAAACTGACAAACTGGGCATATATCCTGTGAAGAGATCTCCCTACAAATTTTACATCTAATAGGATCTTTCCAAACCGTAGTACTAATGGGAAAATATTTGAGAAGATCGTCATGGGCATTGACGATATTTATTAGCGTACTAGGCCGTTTTGCTTCCATTTCTGATAGGAAAGTTCTTATGTCATTTCGCATAGCGGAAGCTGCATAGGGACACGGGATATCATGATACTCGATTTGGGAGGCCATTGCATAAAGGACAATCTCTGGCTCACTAATCCTTACCAATGGCCGAATACGCGGAATTAAAGGGGGATCTTCAGAGGAAGATCGGCGAGAAAATCGAATGAATTTTCCAACATCCCCACGGAGGAGATTCATCACTATAGATTGCGCTTCATCATCCAAATTATGAGCTGTGGCAATTTTTGTTGCTCCAATTTTCCTAGCGGCTAAGTTCAGAGCTCGACGTCTTAGAAGGCCACAGTATGTACAGGCGGGGGCCCCGTTATTGTTCTGATGGCTTTTTGCTACAACTTGATCTAGAGTTACTCCATAAAGATCTTTAAATGATACAATCACGTGGTCAATTAGGTACGCTTCGGTTTGTTTTTGGGTTAGCTCGAGACACTCTTCTCTATACCCCTTTATCCCTTCATCGACGGTCAATACAGTCAGTTTACAATTTGGATGGCGTCGTTTTAACTTTAGAAGAATCTTGAGTAGGACCGCGCTATCTTTTCCACCCGAAAATCCGAGAGCGACGTGGTCATCTTTTGCAAGCATGCCATATCTACTTATTGTCTTTTGTACACGCTTCTCTATAAACTCCATGAAATGTTTCTTACAGTATACTTTCTTCGACTGGGGGTTAATAGTAAAAGCCCTTTTGTTACAACAATCACTGGATGACATGAAAAAACAACTGGAGATTATCTAAGATTAATGACTAAGTTTGGAATGATTTCATCCGCAAGCTTCCCTGCACGACTTAGGGCCTCCTCTGCGACCTTTTCAACATCATATTTCGAAAAAGGGGAGATCTCCAAATAGAGATCAATAGTGACTTTGAGTCCGCCTTGGGGCTCAGTTTCAATGGAAATATCGATTACATCTTGATCTAACTCGCTCCTCAATCTATTTTCAAGAAATTGGTGAATAGTGACATATAACAGGTCTAGGATTTCATCTAGTTCATAAGAATCCTTGAAATTGTTCACGACCTCTATCCAATAGATTAAACAATGATTGATCAATTCGAGGGTTGCGAAAGGCCCAATTCTTCGCTTAACCGTGTTTGTAGATCCTCTAGACGCTTGGCATTTGAGGATTCCTGGGAAGTAAAGCTTTTCTTCTTCAGTTCGAGCAATTCAGCCCTGTCATCCAGTTCCTTTAAAATATCTTTAACTTTCTTTGGGAACATCACTTGACCTACAGTCTTCCAGACCTGTGACTCTGCATCCTGCTTTAGGAGTTCCTTTTTGGTCATTTCAATCTCGGCCAATGTTCGATTAATCTCACTTAGCTGAATTCGAAGGTTTTGAACTACTTGCTCTAACTGTCTTAACCGGAGAAGTTGTTCCTGCTTTGCAGGAGATAATTCTCGACGCGCCATAGTTATTCCTCTCGTTTCTGCCCGTTATTTGGAGACATTAAAAACTGTTCAATTAATTTCACGTGATTCATTGTTGAGAAGTATTCAAGATATGAATTACTTCAGAACTAATTTTGATCCACCTTAAAACCGTATTAATGGCAGCACGACTCGCATTCCCGTCCTGCGCCGCAATCTTGATTTTAATGGCTTTTCCCTTTTCAACCAAGGAAATATCTGTATGGCTTCGCTCAAATCGCACGGCCTTAAATTCCGGAAGTAATGCCTGGTGAACAACCCGGGTCTCTTCAGCGGTATCAAACTGAATTGATAGTACAAAGCTGAATTTATCCTTCATCTTTGGAACAACCTTGAATTAATAAGTTAAAAAGGAGGAGGGATCCCCTAGCCGTTTTCTGGATAGCCTCGCCAATCAGTATGTTAGATCTTTCTATGCGGAATCTGAGGAACAAGAGATTCTCGGAAGTTTTTACATTTGTTAAACGAAGAAGCGGATTGAAAGCTTCAATTAATCGGTCTTTCAATGATTGTTGAACTGTAGAAGCAAACTGAAGCTGAATTGAATCTACATCGATCCTAGTTTCACGATTATGCCTTTTTAGCTGGATCATGTTCAATAATTTGATAGATGGCGTCATCGCTTGAACTTCCATCCCTATCTTATATGCTTTGACTTCCACGATGTCCTTCTGCCCCGTGTTCTGTAGAATTAAAGCAAATGGAATCCGCCGATTCCAGCAATACCGATAAATCTCCCTCTGATTTAGAGAACCACGGTTAAGTTTGAGCGAATTGGGTATTGAGAAATTCAATACCTTGCTCGCACGTCTGAGAAAATGTGTGGGGTGTCGTGAGGTAGTTATAAAAACAGAATTGGGCAAAATATCGTCTGATTGATCCTGATCAACCATACTTTATGATTCCGCAAGACGTTTGGCTGTTCGCTGAGCTATCTTACCCCCAGGTGTTTGTGGCGTCCATGACCCTCCTGTAAAACGATGTCCACAGAAAGAACATTCCCAAATCCCGATAGCTGCCCTTCGTACTTTAACTGAGTCACAAGACGGACATACGTGCTTCTTTTTCAATTCCAGTTCGATCTTGCGAACCCTTTTTCGAATCGTAGCGCCATATCTTGTGCCAAAGCGGCCTGTGGAGCCCACCTTCTTTTTTCGTCCCATTTTAACACCAGTCCTTCTTAGATTTAGTAAGATTTTCTATCTTTTGTAAATTAAAAATTGAATTCAAACAACGGCCGCAGTTCTGCAGTTTGGGCATGTTCTTCCGCGATGGTGATCAATTCTTGCGCACGATTAGTAGCCTTTTCAATGATCTCCCTAATCTCTTCTTCTAGAAACGTACCTGACTCTCCTTTTTGCATTGAACAGATCATTCCGTTATTATCTATTCCTAAGGAAATGCGAGCCGTCTTTCCCCGATCTTCAATCAGATCGGGATCATATAGAATGTGGTTTTCGATTTTGGCATATGTTAGGCTGACAACGCTCCCCTGCCGAGGTAGAGGTTCTGTGTCATCCAGAAGTGTTACCTCGCCGCTTTCTTCGTCGATTTCGACCTTCATTAAACGCGCATTGGCTAAAGCAGACATTGCAGCAAGTGCGGATGCATCGATTAGGTTACCACCATCATCCAAGATATATATATCAACGAACAGAATCCAAACTTTTTCTCCAGGAATAACGCATACTTTAGGATCGTTCATTGGAATTACCTTACTCTCCCGAATACCCCTATCCACAACTCGTGCCAGTTCAATGGCATCAGGGCCAGGAGGTCCGCTTTCATGCGATGGCGAAGAGATCGGTGATAATTCGATATTCACAGTAATTACCCCCGAATCTGGTGTATCAGAAAAGGGGGCACCAAGTTGGGCTTTCACACCTGCTATCACTACCGTATCCCCCCATTTTACCATGGCTGAACCTTCAGCTTTTTTAATAACATTGGGGATTATTTGTATCTCCCGTCCTTCCCAAAATCCTCGACCATCAGAGCGTTCACCCTCTGATAGCTTCTCCAACAAATGTTTTCTTTCTAATGCTCCTATTATTTCGTCGCTTCCCATTTTGTTCACCTATTCTTCGTCAAAGTCGTCTTCTTCTCCAAGCTCGTCATCATCCTCATCTTCTTGGGTTTCATCCGAGGACTCTGGAATTTGGCCAAACGTACTCATTAAGGCCTCCCGTTGAATTAAGTAGATCTCACCAATGGCATCCCTAGCTAATCCGATCCCTTCGCTTACCTCGTCTACAGTAAATTTTCCATCGCTTTGGAGGAGAGTAATTTCTCCAGTATTATGCACCATTGCAACAGGCATATCACCGTCCCCTTCCTTATCTTCTATATCTGCGAGGTCTACTACCATTTTTCCTTCAACCTTTCCTACTGCACAGCCTGTTACAAGGCCACGCATGGGGATACCAGCATCTGCCAAACCTAAGGAAGCTGCTGTAAGTGCAGCGCATCTTGTTCCACCATCTGCATCCAAAACAGTAATAAACAAGTCTATAGTTCCATTAGGAAATTTTTCTAAAAACAATATCGATTCTAACGATTCCTTAATGATTTTACTCAATTCATATTCCCGTCGTCGAGGTGCAGGGCTTTTTCGTTCCCCGACTGAAAACGTTGCGAGACGGTATTCCACACGTACAATGGCTTTGTCTGGCTGTGCTAGGTGTTTGGGATGAAGTTCTCTGGGACCATACACTGCACATATAATTTTGTTATTTCCCCAGGTCAGATAACAGCTACCATCTGCTCTATTGAGAACTCCCGTTTTCATCGTAATCGGCCTTAGTTCGTGTAGTCCACGGCCATCTAAACGGTTTCCATCTGCCCGGAGGAGTGGTTTTTTTTCTTCATTCATTAGTATCACTTTTTTCCATGTCCCTTGACATCTCGGTTTTTAAAAAATCGTGAATTCTATCCGTTAATCCAGTGGTATGCGCTTCTGCAGCTATTTTCCTTACAGCTCGTTCCAAAATCAGCTCGGCTCTAGTTTCATTCGCGGAAATTATTATTCTACCATTCTGACCAACCAGTAATTTTCCCCCCGTCATATTCTTCAATAGTTGGATCATACTCCCTTTCTTCCCGATTATTCTGGGCACTTTAACAGGGGAAACTTCAATCATTTTTCCACTAGTAATCTTTCGAAGACCTCTACCCAGCATTGTGAGCATGGGATCACGGGTTCTATCGAAATACATGATTTCGGCCTTAATAATATCGCCAATTTGTAATATCCGATCCAAAGTCTCCCTAAGAGAATCAAAATCACGCTCAATAACATTTCCTACTCGAAGAGTTCCAACATAAGGGCCCCGAATATCCACATTCCACGAAGTGATTCCTACACGAATGATTTTCCCTATGACAATATCACCCTCCAGGGGGATGTATCCTCCTCTCTGGGGAACTATTTCAACCCGATTTCTACGAATCTGTGCCAACCCTACCATCGAAGCGCACACTTCCGTCATATCATTTCTCTTTCGACGGTAAACGCCGCCTCCTGCTTTCACATCTCCCCGGCCTCGGGCCAAGACTTCCCCGGGAATAACCAACTGGTTTCTACTCACCAAAATTTCCATTTTTTTTCACCAATTTCATCTTGAAGATTTTAATGCTCTCATTTCAATCAAAAAATCGTTACAACCGAATTCTTTCTAATACTTTGATTTCAGACCTTCCTTTCGTCATACCTTGAATTTTCTCTATGAATTCAGCCTGTATTCCCGCTGCAACTATTGCTACCGCGATCCAAGATCCATCCTTTTGCCATTCATCCGTTTCTATTTCCGCTTCACGTTTTATCTCGCCATAAGCTTTCCCCGTAAATTCCGCTGGGATCTTTAATGCCAATTTTACTGTTTCCATACTGATGGGTAAAACCCGACGCAATTCCTGGATTATTTCTTTTAGTTGGCTTTCAGCGGGCACGGCTGGATTGATCATTATTTTGGCTTCCTTCATGGCATTTTCAATACGAGCCGGTGGATGAGGCGTCCGTGTACTTGGGTTGATAGTTGTACGAGCAAGTAAGGTTACGATTCGTTTTCGTTTTTTCTCAAATAGCTCCTGTCTTTGTTCCGCGGTGAGATTTAGCTCACCCCGCTCCATGATCTGGGTAACAATTTCAGCAATTTCAGTGGTTTCGAAACAATGTTCAAGAATATCATCAGGAGCCTTTTCCCCTTTGCTGGCATTTGTGAATACTTCATCGTACTCCAAAAGATCTAGAATTTTAAATTCCGGGTCATCTAATAATCCCATTTTATATTTTAGCGCCAATTCGGGATTCACAATAATTTCAAACCGATTTCCATGTAATTTAGCTCTAACCACGGTTTTTCCTGTGAGATCCAGAGAAAAACGTTTTTCACGAAGCATCTTTCAAGCATCCTTCATTTTGCTGAGAAGTTTTGTAATATCCTCTCTTTCCAGGTATCTTAGAGTTTTCGTCGATTCATCAATAATCCCGATCTCGACAAGGTCCGCGCTAAGAGGGCCCTCTGTTACCTGGCTTAGTGCTCGTAGGGCTGACATGCTTCCCTCTTCAACTGTATCTGCTACCTGCTGATATTCATTTTCAAGGTACTCTATTATTGATGGAGCATTGCTACCAATAGCTGCAGCTCGGTATCCCCAGTAGCTTCCACTAGGTTCAGTCATAAAAACCTGAGGCCCCCGAATGTCATCACATCCTGCAATCAACATGGAAACGCCAAAGGGCCGAACTCCTGCATGCTGTGTGTACATTTGTTTCAGATCTGCGATTCGTCGAGTTAAACCTTCGACCGAAATTTTCTCCGAATATGTGATTCTATGTATTTGGGCTTGAATTCGAGCCTGATTGACCAATATACGAGCATCTGCGGTTAGTCCTGCAATTGCAACCGCCAAATGACCATCGATAGCATATATTTTCTTGACCATTTCGGGTTCAATCAGTGATGAATGAAATCGCTTTTGGACGATCAAGCAACACCCTCCATACGTTTTTACTCCAATGGCGGTGGTTCCCCGCTTGACGGCCTCAATAGCGTACTCAACTTGAAACAAACGTCCATCAGGACTGAAAATCGTCGAACCACGGTCATATCCCAAACCTTTAGGGGCGAACAATGCATTTCCACCAGATAAAAAACACTAATATTATAAAGAAGCCATTTTATTAATAATTAATCAAAATATCTTGATGGATCAAAAATAAACTCCAAAATCTCATGTCCACTATCGGTCTCGGACAAACGGGGAAAAGAATAAAACAATTGGGGAAACCAAGCTTTTTGTTAGTCTATCGTTTTAATCTGATAAACTGGTGATTTCTAAATGTCCTATGAACCCAAAAAGGTTGGAAGTATCAAGGTTGGACGCTATATCATCGATCCAGACTCTAATGAACCTTGCAAGGTTATTTCAATTGATAAAAGTAAACCTGGAAAACATGGATCAGCCAAAGCACGAATGATGATGGTAGGTTTATTCTCCGACCAAAAAAGACAGTTTATAAGTCCTGTTGATCGACGCGTTAATGTTCCAATTATTAATAAGCGCGTTGGTCAGGTTACTGATATTGAGGCTGATACTGGCTTTGTTCACGTGATGGATACTGAAACATACGAGACCTTTGTAGTCGAACCACCCACCGAAGAGGAATTGAAAACACGCCTAAGTCAACTCCATAATGAAGGTAAAGGGATCGAAATCGACTACTGGGACGTCATGGATCGAAAAAAAGTTACCCAGATCCGAGAACTAAGCATATAGAATTGGAGTTCCAGAGCTCAAAAGGTCGAAGAGTCATTGGAGAAAAAAGGGAGACCTTCGAGGATAGGAATCTTTTCTCAAGTCCTTAACGAAGGAACCGTGGAAGTAGTCAGACAAGTTTTGTCTCTGGGGGAAGCAAGGACCGTTGCGTGGTTTTTAAATCCCGAGTTACACCAGTATTTAGACTCTGTTCCAATGACAAAAAAAAGTATCCTCCCAGCCTGTGTACGCTCATCACTTGATCAAATGCGAGTAGATTCCGTAATTTGTATTGGAGGCGATGGATCAATACTCAGAGTCGCGCGAACAAGACCAGATCTTCCTATTCTTTCTGTTAACAGAGGTAGAAAGGGTTTCATGACAGAGATTGATCCAAATGATGTTTCATCGAAAATTAAAGAGTTTCTCGCGGGAAAATTCGTACTTGAAGAACACACTCGGATCGATGCTTTTCTAAAAGCCAAATATTTGGGATCCTGTATTAATGAGTGCGTTATTACCTCAACAGATTTGCTGAAAACCATCGATTTTCAGTTGTTTGTTGATGAAATGCTCACTTCTCGATCTCTAGCCGATGGAATTATTATTTCCACTCCAATCGGTTCCACGGGGCATTCTCTTTCAAGTGGAGGAACCCTGATCGATCCTGTTCTAGAAAACTTTGAAATCGTATGGATCAATCCACTAGATTTGACGGTACGCCCCATTGTGCTTTCTTCAAAACGCAAAATAAAAATCATTAGTACAACGCGAATAAATCCGATTAAACTGGTGTTCGATGGACAAGATAGTGTAATTTTTGAAGAAACTCCCATTGAAATTGAGTTTCGCCCCTCTTCCGAGACCGTGAAATTCTTGCGTTCAAGTCATTTCACCTCTAGGTGGCGGCGAAATTTTCATCCTGGCCTGCGGGACCAATCGTGAGAAGCCATGGCCTCCATATTTACATACTAGACTCTACAGCCTTTATTCGACTTGATTTTCCTGATTTGCTTCTTTGGGGCAAATCAACATCGATAGAGTTCTATACCACTCCTAATATTGTTTCAGAACTAAAAGATTTCCGATCAAAGACAAATCTAGACCTTTTGAGTCAATCGACAAAGTTTAGAATTACCGAACCTTCAGCCAGCCTTGTGCGAAAGGTTAAACAAAAGATTCAGGTTTTTGATCCTCAAACTGCCCTTTCTTACGCCGATATCGGAGTAATAAGTCTAGCAATCGAATTAAGGGACCGATATGAGGCGATGGTAGCACTGATAACAAGCGATTACCGCCTCCAAAACGCTGCTGGTCATCTTAAAGTCCCTATCCACACCATGACGAACCAAAAAATCCTCCAGCTCCACCGCTGGCAACTCAAATGTAGAAGTTGTGGGGAGATAACTAATGTTAGTGGACAGATCTGCCCGTCTTGTGGCGGACAATTATCAGCTGTCCGTCTTTCAGCATCGAGGGGAAATATTGGAGGTAAAGAATAAATAAACTTTCAGAGTTTGTTTGGTTCAAGCCAAATTACAACGAGGCCTATTGAATGCCTGAAGAACTGAAGTCAAAGGAAGAATTCATGACTACATTGGAGCTAGCGTCTAGGTGCTATGTCAAACGCGTGAAAAATTCCAACATTGTAAAATTAAAATTGCGGACAAAGAAACGGCTATACACATTCAAAACAACACCCGAAGAGGCAAACAAAATTGTATCTAACCTCAATATAGAGGTTGTTGAGGTCTGACTTGTCGAATTTACCCAATTTTCATCAGAGATTAGAAGAAATTACAGTTCTAGCGGAGAAAGAAGAATGGGGAGAAGGACAGGATCAGGCTTCAGATGAAATGGTTTCAAGGAGCGATAACACGTTCCATATGGTTGTGCGCGCAAAAAGGGGACAGTTAGGATCCTGACTAATTTCATCTAAGATACTGATGGCTAAATTGGCTCTTACTTCTGGAGGATCGTCATCGGGAGTGTTTTTCCCTACGATAGCAGAAAAAGCTTCTTTGGCGGCCCGTCTAATATTCTTTGGTACACTGTGGTCGCTCGAGACTTGTTGCAATAGATTTTTAACGTTATTAATTTTATCTTCCATGATTTTTCACCATAATTAAGCCGATGGGCCTTTTTGAGCGCCGATCCGGACATTTTTTCGCCAATTAACGGTAGTAAGGTTAGGAAATCTGTTAAGCCATGCGTTATAATGTTGATTATTATGCTTATCCCCGTGTACACTGGCATGCAAATAGATATATTTCTACTTAAAATCATCGGAAAACAAGTCGCCTGACTAAAAGAAGAGGAGAAATTAAGTAATTGACCAGTGAAGAGCACGAGATCGATTTATATATGATTTATGATCTTATGTTGCAGGGTGGTGGGTTAATCTGTTCTCATTGTGGAGGAAACCTAGACCTCGAGGATTTGATACAGCAGAATATAGTACTAGGCGATAATGAAGGGTATCTGAGTCATGTTGAGTGCTTGATACAGTTCTTGATGCAAGCGGAACCCATAATATCATCAGGGCTTTCGTACGGTCTTATATCTGAAGACCAGGTACGTGATGCCTTGTTGTCTCAACCTTGGGAATCAGTTCTCTTAGATATTCGTAGAACTTGCTCTAAAAAGCAATTAACTCCCTCTTTCCAAAAGGCCAAACAATTTATTTCCAAACAGGCTCACCATATCGAGGCCCGAAACGTTCACAATCTTGGGCTATTGGTAGACTACTTAGAAAAAGCAGAACAGATCGCTTACCCCCTTGATCTGGCCTCTTTATATTCTGATTTTAATTAGTCAAAAAAAGTATATATCATATTCGTGAGTGTTTTCTACTTACGAGCGCTGTGAAATGCTATGAAGGTCGATCTCTCCGAAATCCCTAACGACGAAGTCCTTGATAACCTTGTTAATTACATTAAGGATAAAGAAGGCATTAAGGCCAAGAAAGAAGGAAAAACCCTCAATGTGCCCAAAATTTCTGCACGCAAGCTCAAATTCTATACTAAGAAAGCTCTACGAAAAGCAGATCTTCCAGGCCACTTCAAAGTGATTTCGAAAGGGCCAGACGAGGGATTCATGGTTTATTTTCGAGAATCTCCCCAATGAAAAACCAAAAGACTGAAACATCATGGGGGAGTACATACTCGGGACAAATCTCAAAAGGTTGTCAACAATGCCACCGTGGGGAGAAGATGGTTGTTCTGGTATCCTCAGTATGCAATAGCAAGTGTTTTTATTGTCCATTAAGCCAGGAACGTCTGGCGTCTCCACATTCCTTCGCGAATGAGCGCCCAATCATGGATATTAATGATTTGACAGCTGAGACCATCTTAATGGACGCAGCAGGAGCGAGTATGACGGGAGGGGATCCCTTTGAATCTCATTCATTCTCGAAAACCCTAGACTATTGCAGGACATTGAAGAACAATCGTAGTCAGGGCTTTCATATCCATCTATATACCCGTGGTAAGGAAATTACGCGCACCAAACTTGCACAAATCGTACCGTACCTAGATGAAATGCGGTTTCATGTCAAGAATATTGATAAGGATTTACCTTCCATAGCTAAAGCTCTCGAATTTCCTCTAGATGTCGGAATCGAAGTTCCTGTCCTTCCTACAAAGACGTTGGAATATTATCAGGAGTTGATTCTTCGTTTTGAAGCTTTAATTCCGGAAAACGACCAATTCTATTTTGTAAACTTGAATGAGCTAGAGTTCAGTGAAACCAATTATCGTAGGCTTATTGCACAAGGATTAAAATCGACTCAGTATAATTTAGCTGCTGTTGAAGGCAGTATGGAGCTCGGGCAACAAATTGTAACTTGGGCTTCGGAGAACTGCCGTATCCCTGTACATTTTTGTGCATTGGCTACTAAAGATTCCATCCAATTGCCTAATCGCCTCCTACGGATTGCAAGGAATGTCCAATTACCAGGCGACGTTATCATCGAAGAGGGGCCAGATAAGGGGTTGTTATTACGTGGGATTATTCAAACTCAAGAAAACAATCTTCCCTATATTCGCAGGATGTTGATAGACAGTTTCCAGATTCCAGATGAGTGGATTAACCTAGACTACAAGAATAATCGACTATTAACTAACGCGGCCCTAATAGAGGAATTGAAAAATGAAATTAAGAGCCTTTTTCCATCGGTTTCATTGGGTATCATAGAAGAATATCCGACACATGACAAACTACAGACAATGTTTATCCCATTGTGAGTTTATCTGAATTAGTATACTTTATTGGACATTGCATGGCTTTTCTCTAATTCAAAATCAGAAATGCCACAATATCCGCTACAGATCACATAATTCTTCTCAACAAGTTTTCTTATCAAATAGCGACTATCAAAACCTTTTTACACTGTTGTTAAGGCTTATTTTGAAAAGGAAATTACGGAAATAGTCCAGAGTTCGAAAAACAGAAGGTTCAACGATCTTAGTTCAGGTTTCAATGGTTTAAACGACTATTTAGGTAAAGAAAGCGACGCAGCACCATGGATTCTTCGCGACTTCATACACCCTTAGGATACTTCTTTCCAATGAATCCCCAATTGATCAGCATATGCGCGACTGCTTTCCATCTCCTGCCCCGTGATTCGCCGCCTGATTGACAAATATCTGGGATCCGTGTGTACTTTATGCTCTGGCCTATACTGTCCCATTATGTTCACGAATGCTCGCGGAATATTCTCAGCACACCAGTCTAAAATGGGGAATGTGTCTGTTTCGATTCTGCCTGGCATCACTAGGTGGCGAACAATCATCTCAGTAGAGCTGTTTTCATAGGCCCATTTGATGTTACGTGTTACCACTTCCCAATAATTCTTTGCACGGGTCATTTTTTTTGCAAAATCATTATCACGAAACTTCAAATCGGGTAACCAGAAATCTATGACATCCTGGAGGAGTTCCATTCCTTCTACCGTCATATACATGTCTGAATTCCAAAGTTGTGTTATATTATTGTGGAAATGTGTCATAGATTCCAAAATATTGTGTATATTCGGTATGGGGTCTCCTCCGACATAATTAATGTTCTTGCTTCCTTCGGATGCCAATCTTTCCATGATTCTTGCCAACTCAGAAGATGATACAAAATATCCTTCATTCAGGTTGTTGATCGTTCCCCATCGTTGACTGATCGTCCAATTCTGACAAAAGACGCACTTAAAGACGCATGAGGCGAAAAAAATGGTTCCAGACGGGATAAGCGGAGGTTCCTCACCGATATGTAGAAATGAAGAAGTCACCACGCTCCTATCATCTAAACGACAATATCCTAGCTTACCAGCTGTACGGTCTATCCCACAGTTCCGTTCACAAAGGTTACATTTCTTTAATAATTCACGAGCAATGTATGTTTTCAAATCCAAAAAAGAAACGGGCGGCGTGTCTATCGTATTTATCCCAACTTCCCCCGTATCAAGATCACGGAGTAAATTATCAAATTCTTTTCGGGTCGATTGATGCAAGGCCCAAAGTTGATCTAGACCCATTGATCGTAAATCATTTGCTTCGATAGGGGTTTTTTTAGCCACAAGATACTTAGCGACCTTCTCCTGTTTTATTATCGCATGATATCGATGAAATCGTTGCTTGACTATTTCATTATTCCAAATTGCCTCCGTATCCAAACGTAGCAGCCTAAACATGGATTAGCTCCTCATGGGAAACTTTGGTTAGCTCGTCTCAGAGCGCGGAAAAAGCCACCGTACACGCGATTATTGCCCACCCTCTAATAACAATGACCTTTATAAATTCAGAATCTCATTACCAAAAGAATCACAAACCAAAGCACAAATAATATTACCGTGAAATGTCCCACCAGAATTAACCCTCATCCCAACACTCATAAATCGTAAAACACAAAGAAATTCCATATGGAGTATGTCTAAACAGTGGCAAAATGTCCTGAATGTGGCGGACTGGCAAAATGGCGAAGCCCCTTTTATGTCTGCACCGTCTGTGGTCTTGCCCTCCGAAGACGAGAGTATGAACAGATGCATGATCGTCAACGGGCAATGGTCATGGAAGCCCAGATAGATAGGGTCGAAGACGAAGCCGATTTCGGTGATCAACGCAAAAGAAAGCGTAATAAGGAATATCTAGACTGGTACCTAGGTAAAAAAGGCTAAGTTAAACTCTAAGTGACTAGTTTCCGCCCAATATGAACAAGAAGAATAGTGTCTGACTATAACCCAGAACTATGTAACACTCCTATCCCGTATTCCATTCTCATCTGCCATATGGAAGATCAAATTTACTATTCCAATTTTTCTGTTACCCTGTTCAATCTATTAAATCCAAGGATCTCGAGGAATATCAAACGGGCCCGATGGGATTCGAACCCATGGTCTCTGCGTTTCTCCAAAATCAGGTTCTCCGGATATCTCCGGAGCGCAGTACTCTTTCTGAAGTGATCCAGGCTAAGCTACGGGCCCTGTATTCATTTAAGGTCATTAATTTGGATACGTAACGGACTCGGAGGGAATTTCCTGTTGTTGATCCCACAAGATCCAACATTTTGAACCCTCGATCACCTGCTCTCACCTTTAACGCGTATTGCGTTATTAATAGGAGGCAGGGGCTTTATCCAGGCTAAGCCACGAGTCCTTTCTTCCTATTCACATGTGGCGGATCCGGGGGGATTTGAACCCCCGATCTACGACTTAGAAGGCCGTCGCTCGAGACAGAAACCAACATTAAGGATTTCTTTTATCCAGGCTAAGCCACGGATCCAATGAATATTGTTAATCTCTTATTTTGGCATGTACCTGAGATAATGAGGGCGATATGTCCTTTGAAGATATTTCCGAACAGCAACATAAACCTATTTCATATGAGCTTATACCTTAGGTAAACAAACGGAAGTTGGGTGTAGACGGAGAAAAAGCCCTCCTTTTGGATAGAAAAATAGAGTTGGCAGTCGGTCACGCGCTGCAACGATGATGTAGGCCGTAGATAAGTTACAGAGTGTGCTAACCTACGCAGGGGTAGGTACGGCTGATACGTGTTTGCTCTTGTCCCATCCCAGAAGAGCGTTTGATAATACTTCATCCAGTGTGCGGACGGGGATTATTTCGATTTTGTCCCGGATACTTTCGTCCAAAACGACATCATCAATATTTGCTGCCGGAATCAGCACGGTTGTGATTCCTACCTGTGCTGCACCTTCGATTTTAGCTGTGGTTCCGCCTACTGGGAGAACTTCTCCACGAACAGAGATTGACCCCGTCATGGCCAGATCTTGTCGGACTGGTATATTCTCAATATCGCTCATGATGGCAGTAGCAATTGTAACACTGGCACTATCGCCGTCCACGCCATGTGCACCTAGAAATTGGATGTGAACGTCCATTTGGGAAATATCTTTGCCTGTGTACTTTTTGATGAGTGCAGATACGTTTTGAACAGATTCACGAGCAATGACCCGCAAACTTCCCGTGGCTATGGTTTTACCTCCGACACCTTGGGCTGGAACGACATTGGCTTCAATTGGCATAATATGCCCGCCACGGGCTCCACCAGTGGCATCTGACAGAACTGCTAGGCCATTTACACGTCCAACAACCCCACCCTTTGTTTGAATCACTTGATATTCTTTCTTGTGTTCGATTTGCTTATCAGCGAGCTGACTTTCTAAGGAACGAGCGAGGTCGCGCGCCCTGGAAACATGATCCGACTGAGTGAGGGGTGCGCCCTCTTCTCGGGCAATGTCGCCTGCGGCCCGGATGAGACCTCCCAGATCTCGTAATCGAAGGGATAGCCGATTTTTTCTATCAGCCCGTTTTTTCGCTTCAAGTATAATAGCAAGGACTGCAGATTTATCAAAATGAGGGATTTTTCCGTCTTTGTTGACCTCTTGAGAAACAAAACGGACGAGTTTGCGACGATTCTCCATGGTGTCGGGCATGGAATGGTTAACGGCGATTTCATAACCGTACCCTCGAATACGAGATCTGAGAGCCGGGTGCATACGACGGACTGTGTCAATGTTTCCTGATGCAACAAGGATAAAATCGCAAGGGACAGCTTCGGTCCTTACCATCGCCCCACTGGAAAGTTCGGATTGTCCAGTGATGGCGAGTTGTCGATCCTGCATCGCGGTCAACAACTGTTGTTGGGTCTTCTGGTTCAAGGTAGCTACTTCGTCGATGTACAAAACACCCTTATGGGCTTTATGGATCAATCCAGCCTCGACCCGATCATGTGCTGGAGTTCCGAGTCCCCCCGATTGGAAAGGGTCGTGCCGAACGTCACCCAAAAGAGCGCCCGCGTGAGCACCAGTTGCATCGTTAAATGGGGCGCTCGTGCTTTCAGAGTTGTCTACCAAGAGCTTTGGGACCAAATTCTCGCGACGGCTTCGAAATTGGCCTATAACAAAAAAAGCGACAAGGGCTACAAAGATAGAGAATAGAAACTCACCTGGGGCTAAAACCAGACCCAAAAGGATAATTAAAGCCGGAATTCCTAATAACAGAAAATTACGTCGTTGATCTGCAGTACGAGCCACCTGTTTGTAATGGTCTACGATCTTTCGGCCTTCATGAGCAGGGACGGTCATAATTCGCGGTGTATGGGAGTCATTTTGATTTGGTAGACATAAGATGTCTTCAAGCTCCTCTCGAGGAAGTAATTCGGCCAAAGCTTGACCCAACATGGATTTCCCTGTCCCTGGATCTCCTATTAAGAGTACATTTCGTCGTTGGATCGCTGCTTTCTTGATAATTTCGACTGCGGGATCTTGGCCTATCACTTGGTCGACGAGACGTGAGGGGATTGGTATTTCCTGGGTTGTACGAAAATCCATATCCACATTTATGATCTCGCTTTTTAGAACTTTGGTTGCAGCAACATTCATTGACTCATCAGCTACTTTCATTGGCTGTATTCATTACCGGCATGTAATAAGATTTGTTATCTTGAATTAAGCATGTGAATAAAACGCGAATAGATCTTCGACCCATTCTTTATTCGCTGAATCCCAAGTACTTTAAGTTTCTTCATGCTTTTAAATGACTAGGTTAACGGAACAGTAGTTCGGCCACTACTTCGGAGGAGGGGCAAACAAGGTCTAGGGTAGGTTCTAATCCTTCTCATCAAGGCTTATTCAGGATGAAGACCAAGATCTTGCGGGTCAGCGACTTGTGGATATATTGAAAAAATGTTTTATAGGTGGCATTCAAAATTTGGGCAGCTTGTTGTTCTATTTCTAAAGAGGAAGGCGTAGCCACAACAACACGACACTGGGGACGTAAAAAGGGGCGAATTTCTCGGAATAATTCTATTAAGAGCTCATCCAAGCCTCTTCCTTTAGTAGACGCCGCAGATCCGTATGGTGGGTCCGTGACCACTCCGTCAATCGCACCCCCCTTTATTCCAAGGCGAATACCATCAGCAAAGATAAGGTGCGTAAATGACTTTGTTTGCACATCTGATTGAAGGTTTTGCCTGGCTCCCCAGATAATTCTTCTATCGATTTCGACTCCAACAGAACGTATTCCTAAACGAGCTCCTTCTAAAAGCGCTCCTCCTGTCCCACAAAACGGATCTAACATCCAGTCTCCTGGTTTGAGTGAAGCGAGATTAATCATTGTCCGCTGTAAGATTGGATTCATTGCACTTGGATGGAAAAACGGGCGGCTATGAGCACTACGAAGACGAACCTTCTTCCGAAATGAATCCCTCAGGTATTTTCCTAACCACATTCCGTGTTTACTGACCAGAATGATGATTTGCTCCATCGGTACGTCCAAATTAACCTGTTTACCGGGATTAAGTTCTTGGATGATATTTCCTACCAGCCCAGAAATCTCTAATGTAAATCCTCGGTCTCTGCACGGACCAATAGGATTCCCAATACGCTTGGTTGTAACTGCAAATGTCCTTTCTGGATCCATTTTGTGGAAAATTGTTTGTGGGATTGCGGCCACCAATTCCTCTCCTGATTGGGGAATCGAGGTACTACAATAATCGATTTGAAATAGTCTTTCACAGCAATAATGAGCTAGGGTAACTCGATCCATAATTTCATTGAGGAAGCTCATATCCAATTTTGGTTTAGCGCCTAAAGAAAGTATAAGTTCAAAGACACGATTATCCTGACTTATTTGAATGCGGAAAGGGGAATCAATCAGAAGATGAACTAAACATTCTAGCTCATATGTGGCGAGGCTGGGATTTTCCCCTGATAGCAGAAAAAAAAAACGTTTGGATGACATTAGAATTTCAATTTACGGTTTTTTTGATCTTATAGATTATCCGTAATGGGCCAATGGTTCTGGGGTAAACTTATGTTTCTCCATCATATCGAAAACATTCTGCATTGTAATTTGAGTCCTACCATTAAGGATTGCCCCATGAATTGCGTTTTTTATGATTCGCTCCTTAAGATCCCGGCCAGACCAGTCTCGGGTTTTTTGAGCGATTTCTATCCAGGAAATCCCAATAAAGGGAATTGGAGAACTCGCGGCATTCATCCGTAGAATATCGGCCCTTTCATTTACCGAGGGCCGAGAAAATTCGATCAGTTCTTCAAAACGTCCCAGGACTGCGACATCGAGAATTGATGGTTCATTCGTACTCGCTATGGTAACTACTCCTTGATTTCGGGTAATACCGTCCATTTCTCCCAATAGGGCACTTACAATCTCTACAACATCCCCTCTTATGCTCTGATAATTCCTCTTTAGTCCAATGGCGTCTAGTTCATCAATGAAGATGATGGCGGGAGCTTTTTTTCGGGCCTCCGTGTAGAGGTTCTGTATTTTACGTGCGCCATCTCCCACGTAAATCCCCAACAGTTCGCTGGCTTTTACCATGAACATCGGGTGCTTCGTCTCGTAGGACAGGGCTCGTGCAAGCATCGTTTTTCCGCATCCCGGAGGACCATAAAACAAAACATTTCTAGGAACCCATGGCGAACTGATGAGCGATTCGTCATTTAGAAATCGTGCGATCACCTGGCATTTTTCTTTTGCCTGATTCTGTCCGACAACATCACCAAATCGTACTTGAGCTGCGGATCGAGAAATCGGAGCCTCTACGGGAGTAGAATCGATTGAAAGAGAAATTTTAGTGGTTTCTGATATTCGTGAACCATCAGGCTCAACGGTTACTGCACGAAAGGCATAATCAGGAAATAATAAAGAATCGAATAGAAAATTTCCAGTTCTCACCACACTCCCAGCCCATTGTTGGATGGCGTAGTGTTGAAATAACGTTGGGTCATCAGTTGTCAATACAAAGGGTGTGGCTTCTTCTCCAGCCCTTAATGGATATCCCACAGGAGTTAACACTAAAGATTTCATCTTAGGTGTTCTCTGGCGCTGAAGGGGGTCTTTTTTTGATAGGATTTTCTGACCGCGCTCCATTTTCGTCTTCGTCTCGCTGGTTGTGTTTCCAAACCCTTCAGAGGAAAACTCCTCTAAAGGTTTATTCAAACGAAAACATGGAACATTTTTTTATCCAAGGATTTCGCCCAAGATCTAAACAGTCTGGAGCTGGGCTATGCCATTCAAGATGGTTTACTTCAAAAAGCTGGAAAAACCATATAGGAAAATCCATATCTAAATCCATACGGCAAACTAGGGATATGCATTCATATAAACGGGAAAAAAACGGGTTACTCGCCTGGAAATACCTGGAAATGCCGTGAAACAAAAGGGTTCGTGGTCTAGTTTGGTAGGATCCGCGCCTGGGGCGCGCGAGCTCGGGAGTTCAAATCTCCCCGGACCCATT
>JBHLSH010000031.1:0-39229 GCA_048881705.1 Candidatus Heimdallarchaeota archaeon | reverse complement strand
TTAGGAGTCGGAATGATTTTGAATTTTCCCTCTAATTTACAGATCGATAACAGTAATCAGCTTCCTCCTATGAAAGGTACAACGGCCCTTGCATTAAAGTACTCTGATGGCTCCATTATTGTATCAGATCGTCGGGCTTCAATGGGTACATTCGTAGGAAGTAAAAAGGCGCAAAAAGTATATCTTCTCAATGATTATACAGGATTGGGAACCGCAGGACTAGTTTCTGATGCTCAGGCATTGGTAGATCTTATGAAAAGTGAACTCCGTTTGTACAAGCTTGAGAATAATTTTGATCCAAGTGTGAAAGTTGCTGGAAGTTTACTGGCAACAATTTTGCACGGCGGATATCGAAGGTATCAGCCTTGGTGGGTTCAACTACTTGTAACCGGTGTTGATCGGAGGGGTTCACACGTATATAATCTCGGACCAGCTGGGTCGCTTTCAGAAGAAGATTTTTTTGCCGTCGGAAGCGGCATGATGATAGCAATGGGTGTCATGGAAGTCCAATGGAAGCCAGGGCTTACCAAAGATGAAGCAAAGGATTTGGCGGTTACGGCATTGAAGGCGTCAATAGCACGTGACAATGCAACTGGTAATGGAATTGATGGATTGATTTTCAGTACAAAGAAAGAAAAAGCTGAAATCATTAGTATCGATCTCTGAGGTGAATTTAACATGTATGGTGACATTAGAAGTCAATATGATCGAAGTGCAGCTATTTGGAGTCCAGATGGTGAGTTGGTCCAACTCTCATATGCACGGAAAGCCTCTGAAAGAGGCGCCGCAGCTGTAGGGATGATACTGGATGATTCTACAATCCTTTTGGCTGGAGAAACGCTTTTTGACCCATTGGTGGTCAGACCCGACAAAATTCAAGAGATAGATGTAAATCTCTTTCTGGTTGCATCTGGGCTGTCAACGGACTCTAATCTCTTGATTGGCCAATCTCGATTGGTGGCACAGCAACATCGTCTTATTTACGGGGAAAAAATTTCTGTAAGGGCGTTAGCCCAACGATTAGGAGATTTGATGGCACGTCACACCATACAAGGTGGACTACGGCCATTTGGAACCGCACTTCTCCTTGCGGGCTTTAATCCCGTAAGCAAGGCTGCTGAACTATTCTTTGTGGATAATGGTGGATCATATTTTGCAGTCAACGCATATGCGGCCGGAAGCGGTAATGAGCGTGTCATTGATTCGTTGCGAAAAGAGTACAAACGCGATCTCGATGTTGAATCCGCAAAAAAGCTAGTTCTAGAGATTGTTTCCAATGCTTTGACTAAGAAGGAGCCAATGACGGAAAAAGAACTCGAAATTCATATTCTTCGCTCAGAATAAGGAATCTAATTCCTATTACTCTTTTTTTTCTTATTATCTCTCTTCTAGAACTAGCTAGTTCTTCTCCGATGGAGGGAACAGAAACTAAAAAATCCTCCTCCGATTGTTTCCAATTTACAGTAAATCCTTGTGTGCAGAACATAGCAATTTACAGGCGCGTTGGCATAACAAAAGGCGAACCTACGTGGCAACAAGACCCATGCGAATTATGTTAGTCGCAGACCTTCATGCAAATCTGCCCGCATATGTGGCTGTTCATGAGGAAATTACGTCTCGATATGGTAAAAACATAGATCACGTCATTTGTTTGGGCGATATTGTCGGATATGGGCCTTGGCCAAATGAACTTTGTAAGATTGCAGAAGGGTTCGCTCTCAATGTTATAGGCAACCACGACGTGGCTTGTGCGGCGGGGAATGCACAGGGTTTCAATCGTGCGGCCAAAAAGGCAGTCCTTTGGACCTTTGATGAATTGTCAACCCGAAACAAAACATTCCTTTCGATTCTCGCTAAAAATGAATATCTTGAAATAGAAGAACACGGAGTTAAGTTCTATTTAACGCATGCATCCCCTAAAGACTATTTGAGTGATTACATATATCCAGAGGACTCCACGGAACGTAAAGATGAACTTTTAGGGATGATCGGTGTAAATCATGTCATGATGGTAGGACATACTCATATCCCCTTCCTATATCAAAGCGAAAAAACGGGGAAGGTTATCTTTAATCCAGGATCGGTGGGCCAGCCACGAGATAACGATCCTCGCGCCTCAGTAGGTATCGTTGAGATTAGTACTGATTCTGAGCTTAATTTCGAATGGATTCGGGTGAAATATGATATCAGAGAAGTGGCCCGAGAAATCCAAAGAGTCGGACTGCCGATCCGCTTGGCTGAACGATTATTTTTCGGACAATGAACAGATAGCCTTCATCAGAGATAATCAACCTCGTTTATCATAGGTCGAATTCGCTCGATTCTTATGGAAGTCCCTATGTGCAGCTTGTCAAAGAAGTTCATATGGCCCGAATCAATCCTTCCAACAAGATTGACGGGATATGATACCGTTTTTTGCTTAAGAAAAACGATGAGTACTGAACTCTGCGGCCAGTACGCCACATCACCACGTGCTAGGGTTTTATGCGCATTTTCAGGTGACACCCGTCCGATTTTAAAGGGGAAGGCCACCTCCCCTTCTCGTACCACGACTCGCGATTGAATTGGACTTTTCAAGCGAAAGCGAATTAGTGCTACCGTGCGGGGGGCAAATTCCCGCTGAAGAGTAGCTTTACCGATCGTTTCTTGTCCAATAATCGTGAATTCCATCATTACTTTCTCTGATGACATTAACCGATTCCTCTGTACACCACCGAGTATCAAAATTGATTTCAAAGATGGATATGAATTATCCGACAAGTTTTTGAAATTTTTCTGCTTTTCAGATCGAACTGATACACTAGAACTACTTCTGTTCGCTTCATCCATTTGATCCGGAAGATTTCTTAAAAATCTTCTTCCTTTCCAACTCGAAGCTTTCCAGAAGAAACCCTGTAAGGTTCATCTTGTCCAACCCCGTTAGGTTCTTTGAACCGAGACTTTTTAACCACCATTATTTATTCAATATCTGAAGGGGTATACTCTCCCCTCAATTTATCACTGACATGGAAGAATGACGTTCATGAGTTTAGTAGATTTTTTTGGTCAATTCCTACCACCTGACATATTGCAGATCTTCGTATTCATCGCGGTTATCTTGATTGGGATCTATCTCCTCAGTGGAATCAGGATTGTTAAGGAATGGGAAAGAGCGCCGGTACTCAGATTGGGCCGTTACACCGGCCTCAAAGGGCCCGGAGTGTTTTGGATCTTGCCTGGCATAGACAAGATTCCGCAGATCGTATCAACCAGAATTCAAACCTATAGTTTCAGAAGTGAACAGAGCCTTACTAGGGACAATGTACCTGTATCTATTGATGCTGTTTTATTTTTTCGCGTTGTAGATGTCGAAAAAACAATTTTAGAGGTTGAACATTTTGCAGCTGCGACACAATGGATTGCACAAACGACCTTAAGAGAAGTGACTGGACAAGTTGAATTGGATGAACTGCTCGCTGAGCGTGAAAAGATTGCGGAACATATGCAGGAATTAGTAGATATAAAAACCGAAGAATGGGGGGTCAAGATCATGTCGGTCGAGGTACGAGACGTAGTTGTTCCAGGACGATTACAAGAGGCTATCAGCCGTCAAGCTGAGGCAGAACGAGAACGTCGCGCTCGTATTACACTATCACAGGCTGAAAAGGAAGCGGCAAAAGGAATGATAGAAGCAGCAGAGCAGTATGCCAAATCTCCTAATGCTATGGAACTTAGATGGATCAATCTCTTATTTGAGGCTGCCACTGAAGGAGGGGCCACCATTATGCTTGTGCCCACTAATATTCCGATTGCAGGATTCGCAGGTCAAAGAACCCAGGGAGTAAGTAGTGGCGGTTTACCGCCTGTAGGAGTCTATGGTATAAAGGAACTGCCAAAAGAAAAGCCAAAAAAGACAGAAGAGTAGTTTTTTCGAATAGATTGGCAAGCAAAAACTTGCCAATTCGCCTCCTTTTTTATTTAAATTTCACGAACTTGCCCAGTTTGGGCTATTATTACAAATAAACATATTTCTTCGAAATCTCTAGGGCTGGCACGTTCTGCTATTGACTTGATATTGGGAATGGAAGGACAATGATGTCTCAAGACAGGATAATTAAAGTGCAGGAAATTGCGAATAACTCATGGCTAGCTAAAGAGTTTTATTTGTTGAATGGATGGGTGTTGAGATTCAACGAGGGTGCCACAGGAAGGGCAAATTCAGTTCTTCCACTGAACTATTGGGGGAACGATCTTTTGGGAGATATAAGACTGGTCGAACTTGCATATAAGCGTCATAATCTTCCTGCCCGATGGCAATTACATGATGGGTTTATTCCGGAGAGACTATTCGAGGTATTGAAATCGGAAGGATATAAGCAGGATCCCAGAGTAGATGTAATGGGTACTGATTTACAAACATTCAACGGATCTGATGGAAGAACAACCCCTTTATTTACGCTCAGCGCAAGCTGCAGGAGAACGAAAGCGTGGACAAGAGCATTCATGGAATTAACCACCCATCGAGATAGGGATGAATTGGGGAAGATGTGTGAAATTATGGATCGCATCACTATTCCCCGTAAACAATTTCTGGTTGCCCATGGTGATGATCAAGTGGCAGGTGTGATCTTTGGGGTCGTAGATCGAAGCTACCTAGGAATTATGGATCTTGTGGTAGCACCACATTATCGTAGAAAAGGACTTGCAACCGCTCTGGTTACTGATACGGTAAATTGGGCCTCTAAACACTCGATACGCTCGCTTTACCTCCAAGTTCTGGCCGATAATGCTGCTGCCATCGCTCTCTATCGAAAACTGGGCCTCAAACGATGGTTCAGCTATTTCTATCTAACCCAAACTTAAAATTTCATTTCCTTCTTAATAAAAAAACATGCTTTTAAAAGGCCTTATTCAGATCAGTCGTCCTCTGAACTCCTTTTTATCTGGTTTTGCCGTTGTAATTGGGGCAATAGCGGCAATTTCTCATCCTCTTACACAAAATCAACTTTGGGGAATTGTATTGGGTTACCTTACGACATCCCTGGTCGCAGTGGGGGGTTATGCCATAAATGATGTTTTTGATATCGAGATTGACAAAATAAACATGCCACATCGGCCCTTGCCTTCTGGCTATCTGACCTTGAACCAAGCCAAGATCTATGCAATCATTCTGTTTATTATCGGAAATCTATTGGCCTTGATGATTGATGTTCCAGCATTCTTACTTGCTTTTTCTGCCGGGCTGATGCTATACATGTATGCAGCTTATTTTAAACGCGCTGGATTCCTTGGAAATATCATGATTGGCATTCTGACCGCAGTTCCATTTATTTTTGGGGGCCTTTTAACTGCAAGCTATGAAACAATGATTTTTCCAGCTCTTTTTGCATTTCTCCTAATAGCTGGGCGAGAAGTGATAAAAGATATAGAAGACGTCCGTGGCGATAGAATGGAGAACGTTAAATCCATCGCCCTTATGTATGGGGTCGCCGCCGCTCGAAATCTTGGGTACGCGTTTTTAGTTTTGTTAATGATGATTAGTCCCCTTCCAATCCTTCTTAGATATTATTCTTCTCCGATTTTTATTGTGATTGTGTTGGGAATTGATTTGGTCATCTTGTTTGTGGGATATCTCCTGTTTAAACGGAGCGAGGAAGAAATAGTAAGAAATACTACGCGTTGCAAGCGACTACTCAAAACTTGTATCTCTTTCGGGATTTTAGCTTTTGTAATTGAAGGTTTAGGCAAGTTACTTCTCCTAATCGACTAAACAAAACTTGAAACCACTTCTTCTTGTTACTAAGAGCCCGAATGCGGATGAATTGAGTTGGTTCAATCTGATCTACTGGTTCGATCCCCGCCCCCAAAACCATGAACTTTCCAATTCCTAGAGCAAAATTTATTTTAATCGAAGGCAGTCGGGCTGCCCAAGCAGAAACAATCTACCTACCGGTACTTATATGTACTGGGGGATATTCTGAATATTCTGGTGGACAATAATTTGGCATATACAGATAAGAAAGTGAAAAAAAAGCGTCGTTGGGGCAAAATTTTCGAGTATACAAGCTATCAACGCACTTTGTCTGTTGGCAAGGAGTATGAAGAAAAACTTGCACAACTAGAGCAGGATTTTGTAAAGCGAAAGAACTTTGTTGTAACTGCCCCCGAAATAGCCTCACGACTTGACATTCGAGTATCCGTGGCTCAAAACATGTTAGATGACCTGGAAGAAAAGAATATACTAAAGAAAGCTATTTCCTCCAGACGGCTAAAAGCTTATGTCAAAGCTTAATGAAAAAAATCAATAAAATCAATTCATTTCCCCAACCGAGATGATTAGGGGTGGAGTATGGAAAAAAATGCTTCCTAGAATGATACAGAAGTAATCGACATGGATATCCTTGAAAACTTGGTTATGATGAAAAGGCTTCTCAGACAAGGCTGGGTACGTGCTGGCGTTCCCGTTGGCTCTATTGAATCCCTTGCAGCGCATTCTTGGTCAGTAGCCTTTCTTGCTTTATTCTTTTGCTTAGAAGAAAACCAAAAACGAACCAAAAAGCAACTAAATTTGGAAAAAACGGTTTTAATATCGCTACTTCACGATTTTCATGAATCTGAGTGGCTTGATATGGATAAAAGCGTTTCTAGGATTCTTTCCCCTAAGCAATTTGAAAGCATTCAGCTGGCTTTGCATGAGGGAGCGGTTAATAGTCTCCTATCAAAATTTCCGTCTTCAATAAGGGGAACTCTAGAGGAAATTCTTCTCGATACTGAAAGCGAGGAATACCATCTCGCTCGAGTAGCGGATCTTATGGATTTGATAATTCAGGCAGATGCATATGGTAAGAAACAGTTCCTTAATCATGAACAAGTTCATGAATTCGGAGCATATGCGCGGGAGGAACTAGAGCACTATAAACCGAAATTTGGTTTTCTAAAACCTTTAATCGAAAAATGGGGAATCTAGAGAGAACCTGTCATTTTTCATTAATAAGAGGCAAAACCATTGCCTCAATAAATTTGATACTCTTTTCAACGAATTGATCTGAATCAGGAAGTTTGATTCCCAGTTTGAATGCATGAGCTTGCTCGAATAGGGGATAGTACGGTGAAAACTTCGAATCCTCACCCCAAATTTCTTGAACAGTTTCATGGATATCTGGTTTCACGAGATCTAATTCCACCGCTTTCTTTCCAGTAGAATAGCATGCTAATGCAAAAATTATATCTATGACAGAAGATCCTATTAAAAAGTCCAATTCCCCCCCAGGGAGACCTTCCTCTTTAGCCGTGGTAATGATTTCATCCATCTGAACCAAAGTGTCTCGTAAAATCTCTTTGGCCGATTCTTTTACTTGTTGGTCGGAGATCTTGATGGTTTCAAATACGTTTGAACCAATTCTCACCTCTCCCGCTTGGGCATACATTACATGGATGGGACCCCAGGCCGCGCCAAACTTGTCAAGTTGAGGAATATCTTCCTCCTTCAGAATCATCAGATCAAAAATGTGTGCAACCTCGGGAGTTACAATTTCCTCTCCAATTTCATTAACTCGTTGAATTATGTCTTCTCCACTATCAGCCGTTAGAATAACTACAAAATTAATATCGCTTTCTCCGACCACATGAAGTCGCTTAGCGTATGATCCATAAATTATAAGGGCCTTGAGATGGCCTTTAAGGACATCATCGTCTTGGAGTTTTTTAATTACAATATCCTCCAACATTTCGTACTCACTCGATTCATCCGCTAAGGAAACCCCTTCTTCAATTGCAAGCGATTCTATTTCGTCATCTTCCATCGCATTGGCCTTTTGAACCTCCTCTTTGACTATCTTCATGGATCCGCGAACCTCAGCTTTCAAGTTTGGGTTCTCAACTATAACATTCTTCAATACAGTTGTTAAGATCGCTTCTCCTTGTTCCATGCGTGCTTTGGTGGCGTATTGGCGGATAAGAGTCCTCAATTCCTGTTCGTCCATGCTAAATTACCTTCTTCTTTCTGTATGAAAGGTATCGAGTGATAAAGATGTCAGAAGCGAGCTAAAAAATCCGTAAATATGCGATTTTTCTCGAGTTTGTAAGTGTGTAGGTGCCTCTGGCAAGAGATCTATGAATTCGGTTATCTTACTAAAGTTTATAACGTTTGACGTTGAATGAGCTTGTTTATGGAATTAACAATCTCCTTTAATTGAATGCCACTTGGTTCTTCGCCCCTTGACGCATGGTGTATCAGTTCAGAAATAATTCGCCCCAATATCTCCATTTCTGGCACTTTGAATCCGTGTCTTGTAAGTTCAGCCGTTCCAAAACGCATCGCGGAATCTGTTACAAGTTTATACTTAAGAAGCATGTCCCGGTACCTGGCCCCTTGCGTAAAATCCTCTATTTGCATCAATACTTGGTGAGATTCGGTGAATCCTTTCTCTTCCCCATGCAATGATATTTCATGTTCGTCCAAGGTTTGAGCAAAGGCTTTTGCATTTACTATTGTTTGCTTTGAGTATTGAAATCCATACTGTTGAAATTCTTCCAAGGCAACTCCAAGCGCAGCTATCCGTGAATTGTGAACATTATCCACCAAAACGATGCCTTTCAAGGGGTCTAATCCAATAACCTCGTTGAGACTATCAAGTGCGAAATCATTTGCAAGAATAACACCCCCTTGGGGGCCAGGAAAGGATTTGTGAGTCGATCCCAGCAATAAATCCGCATTTTCCGCTAAAGGATCTTGAAATTGCCCTCCAGCTATCAATCCTAGAACATGGGATCCATCATAGGCAACAAGGCCACCATAGTCATGTACCACATCCGCTATCGGCTTAACTGGGTGCGGAAAAAGAAACAAAGAGGCCCCCAAAAAGACTAGAGGAGGTTTTTCGACTTCAAGAATCTCTATGGTTTTTGACAGATCAATATTGTACTGTTTTGGACTCCAAGGGATATTGATGCGCTTTCTTCCGAAAAATTCAAGATTTATAGGATATCCTCCTGCTGGGTGCAAGGGTAGAATTGCTATCTTGTCTTCTGGATGTGAATGAGCTAATATCACCGCCAAAACTGCCATATTTCCTGATAAGGGAGAAATGATTGCAGATTTACAGTGAAATACCTTTTCAGCCAATTCTTGACTCTGAGCATAGATCTCCTGGAACACATCGGAACCACCGTAAAAATTTGTATGGTACCGACTATGTTGGATAGACAAAGCTTTCTTGACCTGGGGGCTAAGAATATTCTCTGATGCTATCAAATTGAGACAGTTTGATCGAAATTTATCATTCTTTATGATTAGCTCCATTAACTTCATCGCAAGGTCTCCATTTGTAAAATCACGAAATTATGTTCGGACAATTCTTATTAATTGGAACAGAGATAGGATAGGATAAGCATTTTGGGGTGCTACAGTCTGAAGGTTTTTCAGAGATACGAAGCTCACTTCATTCAATTTACTAGTACTCAAGGAAAAAGCGAACGGTAACTATCCATCAATTTTGAAGTGAACGATATGATTGATGCTCACGCCCATTTGCTTCCTGATTTTGTGGATAACGTCGAAGAACTTGTTCAAAGTGCCAGAGCCGCAGGTCTTCAGGCTGTTATCAATTCTGCTATAGAACCTGATCACTATTCTTATGCGAATAACTTGGCCCGCGAACATGGTGGATTCATATATTCAACGTTGGGATTCTCTCCCTCACACATCAAATCGATCGATTTTGATGTTGCATACAGTCATATCAAGAATAATAGCTCACTTGTAGCAATTGGAGAAGTAGGTTTGGACTACTATTGGATTAAGGATACTTATTGGCAAAATAAGGAACAGCTCGTTTTCCAGAGGTTTATTGAACTTGCAAATGAACGGCAAAAACCCCTTGTTATTCATAGTAGGAAGGCTGAGACTGACTGCATCGATATTTTGGAAAAACATGCAGCGGTTCCTGTTTTAATGCACTGCTTTTCAGGTACAATAGATGATGTTAAAAGATGCCTAGACTCAGGATGGTTACTTTCAATACCAACTGCGGTTGTTAATCGGAAAAAACATCGAAGAATTGCTCGAAAGGTTCCTCTGGAATCTCTTGTGGTTGAAACGGATACTCCCTTTTTGAGCCCCATAAAGGGTGAACGTAACCAACCAGCAAATATCCGATATGCCATACAAGAAGTCGCCCAATTAAAGGATTCTAGCTTTGAAGACGTAAGAAGACATACCACAAAAAATGCCAAAGAGTTTTATCGGTTATAATAATAGACTCGGAATCTACTGGATCGTGCTCTTAATGGGTCAAAGCAGCCAAAAAAGCGTACTTCATTACCGAGAAGATACGATTTCTAACCTCCAATCGCAGGAGTTCGATATTCTGGTAGTGGGAGGTGGAATCACTGGAGCTGGAGTTGCTAGGGATGCAGCACTCCGAGGGTATTCTGTTGCATTGGCAGAAAAGTTAGATTTTGGATCAGGAACAAGTAGCGGGTCATCAAAGCTTGTACATGCGGGACTCAGATACGTGCCGCAAAAAGAGTTTCGATTCGTTAGAGAAGCATCAAGAGAACGCAGAAAGATACTAGAAATGGCACCGCACGTCACATCTCCATTAAAATTCTTTTTTCCATTTCATTCAGATATATGGTCAACTCGGCGGAAAATCAAGATTGGCATTTGGTTATATGATATTTTGGCTGGGTTTCGAAATCACATGTTCCATAAATTCTTGGGGATCGAAAAGGCTCTAAGATTAATTCCAACCATTCGAGAAGAAGAATTTCAAGGAGCAGGCATCTATGGTGACGGACGGATGGACGATGCCCGTCTGTCCTTAGAGGTCATTTTATCGGCACAAGATCATGGCGCGTCTGTTCTCAACTATTGCGAAGTAGTTTCGTTTAAGACCGATCAGTCTGGAGATAAAATCACTAGCGCTAATGTACACGATAAAATCAAGGATCAAAAATTCGCGATAAAAACAAGAGCCGTAGTTATCGCATGTGGACATTGGACCGATGAGATTTTACACATGCTTGATCCTAACGCTCCTCCAAGGGTTAGAATCACTAAGGGTATCCATTTAATCACAAAGAAATTCTATGATGGAGAATATGCAGTCGTTATTCCAATCCGTGATAAACGGGTCAATTTCGTGATCCCATTTGGAGATTTCAATCTGGTAGGAACAACCGATACTGATTACACGGGTGATCTGGATTTCGTACCAGTTTTGGAAGATGAAATTGACTATATTGTTGACGCTATCAATTTTATTTTTCCAGGGAGCTTATCAAAAGAGGACATAGTTAGTGCCTATTCCGGATTAAGGCCACTTATTATTTCTCCAGATGCCAAATCTGAATCGGATGTGTCACGAAAACATGAGATTTTTGCTCCTCGATCCAATCTTTTTGCAATAACCGGAGGCAAATTCACTACATTTCGTGCAATGGCGAAAGATGTTGTTGATCGTTTGGGAGATTTTTTTGGAAAAAAAGAGAAATGCATGACAGATGAAACACCTCTTCATGGTTGGAGCGCGCTCAGCCGCCGTTACTGGGAAAACTGGAAAGTTATTGCTGTTGAAGACATGAAAATCCGATATGGACTTTCCCAAGACATCGCGATACATTTACTGCGTTATGGAGAAAACTACGAGCAAATTTGTCAATTTATAAAGGAAAACCCAGAGCTAGATGACCGGATCTCAAGTGATCGCCCCTATATTCTTGCTGAAGTGGATAATGCTGTGAGGAACGAGCAAGCGGTCACACTAAATGATTTCATGCTTCGGAGAACACAACTTCAATTATCTAATCATCAGGGTTTGGACTGTATTGAACCGATTGTAGATCGGATGGCATATCTATTAGGTTGGGCAGCTGATAAAAAAGAAAGGGAAATAGCTAGCTATAAAGAATCGCTGGTTTGGAGTCCATGAACGTTTTGATGCCGATCCAATCCAAAGATCCCCGGATTCAAAATCCCCTCGGGATCAAGACTCTGTTTCAAATCCTTGAGTAATTCCATTCCCGCAGAACCAATTTCCTCTGGTAACCATTCATTAAATGATCTTCCGATCCCATGGTGGTGACTCAGTGTTCCTCCATTTGCTAAAAATGTATCCAGAACCTTCTTTCGTATACGGTGGAACTGGTAAATCTCATTTCCTTCTTCCTGGGGAGTTAAGACAGTAAAATACAGGTTTGCTCCGTTAACGTAGAAATGGCTTCCGTGGGTCCAAATCATGGGACATTCTGAGCGAAGGACTTCCTGGATCGCATAATACAAGGGAAGTAGGTTTTCCCATGTTACCGCCGTTTCAAAGGTTTCCAATAGAACTCCATGATCAACAATTGAATCTCTAAGAAAGGGAGTATCAAACCGAGAATCATACCATTGCTTTGCAGGAGATGCTCCTAAATGGTATCCGTGATGTTTTTTCGCCAGGGAAATCGCATGCTTTCGGGTCATTGACACTAGGTTCGATTGCCCCTCGTTAACCATAATTCCAAGGCATCTTTTACCTTCTGAAAATCCACGGGTCTCAAGATATTTCATCCCAATCTGTTGAAAATAGGAGGGTTTCCGCGGGGGATCATGCATAAGAGAGCTGGCCTTTAAATTGAAATAGGTCTCTAATGCATCGGACAGTCGGAGAATTGCCGGACGTAATCCAGCTTGTATGAGCTCTCTGTAAGCATTAATTCCATCTTCAAATGATCGAAAGAAGAATGCTGAAAACTTCCTAGTCTGTGGAATTGGCCAAACTCGTAGTGTCGCTTCAGTTATGATTCCAAAAGCCCCCTCCGAGCCTGAAAATATATGTGTAAAATCTGGACCGGTAGCACGAGCTGGAGCGGGCTTGATTTCTAGTGTAGTTCCCTTTCCTGTCGCAATTTTCAATCCCATTAGCATCTCTTCTATCTTACCGTACAAAGTGGAATTCTGACCTGCTCCACGGGTAGCAATCCATCCACCCAGACAGCTATATTCGAAAGATTGGGGAAAATGACCCAGAGTTAAACCATTTGAATTTAGACTATCTTCCAAAACAGGCCCTAAAATGCCTGTTTGGGCTGTGATATACATACTAGTTTGGTTGATAGCCAGAACACGGTTCATCCGAGTTATGTTGAGTACTGTACAGCCCTTAGGAATCTGTGAGACTCCATGAGTCACACTAGTTCCACCTCCTCTGATACAAAGAGGAATTCCGAAAGTTTTTGCCGCTTGGATAACTGAAACAATCTCATCATGTGAATGGGGGTATACTACCAGTTCAGCGATCGGCGGCAATTTAGCAACTCGAGTTTGAATGAGTTCGAGGTATCCCTGGCCCAGAGAATTTTCTATACGTTCCCAGAAATCTGTTGAGATCTGAGTAGAACGTAAAAATAAACCAAGATGATCAAAGAACTCTTTGGGAAGATCAGGAGGTTGTTCATGTATTGTTTCAGGACTTTTTGATGTGTATGTTTTCTTTGGAGTATCTTGATCAATGCCTAGTTGAGAATAAACAAGCTCTTTGAAGGCAAAAGTCCATTTTACCCTAGTAGAATCTCTGTCCCCCCATTTGGTCGCAGTTGGGAGAGGTTTCATATCCAAAACCCATTGGTTTCATTGAAAACAGATGCTTATTTATTCTATAAAAGGAACTAGTATCATTTCTAATGGGATTTCCCTGGAAAACATTTAGATTCGGAGAAATTAGTCTTCATTTTGGGTTTGAAGCTCATTCTGAGCGTACATTATCGCTACCCAGATAGCCTCCCTGGCGGTTAATGGTTTTCCACCTTGTGCTTCAAGGTTCAGGTTTTCTACTAAGGCGTTGTGTTTCTTCACTTCTTCAAAATAATGCTCTCCCATTTCCTGGATGGCCTTTTCGGAGAACGGTACCCCCTTCCCAATTCCAGGACAAGTTTTTGTTGCATTCTTGGCCCAGGCTGTAACAAGGGCTTTTGTACCTTTGAGTTTTCGAAATGTGAGGGGGTAATTTCGGCAGGCCAGGGGTCTGTATTGGTAGATGCTGCAATCGGGCCGAACGTAGAAAACACAATCACCTGCGGAATCTTTACGGAGACCTGGAATTATTTGTCCTTCTGTAACTTGGATAGGAGTTAAAACTAAACGTTCACGTATTTTTTCGTCCGAAACGTCTTCTAATGCATAAAAGGTGATCCTCTTGAGCAGAGAATGAAAATCCTGCTCCTCCGCGGCATATAGAAGATATAAATCTCGATATGTTAGAGTCACAATTATCTTTGGATCTCTACAACAATTTCCGCTCTGTTGACAGGCAAATATTCGTTCTTGACTCAAGGCAGCCCATTGAGGGGTCAATATAGATCGCCTTCCACAGGAATCACAAGCTTACACGTCTCACACAAATATCGATAGCTTCGCTGCTCAGTCAGAGTATCAAAATAGGTTTCTTTCGTAAACGGTTGATTACAGATCCCACAGCGCTCCCGTGTTTTTTCAACTCCTATTAATACCCCAGGTGGAGGCGGATTTTCCATCTAAAATGACCACGGAATACAATATTATCTAGAGTTATCTTGGGGTCTTCTTTGGTTATCCTGAACTAGTTCCAATTAACAAGATGACAACGCCTTCCCAGTTCTGGCAATAGATCAATTTTCACACGTCGTTACGTGCCTAAAACACAAAATTAGTTATCTCATGGAAAAAGAGTCGATTTGAAATTTCAATAATCTTCTTCTTCTCTTCGTTTCAGTTTTATCTGATGGGTTAAATAACCCGCAACGCGATTTCTAAATCGCTTTGAGCGTGTTTTTGCAACCTTCGAGACAATGTCCTTATTGTGGTCAAAGTCCAACGTGAGGTGCGCCTCGTATTCCTTCATAATCTGGCGAGTGATTATCTTGACAGCGCTCGTTCGAACTTTTCCCGTTGTTATAACACTCCATTTATTTCAAAGTGTAAGGAGTAGACGATTAATTACCATTTACTCCCAGCTAGAAGGCCCATTCTCTCATTTTTTAAATATAGCACCCGTTAAGGCGGAAGGTTATGCGGATCAATGACAAGATTGAACTTTTCCATAAAAGATCCATGATGGACAGATAATTCCACCTCGGTTTTCGTCTCTGGAATTCGAACAACCCAGTTAACAAGAAACTCGTTCCCGTCCCCGGTGGATGGAAGAACCACGACATTCTCTTGATTAGGAGTGAATTCTAAATCACCGTGAATCCGAAATTCCAGATCTCTTAATGGAGGAGTCCCCAATGGTTGCTTGATTACCCAAACAATGATCAATCGATTATCAAAAAATCTTTCCAGCGTCGGTGGTGAAAATCGAGGCACGATAGATCTATCCTCGGGTAAAGCTTGGAAAGAAAAGGGTACGATCCTGTGAATTTATGATACAGATCTTGTTCTGAACCAGAAGTTCGATCAAATAATCGACCTTCGAGTTATCCCAAGGAACACGGTCGTATATTTCTTCTATTGAGATTTCGCCATAGGTAGTGATTCCCTCGTTTATCCACGCTAAAAAGTTATGGACATCTCTTGATAGAGTGAGTGGTTCGAACAAAAATCCCTGTGTCGATTTTCCAATGATTCCCTGCTCATTTAGCATTCCAAGAGCAGCCTCTATGTCTTGGATATCCACATCCCATCCAGGACGGTGTTTATGAAATGAAGATGTCAATCTACTTAGACGAACGGGTTCCAGATTAACCCTTTGGTGCGCAAGCCCGTAAGGAACCAATTCCGAGGCCAAACGGTGGAAAAATTCTTCTCGTCCTAAAAAACGAGGCTTTTTGAACATAGATGCAGGTAATACTGAAACAGGGAGACCAATCTCGCGTTTTAAGGTAAGAAGATAATTCCTCAGATCATCTGGAAGATTCACCGGAATATTGTTGGAATTTGCTCCTTCCCTTAACTTTTCCTCCGCATAACGAATGCTCTCATCTTTTTGTTCCTTTAATTTTTTCCCTAATGCCTTAAAGCGGTCCCGGACATCATTCATTGCAGGATTGCCTCATTGGCTTTGGGTAGATCATATCCATCCCCCATTAAAAACCAAATGGTTCTGGACTGTCATGTTGGTTTAGACACAAAGAAAAAACGTTTTAAGGATAAAAACATCTCTAATTTATGAGTTCTCCCCCATGCTTCCGTCCCGCATGCTTTAGAAGATATTCAATGGGGATATCTTGAAAACGTCCATCTGGGAGAGTTCGACGAACCAGTATTGGGAGAAGGCGTTGTCTGATCTCACGTTCCGCTATTAGTAACGGATCCCCTTCTTCCTGCTTCACTTCGTCCGGTTCCGGATTGGCCTGTTCTTCGCTTACCTCAACGGTAACTGGTGCTCCCATGGATATCTGTAATGCCCTGGCCCCTAATATACGCGCGTACTCAAAACGGGTGAGCATGCGTGGCCCAATCTTAATCTCCATTGAATTCCTGGTAACTGCCAGAGATATCAGTCCTACGAGTTTTCTTCATGAAAAAGAGAGCAATAACGCCAAATTAGGCGCTGATATAAGATAGTTATTACGATTTTGTCGTTGATCTTTTGACATTACAACAATCCCTGCTCCGCTTATCCCTTAACCAGTATAAAAAAGAAAAAAGAGGGAAAAAAGAGAAAAAGACTGACGAGGAGTCAACTAGTCGAGATCATCATCCATGCCGCCGCCGGGACCACCAGGGCCTCCTTCAGGTCCAGGCGATGATTTGGCGGAGATGATATCGTCTATTCGTAGAACCATCTGAGCGTTCTCACTGGCCGCAGTTATGGCGTGAGTTTTCACACGGAGGGGTTCGATAACATCATTCATGTTGCGAACCTTTCCCTTAAATACATCCACGCCAGCCTTGTGGTTCCCGCTTTCGTGTTCCGTGCGCAAAGCTACGATGATGTCTATTGGATCTAAGCCAGCATTTTCGGCTAAAGTTCGAGGAATAATCTCCAATGCGTCCGCGAAAGCCTGAACAGCTAGTTGCTCACGACCGACGAGAGACTCGGCAAATTTGTGTAATTTTCGGGACAAATAGGCTTCAGGTGAACCGCCACCAGCCACAATTTTGCGATCTTCAAGAACGTTTCGAACAACACAGATAGCATCATGAATAGATCGTTCGGCTTCATCAACCACGAGTTCGGTACCACCACGAACAAGGATCGTTACGGATTTGGCTTCAGGACAGTCCTCTACGAATACCATGTCATCATCACCGACAGTGGTCTCGTAAACCCTTCCTGCGGTTCCAAGATCATCTGCTGAGAGGTCTTTGATGCTATTAACAATCTTGGCACCCGTTGCCTTGCCTAGCTTTTCCATATCAGATTTTTTGACCCTTCGAACGGCCATGATACCTTGTTTTGCCAAAAGATGCTGAGCGATGTCATCGATTCCCTTTTGAGCTAGCACTACTTGAGCGCCAGACTCGACAACCTTATCAACCATCTTGGCTAGCATGCCAGCCTCACGATCGAGAAATTCTTGGATTTTCTCTGGATCTGTTATGGAGAGTTCTGAATCAAACTCTGTCTTTGATACCTCAAATGCCTCAGCAATTAGGGCGATTTTTGGATTTTTTAGGCTCTTGGGCATTCCTGAATGGACAACTTCTTTGTCTAAGACAATTCCTTTGACCAACAGCGTAGATTCGAGATCTTCCCCTTCTTTTTTCTCCACTTTTATGTTTTCTATATCGATTTTACCTGTTCCTTCGTCTACGCTCTTGACTGCGTCTATAACCAACTTGCCTAACATGCCACTAGATCGAGATACTATTTTTGAGCCCATAGTAGTTGTCACGACTTTGGAAAGTAAGGCATTGTCCTCTGGAGATATATCCGTGGCAATCTCGTTAAGAAGTTCCATTGCTTTCTCTGTAGCTAAACGATAACCTTCCACTAGGATCGTAGGATGGATCTTATCGCTTGTGATTAGATCAGAGGCTTTTTGGAGAAGCTCCCCAGCAAGAATCACTACGGTTGTCGTTCCATCCCCAGCTTCTTGATCCTGCATTTTGGAAAGCTCAACCATCATTTTTCCGATCGGATGCGCGATGTCGATCTCTTTCAGAATCGTAGCCCCATCGTTGGTGATCACCACATCTCCAAAGTTGTCTAACAGCATTTTATCCATGCCTTTCGGTCCTAATGCCGATCTAATAGCTTCAGAGATTACACGAGCAGCCGCGATGTTGCTGGTAAGCGCATCTCGGCCAGTAGTCCGAGAAGTATCTTCTTTTAGTATTAATACTGGTGTACCTTGAAATGACATCTTTATTCCTCCGTTTACATCATTGGTGGCATGCCGCCCATGCCGCCCATACCACCCATACCACCTGGGGGCATTCCTGCTGGGGGCCCTTCCATACTCTTACTTTGAATCACGTCATCGATACGTAAGATCAGTTCTGCCGCTTCTCGGGCTGAGAAGAGGGCTTGCTTTTTAACTCGAAGGGGTTCAATGATCCCTGCGGCGTATGCGTCAACATTGTTGCCAGTGATTACATCGATTCCTGTGTTCTTCTCACCTTTCTCGTGAGCTGCGCGGAGCTCGACAAGGACATCTATCGGATCGAGACCAGAATTTTCGGCCAGGGTACGGGGAATGATCTCAAGGGCGTCCGCAAATGCATCTACTGCCATCTGCTCACGGCCTTTGACCGATCCTGCAAACTCCTTCAGTCCACGATACAATTCAACCTCAGGAGCGCCTGCGCCTGCTACGGCCCAGCCATCTTCAAGACAATCTCTTACTACGCACAACGCATCATGAAGAGCGCGATCCGCTTCGTCAGTGACGTATTTTGTGCCTCCACGGATCATAATTGAGACAGATTTAGGATTAGCACAGTCTCGTACGTAAATGAGCTTATCATCGCCAATCTGAACTTCTTCTATGAGCCCAGCAGATCCGAGATCATCAGCTGACAAGTCCTTGAGGTTTGTGACGATCCTTGCACCAGTTGCTTTACTTAGTCGTTCCATATCGCTTTTCTTGACTCTTCTAACTGCAGCAATTCCGTCTTTAGCAAGGAAGTGCTGAGCTAGATCATCGATTCCTTTCTGACAAAGAACAACATTCGCTCCTGCATTTTTGATAGCATCAACCATGCCACGGATCATTGACTGTTCTTGATCGAGGAAGGCATCCATCATAGCTGCGTCAGTGATCCTAATCTTGGCGTCGAATTCCGTCTTTTTGATCTCCAGAGCCAGGTCGATAAGGGCAATTTTGGCGTCTGTGACGGTCCGAGGCATTCGTTGATTCACAATTTCTTTGTCTAACACAATTCCATGAATTAATTCCGAATCCGTTAATCCCTTTCCCTGTTTTTGAATGACCGAAATCATATCAAGGTCAACGGTGTTTTCTTCGTCAAGTACTGCTTTGGCAGCATTCACTGCGATCGTGGCCAAAATATCCTTAGCTCCACCTGTAGATTTAGAGTTAAGACTGGTTCGCGCGACATTTTTGAGAACTTCCTCATCATTTGGATCGATTTTGTTGGCGATCGTCTTGAGGATCTCACTGCTTTTGTCACTTGCCAGCTTATATCCCCCTAAAATCACAGTAGGGTGAATTTTCTGATCCAACAGTTTCTCAGCACGTTTGAGGAGTTCGCCGGCAATAATCACGCTTGTAGTTGTACCATCACCTACTTCCTGATCTTGGGTCTTGGCGACTTGAACAAGCATTTTAGCGGCGGGATGCTGGACATCGATCTCATCTAATATTGTAGCGCCGTCATTAGTGATTACAACATCACCAAGAGAATCTACGAGAAGTTTGTCCATTCCGCGTGGCCCCAAGGCACTGCGAACTGCATCAGCGACAGCAATTGCGGCCTGAATGTTGTTACGTTGAGCATCTCGGCCGCGGGAGCGCTCAGTTCCTTCTTTTAGGATAATAACTGGTTGTCCACCTAGTTGCATGGTAGTTAACCTCATCTTTCAATATTCGAAAAAATAAACTCTTTACAATGGTTTACTCGATGTTCTCCTTGTAAACAGAGAACTAAAGAGGTTTTACCCTCACGTCTGTCGATTTTCATAAAGGGTTATAAACAATATCCGGAAGCAGTTAGCGTTTGATAGCATCGGAGAAGTATATCATAGTTTTTCGTAATATTCGACAAAACGCGGTAATGGGACGGGGCGTGCTTTCTTGAGCGTTTGGAGGTAACGAATAAGGGACTCCTCCTCTTATTGTAACTCATTTGCACGAGTTTGGGTATTATCCCCCCGAATTTCTCCTTATCGTGGTTATTGCTCAAGCTAAGATGTCAATCTAGCGCCTTGGCGTAATCGAGAGTGCCTGCGGTATCGTAGGTATGTTTCGGGAAGATTACAAGATTAGGGTATATTGGCTTGGTTTATCTTTTCCATCCCACACTCTAGAGATCATAACCAAAGCTACAACTTAGTAGTGTGACCAATAAAAGAAAAAAGAAAAGAGAGGGGGTAGACCTAACTGGGGAGCATAATCGGGAGTAGGATAGTCCTGATTACTTGGTTGCTGCCAGTTTAATGTCTGATTCTTTGACAGTCTTCCGTCCAGAGTGTCGAGCGATCTCAACGGCATACTTGGCGATATTGGTGCCGAAATCAGTAATAATTTCGTTCAATCGATCAATGGCATCAGCAGATACCCGTCGTGCGCCAGCATTCCGAATGATCTTCTCAATCCGAGCAGAAGCAAAGCCTCCAGCCATAGCTTTCACCTTTTCTCCGTTTGTTTGATTTAAGTTGGTTTGTTCTGCAACAGAAGAAATCGGTTAGATTTTTTATTCTGTAGAGAACGAATCACTTGGATTTCTTATTCTTTATAAAGATTATCTAATTATACTTGATGTAAGGGCAGTACTTGGGAAGAGGTCAACCCTAGAGAGTGGCTCGGGGAAGACAGCTCCGATGATCATGCTCAGTCAACCTGTGAGGCAAACGAGCGGGGGGTTTGTTTATATAAAGGAAAACGGGTGAAATTTCCTTTGTTTAAGGAGTTCTTACTTCTATCAAGGTTTCCAACCTTTTAAATTAATATTTTTTATGATAGATCCGTTCATTCAATCTCCATGGCTTCTTTTTATGGTTGAGCATGTGTCCAGGTTTTTCACTGCTTTTATGGCTTTTTCCTTACATTTCGTGATCTGGCGATATTTGCAAGTACGCTTCGGAGAACTTCGTGCTCTTCTTTGGTTAATCCCAGGATTTCTTCAAGAATAATCTTATCTAGCATTAGTCGATCTGGCTGTTGCATCTCATCCCAAATGGGCTGGATTTTCCTGGTACTCATCCGTTGCAAAATTCGACGAATTTGATTTTTCGATTCTAGTGGGATTTTATTAGGATTAAGGACTGGTATGCTTTTAAGTTCATATACGCGAGTCTGATTTGATATGGTGCCGTCACGGTTCTCTATGTATCGCCCTCCAAATTCAATCATCATTATTCCGAAGGTCGAATTAAGGATCCCTAAAATGATTAGAGTATCGTCTGAATTCTTAGGGAGAATATTATAGAACCCGTAGTTGCTCATGAAACACTTGTTTAGAAAGGAATCTTTTCGATCGGGGTGATAATGAAAAGTAATTTCGCGGTTGGTTTGAATTTCAAAATGAAGCAACGGTGCTGCAATACTATAATCAATATTGTACCACTCTTTTCCTGATTTTGTTCTTCTATTTTGGCACGTTGGCCGAGTGCTATAGGGTTTGTTTGGTGGATATTCTTCTCCGAATTCAATGTATTTCAGGACTTTCTTGTTCTCCTCTTTTAGCTCGTCCTTGGATTTTGTTACGGTTAAGCAGTATCCATCATTTGTGATAATTCTGATTTCGGACTGGGCTTTGAATTTCCATAGAATGGGACTAACGAATTCACTCTCTATTTCGAAGCTACGTGATCGTAACCCCTTTTTACCTTGGATTATCATTTTTTCAGCATTAAGTTCTTTTATATCGAAATTAATGTTCGGAAAGTAAAAGAACTCATTGGATCCACTCTTTAGGCCAGTGGTTATAGTAGCGATGTCTCCTAGATTAACAATGATTTCTTTCGTTATACTAGATTCTAATATTTGATAGAAAGATCTTGGAGCAGTTAAAAACTTCCCCCACTTTTCTTCTGGTAACAATTCTTTTTGATTAATTGAAAGAATGCGCATTGTTTCTATTTCTTCTATATTAACTCGGCCAAAATGTACAGAATCTCGATTTTGGCTTGCGTTCCTCTTAGAATTTTCAACGGCACGGACAAACTCATCAATGAGGTGCCACCTTCTCTTTTGGTCTTCAACCTTGTTTTGGTCAATGGAAGGAAAAATGTCCTCTAGATTTGATTTAATTTGTATAAAGCTTGCTTGATGCTGGTCTCTCTCGGAAGGTCTTGTTTCTGTCTCGAGAATTAGAATACACGGGATCATTTGTGCATCGGTGAACCATTTTTCGTTTAACGATTCAATCACAGCGATCAGTTTAAAATTCCTCAATAGAAACCGTTTTAGTTCAATACCAAAGGAGACATCTAAAAACGAACGCAGCATGACGTAACCAAGACGATTTCCATTTTTACCACCAATAAAACTAGCGCCATGAACAAGGAAATGGGCATAAATGCCCGTCCGAGAATTTAAGGATATATCATAGTCACCTGATATAACTTCGTTTAATTTGGCCTTATATTCCTCATCTAGAAGTTCTTGACGAGAATAGGGTGGATTTCCAATCACAACATCAATGGTTGGCAATTGGGAAGATTTTGAGGTAGAAACATCAAAAAAATCCGCAGTCATTATTTGTGCAGTATTTTTATTGAGATTTGGTACACGAGATATTAAATTGATACAGGTAAGCTGGCTGGCAGGCTTGGAGCGTTCTATTCCCCAAATTTGGGCAAATATTTTCTGATTTAGTCTTTGAGGGTCAAGATATTGCAGACGATAGAAAGTTCGGACTAGAAAGCTACCCGTTCCACATGAAGGATCTAATACTGTAACATTAGGGCTTTTTACAGTAAACCCCAAGATTAGATCTACAATATCTGATGGAGTATAATGCTGGCCGAAAGAATATCGCTCGAGATCAGGGAGTAGGCGAACGAGGATTTCTCCCAAAATATCAATGGGTATCCTTGAAAGAATCTTCGATGCTTTTTCAGGTAGGTCTTTCCTGCCGTCTTGTGTTTTCCAAGGATGTTTTTGCTTATTATTTCCAGTGATTTGAGAAACGATGTCTCTTAGAATGACATATTCTTCTGCGTTAATCCAAAACGAGGCCATTTCTGCTCGAGAATCGTGAGAACCTTGATTCATCGGAGAATGATCCGCCCCTTCAGTAGATGACTCTGTTTTGGGATTTCATGCATTGCATACCCAATCGTCTCTTGCAAAGGAGCGTATCCTCCAAAACGTGAAAGCAATGAAATGAATTGACGTTTGGGTTCTGAGGCCATCATCTTGAACAGCTGTGCGGATTATCCTAATTTATTATTCCGATGATTTCTACAATGGCCAAATTTCTTTAACGCATTGTATGTCGGAGTCTTACCTTCTCGATAAGGGGAGAAACGGCCTCGTTTCGCAGTTTACAGGTAATGAATGCGAATCCACGGTCATCGGGAAAGCAATGAACTTCGAGATCGTTATGAAGGATTACTTGGGTCGCATCCCTGACTTCAACGGGTGCCTCCAATTCCTTTGCGAGGTCGTTCATGAATTCTCTCCCCTTTTCCCATGTCGAAATCCTGAATTTCAGACGTTTTATTTCGTTCGCCTCCAGGATCGCAAGAGGGGTAGCCAAACCAGGGCCACCAAGATAACTTCCCACTGCCAAGGTGTATCCTCGGATGGGACCCCAGTGGATATGAAACCGGGGTTAGGTGTCCCAATTGTAAAATCAGAAGCCGAATTTGTATCCCTATCTGCGGGAACACGGTGTAATGCTTCCCCTTCGCCAGGAGTAGATAATACTTCAGAACCATCGGGTGCGGAAGCTGAACCATAAGCCACCACATCTACATATTGTCCTTGGACATCGAGGAGTTGTACAAAATCTCCTGATTGCACGAGTGTGAACGGAAGTTCTAAATCAGCTGCAATTCCATAAGCACCCTGGAACCCAGTTTCGTTTCGTGCGATTATCATCACCTCCCCTCCCATAATTCGTGTACCGATCGGAAAAGTGTGTATGTGATCCTCGTCTCCCACCTGCCACCCCTCAATTAACAGGGAGAAGGAATAGCTATTCGCTATCTCGAAATACTCGCCCTCTGAGTCTAATACGGGACTAGCAGGATTTGGTAAGAGTTCAGTGATCAAGAATTTCCAACTTTCGCCAGATGGTTGGTTCACGACATTCACTGATACTGAATCTGTAAAAGTCCCTAAAGAGGCTGAGATTGCTCGAACCTCAAAGGCATGTATTCCGTTTGAAAGAGAAGATGTATCATAAACTATCGTAAACGAGCCATTATCAAGAGCTACGCTTGTGAAACTGCCAGTATCCCATCGATAGGAAACAGTTGAATCGTTCAGACCAGAAATCTGTCCACTAAGGGTAACACTTCCCATTACTACATCTGCTTGAGAAAAGCTAGTTTGTTTGATGCCTATTGGCAGTTCCCATGGCGAGGCTACCGCTATATCCTTATCCCAGACCTCAGTTTTAAAAAATGAAGCGATATCGGTTGCATCGTGGACTGCAATGCCCATATCACGATTGGCACTTGAGCTACCGTAGCTAGTAGCATTGGGAGTGACGGATCGTGGGGACCAGTTACCACTGTAAACAAAGGTATGCTTCCCATCTATGATCCAATACTTGTTATGATAGTAATTTAATCCCGTTGTAGAGTTATAAACGGGTATTAAGTTATCCACAAGAGATTGAGCGGCCTGCTTCGTGTCTAAATTCTCATCTGATCCGACTCTTCGATTGGAAATTAGGACCTGGATATCCATATTTGGATTGGCCTTTTTAAGATCGATGAGGGTTTTATTAAAGTCAGGGCGGCTTATCGTGTACATGGAGACATAGACAGAGGTCGTCGCGGACTTCAAGTAACGAAAAATCACATCATCCGCACTATCTGGATTAGTAAATAGGGTGACATTATATGTTCCTGTATAATTGGTGCGGGGGATGTTTGTATGGCTAGCATACCCGTTTACCATCTTTGCATTGATACCTGATGAATAAATCGTTGAAGACGGTTTCCGTGAAATTGGAGCGGGTTGAGGTAATTCCCCATCGGCCCAATCTTCTTCAAAAATCGATTTATAATAGTTAGCTACCGTGGCACTCTTAATAACCAAGCCAGCCTCACGATTATACAAGAACGCGTTTGCTCCAAAATTAATTGAGCTTAGGAGGGTAATCTTGTCATCAATCAGAATCAGCTTATTGTGGGTGGAGGATAGCCAGCTATTGTCTTTTGTACTAGTCTGAGTCCCCATCCATCGTACCGCTATCCCCTTACTTGCCAAATAGTCAGTAACATTATCCGAATCAGCATCATCCCTGACTTGAACCCGAACATTTACACCTCGACTTTGGTTGGCATCCACGATTGCTCTGACTATAGGATTCGCATCAGTATCCCATTCGGTATACCGGCTACTGTTAAACTGGGTGATATATTGGTTTTGTATCTCTATGGAGGTGTTTGCCTGGTTAAGCCATCTGGTATAAATATCCAAAGCGTTATCAGGAGTAAAAACTGGGCTTAGGGTCATCAGTTCTTTAATATTAAGAGCTGGAAAAGTCGAAGTGTAGGTAGTCGGACCGCGGATTCTTGACAGACTCATTGTAGGGCGGGGTGATGTGAGTTCTCCATTGATTGAATTTAGTGTAATAAGCAACAAGCCTATAATACAAAAAGCTCCTAAAAGGGAAGGGGTTCCTTTTTTCATCATTATTCCTCGTTTAAGCTTAGCTGATTAGGATACCTTCCTCGATGACATTTTACTGATCTCAACTGCTTTTCAAGGCTTCTAACGCCTCGAAGATTTTCTTTTCGTCAGGAGTAATGCCAAGTTCTGGTGTTACATCAACATAGCGTATTATTCCCTTTTTATCAACAATAAAAATTGCTCGTTTGGCGAATCCAAGCTGAGGGATGAAAACACCATATTTCTTGGTGACCTCTGCGTAGGGAGCCCAATCTGCGAGCAAGGGATAATCTATCCCTCCGAGGTTTTCTATCCACGCCACATGGACCGGAATTGATGCTATCCCGATGGCGAGTACTTGTGTATCCAAAGCATCAAACTTGTTAATCTTTTCTGAATATGAAGGTATCTGATGAGAACATACCGCGGTAAAATCCTGGGGATAAAAAACCAACATTACATTTTTCTTTCCACGATAGTCAGATAGAGTAATCTTCTTACCGTCTTGAGCTTTTAATGTAAAATCGGGAGCTTCTTCACCTATTTGGAGGTTTGTTCCTTCCTGTTCCATTTAATTCACCGTAAATAGACAAAAGTCCTACAATATTAAAAACATTAATCATTATTTTATTCAGAATTCGATAGATGGATTAGCTAAGCTTAAACATCTCTGCTATAACCTCCCGTTGTACATCAAACGGACACCAAAACTTCTTCGGAAAGGTTCTACCATCTCATGTGAGAAACCACTAGTTTTAGTAAGGAGAAAATTCATTATCATGTCCAAGAATTGTGGTGCATCGATATTTGCTCAATTAATATTGGTTGTTATACTTTTTTCCCATACTATTCTGGGATCTGCCACTGATATTCCTAATGGCCTGGATACGTCCTTAGATTCTGAAATTCTAGCAGTAATTGTGGGTACCTGGTGGAAACAACGCCCCAAATCCTAGCACCCGGAAATGGATTTCGGCCTAAATCATCCTGCTATATCTGTCCACCAAAACGATTTGTCAATTTTCCGTCGTTTAAGCCCTGAATGATGATATATAGGTAAAAAGAGAGTCCCTAGGGGTTCTTTGTCGCTTCTATCAAACCATTCTGGAATTCCTGACCCATGTTCGTAAATTGACCATAGGTAGTGACCTTGATATTGCTGAATCCAGCCTCTTCGATTTTAGTACGATATCCTGATTCGGTCAACGCCCCGCCGAGACAACTACACCATGCTCCTGGATTATTGGTAAATTTTGCTGGCAATTCATCAACAGCAATGATATCGGCGTCTACCAGGCGCCCTCCTGGCTTAAGAATACGATAGGCCTCTTTGAAAACGGAACTTTTGGCTACAGTGAGATTAATAACACAGTTACTAATAACTACATCGGCGAAGTCATCGGGGACGGCTTCTATGTTTTCGATGTCTCCCATACGAAAATCTACGTTTGTGATGCCCCGTTCTGTTGCAAGGTTTCTAGCGGTTGTGAGCATTTCAGGGGTAAAATCAACTCCTACCACTTGCCCATCTGGTCCGACGAGTTTCGCAGCTTCGAACACATCATATCCTGCACCAGATCCTAGGTCAACTACGATATCACCTTGACGAATTTGGGCTTTTTGTGAGAGTCCGACGACACAACCGAAACTCGGTGTGGTTTCGGAAATCTTTTCCGTAACTCCGGTTGTTCCTGTTTCAGACGGACAACATTCGCTCTCTACTTCTACAGGACCACAACAGCTAGTTTCCTGCTGCATTCGCCTGGTTACCGCTGAGCCATAACTCTTTTTTACGTTCTCTTTTATTTTACTCATCAAATTTCCTCCAAATTTGAGAGAACGGTAGACTTTTTAAGTGCATTCTACCAGGGGGTAGGTAGAAGCAAGTAGTGAGATGGTGATTATTTGGATACTTCACTGATCATCGATAGGACGACTCTGAACAATCAAGGAGAGGAGCTAATATTGAAGGACCTAGAGGCGCTAGGACTTACCACAAACGAAGCACGCGTATACTACACAATTTTACCTCTGGGATCTACCACTGCGAGCGATTTGGTCAATAAAACGGGAATTCCTGATAGCAAGATCTATAGATTCTTATCAAAACTAGAAGAAAAAGGACTAATCAGAATTCAAGATGGCAAACCCAAGGAATATGTTCCTCTATCGCCATCAGAGGGTTTGAAACATTTAGAAAATCGAATCAACGAACAATATAACGAGAAACTATTGACAATTGAGCGTTTGAACGTGACATTAAGTTCGAGATGCGTAGAGGTCGAAGATGCTCCCAAACTCGCATATATTATCAAGGGTGAGGCTAATATAATCAATCAGGCGAAAGAGTTGATTCGAAATGCTAAGAAAAGTATTATGCTCATGGTTCCTACAGTGGAGATTTATTCCCGCATCAAAAATTCGATTGAGGATCTTCCAGGAAATGTACGTAGGACTTTGGGAATGTACCACGCCAATATTCAACCATCAGATGACGGAAATCAGTTTATGCCCCTGAATTGCCTCTGTTTTTTTCTAATCGTGGATGATGCTATTCTCCTCACTGTTTCACATTGGAGAACCAACAACTGGCACGCGGTCTTATCAAGCGAGACATCACTTGTAGAAGTGTCTAGCGGGTATTTTTCCTCCTCAGCGTGTTGTAAAGAAGAAGTCAAGACATGTCCCTAATCTTTATCAGAGAACGTGTGGTTTATACACGAGATAGGAAAAAACATCCCGTACTATTCATGTTCGCGATGAGAATTATGGAACAATCGTGGTTCCTGCCTCCCCTCTTAGAGCTGCTGTCATGAGCTCAGGCCGCGAGATAATCACCTTTCTCCCACCACTAACAAGGAACCGTCGGGCCGCTTCCAGCTTAGGTCCCATGCTGCCTTTTAACTTGGTTCCAAATTGCCTTTGCTTTATTTGGTCTATTAAATCTGTTAATCTAATATTGTCAATACCTTCAGCATCTCTAGTTCCAAAATGCCGGTATATTCTATCTGTATCGGTTAAGATTGCAAGGGTCTTTGCATTAATGGCACTCGCCAGGCGCTCGCTCGCCAAATCCTTGTCAATCACCGCCTCAATCCCTTCAAACCCCATTTCCGCCTTAATGATAGGGATTCCTCCACCACCTGCGGCAACCACGATAAATCCTGCATCTAACAACTTTGAGATGCTCTCCTCTTCGTGAACCCTAATTGGATCAGGGGAGGGTACGATTCGACGGAATCCTCGCCCTGCATCTTCGATGAAGTCCCAATTCGGATGTTGTAATCGGATGCTATCTATCTGCTCTCTCTGATAGAAGGGGCCGACAGGTTTACTGGGTGATTGAAAGGCAAAATCATCTGCTGATACAATTACCTGGGTTACGATCGTAACAACTTGAGTAGATAGATTTTGCTTTAGGAGTAAATTTCCAAGGATATTTTGGATAAGATACCCGATCTGGCCTTGGGTCATGGCCCCACTGACATCAAATGGCATGATAGGTATGTTTACAGGAGGTTGGGAGCCTGCTTCTTGTTGAAGCATCAAATTTCCAATCTGTGGACCATTCCCGTGCGTGATAAGTATCTCATGGTCATTCGTAAGAGGTACGATTTGTTCAGCCGTATTTGTAATGTTTTCCCTCTGTTCTTCAATTGTACCTTTCTGTCCCCTTGTGATGACGGCATTCCCACCTAGGGCAATACATATCCGGGATTTTGCCACGTTTTTTCACTCCTGAACCAATATAATGGGAGGAGCTAACTATTGAAACCACCAAATAAAAGGTTGACAATGGAGAAATTTCCTCCTCTCAAACATTAGGAAAAAGAGAAGGGGGGGCAGGGTAGCTAGCTTCGAAGAATTTCCTTGATTTCTCGAATCTCTGCCAACATTTGGCGATGAAAATCGTGTTTGGGTGCACTCACTGAAGGTAAAACAGGTTCTAGTTCAGTTGTGGTAGCGTACTGGCCACGGTACTCTCTCAGTTTGATAAGAATCAAATCTCTTACTTCTAAAAAATTCGGAATCCCTTCTATCTTGGCTTCTGGGCCAGTTTGTTGACCCGATTTCCCTGCTGTCTCGATCTGAACCGTTCCGATGCTAAAAATACGGTCGTATAGACCATATCGAGAACTAACATTGGTCACCGTTCGAAAAGGTACGTGTTTCTCCTCTTTGTTTAGGATGCCTTTGCGTACGATAATTTCTTTGTCTAACACTTGAAATTCCATGGTTCGCGTGTAATAATCTGCCAGGATAATTGCCACTACGACCACAATCAGACTCAAGGCAAAATACCAGATCCAGAAGATCTCTGATGTGATAATAAACGGAAAATCGCTGGCGGACTGATCACTATCGAATTGCGAAACGAATCCTATCAAAGTGAACAGCCCAATGATTCCAAGACCGATGATCACTATCCCTGTAACTGTCCACAGAATTAACTTGTTTCTGAATCTACCCAAAGGATGAAAGGGAACACCTTCTAAAATTTCGTCATACACTTCATTTACCTCTTTTTTTTCTGATTATTTCTTTTAATTCTCGGATTTCTTTCAGATATTCTTTATAAATGACATTTTGGTCTTCTGTTGCTGCGTACTCCAGTTTTCTGCTCTTGGAGTTCGCATCATAGGCCCTTAGTTCCTTGATTATATAATCACGAATCTCTTGATAGAGAGGAAGACCTTCCAGCTTCTCCTCGGGGCCGCTCTGGGCTCCACTTTTGCCTGCAGTCTGTACATGGATGTTTCCAATGCCAAAGATCCTATCCAAGGGACCTGCTCTGCTACTGATGTTCGTAACCGTCCGAAAGGGACAATATTTGATAGTTCGATTGAAGATCCCCTTAGCCACAATTATCTCGTCTCCATGTACGATGAATTCCATTGTCTGCACATAGAAGTATGAAAGAACCAAAGCTGGAATGAAGACAACCAATCCCACCACCCAAAAGATTCCCCACCATACATCGGCAAAATCCTGGGGAATTGTCGTATCTAGCCCAAACAGGAAACCCAAAAATGCAAAAACGGCTCCTAAGACGCCCCATATCAACAAAGTACTTACAGCATACTTTACATAAAGTATATTTGACGGGTAGATCTTTTTTACCTGACGGGGGATGGTACCTTCCCCGTGAATTATTTTAACCCCTGGAATGTTGTATTCATTTGTTTTCATGTTTTAGGCTCCTTCATCTAATATCTGCGCTATTGTTTCTCTAAATTCCTGCAATATAGATAGGTGTTCGTTACTTTTCTTCTTTATGTGGACACCATAGTCGGTTTGGATCTGATTCAGGGTAGTTCGACATCCCGTTTGGCATTTTGGTGAGCATTCATGGACATACCATACTACAATGTCCCCCCCTGCTAATATAATATACACCAAGGTGTTATGAATCCAATCAAACCCTGTGAGAATCCCTGTTCCTGTATGGATAGTTCTCGTACTCGTATCTAATCTTAAAAGATTCGCAATTTTCTCCAATTCCCGTTTGATCTTTTTTCTAACAATAGTTTTAGTTTTTCGTACATTATTTTCGGATTTATCCAGATCCTTTGCAATTTGATTGTTTGACATGCCCGCATTGACCCGTCTGAACACCTCAAACTCGTGTGGTGACAGGAATTTTGGCCGTTGCTCCATTTCGGACTTCTCACGTTATTTATGCTTTATTGCGCTACCGCTTGATAGTAGCAAGCTACCATTCTTAAAGCATTACATTGCGGATGGTCCATCAGAATCGATGAAAAACCGACAAACCCGGAAATATTCTCGAGTTAAATTTTTAATGAAAACTCCCTGATTTAATAGGCAAAAGTCAAAAAAACCACTAATTGAGTTTATTATTTTTTTCTAGGACATTAAAGTGAAAACTATGCCAATTTGCGATGTTTGTGGTTCAAAGTTAAAAGATCCAAAATCGAAAAGGCACATAAGAACCAAGAAACATCGGAAAGCTAATATATTGATACAGGATTCTCTCAATTCAAAATCTGTGCAGATCCTAGATGAGTATATTCTCAAAATCTGTGTAATTGGATCGCCAGGTGCTAATAAGACTCCTTTAATTCGTAGATATGCCGAAAACACATTTAGTGAGGATTATTTCCCCACACTAGGTGTAGATATTACTACAAATCGAATCATTGTTAATAACATACCAATTAAACTAATTGTCATGGATATTGCTGGCGAGGAGATGTTCAGCAATATAAGAAAGTCATATTTCGAAGGAGTCGCAGGTTGTATTATCGTCTATGATGTCACCATCAGAGAATCATTTCAATCGCTAGATAGATTAATAGAGGACTTTCGTTCAAATAAGGATCGTAGTAATACACCAATTGTGATTATCGGAAATAACGCCGATCTAGAGGTAGATCGACAAGTAGATCTGGAGGAGGCACGGGAATTCGCGGAAGTACAAGGGAATGTTCCGTTCTATGAATGCACTACAGAACTGGGGGGATGTGAGATTCCTGAAATCTATGCAAATTTCGCGCGGCAGTATCTTGAATCGGTTCAATGGCAGATAAGTTCTTTCCGATGTTAAACGAGTTTCTTCGTGATCTTCCTGATATATCAATTCCTATGGTACTAGTAGGAGTTGATTATTTACATGTATCGTTCGATGTTGATTCTTTGTGCCCATCGGAGGCGCCAGGGACAGGAACACGGGTTCCATGTGGGCGACATATAGAGAAGCCCGCCTAATGATGGAAATGGTTCACGAAGGTGGAAAACTGACCTCTTTGGAGGTAGTAGAAGTGAATACCAGATCAGATGCAAGGACCAGAACCTCACGCCTCGCGGTGGGCCTAATAGCCTCCAACATTCCCAGTTTTTACCTCAATCATGTGATTATTATAATGGGTAGGAAGAGGAGATCTTATGGAATATCGAGCACTAGGTCGCTCCTCGCTAAAAATCAGTGAAATAGGGGTAGGAACTGAACATTTCGTGCGTCAATCACAAGATACTATCGATCAAACTTTGCACTTGGCGATAGATGCGGGGATTAACTATTTTGACATTGTTTACGCATATCCTTCTTATTTAGAAGCTATTGGTAAGGTAATAGAACCAATGCGCGAGAACTTGATTCTGGCAATTCATATAGGGGCTGGAGCGATAAATGGAATACATAGAAAGTTACGAAGTTCTGGATCTGCTAGAAGGGCCTTCGATGAGGCGTTGTCTCACTTGAAGATTGAATCAGCCGATATTGCAATTATCCAGAATGTATATCCAAAGGAGTATGAGAAAATCATGAAATCATCGGGATTAATTTCCTTTGCCGAGGAATTAAGAGAAACAGGACAAACGAAGTACATCGGGCTTAGTAGCCATTATCCTCAGCTTATTCGCAAGGCGGTACTAACAGAAAAGTTTGATATGTTAATGAGCCAATTCAACCTGTTGGCTGAAGAAATACCAGATCGAAAAGGGCTGGTTCAACAGTGTTATGAATCTCAAACCGCCTTTGTTGCTATAAAACCTTACGCGGGTGGCCATCTTTTAAAAACTGGGAGGAAGATACGTGTACCAAGGTTAAAGTCAGGTGGTGAGATGTTTGAAATGAAATTTCCGAAAACAGATCATATGCCAGCCAGATGCCTAGCTTACGTACTTGATCACGAAGGAATAACCACGGTAATTCCCGGTTTCAAAAATGCCCAGGAATTGCAAGAGGCCCTAGATTATTATATAGTGGATCCTCAAGATAAAGAATACGATACATTGGTAAACGTTCTCAAAGAGTCAAAGTCGTAGTAGACAGTTTTTTGGCTTTCTACTAACATAATAAATTCATAAGGGAAATATTATAACGAATGAATCAGTTTCAAGTATAGGAGAGGGGAATGATCTGAATGGAACTAACCGAAAAACTATGATTGATAGCTTCCAAAAAATCGTTTAAAGCGTACTTGACACCGGTTTCATCGTATATAGAGAACCCATTTTCTTGAACCAGAATCTCAAAGACTTCGTAAGGGATGGTCGGATAAAACCTATCCATACTGTACGTTCCGAGAGGAAGTGTGGATGGATCAGCTTTGGGCGCTCTTGCTAAATGAAAGCTATTTCTCACCGTAGCTCGTTCCTTGAGATTTGACTCTAGCACTCATTTCCTAAGACATATCGATCCAAAAAATAACCATGAATGTTACTGTAATGACACCCAACTCCGACAAAAATAAATATTTTAGGCAGACTGGTGTCCAAGATATCCTTCGTCTCCTCGGACAAAAAAACAGTGTCCTGTAAATTAATTATTGGCTCTAGCAATATTCACGGAGATACGTTTAGGGAATAGGAAAGCGGGTGGTAATCAACAGTTCTTCTGTTTTCTCGACAGATTACAACCCAAAGTGATGTATGCTGATTTTCAGAAATCCGAGTGGACAAAAAAGGAACATTATCTCGTGCGGTTAAATAATGAGGAAATCCTTCTGTCACTCTAAAATTGTCGTTTTTTGTGAATGTGACATTATATTTTATTATTTCGTAATAGTGCCGCCTTTTGTTCCAAAGTAACTCACCAGTATCTAAAGATTTAAAATTCTGGTGAATAGTACAGCAATATCCTGGCCATAAAATTACTGTGGGATCCTGATGGATGTACAAAGGTTTGAAAAGTACCTTAAAGAAACGGGACGAAAGCCTAATGTGATAAAACGCTATATAAATATTGTAAGTGCTTTTGAAGAGTTTTTAAAATCAAGACCGATTGTCATTCAGGATGTAAATAATGCAGATGCTACTAATTTAAAGGAATATGTGGAAATCTACGAACAACAATCTAGAAAGTCAGCCAGAACCGTTTTGTATGCCTTTGTGCAGTATTTCAAGGCTTGCGAGAATTCTAAAATGGCTTTGGCGGCTCAAAAACTAAGAGAACCCCGAAAGGCAAAACAAGGGCCCTTTCCTCTTAAAGAATTCTTGGATATTGATCCAGATGCCGTTACAAAGTTGGCTAAGATAGGGATCAAGAATGTCGATCAAATGCGGACCTCGGGGCGAACAGGTTCCAGACGATTGGAATTAGCTAAAAAAGCTGGAATCTCTCCCAATACAATCCTAGAGCTGGTTCAACTTTCAGATCTGGTGAGAGTCGGCTATGTCAAGAAGAAGTTTACCAGATTGTTTCATAATGCGGGGATTAAATCCCCAGAAGACCTTGCGAAATGGGAAGTTGATAACTTGTATGATCATTTAAATACCTACATTCTTGAATCAGGTTGGGAAGGAATTGCTCCATATAAATCAGATCTTCGTAATTATATCGAGAGCGCAAAAAAGCTGTCCAGAGACATTGAATACACGGATAAAACCTGAGTTATTCTTTTTTCATCAGAAAATCGAGGAGATCGTATAACCAAAAGAAAAAGGGGTAATCTCCCCTGGTTCTGATTCCACATTTTCGCGGATTTTTTTTCAAAAAAGGATAAATTCCATACTCTTTTTCGAGTTTTTTGAGTAAACCAACTTGAACAGCAATACACCCGTCCGTAGCTGGCGGATCCGTCATCAGGAAACATTAACGTACCGGACTCGAGGTGGTACTCCATCCATTAGAATTAAATTCTATACTTATCCAGCATATCGACAGGAGTCCCGTGTTATTCATGCCCCATCAAAATGTAAACTAAAAAAGAAGGGTATGAACGCCTTTTTCAGTTTCCAAGAAATAATGGGTTCAAGAGGTCGAATTAGCCTAGACCGAGAGATTCAGGTGACTCCTTCACCTTCTTTTACTTCTTTAAACAGAGATTGGGGGAGGATTTCAACGTTAGAACATTCTATAACAAGGAAATACGAGACTCCATCCGAGTATTGGCCACTAAATTCTTCAATGATTCAAAAAACAACAGAATTAGATTGGTTTCGGGATGACAACCTTTGCTCTTGGATACGCTCTATTAGTCGTCACATCGTTACAAAAATCACGGAACGCACGGCATTACCCACTCGTCTCGGAGCAATCAAGGCTCTAAAAACGGGAACAGGAGACTGTGATGAATTCACAGATCTCTTTGTTACCTTTGCACGGGCTCGTGGGATTCCCGCTCGTCGCCTTACGGGCTTTACTGTCTCTCAAGACTCTTTAATCCCTCACGCTTGGGCCGAAGTTTTTTCTCCGATTCTGGGATGGATCCCCATAGATCTCGCTAGGAACGCCATTGGTCGACATTCTCCCGAGTATATAATATTAAAGATCGAAGAATTCCGAGCTGAAATTCCGGATTACCGAGCATCAGCACAGCATAGTTCCGAAGTTAGGTTTCATTGGGAACGTCCTGATCCCGTTGCCATCCCGGTGATTTAAATTGTATTACTTGGAGTCTATCATTTCGAATTTAATCTGTCGTTGCTCTAGATCATTAAGAAATACTTCAATAGGGATGGCCTCTTCCGCGTAGAGTACACCTGGAGTGTTTAGGATTCCCTTGGCAATGTACTGCCCAATAATACTTGTCGGAAATGCGGTGGTACGAGCCATTGCAGAATATCCCGTTTTTGGATCCATTTGATCGATTAATTGATATGTCCGAGTTTGTCGTGCACCCTCCCTGATCCCAGTAATGGTAATCTGTACCAAAACCGCATCAGGGGCGTTACTAGGCAAATATTGTTCCAAACCAAACTCTAACACCTCACGGGGAGATATTGTGGGATCTGGTGGGAATTGAGATGCCAATAATCCTAGTTCTTTTAATAAAATGAAATATTGAAAGTGACCAGGGTATCGAATGGTTTTATACGTCAGGTGTTGAATTTTTCCCTCATATAATTTGGGGAGGCCTCCAGAACCTCCTCCTGTATGGAAGGCTTCCAAATCTCCCCACGGTTTAGGAAATGAGAGATGTTCTTCGCCTGTCAGGGCAGGTACAGTAGTCATACGACCATTACGGAGAATAACGGCATCTTCCAAATATTCGTTGGTTAATCCTCTGATTGAGAATACTTTTTGGTATTTCAAGAGGTTTCCTGGTCGTTGTGGTAATCCTCCTACTCTAAGATGACATTCATGGAGAGTTTGGAATTCTCTCATCCATCCTGCGGCAACAATATTTACCATCCCAGGAGCCAAGCCTAAATCAGGAATTATTGTGACCCTTGCAGTTTCTGCAGCACGATGGAGTTGTCTTTGGGCTTGGACGATGTTTGAGTTACCCCCTAAATCTATAAAACTGCAACCTGCGTTAATAGACAATTTGGTAAGAAACGGATTGAACTGGTAATCGATCGCTCCAAAAGCCACGGCTACCTCTGATGAGCGAAAAACGTTCTTTAGGAAATGGGATTCGGGATCATCTTGAGCGGACAAATTTAGCTCGATGGTTGAAAACCTCTCTTTAAACGAAGAAAATTTATTCATAGCATTGGTTCGTGTTGTCTTATCCCGATCAAACCCGATCACATTGTATTCGGGATCACTCATGAGTAGATCATGGCATATGGCCTGGCCCATCAGTCCAAGGCCAAGCACTGCAAATGTGGGCATGCTTCATCATCTTATTGAAATGTAGCCACGGTCATGCCGTAGTAGGTTGGATGGCCCGAGGCATGCAGCTCTGATTTAAGAGATATTTTCTCTAAAATGCCTTGGAGTAGCACAAGCCCCGTAAATCCACAAGCCATGGCTTCATCGAGTACTTTCGTCGCCTTATCGAAAAGAAGCGTCTGATTTTTACCGTTGGACATTATCCACTTTTGAATTAGACCATCAAAAACCTCAGCTGTCTTGGAATAGCCATACGGACCCTCTTGCATGTGAGTATGGGCAAGATCACCACTGATAATAACGGTGATCGATTTTTGCATTTTTTGGAAAAATTCCGCTAGAAGATGTCCCATCTTCCGTAGTTCTGGGATCATGGACTTGGCTTGATCATAACGTCTCGTGGGCTGGGACATGATTAAATACTTTGTATTAGTGTCTTTTAAAAACCAGAGTGGAACAACTTCGCCCCATCTGAGTGGTATTGATACTTTCTGGGCAAAACAAGTGATCTTGGATACAGGAATAACGTGCTTCTTTAGCCATTGATAACATTGCTCTGTAATATCCTGATCAAGGGGAACCTGAACTTCGTATTCTCCATACTCTTCATCCCATACTGCGGTACCACGGGCCGATTGATTTGCGTATAGTCCGTAATCATTATCAAGTGCGATCCCATGCGGCGTTGATAGAAAGATCAGATCAGGCATTGTTTTTGCAATCTTATCGCTCACCAACCGCATTGCATTATACAATGAGCCGATTTGCTCAGGAATTCCCTCTTTTGAAGGATCGAGAATCATTGAGCCATGTGGGAGGATGAAGGCACTCGTTATCACCATTGGAAATTCACCTAAGACTTGGAGAAAGCAGAAAATCTTTAAATGAAGGTTCGTTATGTATATTGATTAATATACTGATGGTGAGGTTTCCGTAATGTCCATGGAAGAACTTTTAACCTTAGAGACATATCCTGAGCTCAGCGAACCTTGGGACTTGCCCTGCTATATTTGCGATCATCTGACCCGTTGTTCCATTGGCCAGGAATTTAACCCTATTGGCTGTCCATGGCTGAACCACTATCTTGCATCAGTCTAATTTTATGAGATTCGTTTTTCGTTTCTTTTAACAGTACGGGTGAGATAAGAGCTCCACAGAAAAGTAGAATAGCAACCACGAAGACTAAAGAGTAATTTTGGTGATCAGCGGTCAACAAGATGCTATCAAATCCCGGACCAGGCGGCCGTACTATATTTGCCGGTGGCATGAAACCTCCACAGGCGCTTCCCCTTTGTTTTGCATGTTTTCCAAGAAATCCGTTCGTTATTGACCAAAATATCGCACTACACGCACCCAATGATAAAAAGCACCAAGGGAATCGATGTTGAATACAAGCTAACCAGTATCATAAGGTGCAATCCCGTGGCAAAAGTTGCAGCCCATTTATCACGATATTTATCACGTATAACACCACCATCATTGCCAATAAAGACCTTTCATCAAATCTCTAGGACCCCCAATTAAAAACACCTGGATTCAGAAGGTTGAAAAATGTGTTCTGGTGCTGTTTCTAAATCCTGAGTCGATTTGAAGCATTTTCAAATAGACAGTGCATCGCAATCGTAACCTGAATTGGGGGAAGAGCGAATAAGAAGTCAGGAATCAACCAGACCCTTATGAAGTTACTCCTGGTAGAAAGTCCCAAAACCTTCTGGTTTATTATGCAGGACTATTTACCGCCGCCATACAACATTTTGTTATTAGCAGCTGTCGTTGAACAGCGGCTTCCAGATGTAGATGTCAAGGTTATTGATTGTCAAGCCGAGGGATTGGATTGGTTTG
>JBHLSH010000030.1:0-39464 GCA_048881705.1 Candidatus Heimdallarchaeota archaeon | reverse complement strand
AAAAACACCAGTATGCCACCATATGTGCCCATTAGGATTTAGAATGAAGCATCCGATTATTTCGCGTTTATTCAGAAGCGATTGCAACATCTTGCGGTAGGGGATGGATCTCATCTCCATAAGGCGTACGATCCGCATTCTAACTTGGATTTGAAAAGATTTTCATCCTCGGTAGGAAAAGCTTGGCAAGGAGGTAATTATCGCAAATGCTTCCCCACATCCATCTTATTTTCGGAATGACATTCTTGAATGTCATATATTTACCTGATATAAATGATCTGGATGCATTTCTCTTCTTAATTGGAAATTTAACTCCTGATCTGGATTTTATAATTGCTCGAAAATTGAATGTTAACCATCGTCGATTACCATCTCATTTCCCATTTTTATGGTTCATTTTAACAATTTTGACATTGATACTCAGATTTCCTATCTTTTGGCTTTTTTGGGGAGGTTTTCTCCACCTTATTGTAGACACACTCGATTGGGAGGTGATATTATTGGGCCCAATGTTCTCCCATTCATTTTCTTTTCTATCCATTAAATTTGAGGATGAATATAGAACAAAACCTTTACTCCATCTTCTAAAAGCATATTATTCTGATAGGAGAATTTTGTTCATCGAAGCGATATTTTTTCTCGTCTATATTCTTTCGCTTCTAACACGATAATAAGTTCATTTATGTTCATGTCTTAGCTAGAAAGTTTCGTTCCTTTGATTAAAAGGATTTAGACATATTATGGCCAAAGAAAACGCTCGACTCAAGGTAACAAAGTGCTCTGCCTGCGGAAAAGAGGTACCAGAAGCCAAATTTTGCATGAACTGCGGAAGCAATCTAGCCCAAAGCATCTCTAAAGAACCGGATGAAAAGAATCCTATGATTCCATGCCCCTTTTGCAACAGAAACGTGCCGCACACAGCTTTCTGTATTGCTTGTGGAAATCCGCTTCAGAGAGATGCTGAAGGAAGTTTGGCGAAAAGAGAGCATTACCCCAAGGAAGAAGACCTTGAATTTGTTGTGTGTCCACTATGTCGTGAAGAAGTACCAGCAAACCACAAATATTGCCATTTTTGCGGAGCTACAATTAAGAAAAGTGGTTCAGGCCTTGTTTCTGAGGATACAAATCGGTTATTATGTCCCCATTGTCTAAAACCTAATGTCCCTGCTTCTGGACATTGCATTTATTGTGGTGGGAGTCTATCTCCCGAGAAAGAGAAAGCAACGAAGATCACGAAACCTTTCAACGGATTTCAATACGATGTCCCCTATTTCTTCGAACCAGCCTCACTGCCTTTATCTTCTCTCCGTCAAGCCTCATCACGCAGCATCTTCCCCATAAAAAGTACAATTGTCCATTCTACATACTTTGGTGTTAAATCCAAGGCAAAACGCGTTAATTTCTTTGCTAGGAATTTTGGTGGGTATGATGTCTCAAATTTGACTAATTACCTCGGTACTTTCTTGTTGGTAGCTGGTGTGTACGTCTATTGGCATTCCTTCAGGTATTCAATTATTGGTACAGGCACTGCCAACCTTCCTACCGAACTTCTATACACAGTGTTTATGGGAATGTTGTTGACAGCTTTGGTCATGCTCCCCACATGGCTTTCAACGTTTCTTGTTTATCGATCTTCCGGCTATCGCCTTAAATTTAGACTCGATTCCAGTAGGATCCTTATGACGATCGTTTTTAATATCATTTGGCTTTTTATCATTCGAGGGTTCGGACCAATAATCCTACGAATGGGAGATTTTCAAGATCCATCCAATCGAATAGTTTTAAACCGACAATTCAAGCGTGGTATCGTCATGGGAGTAATCATTTCAACTGGAATAACAATAATTATTGCTGGTATAACCATCCTTGTTATGGGAATACCTGGATCATTTGCTGGACTTTTTTTACAGGGGGATCCATTAAAAAATCATGTTCTCATCTTATTTTTTGGAGCAACATGGATCTTGTTGGTTTTATTACTACCAATTGGAGACTACTTTGATAAAATTATGAAAGAGTGGAATATAGTCGGTTATTTTATTCTGATCGCTATAAGTTTTCTGATTTTAACACTTTCATTTAATCTGATAAGCGTTCTTGCCCAGCCATCCTATAAAGCTTGACTTTTCGAGACTTTGATCACGTGGATATATGTCTCAGGGATTCCTATCGGCTTTTTCCAGAAAAAAGCACCATTTTTGGATCGTTGGTTTCGAGATATTATATATAGGAACGGCTTTAAACCGTAAATACCATGGAATACCCTTCGTGATAAGTTTTTCAACGGAAAATTCATTAATTGCATTTTCAGCTTTTTGGTACAATACGTTCCGGAATTTTTCGCCCAGTCCAGATTCTTTTAACGTTGGGTCGTGTATTACATTTAGAGTTCGTACGTCAACATTGAGATGGGCGAATAACTCCTGGGCCTGTGAATTGTGGGATAAAACCTTACCTAGATTATCCACATATATGATACCTTGATTAATATTTTCTCTTAGAATGTCTAATTCTTCTTGGACCTGATGAAAGGATTCTTCGATTTTTGACACTGCTGTTATGTCGGTCACCGTAACAACCGCGCCTACTACCTCATTATCCGCTACGAGAGGAACAGAGGTTACCTTTGATTTTACCTCCTTCCCCTTCCTCGTAACATACGTTATGTCCATGAAGGTTTCACTTCTGTTCCCCCTCAATCTATCCTTGACCAAATTTTTGATATGTTCGTGATCACGATTGGGGAAAAAGCTGTACAGACTTCGACCTATTAGTTCCCTGCTAGATGTATATTCCAGGATCTTCGCCATGCGTGTATTTGCCATTGTCACTCTTTCTCTGCGATCCCAGACATAAACACCCTCTGGGATACTTGTAAGAATCTCCTCCAAAAACTCTTTGGTTGTCTGTAGCTCTGAGGCCCTTGCTTTCTCCTCAGTGATGTTTCTGATAAACCCATAAGTTTCTTGAAGATCTCCGCTGGTACTCTGAATGGCGGCTCCAGTTACCAATGTATGAACCAGTTTGCCAGATCTGTGAAAAAAAGTTAATTCATACGACTCGCTGAGTTCTTTTCCAGCCTCTCTACCTTGGGTAATTTCTTTCAACCTTTTTGTACTATCTTGTGTCAAAAAATCAAAAACTGGGAATCCGATGATTTCATGTGGCGAATACCCGAGCATCCTGGCCATACTTTCGTTTATGTAAGTTGTTTTCTCATCGGGAACATCACTCACCCACACTCCAATAGGAGTCCGTTCGATGAGTACACGGAATCTTTGGGCGATAGTATTTCTCTCTGCTTCCGAAAAAACCCATGCAGAAATGTCTCGCATAACAAAGGCTACTTGGTATCCTGCAGAATGTTCGATTGTAAAGCCTCGTGATTCAATTATATGCTTAGAGTCATCGACTAGGTTTGTAATAGAATACATTAGTTCAGAATAGCGCTCTGAGGATGAGGGATCGATTATATGTAGGAAACGCTCATGAAGCCAGTTCATATCGTCTGAATAAATTTCTCCCTGGCTTGGATCAAATTTAACGGGTTTTAGTTTATGCATAATTTCCGAAATTGGTTTTCCTATTGTTTCTACCTTTGATAGGCCGCAGATTTGCGTAAAAGCTAAATTAACATCTAAAATCACTTCTTCCTTTGTCATCAAAATGATTCCCGTATCTATTAGTCCCTCAAATATTTTTCGATGCTTCTCTTCTGAATCAATTAGAGCCTGTTGCGTCTGTATTGTGTGCGTAATGTCAGTTGCTAATGCCTGAATTGCTCTAACTTCCCCGGTTTTTTTGCCATAAATTGGTCGTGCAGTCAAATCGAGGTGCACGATTTTGCCCTTTTTGGTGACGCCACGGAGAATAGTTCCAATGGTTAGAGATAATCCGTCCTTGATTTTCTTTATTAAATCTGCCCATATGGGGCGATCTTCATCCAAAGCCAACTCCTTAAAAGATAAAGCCCCCATTTCCTCTCTGTCATATCCGAATTTCAAAAAGAATTCATTATTCGCTTCCTTTAATGTACCCTCGGTATCGAAAATCAAAATTAAGCCCGTTGAATTCTCGAATAGATCCCGATATCTAGCTTCGGACTTTTTAAGTTCGTTTTGTAATCTATATCTATCAATTGTCTGACGAATAGAAGTCGCCATAAGAGAGTAATACCCTGGTTGAACGCGTTTTATGAAATACCCTGAAGCGCCCTGTAATAATGCCTGGGATGCGATTTCCTCCGATCCTTGGCCAGTTACAAATATAACAGGTATATCTATTCTCAGTTCTTCCTGGAGTTTTCTAAGAAAATTAATTCCATCCGCTGGAAAAACCTTACCATCAATAATTAAGGTGCCAGGTAATTTGTGATCACATAGAATACAGTCGAACGAATCTACCTCAAGTTTCTCCAAGGCGGCCTTCGCTGAGTATACTGTGGTTATTTTGAAACTAGGGTCTACATCACCGAATTTTTTCACCAGGAGCCCAAGGAACCACTCATCGTCATCTATGGCTAATATTTTCCTCTCGGATATACTTGATGAACTATTATTTCCTATCATACTTATCTCACAATGCTCCGAGGCCCTACCCATTCCTGCGCCTTACATGTAGGTGTTTTCTTTTGGATTGATCATGAGATTTCGAATTTCATACCTTGTAGACCTTATCGCCCTTTCGAACTCGTTGTGGAACCTTTAATCCGACCAAAGTCCCAGCAGACACAGAATCTACGTCAGCACGATCAATTTGTAGACTATCAACAACCATCTCGAAATCTGTAGTAGCTCCCTTAATAGAAAGTTTATCACCAATTTGCACCGATCCATTTGTGACATTCAAGACAGCTACACCAACCTTTGTATAGTAATTATCTATATATCCAATTTCTTCGTCCATACTTATCACCTAGCATTCGGGGGAATTTTATAAACACATTCTTATTATCTAGTGGTGGGAAAAGTTGCTTAGGGGCAGATTATTTGATTCGATCCGCCTTCGTCTGGTATAAAGATTACTGGAAGGAAGGATTCAAAAACCTTTTGAACCATCCAATAATTCCACTTATATGTTCGCTGTTTAAAATACTCTGATAAATGAACCTGTGATGCAACGGAGGGTTAAAGAAGTCTTTTCCACATCCTGCGGATTTTTTCTTTCAAGGAGGATCCAGAAGATTTAGTAATTTCGTGGAACGCATCCAAAAGGTCTTCGGTGGACAATGGATCAACAAGTTGTGACACATAATCCAAATATTCCTTGACAAGAAGCTTTCGAAGCTCGGGTTTAATATCTTCCAGCACATGGTTAGGAAGAGCCAGAAACGAGTTCAGGAAATCAGATTGATTACAAAGTTGAGAAAAGGACGTGTCAAGAACGAGGAAGTAAACCTTGCCATAAACGAATTCAAGACTGGACAGTAAATGGGTACCAAATACCAAGCGTTTGGGCCTCGCACCCCCGAACAAAGTCTGGATAAAATCAATTATCACAGATAAATACCCAGCCAATATTACGTCTCGATCGACATTCCATGAAATGGGCATTTCTCCCCCTCCGAACATTGACATTAGGGCCCATCCCTTCGGAGTTATTTGGTCAATGAGACCCCTCTGTTTTCGTAAATTCCAATGTAATAACAACAATTCTTCAAAAGAAAGCATAGAAAAATTCGAAGATCCCCTTCCACAGATTTGGTTAATCGTTTCCTGATGTGCAGGGTTTAGGTCAATGATAATGTTTTGAAAGATCGATTCAATTGCTTCGGCCTCTTTTTCTTGCTTTGCATTTGAGACTGCATGAGCAAACAATATGGAGGCTTGACCTACAAGGACCGCCTTGATTTGTTCTCCCATTATTTCAGGCAGACCCTCTTTTGCCGTGATCAGCTTTAAAGTAATCGCCGCATCTGAACAAACGAAAAAGAATTTATTCTGTAGTGACACAATAAAGACTTCAGATGCCTTTAACCCCGCATATTTTTTAACTTCAAACTCTATTGAAGCTACTGAATTCTCTCCAAAAATTTCTTGAGCGATATTCCCCAAACCCCTTAAGAAATTGACTACAAAAGTTTTAAATTCCTCGTCAGGGCCACCAAATGACCATTCGATCTTATTGTCGAAAACGAATAGTGCCCAATTCTCTTCAGCGTGAATAAACTCCACTTCCAGGTTAAAGTCTTCCGAAAATGCGCGAAAGTATCGTACGAACTTCTCCTTTCTTTCTGGGTTGATATCTTTTCTTGATTAGATCATCAATATCCTGCGTCTCAAGTATCTCTGATTCAAATCCAATGATTTCATGGATTAGACGTTGATGCAGAGAACTGTGAAGATCTTCTTGTACATGTCTGCTCATGCTAAAGTAGCGATCATGGAACTCATCGATTTGCATAAGGTTATGAATAGGTGTATCAATAGCAAGGAAATATTCTTCCTTCCCATTCACAAAAAACAATCGATTAATATTATTGGTCCCAAAGGTAATCTGCGCAGGACCACCCGTTTCAAATATCGATTTTATGAAAGCAATTATGATTCCGAGGTATCCCGCTAATACTACTGGATCACGATCGGTCACATTGTAATCTAAATGGATTTCACCTCCAGAGAGATGACTAACAAGGGCCCACCCCGACGAGGACAATGGTTTTGTAAGTTCCGGCTGCTTTCTCAGATAATAGTGCAAATACAGCAGATGATCAAGCGGCAACATGGAGAAATTGCTTGAATTCTCAGCAACGATTTTGGGAATTTCCTTATGGTAGTTCGGATCGATGTCCAGGATTATATCCTGCCATAATTTGGTCAAATAATCTCGTGCATCAGCCGTATCGGCTTCAGTAATACACTGGCCGTATATCATCGCAGCTTGGCCCACTAAAACCGCGGAGATGGCGTCCTGAATATCTGTTGGGATTCCCCCTTTACCTTCTATTAATTTAAGTGTAATTTGAGGATCTGATAGAATTAAAAAGAATCTATTCATAAGACTAACAATGAATATTTCTGATGACTGATGATAGGAACGCTTCTTGAGCTCAAATTCAATAGATGCGACTCCGTGTTGCCCAAACAATTCCTGACCGATTTGACCAAGACCTGTTAAAAAATTGACAACAAAAGTTTGAAATTCCTCATCAGGATCCCCAAAATGCCATTTTACCTCTTTCTCTATAACGAACAAACAGAAAAATTCATCTACTTTCATAAAAAGCGGATCCAGTAATCTAGATAGGGAGTCAGACTCCAATAATAATCTTTTTATTTTTTTTCCTAGAAGATAAAACCTCATCAAAGCCATCGAAGTAATAACAGATGGGATGATTATGTTACCAAAACAGCTAAAAACACTACCAGGATCACCTACAGGTAAATTCTTCGCTATGGCAAAAGAAAGAGAAGCTGCAGGCTTTCCTGTAATTCATCTGGAAATTGGGCAGCCCGATTTCCAGCCGCTTCCTCAGATTATTGATTCAACGATAAATGCCATTACTGAGGGAAAAACTGCATACACTGTAAGCAAAGGGATCCCCGAACTTCGACAAGCAATCGCCGAGATGTATGAGGAGGATTGGAAAGTTGCACTAGATCCATCAACCCAAATTCTGTGTACAGCCAGCGGCAAACTTGCCGTTCTGTCTGCGATATACGCCGTTATTGATCGAGGTGATCCCATTTTGGTTCAAGAGCCATATTGGGTTTCATATCCTGCAATGACCCATCTAGTAGGCGGGAAGTTCTTGCCAATTCCAATGTATCATTCTGATTCGTCAGAATTTGGTTTGAATACCAACGCTATTCTGGAATCGGTTAGTGCAAATAAGCCTAAGGCTATGATTGTAAACCATCCCAATAATCCCACGGGTCATATTCTTACCCAACGGGAGCTGGCATTTCTCAAAGACTTGATCGAAGACCATGATATAGCTGTTGTTAGCGATGAAATCTATAGTGAGTATTCTTACATAGATTCAGCAGAACCAACTCTTTTGAAGGTTTTTCCGGAGTTAATGGATAAAATAATCGCTATTAATGGATTTTCGAAGACCTTCAGCATGACGGGATACCGATTAGGCTATACGGTGTCCAATCGTACCTTAGCGGAGGGCATGTTGAAATTTCTTCAAGCAACAACAACATGCCCGACGAGCTTCGCTCAATGGGCTGGAGTAACGGCACTGAAACACCGTCAAGAAGCCCGAAATCTAATTAGGGAGCTATTTCCGAATAGAAGGAAAGTATTACTGGAGGAGGTCAAAAACACTCAAGGGTTAGATTTATCTACCATTGATGGGGCCTTTTATGGATTTATTAGATATAATTTCACAGAAAAACCAGCTGAGCAAGTTACAATCGATCTCCTGATGAATGCCAATGTTGCAGTCATCCCGGGTACGGGATTTGGCGAATCAGCTGAAGGTTATTTTCGTGTGGCATTTTCACGCTCGAAAAAAGAAATTAGGGCAGCTTTCAGCAACATTAGGAAATTTATTGAGGATCAATGAACTGTAATGAAGACCTCTCACAAGATCTATTTTGAAAACTCCAAAAACATGGATAAAATACCACCTGCTTCAATAGATCTTGTTGTGACTTCCCCTCCATATCCAATGATAGAAATGTGGGATGAGCTGTTTACCAGCCAAAATCCTAGGATCAAAATCGCGCTATCTAACGGGAATGGACCAGAGGCATATGATTTAATGCATGAGGAATTGAATTCAGTCTGGAAAGAAATCTATCGAGTTTTGAAAAACGGGTCCATTGCATGTATTAACGTGGGTGACGCCACTAGGAAAATCGGAAAAGATTTTCAATTGTTTCCAAATCATTCTCGGATTTTGGAATACTTTACCAAATTGGGTTTTCAAGTTCTTCCGGGAATATTATGGAGGAAACCTACAAATGCTCCAAATAAATTCATGGGATCGGGGATGCTTCCACCAAGCGCATATGTAACATTGGAGCACGAAAACATCATCTGTTTTAGAAAAGGCGGTAAAAGACGTTTTATCTCTGAAAAAGAAAAACAAAGAAGACGAGAGAGCGCTTTCTTCTGGGAAGAACGAAATCGTTGGTTTTCTGACTTGTGGGCTAATTTAAGGGGAACTAACCAGAAATTGTCAAGAAACACGAATTCCTTGAGGAATCGTAGCGGGGCTTTTCCATTGGATCTAGCTTTGCGACTTATTCTTATGTTTTCCATACAGGAAGATATCGTGTTAGACCCTTTTCTTGGAACTGGGACAACAACGATTGCAGCAATGATTGGGGGAAGATGCAGCGTTGGTTTTGAGCTTGATTCAGGATTTAAAGAGTTCATTGTTTCCAAGGTGGGGGAAGTCCCAAAATTATCTGAGAAGCACGTAAGATCTAGATTGGAAGGCCATTTAAACTTCTTGCAGAGTAAAATCGAAGAAAATTCCCCCTTAAAGTATATGAGCAAATTTTACGATATTCCTGTCCATACAAGACAGGAAAAAAGCATTTGGATCCCCCATGTGAAATCAATAAAACAAACCGATAATTCAACGTTTATCGCTGAGTATTCAGACAAAACAACGGGGAGAAAAGCGACATTGGATAAAGAAATAAGGAAAGGCTTAGATCCATTCATGAAATAACAAAGCCATAGATTTTATATTCCATTAAAGCTCTCGGAAAGGCAGATCTAGATTAGGCATGATCTGTTTTGAAACAAATACTATACCTACTGACTACAAACAAGGGAATATCTGCAGGGTATTGTCTCGAAAAGGGAAATCGTATTAAATTGCTACTGATTCCTTATTGTTTATGAATACTGAAAAAAAAACCGAAATAGAAAATGTAACAGTTGAGAAAATAGAGTCTGCTATTGCATTAACAGGATTAGAATTTAGTCTTCAGCAAAAAGAACTAATGATGAAGAGAGTATCTGAGAATTACTCCAAATATAAGGATATAAGAAAGGTCACTATCTCGAACAAAATTGTACCCGCGTTATATTTTTCCCCTCAACTTCCTCAAATGACGTTTAATCTACAAAAAAAACCAATAGAGACTAGTAAATCGACTGGGGTGGATCTTCCAGAGGAAATCGAGAGTCTTGCATTTTCCACCGTAACCATCTTGGCTTCGTTGTTATCAACACGAAAGATTAGCTCTTTGGATCTTACGAAAATGTATCTTAAGAGGATAAAGGCGTATAATCCAATTCTCAAATGTGTCATCACGGTTACTGAAGATCTTGCGCTTAAACAGGCTGAAAGGGCCGATAAAGAAATCCAAAGCGGATACTATCGTGGTCCATTACACGGGATACCCTATGGTGTAAAAGATCTTTTTGCTTACCCTGGATATCCTACAACATGGGGAGCAGCTCCATATAAAGACCAGATGTTAAACGAAAAAGCCACCGTTATCAAAAAACTGGAGGGTGCGGGAGCCGTAATGATCGGAAAATTATCCATGGGAGCGTTAGCTTGGGGCGACGTTTGGTTCAAAGATCAGACTAAAACTCCCTGGGATGGGCACGAGGGATCAAGTGGATCTTCAGCTGGCCCCGCATCCGCAACCGCGGCAGGTTTGGTCGCTTTTTCAATCGGTACAGAAACATGGGGTTCAATTGTGTCTCCTTCCAATAAATGCGGAACCACTGGGTTAAGACCCACGTTTGGTCGTGTTAGTAGATACGGTGCAATGAATCTCAGCTGGAGTATGGATAAAATAGGCCCCATTTGTAGAGCTACTGAAGATTGCGCTGTTGTATTCGACGCGATTTACGGTCCAGACGGCCAGGATAGTTCCATTGTGGAATTTCCATTTAATTGGGATGGAAATCTCCCCATTGATGGTTTCCGTATCGGTTTTGATCAAAAAGCCTTTGATAATACTGAATATTATTTAGAAAATCCCGACGCGCAAATGAATGATGCTGCGGTGCTATATGAAATGCAGAAGCTTGGGATCAAGTTGAAACCCATCGATCTTCCGGAATTACCCATCGAAGCCTTATCAATAATTCTCTCCGCCGAAGCAGCGGCGGCTTTCGATTCGTTAACCCGAACTAAGCGTGATAGTCTTTTGGTAAGGCAGGAAGAAGATGCGTGGCCAAATGTTTTTAGAGTAGCGCGCCTAATTCCAGCGGTTGAGTATATACAGGCCAATCGAATCCGAACTCTCTTGATCCAAGAGATGCACAATCTTTTCAAAGAGATTGATGTATATATCGCTCCTTCCTTTAGCAGAAGTCTATTGCTGACAAATCTGACTGGACATCCCGCCGTGGTAGTTCCAAATGGATTCACTAGGAAAGGGATGCCCACCTCCATAACTTTTATTGGAAACCTGTACGATGAAGCTGGCGTTCTCAGTGTAGCAAAAGCGTTTCAGGATGCAACTACCCACAATGCGAGAATACCTCCAGATTTTCTTTGAGGTCTAAATGGAAATCCATTCAATTCATGTCATCTATTATTCAAGGATATCGGTGAACCAGGTATTCGTAGGAGAGTCAGATTAGATTCGAAATATTCCTTAATTTCATTGGCGAATGAAGCTAGTGGAGAAATTTCTAGGCCAGATTCCAGTTTCTCAATCATTGACCGTACAGAGTTTAAATGCCGTGTATTCAAACTGAAACCCGAGCTTACAATCGTTAAGACCTGCGTGCTGAATTCTTTTTTAATTAAATTGTCAGGAAGCCTTTCTGATAATCTAATTAAAGCCTCTATGGACTGGCGGTATGCTTTATCGGCATCAACGAGAAAAGGGATAGGAGAATTCGAGTCGAATTTGAGTTTGGCCTCGTGAAACGTTTTATTAGCTTCAATTATCTTTTCTATGATATTAGGATCGATTTTATTTGGTATATCATCAATTTCAGTCTTTTTCCCTTCTGTTAACGGCCAATAATAGGCAATCACTCTCTCGATAATCTCAAGGCTGCCGATAATCGATTCTAAATTCTTTTTGATCTGATTTTGATCTTCAAACCTCTTCTTGAGCTTATGAAGTCGCTGTTTTTGGCTTTTAACCTTCATGCCAACTTTTTTTGAAGAATGTTGATGTCCCCGCAGTTTGCCAAGTTCTTCGGTAAAATCGTTCTTTTGCTGCTGCAGGATTATAATAGATTCCTCTAAATCCTTTTTCGCAACCTCTAGTTTCGAAATGACCTCCTTTATGTATAAAATATCATCTTGTAACTTATTTAATCTCTTAGATAATTCATTTTTCTCTTCAGTCAATTCTGAGATAGAAAAATCAATATCCTGCTCTATTTCTCCCAGAACGGCGTGTTGTTGAAATTTCAACAATATCTCTCTCATCTTTTTTTCCCTATCACCAAGATCAGTTAGCTCTTGAGTTAATAAGGCTTTTCTTTGGAGATGATCCAATAAATCTTCTTGGATTCTCGTTTCAAGGGTCATTATCTCTGTAGCCTTATCATTCAGGACTAGGAACCCCCGTGTATCTGTTTTTTTAACTCGCCAATATTCTCATCCAGTATTTTCATTTTCTCGTTAATTTCATCATATTCTCGCGAAATCTGAGTCAAATCATAGCCTTCATCGTGATTTGAATCCGCCGTTGAAAGAGATTCCACTTCTCCTTTTTGAGCTTCGATATCTGCTTGTAGGGTTTTCTGTCTAGAATTAAGAATGTCTACAGTTTCTCTTAATATAGTGGCTTGTCTAGCTAAATTCTTTTTATGGTTTTCAAGCTCTATAATCATGTTTCTAAAAGAAACTATATTTCTTCTCAATTCTTCGGCCTTTTTATCGAAATCGTGGCTGTTTAGCAAATATTTCAAGTCTGGGTTCCCAGAAAGTTTTTCATTGATTTTGGTTTGCAGATCACTTACGATCTCTTGTCTTTGGGCAATTTTACGTTTAAGTAATGATTGAACGCGCCGGTTTTTTGCTTGATTTCGTTCCAGAATTTGCTTCTTCTCCTCCAAAACTTCATGAAGCTTAGCTTCGGATAACTGAGATAATTGATCTCGCGTTGTCACCGTCTTTTTCTCCAAATGATGAGTTTGGATATAATACCGATAATTTTTCTATTCTTGCCCAGTAGGGCTCGGGTAATAAAGAGTTTGTATTATTCTAGGTCTGGTTTCCTTAATAGATTTCCTTCTATCCAATCTTGGTTCAAATTCCTTTTTCTAGAATGAAATCAAATGGAAATGTGTTAAGATAAGAGAAAAGCTACTTTTATGTCCTTAAATTGGAAACAATTTCGACGATGCTATCAAAACCGAATAATAGCGGGAAAGAATCCCTCAAGGTTCCTCAAAGGGGGATGATATTAGTTTCAAGATTTCTTTTCCCTTTTCCTGCCATCTTACGATTGTCCGTTGATTGATCCCGTTCAGTTTATTTGCTAGATTTAAAGGATCTTTTCCAACCAAATCCTTTATGTTCCTAATTCCCTGCAATGCCAACTGATAATACGCTCTGGGACCTAGACCAGGGAGTTCCCGTAATGTCAATGGATACTGAGAAATACCTGAACAAATCTTTAATAGTACAGGATCAGAGAAATATAGTTTGTTAATTAATTGATTAAGTTCTCTAGTTGCTTTATTTAAATCCTCATTGGAACCAAATCGGATTTTTTTTACGAGATTAGATATTCTGATCTGCCTATCTAGGGCAATGTTATTAGGTATGGGGAGTTCTTCCAAAAAGACTTTCTGTACCCTTGCAAAAAGACGTTTGTAGGAAAATAGAGATTTATAATAAAAATTAATAAGATTTGAATTCAGAATGGCAAGAATTGTCTCCATCTGATACTCATTTCTAAATTCAGGCTTTAACCAAAGCATTTGAACAGAATCTAGAGTAAGGAAATTTTCTCTATCGTCGATTGCGGCGATAATACTGGAGCTTACTCTTTTGATAACTATTTTTTTTTGTAGGTACCAGCCAAGTGGTTTGACTTTAACCTTTGAATTTTTAAGCTTACTCAAGTCAATATATTGACCTGAGAAAGACCCTCTTTTCCATACAATTCTAAATCTATCAATATTATCCCCAGCAATCACCTTATGGGATTCAAATCCTTTGTTTGGAGGGTAGGGGAGTGTTTTTCTCTTACTGAGATTTTCTATTCCACGTCGGATCGTACAGACGTCTTTTAATCGAATTAATTCTCCTCGTGCAACCCTTTCGATCATTTTCTGAAAGATTGGGGTTGTTTCAAGTTTTAGATTGACCGAAAAGACATTATACGGATTATTTTCGAAGATTTGTTGAGAAACTTCAGTTGATGGATCAATAAAAGTAGAATAACTCCCCCTTTCGTCATTAGACTTGATCTCACTAGGAGAGGTGTGGATTATTTTAACGAAATTGAAGGATCGGGCATCACGGCTCCTACATTTTTCCAAGAATATAATAATATTGCTGATCCCCCCTTCCGAGAATACTTTCCCATCCAGAATGACTAAGCTCCTGATTTTACATGTTTTCAATATGTTCCTTCGGCTGTTCCAAGCGCTAAGTCCCGCCAATATGATATCTGGAACAATAAATCCGAGTATCCCCCCTTCCTTCAATACTCGGATCCCCTGCTCTATAAATAAGTAAAAAATGTTTGCGTTTCGATTATCATGCGGCCAGGATTGAAATCTTGCTCTATAATACTCCAGACTAGATTTGGGAACATGGGATGTATGATATGCCCTTCCCTTTGAACCACGAGTTTTTTGACCTGAGAGAAGAAAATAAGGAGGATTACCAACAACCAAATCATAGTCTCTACAAAATAAATCTGAATCAGAAGTTCTAGGACACGAGTTCCCTCCTGGAGTTAAAATATCGTTGAGAGCATTTCCATATGCAATATTCACTTTAGATAAAGAAAGGTCTTGCTTTTTCAATAATAGATTCAGAATCGCGAACTGAAGTGGGAAAGATTCTATGTCGAGTCCGAAAAGACATTCTACCAAACTAAAGTCTTTCTTATCATCACTTAAATCACCATTTTCAGCCAATCCTGAAAATAAGATGTCATATGCTTCTATTAGAAATCCACCGCTGCCGCAGGCTGGATCCAAGATTCTAAAGGAGGAATTGATTATTAATTCCTTCCAGCTAACAAAATTTAGACAGAAGTTAAGGATAAACCTAATAACGTAATCGGGCGTCGTATAAAGACCGAGTTCCTTCCGCTCAACGTCTGTGAGGAACTTCTCATAGCACTTGTATAATCTTGCTCCTTTAAAATTGGTCATATAAAAAGATGAAACCATTTTATGGACTTTAGCCACAACCTGTTCATCTTCCAAATCTATCCATCTAAGGAAAGATTGGATTGGTTCGATCTGGATTCCTCGGATTTCTGCCAGCTTGATCAAGAGAATCCGATTAGTTAAAGAAAAAGCAATTTCCTTAGATAATATCGGTAACCAAGTCGCAAGATCTTCCTGATCAAAACCTTTGGAGTGTAACCATAACTCCAGATTTATTAACCTAGATTCGTTAGCTCCGTCTATAATATGAGAGATTTCCTCTCTCAACCCATTTTCAAAATATCTTGCTAATTCGGGAATTGTTGATTCATAAAATGATTCCAGGCTAGATATGCGTTTTGTATCGAAATAGACCACTCGTTGATTCACCAATAGATATGGACTTGAACAATTTTGGCTTGATAATCCATATATGAAGTTTTTTCGGGTAAAATCGCCAATCTTGAATTTGGTTTCCGCAGTAAACCTTTTCTTTAAATCAATCCGTAAATCTTCAGAATAAATGTTTCCAAGGCGTTCTCTATTTTCTTTCCTGGTGGATCGAAATGAGAAGCATATGGGCAATAATCATCTAGGATCGCAAGGTGACCAGAATGATCCCAGATCACAGGATAAAATCTACACCCATTAGGTCGATTTGAGTAAATGGTACATTTGCCTTCTGTATTTAGAAAGACGCAGTATTCCCCTTCATCGCCCTTAACGCGTTTCACTTCATTTTGTAGAACCTTGTGGCCTTCGCTGTTGATAAATGAAAAATCCAAAGGCCTTAAACTGGTTGATTTGGAAATTCGGTCAATATCCGCTTTCGAAAGAATCATTTCTGTTTCTTTACAGCAGTGATGACATTTATGTAAAAGACAGACGTTTCCTGGCGTTATGCTCTGATGGCCTACCATTGAACTCTTCCAAACAAATCTAAGTCAATACAAAAAGAATGAATGTCATCGCACAATAGATAAGTTTTCTCCGGTAGTTAATCCGAATGAGATTGTTCCCGTCCAAAAAGATCTTTTCCTGTACTTTCATTGCTTTCATCATGCATATATTCACGGTTCTCAAACCGATTAAGCGCATCCTCTAAAGCTATCAGGTTTTCTTTTAATTTCTCAAATCCTTTCATGAATCGAAGGCCCATTCCCAGCACAAAGCTCGAAAATTGTAATTCAGATCCAATTTTGGTGTTTAGTTCAAAGCCTAGTTGCATTTTTATGAATGATAACGCTTGTCGACTCTCATCAGAATCGCGCTGGGAGAGGTATTCATAGAGAACTGCTCCAAAATTATAACCCCAAATTTTCGCTAAATCGTCTTCCGAGCCTCCTATTAGTTGGATACTGCTTTGAGCTTTTTCAAAAGAGTCCTCAATTCGTTCCTTGACATCTTGGGCTATTCTATCACTTATTTTGAGCTGATTTTGCAATTGACGTACTTTTGAAGCGAGCTGTCTTATTTCAATGGTTTCCTCTTCCGCTGAGAGGCGTCCAAAGAGATTACCTTCAGGATGCTTTTTCATTTCAATCCAAATCCTAAGGGAGAGCAAAACTACTAATTGAAATCCCCAGGTTCCCTTAATAATTTTAATCCAATGGAGACTTTATTCGCAAGTATTGTTCAGTTCTATATACCATCAAAAGGACAAAAACTATTCTATCAAAACTACAGGCTCTTCGTCTTTTGTTTTTCCCGTAATTCGTTGTTGTTTGCAGATATTAGCTGCTTCTACTAAACTTACAAACAGGGGATGCGGGTTTTCAAATCTAGATAAAAATTCAGGATGGTATTGAACCCCAATAAAGAACGGATGAGTAGGAATTTCCCCAATGTGTATTACACTTCTATCACTTGATAATCCAGAGAATTCAAAGCCTCTGGATTCTATCTGTGAAACGTAATCGGGGTTAATTTCATATCGGTGTCGAAAACGTTCATTCACAACTTCATTATTGTAAATCTTTCTCGCCAGCGAATTGGGTTTGATTAAGATCGGATATGTACCCAACCGCATAGTTCCACCTTTCTTATAGACAGTTCGTTGTGAGGGTAGCATTGCGACCACAGGATGGGGTGTATCAGCATCAAACTCAGTTGAATTGGCCTTTTCTAATCCAACCACGTTTCTACTGAACTCAATGACTGCACACTGGAGACCCAAGCATATTCCTAAGAAAGGAATACTTTTTTCCCTTACTTCTTGAATCAGATCGATTTTTCCCTCGGTCCCCCGTACACCAAATCCTCCTGGGATTATGACAGCATCGCATATACCAAGAGATTTCTGAATAGCTCTCCGATCAATGCCAGTGGTTTCTATATAGATCGGATTTACCTTAATACCCAATTTAGCTCCTGCATGTGTTAATGCCTTGATTATGGAAACATACGCGTCTTCGAGAGCTGTATATTTTCCTCCTATTCCAACCACAACTTCATGAATTGGATTTTTTATATTCTCAACGAGATTTCTCCACGGTACCAGATCTGGCATCCGACGTGGGCCCATACGCAATGTATTAAATATGACGGTGAGGATCTCTTCCTCCATCAGACGAAAGGGGTATTCATAGATGAGGGAAATGTCATGACCGGAAATGACATTACTTACGGGCACATTACAAAATAATGCAACCTTCTTTCGCACTTCGGGCGAAATTGGCTCCTCAGAACGACATACCAAAATATCTGGTTGTACCCCCATTCCCTGTAGTGTTCGAACACTAGTTTGAGTTGGTTTCGTCTTCTGTTCACCAACCACCTTTAGTACTGGAACCAGAGTAACATGTATCCAGCAAAAATTGGATGGCCCTAGTCGAAGACGATGTTGACGTAGTGCTTCTATGAAATATGCGTTTTCGATATCCCCAACCGTTCCCCCAACTTCAATTAATGTGATATCAGATTCAGCGTCTTTTTGTTGAATCCAGAGGATGATTTCGTTAATGACATGTGGGATAAACTGAATATCTTGTCCCAAAAATTCCCCCCTTCTTTCTTTCTCAATAATCTCTTTGAAAATCCGTCCACCGGTTAAACTACTCCAAGAGTCCAAAGAAATATTGAGAAACCGTTCATAAGTTCCGAGATCCATGTCACACTCGGTTCCATCCTCCAGGACAAATACTTCGCCATGCTTGAAGGGATTAATCGTTCCAGCATCCACATTAAGGTAACCATCAAACTTGATAGGGTGGACTACGTATCCAGACTCATTTAGGAGCTTACACACCGAAGCAGCCAATAATCCTTTGCCCAGCCCTGATAATACTCCGCCTGTAACAACAACGTATTTTTTTTCACCACTCATCTGAAATCACATAGGTCTATCGAAAAAACCAAACAATAAAAATAACCGAAAGCCAAAATGGCTTGGAAGCTAAATTCTCATGTTATATGAGACTCCTTTTCGATCCAAGCATCCGGGTACTTCATTATTGAAGAAACCTGTAATTAATAAAAGCCTTATTTTTATGAGATTTTTTAAAACCTTTGTAGGTATGGCATCTTTTTTTTGGGAGCGCATATGATCAAGAATCTATTAGGTTAAACATTGCCACCAACGAATATTTTAACTATCCTGCAACTCACGATAATCAATAAGAACTTGGTTTCTGATGAGCTAATGCCCACCTTGGAATTCCCAACCATAGATCGAGGAGTATTTCTCCTCCAGGTATTCTAAAAAGTATTTTGCGTTCATACTTTCTCCTGTGATCCTTTCAATAAATTCTGAGGGATCGTAAAGCTTCCCTTGTGAATGGATCTTCTCTTTCAACCACAAAATAATTGGGGAGAGATTTCCTTTCCTCAGCAAATCTGAGTAGTCAGTCAAATCTTTTTTGATGGAATGTAACATTTGTGCATTATAAAGGGATCCTAAGGCATAGGTTGGAAAATATCCAAGCAAACCTCCAGCCCAATGAGTATCTTGCATGACCCCCTCTGAATCATTTTGAATTTCTACCCCTAGGTAATCCTTGTATTTCTTGTTCCATATTTCAGGGAGTTGATCCACTTTAATCTTCCCAGCCATTAAATCCCTTTCAATTTCAAACCGAATAATAATATGAAGGCAATAGGTCATTTCGTCTGCTTCTACGCGGATCTTCGATCTCTGTACATTGTTGATAGCCCGATATAGGATTTGCGGCTCTAGATCTTTGAAGAGATTCCCGGTATGCTGTATCAATCGGGGATAATAGAAATCCCAAAATTCAGGGGATCTGCCGATTACATTCTCAATAAGGCGTGATTGCGATTCATGGAGTCCATAAGAAGCCGAGGCGCCAACTGGTTGGTACTTCAATTCCGAATCTAGGTTTTGTTCGTAAATCCCGTGACCCGCCTCGTGGAGGACGGAAAAAAAAGAATTGGTAAAGTCATCCTCGTAGTAATGCGTCGTTATGCGTACATCATCCATGTATCCAGTTGTAAATGGATGTTCAGTTTCATCGATTCGCCCCCTTGTTAGATCGTAGTCCACTACTGACGATAAATCCTCTGAAAGCTTCCGTTGAATAGAAATGGGACAGTTTCGACGCAGTACAGTAGGGTCTGGTTTATTGGGGGCTGTAACGCATTTCTCAATGATGGGTAGCAGCCCTATCTTAAGATCCTGAAAGATCTGTGTATATACTTCTTGGGTCATTCCTGGTTCATATTCATCAAGCAAGACATTATATGGAGCCTTTTCTGGGTCAAGTAAAGATGCCCGTTTTTTCACTAGTTCAATGATTTTTTTTAATTCTGGTTTAAATATCTCGAAATTCTTCTCTTTTTTGGCACGTTTCCATATATGAACACCAATAGTAGTTTGTCGAGCATATTCTTCAATAAATTCCCTGGGGAGGCGAATGGCCTTTGTGTGATCACGTTCGAGCAAATAGATATTCCTTTTCTCATAAGAATTCATGAATTCATACTCGGAAGAGGCTTTAACTTCATTTAGAAGCTCCCCGATGTGCGGATTGGTAATTCTATCGTGTACCAGAGCAGCAAGTAATGCAAGTTGTTCAGATCGCTGATCTACACCTTTTTCTGGCATATATGTTTCAAAATCCCATTCTAGAATGGAAACTGCTTGGTTTAGAATCTCATATTCCCTGTAAAGGGCCAGTAATTCCTTGTACGCACTTTGGACAGACATGTTAGGGACCTACTCCATGCTTATTGTTTACCGTAATGCTACCGATTCTCCATAGGTTCCAAAATAAAAATTATTAAATCGGTAAACGTAGAGACACAGTGGTGAAATCTGTTGATCCCTGTCGTAAACAAACCCACACTATTATTAAATGTAAGGAAAGCAAAGAAAAATATCATTGAAATGACGCAAAAGGCAAAAGCAAAAGGAGTCAGGTTTCGACCGCATTTCAAGACCCATCAAAGCCGAGAAGTTGGAGAATGGTTCAAAGATGTTGGTGTTTCAGCCATTACCGTCTCTTCTATGGATATGGCGTGGTACTTTCAGAAGGCTGATTGGAGAGATATTACAATAGCAATCCCCTGTAATCCGTTACTGTCCAAAGAGATTGACCAGTTGGCTGGACATTGCCACCTTAATATTCTTGTCGAGTCTCCCTCAGTTATTGATGATTTAGCCCTTTTTATTGAGAACGAAATTGGAGTATGGATTGAAATTGATGTGGGTGATCTGAGGACTGGCGTTTCATGGGAGGATCACACTAACCTCTCCATGCTTCATGAATCGATTATTAAAAGAGAACAATTTGAATTTAAGGGCATTCTAACTCATGCTGGTCAAACATACAAGGCATCTTCCCCTCAACAAATTTGGGAGGTATATAAGAGTTCCGTTGAACGAATGAATGAGGTAAAAACGCATTTAGAAGCAATAGGAGCATACAATATTGAAATTTCAGTCGGGGACACTCCCTCGATGAGCTTGGTTGATGATTTTGGGAAGGTTGATGAAATTCGGCCAGGAAGTTTCGTTTTTTATGACTTGACACAAGTCGCGTTGGGTGCAGCACGGGAGGAAGATATTGCAATAGGAGTAGCCTGTCCCGTTATCGCAAAAAACCTGGATCGTGGAGAGATCGTTGTTCATGGAGGAGCTGTTCACCTCTCTAAAGAAACCCTTCGACTTGCCAGTGGGGACCTCGCATTCGGAAAAGTCGCCGTCTTCTCAGAGTCTACATGGGGAGCTTCACTGGAGGACGTATATGTTTCAAATATTTCTCAAGAACACGGCGTAATTAAAGCACCTAAAGAATTTATCAAAGGAATAAAATACGGAGATGTCCTTGTTATCCTACCCGTTCATTCATGTCTGACTGCCAATCTATTTACTAAATTCCAGACTTTGGAAGGAAATTTCATTTCAAGCTTTCACATATAGCAATATCCCAGGACAAATGGATTATAGAGGACTCATTAATTTGATCAAGCTTCGATATGACCAGCGCTTTATCCCGAAAGTGTATAACGACCCATCTACAGGATTTAACGACGGCTCTTGGGCTTCCAGTGCTCTAGATACTCAGCCCATTCAGGGAGAGACATAGCAAGGTCATAAAGTTTCTGCGCTACGGCCCTGATCTCCCATTGAGCGCCTCTTTGAAGTCTTTGTTCCAAAAACCATATCAAAGATGACATATTAAATGTCCATGTAAGTATCGTTTTACATGCGTTTGATAGGCAAAAACGTGCATCTTCTTTTTCAATTCCCTTCTCACGATAAGCACGATATTCAGCCGCCTCTTCCTCCCGTGCCTTAGTAAATATCTGTTTTAACTCAGGATCTTGGGAAATTTTTGGCGGGATTACATACCAATCGGGGTCAGCCAATGGATCAAAATATCTTTGAGATTCCTGAGTAAAGGTTACTCCTATCCTTTGTCTTACTAATTGATGAGAACAGGCCCTACTGATTCCACGGATCTTGACAGTCATTGAGCTATGTTCTAGGACACTCCAATGGCCCCAGGTGAATAGCTTTTGTGGAATATCATCGATGTGGTCACGACGACGGGACGTTTTCATTGCCTCCTCGATTCCTTTTGTTGAGGTATATTGGATTAGTTCGATTTGCATATAGTGTCTCCAATTAAAAGTTCCTGATATAATTTTAGATCAGCTAAAGGATTTTATTTTAACTTTTCGAGTGGAACGCGGATATCTTGATATCTAAAGGATAGAATGTGCCGAGTTGTCTTAGGAGCATATACATTATGGTTTTTCGTTATTTCAATAACATCCTCTCTTGTAAGCGCTTTACGTAGAAGAGCGAATCTTCCTTTTCCCTTTTTGACCGCCTCAACCGCATAATCGATAGTTTTGACATAATCTATGGTTTTTGGATCGCATTGATCCAAAAAATTATTGTAAAGTGCTTTTTGATCACCAAATAACTGAAAGAAATTCGTTCGAGTCACCAGTATAAACGCAACTTCGGGTTCCAATAGTAGAGAAGGATCAAAATCGGTAACCTCTTTCCATTCAATGTTTTCTGTTACAAAACCTTCTAAGAGGGTATTATTCGTTATCGAATTTCCTTTATACACGGGGTACCAAGTACCCAAAACAATTTTATCAGTTTTTAGATAATTAGGTATTTGAACGCATGGGATTTTTCGGTAACCCAGTTCTTGTAGCGCGGCAACCCTATGATGTCCATCTAAGATAACGTTATAACCCTTTGCAACGACAATTGGCCTTATGAATAGCTTTGTTTTGCTTAGACTATCCTTCAGAAAGTCGACATGGCTGTTGACTATTTGCTCATGCGGGAGGAGTTTATCAAGCCGTAACAAGACTATCCGTTGTTTCACGAGAGGTCGTTTATGTGAGAAACTCGATTTCATGGACCTACAAACTCAAACACGACTTTGCTATTGAATTTATAAAAAATGCTAGACCTTTCCATTGAATTAGGGAATATTGGCTTTATTGCTGTGCGATCACAAACGGGTTACGTATAAACTTGTTCAAGGCCTGGGAGAAATTGAGACATCCCACCAAGAAATCTGCATTCTTCATTTTTTGACTTCCCATCCTCCACTTTTTAGCTTCATAAACGATATCTATGCCACCATCGAACTCCATTTTGTCTCCAATAATCATTTCAAACTTCTCAGGAACTTCGGAACGTACCAAATTGAAGACTCCCTGTGCCGCAAGAGCTGAATGGGTCATGTCAAGTATTATTTCAGCAAATTCATACGTCAGTTGATGATCTCCGAAGACCGTTCTGTGTAAAAAACCTGATTTAATACTCTCTAATCCCTGAGCTATTGAGGTTTTGGCGCATCTGTTGAGCATCTTCTCTGAATACGATGTATCCGCAAGAACATTTTTCCCGAGGAGTACCTCACCTTGGGAGGAGCAAGAAACCGCATGTATGGGCGAAAAAACCATACCCTGGGAAACTGGGAGGTCTTGAAATTCTAATAGGGTAAGATCAAGGATTGGAGCGTATACAGGATGTACAAAAAACACAGATAACGCCTCACCTATCTTTGCAAGACGACGTGTGTGTTTTTCGGGATTAATGTCCTCAAGATCTACCACAAGTACCAGATCGAGGTCACTTGTGCCTGGTATAATCCAACCTGGGCCACTAGTCTGTTCTTTCTGATATGAACCAAAAACGGACAATTGTCTAACGTATTGGAGAAGTTCATCTTCAACGGCGCTCACAAACTCTTGGAGAAGGTTCTGGTACTCTTCTTGCCACATTATGGTCACCTTATTGAACACCAAAAGAAGATGAGTTTTGTTTTGAAAGTTTTTCGGAATTTTTTCCCTCTTATAAGAGTCCTTGCTGTAGAGTAGAAGAGAGAATTACCCATACATATTTGTTTTTCCATCTTCTTTAACAAGACGCTTGTATTTGGAATCTAATCTTTCCTGTGCCTTTGTTAAAATGGGAATCGGCGACTGGGCTAAAGTGTGGCCGCCCAAATTAAGAAAATCCATTCCTCGATTTTTTTCCCCCTGTAGAGCCTTTAGAAAGATCCGCTCAAATGGAATCCCCTCCATCATGGTATTTTGTAGCTCTCGGAAATTTAAGTTTATGATACCAAGATTCCCTCCTGTCTTTCTATCCTCTAGCAACTGGAGAAATCTCTCGTCAACGTCTCGGGATAATTTTGTCCCCAATCCTTGAATATTTAACGGGTTTTTTTCGTAGGCTCTTATTTGATAAGTTGGACCAAGTGTGGGATGAAAAATCAAGAGATCTGATCCAGATCGATCGGGAGTGGGAGCAGCGAGAGCTTTCCATTCACCAGGAGTCTTTTTACCTTCTCTAAGTATCTCTTTTAGAATAATATTGATGTCTTTGACCATTTCCTTCCAACCTTCACTTCAGTCTCCCTATTCAAATAGGTTACCGAGATTGAAACTCGTCTATTTTTAGACAATTTGCCATTCGTCTATGCTACCTTTAATTTCTCTTCGTCTAACCAATGTTATTGAAGCAGAATCCCCCGCCAATAGGGGGGAACACCATGACGGTATCATCAGAATGAAGCTTCCGATCCAATCTATTTATGCGTTCACCGTTTATCATAACGACCCTTGCCAAATTTCTGGGAATCTTGAGGGCTTTCAGAAGATCTTCAACTGTGGCAGAACTATTCTCAAGATCCAAATCTATTATTTCGCCTTCACGAAGATTATTGGGTCCAAAGTCTCGAAGACTGGCGAAAAGTATTGTTTTTACCCTTGTCATAGACATAACGAGATCCTATATGTCTTCATCGTCCTCAAAACTTGATGTATCAAAGGCAAAGGTATCTGGATCAATTTCAAAGAAATCCATGTCTAATTTGTCAAAGAAGAGATCGATAAGGGCCTGTCTAACAATATCTGATTGCGAGGAGTAGTATCCCGCATTAGTCAATCTATCCATTACAAGAATAAAAGACTTAGGAACCTCTACCTCAATAGTTGATGTAATAGGGTTTTCTTCATATTCTTCTGTCATTCCAATCACCATCTTGTCCTTTCAGTAACTGTACAATCCAATATCGCTAGTTAAATAACTTGATTAAAGTGAAGTCCTCGCTATAGGATTTGGTCAAACTGCCAATTGAATTATGAAACTGATACTGTAGCAAATTTTCGAATCCCAATGGAGCTACAGAGAACTTTTCTTCAGGTTTTGCCTTCACTTCATTAAGAACGCTCAGTAAAACGTTACCAAAGGTTTCTTTTTCGCTCTTTGTCCGTTCTACAGCTAGCTGCTCCCCAGATTCTGAAATAAACCAAAATCTTGCTGTTACTCTAGTATCATCAGAGGTTACTTCGATTTTCGGGAATTCTTCTGATAGGATCCTCAAACTGGTTAAAGAAAAAACGTCATCCCTGTCCCGAACGGGCTCAATACCCGTTGGTATACTGCTACCAGCATCTATCGAGGTTTCAGAAAGTGTTGGAGCTTCAACAAATTCTGCTTCTCCCAATAACGTGGAACAGTGCCTTAATAATGAAGTTATGGATACAGATATTTCCTCCAGAGCCTTTAAGATTCCAAGGATATTTTCATCTTGTATAACTGACTGAAGCCGCGTATACGCCTGAGTTGCCTCAGTTTCGTGCTTCTTGAGTTCTTCTATCATACTAGCGAAGTCTTGAGCCACTTCAAGCTCTTTTAATCGTTCTAGCAATATCGGATACCTCCATAAATCGAAATAAATCATTAAAGGAGAGATCTACCGTTACAATCCATCTTTCTAGATCCATGCTCCAAAGTTATAATAACAATTCGAGAATTCGGGAAGCTATTAAAAAAATATACCGATTAATTGATCTGACTACGTAACCTCGGAATTCCAATGAAAAATTTCACTTCCAATTCATATTAATGCGAAATCGTTTGATAGGACCTGGAAGAAGTTTCGTTATAAGAAAATTGGGAAATCTAATGGAAGATACAAAGAACCCTGAAGAAATAGGCAGTTTACCCTTTGATTCAGTGTTTCTAGATAAAATTCCAGCTGGGATTGTTGTTTTGCACAAACGCAGGCCAGTTTTTCTCAATAGCAAAGCGCGAACGGATTTCGGGTCATCTGCTATTCCTCCGTCCATAGAAATCTTCTTAGAGCTTCTAGATCCTTCTGAAATACCGAGGTTTCTAGAATTAATAGATTCTTCTGAATCATTACCGAAATTATCCGAGTGGAAGGCCCAATATACTGATGGAACTCCAACTTGGGTACAGCTGAGGACAGCAAGCCTAGATAATAATGGAACTTGGGAAATCGTGATTATTAGGGACATTGGCAAGACAAAACGTCATTTAACGGTTTTAGAAAGCGAGAAAGAACAGTTTAAGTTTTTAATAGATAATGCCCCCGACTTCCTTTTCATTGTGAAGAACGGGGTAATCGATTATTACAATCAAGCTTTCCTGGACAAATTAGATTATCAGCGAAACGAATTCGACAAGTATCTTAGCATGCCAACCTTCTTCATAGCCCCTGAACATCGTCAAAAGATTGCAAGATTGATTCTAGAAAGCAAAAGGAAACAGATTACGTTACCAGAAACTCCGAATGTCCCAAATTCCGAACAGATCATAGAAAATCCCACAGAATTTGATTTAATGAAAAAAGATGGTACTAGACTTCCCGTTTATGCCACTTTTAAGAGGAGTCATACAGAATCGGACTCAATTATCCTTGGAGTGCTGATCGACGTTTCTAATATCCGTTTGCTTAATGATATGAAGTTTGATTTTCTAACAATAACCCAACACGAATTTCGCGCTCCTTTGGCCACATTGAAGGCAAATTTTGACTTTTATGTCAAGAAAATTGAACATGGGCTCCAAGGTTCAGAGAAAGAATCATTGGAAAACCGGATGTTAGAAATTTTTAAGCGAAATCTTAATAGAATGATGGATCTAATTGAAGATTTGAATTCAAGTATCGCATTAAGATATAAGGGAAAAATACGGTGCCATCTCAGGGGAGAAAACTTCATGCCACTGTTACAAAGGAGTATCGACGAAATCCAACATCTTTTGCGAGAATATAGGGTACATGTTTCAGTCGAGATACCCGCAATTCCTCACTTAGTGAATCTAGATCATAACAAAATGTCTCAAGCCATTCGTAATATTCTTGAAAATGCCATACATTATACTGGTCATGGAAATATATCCATCAGAGTTACGAGAGATAACCTGCAAGAGAACCTGATTCTAGTTGTTGAAGATGATGGAATCGGATTCCAACCTGATCAATTACAGGATGTTGGAAAACCATTTATGACATTTCATCCCAGTCACTCTGGTCTCGGCCTTGGCCTCTATCTGACAAAGCAGATCATTGAAGATCATGGTGGAGAACTAACAGTCTCGTCAAGCGGATATCAGAAAGGTACCAAGGTTACGATTAAACTACCCCTTCTCATTCCGCCGGCTGACCGTCTAGATGAGGTAAACGGATTGGAACAACTTGTCCGGCAGGCTACTGGAGCCGAAAATATGTTAGAGCGGCTAAATAGCATCCACAAACTGGGTGAATATCAAGGAAACGAAATCACTCTTGTTCTTGAGGCCCTAGAGAAAGTAATCCTCTTTGATAAGGATAGAACACTTAGAAATCTAGCTGGAGAATTATACACTCGTCAGCTGGCTCGGAAAAACAAGGGCCGATAAATGAAGCCAGAGTTATCATATTCTCTATTTGGGTTTGAACCAGTTCCATTCTCGCTAATCTCGGCATTATCTTTCAAGGACCAGTTATGTATTATCGAGAGTAACACATTCAGTGACAATAAATCTCTTCGCTTTATTTCTCTCCTATCTAAAAGCATTTCATTAAAGATTCTTCTCCAAGAAGGAGGATGGAAACCAAACAGGGTGCACTCCTTTGAGATTTGGAGAAAAGAGAAAATTTCCGTATTGAATTGTCAGGATGAAATTTGGAGCGTTTTTGCGGTTAAATCTTCAAAATACTTATCTGTCATTCTGGATGAGCTGTACAGAACTGGCAACTCATACTTAATCTTGCATTCAAGCAAGTCAACATATGTGTTTGCTACTACCTCGGAAAAATCTGGATTATTAACCTGGGTCCCTTTGATACCAGCCCTACGTTTGGTCCTATTAGGGATTTTGTTGTCAGATCCTTCGCAATTTAATCTCTACACTCCAAAGAAACGTTGGAAAACTGTCAAACGTGGAAAATCAGTTATAACCAATCTAATTCGTGAAATTTCTAAAAAAAGTGATTTGTATTCAGAGACAGATACCAACAGAACGAACGACGGAATTATAAAACTTCTCTTTGAATTAATCAGCGTTCAACGAAGCATACTGACGCATTTTGAACACCTCTTAAGAGACAAAGATGGAAAGGCTACATTAAGGGGAAAAGAGGGGATTCAATCCTATTTTTCGGAGATTAGAACATACCTTCTGAGTAAAAAGATCCCTTCTTCGGAGGAAACATCGTTTAATATCATCCCTACAGAACTTGAGCTTGATCATTCTTTGATGGACCTCTTAGAGATACAACCAGTAAATTTTCTTGAATATATATCGCCCGTTTCGCAGAAAACGCTAGCAAAGGGACGATATACTCCATTACCTCTTGCAGAGTCATTAGTGGTTGAAGTTCTTCTAATATACGAGAACCGGGGATTTTTCCCTCCGATAAAAGATCTTCGTGTTTTTGATCCAGCTATGGGAACTGGAATCTTACTGATTGTTTTCTTGGAAGGCCTAGTACCCTTATTACTACTAAATTGTGACTATTTAACTGGATCATGTTCATTCATAGAGTTACGTAAACAGATCTATGATGACTGTCTATTTGGAAACGACATAGACATTAACGCTGTCGAAAATGGTCGATCTTTTCTTAACGCGTTCTGTGGAGAGTACCAATCCAGGAATTCAGACTTCATCGAACTGAAAAAGTTTAGAAATCGCGATTTTGTACGCCAATTCTTAAAAGCAACCCAAAATAAAATGAAAAATGAAAAATATGGTATTATACTTTCTAATCCGCCATTTGGAGCTCTTCACAGTCGATTTACTCAATCGATTTATTCCCGCGAGGAAATTACAGAGCTTCAATCACTGATTCCCAAATTTACTCAAAGAAGGATTAACTCTTACTGTATATTTTTAGGGTTGGCCTTGCAGTATGTAACACAAGCTTCATCGGGATTGGTTGGTTTTGTAGTCGACTCAGTTTTTTTTGATTTACCATCATATAACGGCATAAGGAGTCATCTTATTCAACATTACACGATTTTATCAGTTCTAGGGCACTTCAAGTACATAGATGCTGTTGTTGACCTTGGTACTATTGTAATTAGCAAAGAGAAGCTTGAACTCAAGGACAAATCCGTTACATGGAGGGAAACAATTGACCATGGTAAGTTGAAGGTGAATTGTAGTTACTTCCTTTCTCAACCTCATATTTCTTTAACCTATAACCAGTTTAAGTATCAATTGGACACGTTATTCTCGGAAACGACATTCCTTGGCGATATAGCAAAAATTGCCTGTGGTTTGGAATATGGTAGTTTATTAAAATCTCGGTTTCTTTCGTCAGAACCTTCCAAAGATTTTTTTCCTGTCCTGGATGGTGCAAGTGGTGTTCCTCATCCATTTATTCTCTTTTGGGTTCCCCATTGTCCCAACTCTTATGTCCGTGTCAATAAGGACTTCGAGGAACATCTCCGTAATACTAATCAAGATATTTCCATTACGGGAAAGCGAGTCCTTTTAATTTCGGGAAATATCAAAAGGTTTACTGAACCAAAGATTGTTCTTCGACAAACGGCCCCCGAATTCATTTCGGTTTATGATAATCAGGGTTATTTTGCCCTCAGAAATCTTCATGTTATTTACAATGTAATACCTCCTTACTCTTTTGAAATAATACTAGGAATTTTGAACTCTAGAATAGGTAAATGGATTGGAGAAGAGCTTAATATAATAAGAAAGAGGGGATTCAGACGATACCCTCAAATTAGAGTTAGTGCTTTGAAAAGATTTCCAATAATCGTACTCGATAAACAGAATGAAAAGCAAAACAAGCTTATAAATAGTATCGAAGAAACTGTCACCTCGCTAAATTATATGGGCAAAGAAACGGGAACTTTGTTAAGGAAGCTTTGGAATCAAATCCAGATTGGCCACTTACAAGCTAAAGAATCCTTCCCAAATCAAAGACGCTTTATCCAAGCCTGTACATCGAATAATCTTCTTAGCCTCTTCCCCCCTCCGATACCCCAAAAGATTACCCAAGACTATCGTAAGATATCCAAAAATTTAACGACATTAAAAAGATTCCAAACGAAACTTGACTCTTATGTCCTCCAGTTGTACTCTATGCAATTCCCTGATTTACAAACTTCCTTAAATTTGCCTATCACCGTTCATTGATCGATGGTTTAAGAGCGCCGCTTTCTTACCCGCTTTCTTTTTCCCTGAGTCTTTTTCTTTGATTTCTGATAGGTGATTTTCTTGGGTTTTTTAGCAGATGGCTTGGCTACTGCCGCTCTATCCTCATCCAAGACAACACCCTCCTTTTTTTTTCTTACCACCTTTAATTCCTGATTCAGTTCGTGGCTTTTCTCGCCGTTTGCGCCATCTATTTCGCTTCGAATATGTTTTGAGGCCTGACGGATTACCGCTTGTATTTCTGCCACATCTTGAGGAACGTTAAGCATGTTATCGACTCGGGGCACAGGAGATGGTTCGTCTTCTCTCTTGAAAAGCATTAGATCTTGGATCATTGTCTGTGCTCGTTTCAACTCTTGTCTTAGCGCCGCCGCGTCGACTGTTTCCTCCAATTGACGATCTGTCAGGGATGCACTGCTTGGCAGAACTTTTAATGATTGGGTTGGAATTCGCATACCTGCAGAGGTCACGAGGGCATCAAGTACAGGAGTGAATTCCTCGAAAACAGACGTATCAATCACATCCATTGAAATCTCATCAGAAAAAACCTGATCGAACCGCTTCGCAAGTAGTTCAGTCAATTCGTCAACCGGTCCTCCATGGTCTGAATCACAGATCACAGCAACTGTGATTTCACCTATTCTTCTACAGTGAATTGTAAGATCGTCTGTAGAAAATTTATCAATGCGCCTTCCTGTTACTTCCCCGAAAAGATCCAAAATTCCTGTTAAAAGCCCTGCGAAGATTGTGTCAGGAAATTTTAAGCCAGAGTATCCCCTGGAAAGAAGACAGGTTCCACCTGAACTAATAAACCAGACGTAATGGACAACAGACGCTTTTTCATCAACCTCGAAGGTAACGAATGAGGAACCCATTCTAACAGCTTGTGTGATATCCTCCTCTCTGATTTCCTCTCGGCCTTGATCTTGCGCCAGAGTGACAGCTTTTGTCGAAATTTCTTTGGCTCGGCGCGTTAAAAGATTATTGAGAGCATGCACGCTTTCCTTAGAAACCCTTGGATTTCCCTGCCTTTTTAGTAATTCACGAACTTTTGAAGACTGTAACATTTTTACATGCTCACAAAATTACAGGATTTCGCTATTTATGGTGTTTCAAAGCTTTTTCTGCACTGATCAAATTTCAACATTTCTCCATCTCTTTTAAACCTTAGTCTTAATTTTACATCAATAGGTTCTGTCATCTTAACGACATTATCTTTCTCTAGCAGATATGGCAGCTTCTCCTACATTTAGCTTTTGATAATATCTATCTCGAAAATCGGGCTTAAGAATGAACGCATATAATTTGTTAGATTAGCCTTCTGAGGCACATATGTACATTAAAGTAGAAAAAAGATTAGTTTAATGATTCTATCTCGAGATTATCCCAAAGAATTCATCCCATGTCGAGTGTTGGGTTTAAGCCAGCGTTGGAGACTGATACGATATCGTAGTTATCTTTTTTTGTCGCTCGTAGAGATACAGAGGTGTATTCTTGTTGTGTTTTTGTTAGTCATGATGTAATATTCCGTTGATTATCCAGCCAGGCTATATGCCCCATATTTCTAAAATCCTATTTCCAAATTATCAAAATCATTTATTCCATTGTTCATTCATACTTTCTTTAAACAATAACCTTTTTTTGCCTTAATAAGGCAAATCAGAATTATAGAGCGTGTTACAGAGGGAACATCAGTGTAAACCTATTTAAATATCTTAAAGAAGATTATATACCTTGACATTCGCATATTATATCAGTTGAGGTGTTACTCGCTGGATTTAACTAAACTTACACGGGATTTTCTCAAATTTCGAGAATTTGATTTTGCTGAGAACCAACACATAACGGGGAAAAACGAAAAACCGATCCGCCTGTCTTTTTTAATCAATGGAACTAATAATCCGTCCACTTCGGGAGAGGTTGGAAAAATTGGTGTTCTAGTAAAGGATTGGGCACGATCTTGTGGTTACAATGTTATCTTGGAAGCAGAAAGGGTTCAAGAATTAACAGGATTAGCCAAGGTGATGGTTGTTGCGAACCGATTCTCAGCAACAGCTCGAGAACTGGCAAAAAGAATCGGGATTGTCACTTTAACGAACGGAGAGTTAGTTTCAATACGTAAAATTCACTTTTCTCCTTCAGCATTTGATCCTTAAAATCGAACATGCCAACGAATAGGCCAAGATCTCCGGAACCAGCCTTGAATACCCTTTTGGCTCGCTCTTTCAAGATTTAACCTACTTAGATGCACTGGGAACTATCAGAAATCTAAGTTTAGTACGTTTTTTACTAAATCAATTATAACTAACAACATATTACCATTGAATCAAGGCACTCCTTTCTTCAGGAGGATAAACAACCAAAAATGAACCAAAAGATCGATTTTCGTGATCTAAAATGAACTGAATTTCTTGGAGAGCCGTTTCAGGAGTATTATTCTTTTCTGAAATGTGTGCCAAGACCGCGATGGATGGTTGTGTTACTCTTATGAACTCTGCAGCCTGCCAATTGCTGAGGTGTCCCTTGGAACCCAATAAACGATATTTCAGGTGTTCAGGGTAATCACTTCCTAAGAGCATGTCAAATGAATGGTTTGCTTCAATTATAAGAATTTTGACATTACGTAAACCATCCAAAACATATGGAGAGGGAAAACCACAATCGCAAATATACCCCAGAAGATGCTCGCCCTGATAACTGATTCGAAAACCAAGGGGATTCACCCCGTCGTGGGGAATTTCATAAGGCAAAATCTCCACCCCTTGAATGACAAATTCCTCGCCTACATCTATAAATTCAGCATCTATTGGCCCTGTCTTCTTGCTAATCTTTGCATAGGTTTCATAGTTTAGATAGCATTTTAACCCGTAGTTTTTCGTTAATGTCTTTATTCCTTTGATGTGATCATCATGTTCATGCGATACAACGATACCATCCAAAGCTCTGACATTCTCACCGATTTCCTCCAATCGCTTGGTTATTTTTCGTGCACTAATACCAGCATCTATCAGAAAGGATGTGGAACCTATCCGAACGTAGGTCGCGTTCCCCTTGCTTGTTGACGCCAAAACGCAAAGCTTAAACACATAACAATCCCCCGTCAATCCTCTATCTTCAGTAAGGCCTTCGCATTTTCCCCTAAAATCAACCGCTTTTCTTTTACGCTTAGAACTGGGCTGTTTTTGATGACTTCCAAACTATGCTTCATAGAGGTTCCTTGAACGACAGGTGTATCTGTACCAAAAAGTATCCTCCCAAATCCGCAAGTTTGACGGATTTGGTCAACGATATCTGGATCTTCCAGGTGGTAAGTTACGGCTGAAGTATCCAGGTAAATGTTGGGATTTCTTTTTGCCAGATCGGTTGTTTCAGAAAACCATGAGCCGTTATTTATCCTACCGTAACATCCCAAGTGCGCAAAGATGATTTTGTTTTTCGTTTTCCTTACATGTTTTCGCCAATTTTTTGGGTGGGAATCTTTTACACATTTTAGGGTTGGGATTTCGAACGGCCCTGGATCCCCCCCTGCATGAATCAAGATTGGCCAATCTCGTTCTCGTGCGTACTTAAATATAAACTTTATATTTTTGTTTTTTTCTGGATTAAAAAACTGGAGCGTAGGAATTAACTTGATCCCTTTTAATCCCAATTTCTCTATCTCCAGCAGTTTTTCTTTGACATAGTCGGGATCTTTAGAGGGGTTCACCGAACCGAATCCAATAAAGAACTGTGGATTCGCCCTCACTATATCCGCAACCAATGAATTAGATGTCATGCCCATTCTTAGAATCTGTTCCATCGCCTTTATGAGCTTAAAAGCATCAATAAACATTGAGTATTCTAGGAGGTTGTTTATGATCTCATATTTGAGTTTCTCATCCTTAGTGATTGCTTCAACGTCTAGATCTAATGCCAATAAAACGGCTTTATTAATGCCTGCTTTCCTTATTTCATTAATAAGACTTGTTTCCGTCATTAAAGAGCGAATGGGATGGACATGAGTATCTATTACAGTGTACTTATAATCTGGTGATATAGAAATTGAATTGGCCATACGACCCCGCGATAACCTCTGGATTTTTAAGCCTAAATCCTACCCATAAAGCAAAAACACAACCCCTATGAGCTCCCTTTAATGGTGTTTAGCTTGAATAAAAACTCATTACCTGAAGATAACCGACCATCCGTCCGATTTAGGCAGCCTTTATTCCGAAATAAAACATCACAAGAGATAGAAGCTGAATCGGAGGAATCGTTAGCGGATTCTGACAAGACCAAGTATAAATTCATCGTTTTTAAGTCAACTTGGGATCAAGCATTGAGATTCCGTGAACAAAAGTTGCCCAAAATTATTGAGGAGAATCCTATCCTCGCCAAGGTGACTATCCGCCACCTCGACCCAGAGAAGGATACTGTAAATTTCATGCAAACTTTCAATAGGGCATTTATTACTGCTCCGGATCCCTATCGCTCGATTCTAGAAGAAGATGTTAAGAAATTTGATCCTTCTTCGACTTTTGTTGCCACGCTGTATGGGAAGATCATTGGTTTTATCGTTTTAATCATTGATCCATTAATCAAGAAGGGAAAAGAAGTGGGCAAACAAGGTGTTATTGCCGGAATTGGGGTTGATCCTCGATACCGTCGGAAACATATCGCGTTTCTACTGGCAGCCAAAGCCGCGGATTACTTCGATAAACATGATGTTTCAGAACTTGTCTGTGAAATTTACCATGAAAACAAGATTTCATACAATTTCATTAGAAATTTCGGATTTGTTGAAACAGGGGTCACATATTTGTAGGGTAGACCAATTGAAACTCATGATTGGGGGAAGTATCCCAACTGGCCTTGATTCTCTAGATCGTCTTTACTACCCTCAAGGCGTCTTCGAGGTATTGCATAACTTCCTCTTCAGAGGGAGTTGTTTGTTCTCTCATCGTCGATAGTATGTAACGTTTTATTTCCTCGTTTGTTGGAGGAGTTTTAACATCTACATTAACAAGGTCATTCATCAGATCCTTTGATACCGCAGCTAACACCTTGGTAAGCTGTTGAACCGATTGACCAATCAACTCTGCTTCTCCTAAATCTGAAAGAAATTTAGCTCCAGAATCTCTTAATCGATCTGAAAGAGCTTCACGCGAACCTAAAAACTGTGAAATGTTAACCAAAGACCAAATCAATACTGAGAACGCCAATAAATAACCTGTTAAAACCGCCATTCCAGTCCAACGATTTGGGCCTACGATTGAAAAAGTGGAAAGAGCTAGAGTACCAACCGAGGCTATATACAAATTTTTCCTTAGATATAAGGAATTTATTCCTCTGGCATATCGAATGAAGCCTATAGAGATCGGGATAAACGCCGCAACAAGGAATCCGTTACCCAAAAGGGTTGTTATTACGCTAGAAGGTTCATTATCTCCTCCCACGTTCATCATATTCACTATGAACCACAATAGGAAGAAGATTAGAGGTAGAATGATTGCTATTCGCGATTTAGGTATCCTTTCCTCAAAGGGCATGCGTAAATCTTGTCCCGCCCGAGCTAAAAAGTAAATATAAACAGGGACTACGAACATTGCAGTAATGAGAAGAACTATGAATATGGCTTGTATTTCTGGAGGATGATCTCTAAGAGGTTCTCCTGGGTTTGTCCAGAACAGCAAATATTGCAAGGAGATCGTAGCAAGCTGAACAAAAAATAGTAAAATCATCGTAATTCCTGCAAAAAAGAAAGATTTTACGATTGGTGCATTTGTAAACCGAGCCCATTTCCTAAACTGTCGAGTCCAGGCAAAGCCCGTTACTAAGCAGCCTGCCAAGGCAAAAACGTTATGACCCAATTTCGTGAAGAATGTTAAGCTCATCCAAAGCGAATCTTGACTTGTAACTAGATCTAGCTCATAGTAAGCAGTTCCCAAAATTCCAGAAGCAAGTATGATTTCAATGATATAAGTGACCAAACCAAACACACCGGAACCCACCGTAAATGCGGCCGCAGCGTAAATGACATTCCTATAACGAGTCTCAACTTTAGTTTCTTCTTTTAGGATAATTCGCCATATCGTTAAAGCTAACACAAGGACCAGCAGAGTAAGTAAAAAAAGAATAGTTAAGATTGGTACAGATAGATCAGGAAGCAGTACTAGATCTTTTGCTATTGTTGTTACTAGTAGATCAAATCCTGTCAACCCGACGGAGATTGCCAACAAAGTGAGAATCTCGGAGAATTGGATTCTTACCAAAGTGAGTCGTACCCCTCTAGCTCTATACTCGGTTCAATGACCAATAATTGCCAATTTCGAGACTATTTTAACGTTTTACGCTACCAATCATACCAGAATGGATTTGTTGTGGGAGCATATAGAAGAAATCGTTCATCTTTGGCTTCAGGGTCGCCTGTCCAGCCTCCTGGGATAAATCTATTAAAAAATGATTCCAGCAATGCACCACGAGCTTCAGGTCCAGGATCTTTCGATAAGACTTCGTTTAGTAACTCCACCCTATCGTCTCCTTTACCAGTTTTTCCGAGGCGACCTATATCAATCAAAGCTGCCAATCTGCTTCTTTTTTCAGATTCTTTCGCTAAAGAAAATTGCAGGATTTCCTTTCCCATATCCTTGTTTCCTCCTTTCAATATTCCGATTGAATACCGTTAACTGAACTAAGTTTATTCTTTTAAGTGTTCCGAAGTATACCTTTATAATTCGAGATTCGAATACCTAGGGAGACGTCAATGATGGATTACCTCAAAAAAGTCAAGAACGTAAAGCAAATTGCCGACAAAAAAATGAGAGAAAGATTGAGAACCCTGAACTATTCCAATGATGTACTTCGAGCCTTTGATCTAGTCTATGTACCTCATTCCGAATCAGATATCATTCCAATCGGAATGGTGTTGATGGATATTGCCTGGCAAATCTCTGGGAACATCCCTAGCGAAGCTGAACTTGCTAATGCATTTTTCCCCATTCAATGTTTCTTTTTGGGAACGGTCTACCAGGATGATCTTCTGGATTCTCTGAGGACGGAAAAGTCAAGAAATCTTGTAGATACGTTAGGAATTCCTACATGCTTAATCATGGGAAACATCCTGTATTGTGAAGGTCTCCTCTCTTTACTCGAGACTACTTCATATAAAGACGATAATAAAACCCGTGGGTTCATGGATTCTGCGGAAAGAATGGTTCGAGATATTATGGAGTCAGAAATAAAACGACGGAATTATGTGAGAAAGATTCTTCCCTCAAAGGCATTTTCTCGGATGTGGCATCGGTTAACGCCCAATAGAGCTTGCATTGAAATTGGGGGGATCTTAGGGGACTCTGATAAGGAAAAAGTACAAGAGATGGTCAAAATCGGCTCCAATATTTCACTTACAAGGAGAATCACCAAAGAGATCAGTGAAATGTACGGGTTACGGGGGCCCCTTGAGGAAAAACTGAGAAACAAACCATCGCCACTTCCGGTTTCCCTCGCATATGAAGCTGGAACCATCTCAGAGAAAGAAAGAATAGAACAGAGCATAGAAAACCTTGGTTCACTGAAATCTATAGAAAACGAATCTGAAACCACGACAGAGAACATTGATATCCTAATTGACGTCGTATCCAAGTATGATTCGATCGCTGCGGCCCTATCGATACAGAGCGAAATCATCAAGGAAACAAAAGGATTAATTCATCATGTTGCTAATCCGGAGCATAGCGATGTTCTTAACAATCTATTAGGATCCGAATTTCACAACTGTAAGGAGTCAGAAAAGGGACGTTAAGCCTCATACTACCGTCAATCTGTCATCCCAGCTCGTACAGACATATGTGGATTACCCAAATTCGTTCTAGGCTTTAAAATGATCTGATAGTTCTGAAAAATGGATCTGTAGATCCATGCTGTCTTTATCGGAGACTGAACATGCAGTGTGGGGTGATGAACAACCAGGACTCCTATTTTTGGGAATTTCCCCATTCTCTTACTTCAGAATAAAGAAAGTACAGAAGAATTCAGCGAGATTTAAGGTAATTTGCTATCCCGGGGATAGATACCCCAATGAATTCTCCGCATAGACCAAGCATGAGCATTACATAGCTTTCATCTTTTTGAGCGGATGCCCATAAAAGGCCTATCCCAACACAAACAGCTCCCAAAATAAATCTTACAACTCCAGGAGGTAAACCAAGAGTATTTTCGGAAGTTACTATAGATCCCGTCCCTCTTGTTGCTCCATAAAGGCCGACAAAACCACTACAAATAAGAAAGATGGTAGATACATAGTTCTCAGTATTAGGTAAATATCCCGTTAGGAAGGCTATTACAACAGCCAAAATAGGCGCAAGAATCATTAAGTCTCTGGATAAATTTAGGTCAACCATAGTCTCACCTCAGTCCTATAATTTGGGTACTCCATTTATCTGGAGCTTTTTGGTTTAAAAAACCTTGCTATCGAGCTGCCTCCCCAATCAGGTAACTTCCGAGGATGCTGCAAATAGGGGCTCTCAACTTTCTGCAGAGGGAATTTATTACGCCAATAAATCCGGTATGGACGCAGGCATGACAGTCGCACACGCGATAAGAAATGTTGATTTTTCACCTGAATTTCTAACCAAAAATCCGGATCCATTGGAAATCTAAATACCTATGACATTAGATTTCCAGGTTCTTTTTCGTATTCTTGGGGTATTTGAGGACATTCCTAACTTCTTTCCTCATGACAATGAAGAAAGGCCATCTAATTAAACTCTGAGGAAGAAGTTAGGGGTTTTTCTCTTCCTGGTTAGACTTTTTATGTAACGCACGAAAATAGAGAACTATTTTTTGA
>JBHLSH010000029.1:0-39736 GCA_048881705.1 Candidatus Heimdallarchaeota archaeon | reverse complement strand
CACGGGGAATTATTAATAAGATATTCCTTCAAGATCTAAAAAAATCTTGATCGAATAGATAGAGTTATCAGGAACAATACAAGCAGTTACGAGTGTCTCAAAGGAGTTCCAGAACCTCAGATTGGAAGAATGAGGAACAGGATGAACAAAAACGATTAATGGATTGATATTATCAGGACTTATTTCGAGTACTTCGCATTGCTACATCATAGGGGGATCTCAGCTTTAGGATGGATTTCCAAAGGTTTCTCTTCCGTACCATGATGCCCAATCCATTCTATCGTTTTGAAGGACCAAAGAAGTTGGTATTGATTGAGTTTCAATTACAAGTTTAGCGATTCAGATATTGATTTTCTAAATGGTCTCTTATTAAGTACAAGTTCAATCATTAATTTCGGATTGGATCAGCATGGATCATGACATATTTGGTTTGTTGAAGCAGCTAGCAGAAATACCGGGACCCGTAGGTCGAGAAGGGGCTGTTCAACACTTTCTCAGAAATACATGGAAGGAAATGGGGATAAAAATATCGGAAGACAAGGTCGGGAACTTGTTCGGCCGCCTGGAAGGCGATGGAAAACATATCGCCGTTGTAGGGCATGCAGATACAATAGGGTTCCTGGTTCAACAAATTCTCCCCAATGGATTCTTGAAGGTTGCTTTTAACACAGCAGCTACCACTCCTGATGCGCGGTTTTTATCGGGAGTTCCCTTAAAGTTTCTTACAGATGTAGGACCTATTGAGGGTCACATTGGACTGCGTAGCGGCCATTTAGCGGGAATCGAAGGGAAAAAGAAACCTGTGCTTTTTCCGGAAATTTTCATCGATCTTGGCATCGATTCAGATCAAGAAGTCCGAGCCCTAGGGATAGATATAGGAACCCCAGCCATTTTTGCATCAAACGTAGTTCATAGGCAGCGTAACATCGTGGGTCCAGGTATGGATAATCGCGTGGCTTTAACTCTTCAGTGTCTTCTAACAGATGAGATTTTAAGAAGAAGGGCCTCTCCAAATCTAACATTGGTCTCAACTGTTCAAGAAGAAATCGGAATGAAAGGAGCCGCCGCTGCTGCACTTCGGGAAAAGTATGATTTGGTGATCATTATTGATGTGGGCCTAGTAGGTGATATTCCGTCATCCGAACAGGATTTTCTACCTACAAAATTAGGAGCGGGGCCAATTGTCGTCTATAAAGACTTTTCAATCCATTATTCTATAGATAACATAAAAATCTTGGAAAAAAGCGCGCAAAATTCCGATATACCTATACAAAAAGCAGTTTTCAGTAATTTCAACACAGATGGAGTACATTTTTTCCAAAGAGGCCATCCCACGGTAATGGTAGCTGTACCGACCCGTTACACCCATACTGATTTTGAAACTGTTCGAATGAACGATGTTCAAGCTACATTAGATCTTCTTGCTGCAGCAATTCTGGATGAATTCAATAAGCCATAATATTTACGAAAATCTGCAAAATTGTGAGCCATGCTGGGATTAGAGCAATGATAAAGCAGAAAGTTACGCTAGTTAAACTGGGAGGAAACGTAATTACACGAAAGCATGATAGTGATCTGATTCATGATTATTTGGGTTCGATTGAAAGTTTTATGGATTCTTCGAGCAATTTACCTGATTTACAGGCCACGATCCTCAATCTTCTTGATCTACGGCATGTTAATAAAATCTTCACGACCATAAGTGGTCACCTCAGGCAGAATCCTCATGAAAGAATGATCTTACTTCATGGCGCTGGCTCTATTGGTCATCCCCTTGTTGCCACACTCGCCAGGGATGTAAAAATCCTCCAAAAAATCTCCCCCGTTATCAAACTAGCAGTAGGAATCCAGAATCAAATTCTTGTCGCGGCAGGAATCCAGGCGGGACTTCCAACAGTTTCTGTTACTTCGCATCAGATCTTGAGAGGAGACCCTACGACAGAAAAAGCGGCAAAAAAGGTAACCGCACCCAATCTTGACGTACTGGAGGAGTTAATTTGTAATACGAATGTAATACCTATGTTTTTTGGAGATATGGGATACACCCGCGACGGATGGCGAGTGTTTTCAGGAGATATTATTCCATCTGCACTCATGGATCGTATTTCATGGCTTAGGTTGACCAGGGCAATCTTTATTACACAAGTTTCAGGAAAAAAGGTTGGAATATATACCAAAGATCCATTTTTAAACGGAGCAAAATATATTAACCGAATAGAAGTTTTTCCTGACCGTTATCTATGCTATGGAGAGAATAACGCTTTATTGGAATTCGAAAGCGGGGAAGCCAGTGGAGGACACGATGTGACGGGTGCTATGCAGGGAAAATTGGAAAATATTGTTAGGCTGGCGAGAGGGTATGTAGAATGCGTAGTTACTGGTGTAGAAGATTTTCCCTATGCTTTGAATAATAGCAGATCAGTAGGAACTCGGATATTTTCGAAAAATAAATCTCATGGGAATTTGGTATTTTTAGGAACAGGTGATCCTTATGCTTCGGCTGGCTTTAAGAGTGCAGGTATTTTTTTAGAATATCAGCATAAGGGAATTCTCTTGGATTGCGGACCCCATGCTCTTCAGGCATTGAAGGCAACGGGGAGAAGTACAGATGATCTCGATATGATTCTTATCACCCATTTTCATGGCGATCACCTGGCTGGCATGCCCTTCCTCCTCTTAGAATTGATGTATCTTCACCCATCACGCACCAAACCTCTCACGATCATTGGCCCGCCTCTACTCAAAAACCGAATTGACGAATTATTTCACCTGTTTTATGGAAATATCCCAAAAACCGAACTTTCCCATCCGTGCAATTACGTTGAAATAACTCATACAACGCCATTTAACAGCGATGGGATACAAATAATCCCTATTGCCATGGCACACACGCCAGAAGCGCAGGGTTATCGAATAGAAACCCCCTTTATGAAATTAGCTTACTCAGGAGATACTGGATGGACAGATAATCTCATTGAACTTGTCAGAAACACGGATCTGGCGGTGGTAGAGTGCAATTTCTTTCGTCGTGAACTCGCAGGAGTGCACCTAAATTATTACCAAGCAAGGAAGCTCACCGAATATACCAAGCGGCTCGTATTGACGCATCTTGGGGATGAAACAATAAAATCCGTGGTTGAAATCCATAGGATGAGTCCGGACATTATTATTCCCTTAGAAGGTCAAGAAATTAGGATTTAACCTCCTATATCAACTTCCACACCATGTTCTTTCTTTTTTCATCTTGCGATGCCCGAATCTTGTAATACGCCTTCCCGTTGGCTCGCATTTGAGCCAATGCCATTGGAATTCGATCTGCACATTCTTGGTTGTAGATTTTAACGTGATCAATTATCTCCTGAGTGGTTGCTTCGCCTAAATCCTTAAGAACGACCTTAATCCACATCTCTGTTCCCAGGTAATCGTCTTCCATATTCAAGGGCACCTATCAATATACAATTGCTGGTAAACATTCATCACTTTACAGTTCTGGAGCGAATCAACCTACTCATGCGCGATCTCTGGGTGTAAAGGTTTTTTAACCGTCTCAAATAGGCAGATTTTTGATATATTAAAGACCTCTTTGAAGAGAGAAACAGGTTCTCTACGGCCCATTTATTCTTATAGCGTAGCAGACGTTTTCCTCGTTTTCAAATAAAACCACCATGCTGTCTGAGTTACGAAACAAAAACGTGTCCAAAAATCAATTAATGTAAGGAGACAGATTTATGCCCAAAATGAAAGAAATAAAACATGTTCTGAAATTGCTTTTGATGGGAGATGGGGCTGTAGGGAAAACAAGCTTAATTTTAAGGTTTATTGAGAATAAATTCAAAGAAGATTATTCAATGTCGTTGGGGGTAGATTTTCTAACCAAAACGATTCGTTTTATAGATACCCAAGATACTATCCGCCACGTTAGCCTCCAGTTATGGGATATCGCTGGTCAAGCTCGACATGTTTCTTATTCTCATTTATACTTAAAAGGGGCCTTAGGAGCTTTCTACGTTTTTGATTTAACTCGTGCGGACACCTTGATCCATATTCAGGAACGCTGGCAGGCACAGGTTCTCCGTGTTGCGCCAAATTCGTTATCCATCCTAATAGGAAATAAAGTAGACCTAAAACCAGGTATTACGCAGGCAGAAGTAAAAAAGGCAAAAGACAGTATGCATGTCATTGATTATATCACAACAAGCGCTAAAACAGGTAAGAATGTAAATGAGGCATTCCAAACCATGACGACGAATATCCTCAATGTGAGGGCAAAAGAGTTCTTATGAGGTGACTTTTCATTGTCATTGCATGCGTTTAAGGACATCAAAGCGTTCTTTATCTTCCGACGAGAGAGTGGGGATACTCTAATAACTAGATCTTATGAGGAAATTGATAGACAAGCCCCCGATCCGCATTTGGTGGTTGCTTTCTTAACCGCCATGTTTTCGTTTGCGGAATCCTCAGCACTAAGTGATCTCCGAGTAGTGGATATGGAGGACGTCCGTTTTTCTTTCATAGAAAAAGATGGCCTGGTATTCGCCGTTCTAGCCTCCCCACTAGTCTCTACTATGGATTTGCAATTTAAACTTAAAACGATCTCCAGTTTATTTTTATCTGAGCACCCCAACCAGAAGGATATTCAATTGATCGACACAGAAATGTTCAAAAATTTTTCCATACAGGTAGATGCAGTTTTTAAAGGAGAGACACGTGAGTTACTCTCCTCCTCAAAAGAAGCAGCGCTTTTTTATTTACGAAAACTCGTTAAAAATGAGGATGTCGGCATACGAGGTGCCATGATTGTTTCATTTACGGGCGAGCCGGTTGTTGAATTCCAAATGGACAGAGATAGAATGTCAACCTTCATTACTATCCTAACAGTTTCCTCTCACATGCGAAATTTACGTTATCTGATTGCTTCGTCAGAAGCAACTCATCTTGTTGCTTACAAAATATCTGAAGGATTGATACTCTGTATTGATGGCAATCCCGATACTAGACTCGAGAGCCTTGTAGTAAAAATCTCGGATACCGTAGCCCAAATTAAAGAGATAATTCCCCATTGATGAAAAAATATCATAAATGTGGTTTATACTTGCAAAAATTAGAATTACAAAAGGCGAAAATAGAGCACCTTCCACAAATAGAGGCAATTATCCGTGAGGCGTACGTTCCCATTTTAAAAGTGTTATCACGACCCCCTGGGGCATTAAATGATACAGATAAGAAAATAAAGGAATCTTTTAGTAATCATGAGCTTTTTATCATCACTCTTTCTGATCGTATTATCGGTACCGTCTCGCTGAAAGAGCAGGATGAGGAGACATGTAAGATGTATCACTTTTCAATCGCACCACCTTATCAACGGCAGGGATATGGAAAATGGGTAGTTCAGGAAGTTTCTCGCGTGCTAAAGAGACGAAATTCTAAAATAAAGGCCATAAAGCTAGAAATTTACGAAAAAACTCCCCACTTGAAAACCTTCTATGAAAAACAAGGATACATTCAAACGGGGGAAAAAACCGTATTGGGAGAAAAAATCTTTATTCTATCAGGCCACATTCATGGACAAGAAATCGAAAAAGTTAATAGCCGGATTTGAGGTTTTTTGAGTACCTTCCTTCAGATATAAACCTGGATGTTTAATCCTTGCTAGAGATCCCCCCCTTTAATGGATTCCCATTTAGCACTTTCATGCAAGTTATCGAGAAACTGGAATATTTAGCTGATGAAGTAACCCCATATGAGGTTTCACCTGGTACTGACCTATGTCTGAGTGATACATATTACTCATTATCTTTCCTGGCATACCTTCACTCGTACGGCCGGACAATCAAAAAGAATAATAAATGGATGCTCGATCCGATAGGGGAACCTCGAACTAAAAAGCCTTATCGGTATAAACTTATTGAAGATGCGACAGAAATCTTGAAAAAACTATCAACCACGGGAAAACTCGAGGATGAAATTGCGGAGGCAGTTTCAAACATCGATATCAATATCGTAAAGGTCTATCTGGATTTCTTATCGCTATTGGGATCCAAGGGAAAAGTGGTGCAGGCCAAGACTGGTTGGGATGCCAGTTTCATTCTTAAGGAATGGGCATCTGAGTAAAAGGATATGTAGATTCGAGGCCGATCGATGTCAGAATCATCAGTAGTCACCGATTTAAGAAACTTGAAAGCAAAAAACCATGAAGTTCGACTTTCTGCGGTAATCAACCTTAGAAGATTCTTGGAATCTAGTCCAGAAGAGTTTCGTGAACGAATGGTCAGAAAGTCTTTACAAACACTGACAAAAGATGGCAATGACCAAGTACGAGAGGCAGCAATTATCACGCTCATCGGAACAGCTAGGGAAACTCCAAAACTAGTTGCGCCCTTAGTTTTTTCAATTCTTAGCGACCCCCAAGATCCAAATCCTGGTATTCGATCGTACGCCTTGGAGTGGTTATCGGAAAAGGGACATTCTAAGTTACCAGATTTTACTATAAAAGCACTAAAGGATCCCAATAAGGCAGTTTTGAATACGGCACTCAATATCGTCGTAAAACATCAGATCAAGGGAGTAGAACCAATTCTCTTACGATTACTAGAGACCGAGACAGGTGGACTTCGACGTACTGTAATATATGCCTTAGGTAAGCTAAAAACACCACGGGCTATTGGGGCTTTAATCGAGATCATGCGAAATCCAGAATTCGATGATTTAACACGCAATCAGGCAAGTTCTGCCCTTGAACATATGGAGGAAAAACTTAGCCCAGAAGTTACGATTTCCTTTATTGAGAATTTAACCGACTCAAATGAATATGTACGTGAAACAGCGGCGGCATTTCTTAAGAAAAGTGAATCTGAAATAATAAAAACCGTCATTGAGCAAGGAAAACTTGACCTGCTGGCTTTACTTCACCTTGGAACTAGAAATACGAAACAAAATTTCGATTCAGCAGTTTCTGCTTTACAAAATCAGATGTCTTTTGCTATCGAAGACTTTCGAAGCCGTGTATCCAATAAATCTCAGTTCCATTATTCCGAACTTGCAAATGAATTTCAATTGACCGAACTTACCATCAAGATACTAATCGAGGATATGCTGAAACTGCAATTATATCCGCTATCAGATGGAACGATATTTACCGAAAACGGACTGAAAAAGCTTATTAAAGCTGAATTTGAGCAATTTGATGTGATTCAACTCCCCATTCTACTACAGCGCTCCCCCTTTGATCAGATTGGAAAGGATATCCTTGAAACGGTAGTGTCTGAGATTTCTGGTACCAACAGGCTTTCTCCTGAGATCTATATTACTGAGGCGTTGTTATCAGAGATATCTGACGATATTCAAAATAAAGGATATTTCTCTCTATTAGATCTCAGTAAACGGACAAATGTTTCTCCAGAACGAATAAGAGAGGTTATTCTTCCTAAAATATATGATCCTACAGACGGGTGGTTAAATTCGGAAGAGGTTTTCCTTACTCGGCGATTTGTGAGGGAAAAATGGAGGATGAATTTGGCCCAATACAAGATCCAAGGATTCAACAAGTTTATTCAAGAACTAGGTAATCCACAAATCGAATTTCGGGAATTTGTCGATTTTATTAACGGGGTTCACCCTGGAAGATGGTTGGAAGGGTTACAGGTTTTCATTGACCTTTCCGAACTAGCTAAGATAGAACATGATATTAACAATTTAGGTGAAACCGAAGTTCAGCATCTCCTACCGGTTATCGGGATTGATTTTTCTGATTTTCTCGACAGTCTGGTAAAATCCATAAAGCTTCAAGTTTTTCGAGTTGATTCAGGAAAGGTTACCTCAATAAAAAACGTTCTGGATCTGGTGAAAGACCATTATGATAAACACGGTTACTTGCATTTGGAGCAATTTATTCAGGAATCTGGTTTTAGCAGACTCAGTACTGAAATAAAACGTCAAATATCCGAATTCCTTCTTCAAGAGTATGTGAGTAGACAAGACAAAGATGGTAGGTATTATATAGAGGAAAGTCTCCTCACACGAGTGCAGAATGAAATCAGTACGCATCCCAGGATCAATTTTGACGTGCTGGCCTTCAAATTAGAACTCCCTGACTCTATCCTGAGGATTATCGTGCATGAAGTCCTCCAGCTTTCGGGAATAACGAATTCCGTTGGGGAATTTATCACAGAAAGAGGAATACTGCAGGAAATTAATGGAATCCTTGAATATCGACAAGAACTGGCACTGGCGGAACTTGGGGAAATCCTCGATTTAGATCTTGGCCAAAGCCAGTTGGATCTATTCCATAAATTGATAGATAAAAATGAGAAGCTTGTTCGTACTAGCGATGAAAGAATTCTAACTCTAAAAAATGCGGCCGGTAGGGTTTTATACTTTATTAACCGCCCTGAACAACAAGCGAAAAAAATTATTCGATGGGGGGATTTTTCGACCCTAAATATTCCCCCAGATCTCATTCGGCGAATGGTAACCTCGATGGTACAAAATAATATGTTACCAGGTTCTCTGAACAAGTCTGGGTATCATCCAAAATGAATGATACGTTGGAGTTTAAATGAATAGTAGATTACGTTTGATAGTAGACCATAGAGAGCCGCTCCGAATTAAAAAAGCTCTGTCTGAGAGATTCGAGATGGTAGTTGAAGAACGGCAGCTTGATATTGGAGATTATGTTTTCTCAGAACAGGTGGCTTGTGAGCGGAAGACCGGTGCCGATTTAATATCCTCTCTAATGGATAATAGGTTGTTTGAACAGATCGATCGGTTGATTGAAGCCTACGAGCAACCCTTATTACTATTGGAAGATTTACCCTCAGCGTTCGCCCGAACAGAATGGAAAAAACGAAAGAAACATGTGTACGGCGCGTTGACCTATATTTTTCTTAAACGCCAGGTTCCAGTGGTACCAACCGTAAACATGGGGGAATCTGCCATCTGCCTGAACCGAATCGCTTCCTGGGTACAAGAGGAAAAAACCGATCCGATAATTATCAGATCATCCCCAAAAAAGAGAAGCATTAGGGATCAACAGTTGTTTCTTATCCAAGGTCTACATAATACTGGAATCAAGAAAGCGGAAACACTTTTACAAACGTTTGATGGTAGCCCATCTGAAGTCTTTAAGGGAATAGTGGATACTCAGATAACCTATACGAAAACAGGAAATCCAAAAGGTTTAGAAGGGCCGCTTGCTAGTCTCGAAGGATTTGGGCCAAAATACGTTTTAAAAAATCAAGAATTACTTCAGACCTCAAAAAAGGTCTGATAATCCTTGGAATCCGTTTATTGTTCCCATCAAAGCTCAAAGCTTGTTATATTCGGTGAAATTCGGTTTTGCGGAAAATTCAGCCTGATGCCTTTCGGTCTTGGTTAGCGCTATCCAAGTTTTATAGTCCAGAAGATCTGGAAGAATGCAAGCGGGCGGTAAAGAATGCCGACAAATCGAAAGCCATGGACAATCAAGCTCACAATATGGATGAGGGGTCTCTAAATTCGTATAAATCCGTTTTTTAGCCTTAAACAACTCGTCAAGAAGATAATGCTTAAGAGAGAAGCCTTTTCCAACTTCGAACCCCGTTAATCTTCTTTGGTCGGCTTGCATTAGGAAACAAGGAGAACAGGGTCTTTTTACCTTAATAAGGCTATCCATGAGAGTTTAAATATCCAAAAGACTGAGAGGAGGATGAAAATGACGAATATGACAGGTTTCTATTCATAGCTATAATCAAGATCAGGAAATATACCTTTACGAACTTCATCGTTGTATTTTTGCCCAGCTTCCAGTATCTGGTTTTTCAGATTAGCAAAGCGTTTTACAAACTTTGCTTTGAATTCAAAATAACCTAACATGTCATAAGTAACAAGAACCTGTCCATCGCAGTAAGGGCCCGCACCTATGCCGATAGTAGCACAAGTGGTCAGCTTTTCTGTTATTTTCTTCGCCAATTTCCATGGAATTGCTTCCAGTACCAAAGAAAACACGCCGGCCCTTTCTAGCGCCAATGCTTCCCCTAATAAAAATTCAGCCGCTTTTTCGTTTCTCCCTTGAACTTTGAAACCTCCAAATTTATAAAAGGACTGAGGGGTTAATCCAAGATGTCCCATGACTGGTATCCCTGCATCTAAAATTCTTTCGATTGCTTCGATTCGCTCACTACCTCCTTCGAGTTTAATGGCCTCAGCAGCTCCCAATTGAACCAGTTTAATTGCATTTTTCACCGCTTCCTCTGCCGACACTTGGAAGGTTCCAAACGGAAGGTCTCCGACGACCATGGCTGACTTTGCACCACGAGCAACCGCCTGCGTGTGCCGAATTGAGTCCTCAAGGGATACAGACAAAGTTGTTGGATTCCCGTAGACAACCATCCCCATAGTATCTCCAACAAGAAGAATATCCGTTCCTGCTTCATCCAGTATTGAAGATATGACAAAATCATACGCTGTCAGCATTGTTATTTTCTTACCTTCGTTTAGCATCCCAAGGATATCCAAAACCGTCTTCTTTGCCATTATTTCACCTCGTGAATTGTAAAAGGTTCTGCGTCTTCTGCGATCGTACTCAATCGGTTTGACATAAGCTTTAACACCTTCCGTAAGAGACTTTCATTATTTAAGCTTGACTTTAATTCCAGTAACTCTAGTTGGCTTTTATCGGAATAATCTATTGCTATATCTGCCATTTCTTCTACTGCTCTTATTATATTGTTGGTTATTGTTACCGAAGCCGCCACTGAAGTTCTCGATAAAGGATTCAAGTCTACAGTTACCACCGTTTTTCCCATTCGTCTCAGGGCCTCCGCACGATCTCCGTCCTCCAAGGGTACAAGAACACAATCTGACATTTTAATCCCACGAGAGTCCACTATACGGCGCTTATGGGTGATTTCAGAAATGGTTGTATGATACCTAGGATCTGTTCCATAGATCTCACCAGCACCTGCATCGAAAAGCGTTTTTTCGATCGCCTGTAACCTTTCCTTTGACCGATAAAACAAATTTATCTCCAAAGGAGCACGCAAAACCTTGCTGAGCTTAACAATGCCATCAGCGCAAAGCGCCGCTACATTTCCATTGACAGAAATGATGGGTGACTCAGCCAATAACATTGTTATAACTGCCAATCGTTCCTGTTCTAGAACTATACCAGGGGTTGATTCACCTAGTATATAATCAAATGCTTCCCCCCGCCCGTGTGCGATTAGGCCAGCTTCAGCAACTACATTATTATGCATCCCTTCAATAATCCGCTCACGAACTACTAAAGATTCATAACGGGGGTGATCTAATGGTACTTCAGTTCGCATCACTTTCACGCCTTACTACGGTCTGTTGGCATATTGTTTCCTTTTTGAAGGAGGAATCCAGGTTCGATAGCGTCTCAAGATCGGTTCCTGGTTTGTAAAACAGGAATAGTGCATCTCCAAGCATGATTTGGGCAGTGACCACTTCGGGCGGCACCAATTCAGAAATTCCAATGAGCGCCTTTGACCACAAATTTAATTTTCTCGAAAATTGGGATGCAAGGCCAACGAAATTTCCAAAATCAGGCTCGGAAATCAACTTTTCAATCAGTTGCTCTCCTGCAAGGTTAATGGCTCTCCTTTTACGATGATCAGACAAGATTTTTGGGGTAGCTAAATGACCAATATGAATGGTTGCTATCTTCCAGCTATCTCTATTCGTCATTGCAATGGTTTGTCCGACCCCTGGCGCTCCTTGTTTGATTCGCACTTCTGCACCTCCCTGATACAAGCCAATTATATCACCAAGTCCTGTATTAGAATATATTTCAGCTAGATGTGCGATCTGAAACAGCCTAATCCTAGAAAAACCCAGGTCAAATGCGTCATTAGCTGCAAAAGCGGTTCCTAGCGCTCCAGCTGCCGAAGCGCCAAATCCCGATGAAATTGGAATTCCAAAACGATGCTCAATCCGAATTCCTTGCTGGGAGTCCCTTTCAAAGAGTAGATCCAAAACTCGCTTGGTTACGGTAGCAATAGATAAGGGAGTTTTCACGCCATTAAAGTAAACTTCTAATGATGCATGGTCTGTTCTTGTAACGGTGGTTACTGTACCTCGATTTATGCAAACTCCTGCTCCTATCGACCCTCGAGAGAGAATCTCATCGTTTCCATCCTTGATTGCGAATAATCCAGTCAAGTGAGATGCTACCCAATATGAGGCCGAAGTACCCACTAGTATACCTCTATAACGGAGTCAAGGTTCCAGTTGATGAACAAGATTAGTTACCGCGGCGTTAACGGGAGCATTTAACCCCCGTCTTTTGCTCTCTTGTACTATGAAACCGTTTAAAAAATCGATCTCAGTTCTACGTCCACGTTCAATGTCTTGTAACATGCTACACTTATTGTTGGCAGTTTTTTTAATGACTTTCAAGATGAACTGACGCGTTTGGGAGAAATCTGCGTCAGGTACACTCTGTTTAGCTAACCGAAGCCCTTCGGCCAACAACGCATCGAAAATCCTCTGATTCGAAGGTTTCTCTAAGATTAATCCGTTTGGTACGTGGAGAAGAGCCGCCAAAGGGCAAATGGCGGCATTAGCGAGCAGCTTCTGCCACATAGTAAGCTGAATATCTCGAGCAATTCGAGATTGGAACCCTGATTTTTCCAAGATGGCTTTGATGTCTGTTTTAAAGCCATTTTCATCACCAGTGATACCATTGAATGATGTTCTACCAAAGGCTACATGTTTAACGACACCGGGAGTAATTAATTCCGCTGCTTCGGTTGTTATTGCTCGAAAGATTGGGTTGTTCGGTAAGGATTCCATAAAAGCTGTTTCATTCCCCATTCCATTTTGGATCAAAACAAGAGGAATTCCAGGCTTTAACTGTCTTTGGAGGATTTCTGCTACCTGAAAATTGTCGTATGCCTTGGTCGTGATAAACAAGACATCAGGCTTAATCAGGCCAGGTTGAAAATGTGTATGGGCTGGCAGATGAGATAGTATCTGGCTTTTTCCATTAATTACTCTTAAGCCACTCTTTCGAATCTCAGCAACATGGCGAGGACGCCCAATAACCGATGAATCAAATCCAGAAAAAGCCATACGGCCAGCAAACAGCGAACCTATGCTTCCTGCTCCGAAAATCGTTATTTGCATCAATTCGCCCTCCCTTGAGTCATTGCACTGGTTATTAAATCAACGAGTTTTTCTCCCAGTTCTCGTTTTGAACCTCTCAGAAAGATAGGATCTTTTTCTGGGCCTATAACAAATAAATCATTTGTTGGCGAAGCAAAACCCCTGTTAGGTTCCCCAACCCAATTTGCGCAGATTAGATTTAGTCTATTTTTCCTTAATGATGTAGTAGCACGGTCTAAAAGCTCTTCACGAGAAACTCCCACTTCTGCTTTGAATCCAACTATGAAAAGATCCGGATATTGATCCCTAACCGCACCAAGGATCTTGACGGTCGGGATCAGTTCCAAAGATAAGTCTCTCTTGTTAGATGGAATTTTACCATTAGTTCGGGTTGGCTGATAGTCGGAAACGGCTGCGACCGAAATAAATGCATCATAACGGCCAGTTGAAAGCTCACTTGTTACGGTTTCATACATGTCCTTGGCAGAACGTACAACACGAGATGGAATTAGAGAGGTGTCTTTTGATATGGTATTTCCTTCCCCCAAAACGAGCAATACCCCGGCACCCCTTCTTTTCAAGGCTTCAGCGATAAAGAACGCTGTTTTTCCAGTTGACGGGTTTGAAATAAATCGAACGTCATCAATATACTCGCGCGTTGCTCCCCCAGTAACTAAATATCTTTTACTTTCCAATTCAGCTTTTAATGTAGTTGTCTCAATAATTAGATCCATCAACTCTTTAAGAGGAGGAAACTTGTGCTTGTCTTCATCTTCTGGCGTTGAATAGACAATAATTCCTTTCTTTCTTAGAAATCTAGCGTTTTCCTCTGTTATTGGATTATCAAGTAAGACGGAATGAGCAGCGGGAACAATAATCAAGGGTATTTTCGCGCCAATAATCGCCAATGCTGTCAATGTAACAGGACCATCAGCAATACCATGAGCCATTTTATTTATTGTATTGGCGGTTGCGGGGCAGATAATAAAAAGATCAACCTTTGATTGAGGATTAGATGTCCATTGAATATGTTCTGAGACCCCAGAAATTTGAGTGTACGGTTCTTTATCCATACACCAAGTTAACGCATCTTTTGCCACAAAACGGGAAGCAGCTTCAGAAAGAACCACTATGGGATCTCCAGAATGTCTTAAGATCTCCCTAACCAGGTGAGGCACTTCAATAGCTGCAATGGAACCAGTTACCCCAATTAATATCCGCTTCCCCTTCAATTCTTCTCCAGATGTTCCGAAAATTTCTGAGATACCCATTTAGTAATCTAAGGTAACTAACGTTGAAAGCCTTTTAGGTTAGAGGCCAAATTCCGGTATATACTGTATAGTTTGAATAAGACAAAATCCAAATCCATTTGGAATCGGAGCAGGCCAACATTGGCACCGAGGGGCTGGCCGTGCAATATAGAGGGGGAGTGTACTTTTTATATCGAAATATGAATAGATGAGCTTTTTCACTTCTGGGAGCGTGAACGGCGCCTAATGTCGATTTCGGTGGTTTATTGACTTCCAAATGTTCCAATAGAAGATATCCGGCAGCCACCGTCCTAACTCTTGTTGGGTACGTTCCTGTCTCCCACAATCCTGGCGATAATGATTTTTCTTTAAATGATTCTTCGATTTGGGTCGAAATCGTTTTCTAACCTTTATAAGTGAGGACAAATAGATAGTCGATAGATAAGATATCATTCCTAGGGAATCACCCCGCATGGGCAAGAATCTCAACAACCGAATCCAGGTATTTATTCAATCCAAAATATTTCCTTTTTGCTGAAATAATTGAGAAAACAGTGGTGTATGGAGAATGGAAGAGTACAAGGGCGCTATCTTAGTTGTAGATGACGAAGAAGATACAGTTGAACTAGCGAGGATGGTTCTCGAATATGAAAACTATAATGTGTTTTCAGCGAGCAATGGAAGGGAGGCAATTGATTTCTTAAAAACTACAGATATTAAACCAGATCTTGTCCTGTTAGATGTTTTAATGCCTAAAATTGACGGACTTGAAGTTTGTCGATGGATCAAATCGCAACCTAATCTGAAAAAAATTCCAGTATTACTATTTACAGCCAAAGTTGGAAAAAAAGATCGGATTGCAGGTGAAGAGGCAGGTGCAGATGATTATATTAACAAGCCCTTCAGTGCTGATGATCTACTATCTCTTATACGCACTCATATCACTCGATCACGTGATCAATAGAATTCTGTTCATTCATCTCAAAGCTTCCTGAAAGCTAATTGATTCTATTCTATAATTATTGTTATGAGATATCAGATTTATCGAGTTCAAGACTTCTAAGCCTAGCCGGATTTGCCACGAATGAATTCCTTTTAAACATGGTAATATCCCATAATCCATGGTTTTTCTCACATGAAAAAGACCCTTGTAATACTTATATGCGTAATCCTTTTTAATCATATCAATGCAGTTGATTCTAAAGGTTTTATGCCTGAAAAAACTGTATTGCAGGTCGAAAAATTCGATTATGAGGGGGTTGAAATCCGGATGCTGCTAGTTGAAGGATTTAAGTTCAAGTGGAATAATACAATTATCTATATTGACCCTTATGGCATCGCAGAGTATATGACCCCGGTTTTTGAGCCTGCTGATTTTATACTCATAACACATAGTCATACACCGCATAATTCTAAACCAGATATTTATAAATTGATTGATGATGAGACAAAGGTCGTTAAATATTCATCGGTTGACATTGGAGAAACAAGATCATACGGGAATCTGAGTTTCGAGTTTGTTCCAGCCTATAATGTTGACAAATATCGTCCTGAAAGTAACACCCTTTTTCACCCTCCAGAATACGGCTGGATGGGTGTAATCATTGATTTCAACGGTGTTAAGGTATATCACGCTGGAGATACAGATAGAATCCCAGAGATGAAAGCTGTTGTAACAGATATCGCATTATTGCCTGTTTCAGGTTATGCATGGATGACAGCAGCAGAAGCTGCAGGCGCGGTAGAGGACCTAAAAAACTCTTCTGATTTAGAGTATGCTATTCCAATGCATTATACTGCCACAGCTGGAACAAAAAACGATGCTCTTCAATTCAGCGAACTCGCCCAGTGCAATGTTATTATTCTTGAGTCCTTCTATGAGTGGTATCCAAAGCACACAACTACAAAAACCAAAGCAACCGTAAGTGCATCAGCTACAAATGGACATTCGTCCCCCGGCTGGACATTCTCAATTCTTCCCCCCGCGATTTTAACGATTCTGATGTTCTCGAAACTAAAACTAAATAGAAAACGAGGAAATCTATAGAAGAAAATCATGGAATCGGTACTGAAAACATTGAGGGATAAAAGCGGTTCTCTTTTCTCAATATGAGAACCTAGTGTGAAATAATCAATGAATTTGTAGAAAAAACTCCTCAATGCATTGTTTTGTAATGAAATTCCCCTATTATCAAACCAGTGGGTTTGATAATGCCACATGATTTCTTTGGAGAAGATATCACTGCACGAAAAATCAGCTTTCTGACTGATTCCAGAAAATTTCTCTCGTAAAAATTGCCAGGGATGGAAATTCGGCCTCAATCCATTGAAAAAAAGATGGAGATAAATTATCGATCCTACATGTGACTCGGGAATGATGATTCCCGCTTAATTCGATCCCGAGGTGGACATCCAGAGATCCGAAAGCCCTCGATTCTGCAAATTCCGCATTAACCTTAAATGCATTGATATCTTCTAAAAATTTAACGAATTGTGTCTCTTGGAAATGAAAAACTAAGTGATAGGGGGAAATTTGATACGAAGATCGCGGCTGGCCTTCGGAAGAACATTGGGATAATAAAAGGTCTAGGAATGTCGTTCAAACCACTCCCAACCGAAGTTCCCCAATGGAATCAATGGTTGCCTCGAGTTGGTCTCCTCTATGAAATATTCCAACACCTTCGGGGGTACCTGTCGCAATTATATCACCAGGTTCCAGCGTCGATATTGTACTACAATACGAAACAATCTGCTCGATTTTAAAAATCATGTCTCTAGTGTTTCCCTTCTGTTTAGTGACTCCATTGACCTTTAATTCTAGATCAAGATTATGGGGATCCTTAATCTCTTCTGTTGTAACCACATACGGACCCATTGGAGCAAAAGTGTCAAATCCCTTGCTAACAAACCAGGGTCTTCCCATCTGCTTTGCGACTGACTGAAGATCTCGAGCTGTAATGTCAAGAAGGATCGAATAACCAAAGACGGCACCCATGGCCGCATCGACAGGGACATCCTTCACTCGTTTACCTATAACCACTGCAAGTTCTACTTCGTGATGAACTTCCTGCGTCTGTGAAGGGATCATTATGTTTTCCCCAGGCCCAACCAGAGCAGAAGGGGGTTTTAAGAATATTGAAGGTTGTTTTGGTAGGTCTGTAGGCCGAACCCCCATTTCTCGGGCATGTTCAGCATAATTTTTTGCCAGGCATATGATCTTCGATGGAAAACATTGAGGAAGATCTGGTTTAGGAAATTTATCTAACCTAACAGCATTTGCTCGATCCAAGGAGGTGATATCGCGGATCACACGTCGAATATCCGGTATCTGAGGATATTTATTAATGATATCAAAGTTTACTGTTATTAGAACCCCGTTTGAGATACCTAGTTTCACGGTTTGCCACCAACTCTGACAAGGTTTCCAGGCTTTTAGTAGTTCCTATTATTCTCCTTGCGATGAAAAAAATTCTTTAACACGCTTCTATTTCCGCTTATACTACAGATTATATACCGTTTCAGAGTTTTAAGGTGTTTTAATGCGATATTTAGTCACAGGAGGTGCAGGATTTCTAGGAAGTCACCTGATTGAAGCTCTCCTACAACAAGGCCATTCTATCGTCTGTTTAGATGATTTTAGTACAGGAAAGAAACAGAACCTTCAAGCATGCATAAACCGAATTGAGGTTGTTTCTGGTGACCTGAGGGATAGCAAGACGGTTCAATCTCTTGTAAAGGAGGTAGAGGCAATCTATCATCTTGGAGCTCAAATTTCGGTAAGTCGTTCCGTTCGTGAACCGTTATATGATGCTAGTGTCAATATCAATGGGATCTTAAATGTTCTAAACGCCGCTTGTAAAAATGAAATCTCACGAGTGGTCTTTACCTCAACTGGAGGTGCCATATACGGTGAACCAAAATCAATTCCAGCATCTGAAACGATGACAGAGTCTCCAGAGTCCCCTTATGGCCTTAGTAAGCTCAGTGGCGAGAAATACGTCGTCTGGTATCACAAGCAGTATGGGCTTTCCTATGGGATCATACGGCCTGCTAACATTTTTGGTCCACGACAAGATCCGCTCGGCGAGGCAGGCGTTATATCCATTTTTCTAGACCTTCTAAGACAGAAAAAACCATTGACGATCTTCGGAAACGGCTTAGATACAAGAGATTATGTATATGTGGATGATATAGTAGATTTATGTGTCAAAGTGATGGGTGAACCCATGAATGAGGTTTTTAACGGTGGAACTGGGCAACAAACAAGCGTATTAGATTTGATAAATATTATTGAGCAGGTAACGGGACTTAAAGCAGATAAGCAGTTCTACCCACCAAGACCAGGTGATATTCATCATATTGCGCTAGACTCTAAAAAGGCTCTACGGTTACTTGGCTGGACGCCCAAGACAGATCTTTATAATGGAATTGAGAAGACTTGGAATTGGTTCAAATCCTTTTGATACCGGCTAAACGAGTTATTCTGACGTCCCAACCATCGAGAGTATTTCATTGCCCTGTTTGATCAACCACTCCTCATTTATATCTTCAAAACCAAACCAATTCCAAAAAGAACTCACAACATACGGATCCAGTTTAAATTTCGAACGGGGATATTGCGCTACTAGAAAATAAGCTTGCCAAAGTTCTCCTACAGCGGTGTCAAATAGTGCTACTGTCTCCTGAGAATCACTCCCTTCTTTTACTGCCCGTTTATACTGGATTAACCTTCGTTCGGATTCATTGATAGACACAAAGGCTGATAGAATCCACATCTCTCGATCTGTTTTGATATTCTCTTGGAATAAGTGATCAGCTAATCGTTCTAATTCAGATCGTGCCCGTTCTAGTTTTTCAACGTTGAAAGAAGAAACACGTAGCAATTCGTGGAAAGCACCATAGAGATACTGATCACCTCGCCGTAAAGTATCTAACATGAGTGAGGCGGTTCCAACGTTGAAAGCTTTGTTTTCCATCAGAGGAATACAGAATGCCTCCTCAGCTGATTTAATCAGCCATATATAAGCATCTGCGAGCATGTCCTCGCGAATGCGGTTCTTCATCCTCTCAAGAAGCATTTGGGTCGTTTTTCGTTTGAGAGAGACTATTTCGGGATTCCATTCAATTCGGGGAAGATTATCAATCCACTCCTGGACTTGACCGTGCGGATCATAAACAATGTTACCATGATTTAACAGACGAGAAACCGTAGCAATTTGCCAATAGGGTACGTCCCTTCCTTCAATCACGTGGGAAAAGAACGTGGGCGGGGCAAACGTGAGTTTAATTTCTATATCACGGATCTCATCTAAATCTGTTACCGTAGTTTCTTTCAAATCTAATACGCTTTTTCGAATTGCCCAGAGATCTATCCTATCATCGAATTTATCAAAGGGATCCAAAACCAGGAGACGCCCAATCTCTTGATCCTTTGTTTCTATTTTCTGGAGAAGTAGGTCGACTATTTTTCTGATCGTTTCTTTATCCACCATTCCATGATCAATTCCTGCGATAGGTGCGTTGAAAAATCCATGTTTCGATTGTTAATGGTCACTACTAAGTTTACATACTGGTATTCATATAGGCCTATGATGGGCAATAAAGTACGTACTGGGGCTTATAATGTTATGAAAACTGGAATTTGGGCCGTCATTCTAATTTCAATATCGATTTTTCCTACAGTTTTCCCCGTTATACAATCTGACACGCGTCAAGAGATCCATTTGCCTTCACTAAGCCCCTCTCTCACTGATACAATTTCATGGACAGTTCTTGTTGTCTTGATGGAGTTATATGACGATCCTCATCATGATACGCATACCATCAATCACTACAATGAACTATTTTTCGGCAATACAAATTCCTCGATTCGTCAGTATTATTATACTAATTCTTATGGAACCTTCACCCTGGAGGGAGACGTAATTGGATGGTACACAGCCGCAGAGCAACTTTCTTATTACGGAGCAGGTAATCGTATCCCAAATGGGCAAGATACTCGGCCAGATGAACTGGCAAAAGAGGCGGCCAATAAGGCTAAGGAAGAGAATAAAAACGTATTAGATTATGATTTCCTTATTGTAATACACTCGGGAGACGGCCAGGAGTTTTCAGGAAATTCCGATGATATATGGTCTCACCAGTGGTTTATTCAACAATTTGAAGGCGGACCTGACCTACCATACTTGATGATCCACGAATATGTCAATTATGAGACCCCTTCACATGAAATCGGGCATGCATTGAAATTCCCCGACTTGTACGACTGGAAATATGATTTTACTCACGAATATGTTGGTCCCTATGGAATGATGGCTGGCGGGGCTGGACATTTTTCGATTTGGAGTAAGTACTACAGTCACGTAACATGGATTGAATCCCCCCAGTTCTTAAATGAGTCCTATCGATTGCAGATTGGCAATCTCAATTCCGATACATTTGTTACTCTAAATCCCCTTGGTATCGAAACGCCAAAAGGTATTATGTGGATCGAATTAGGTTGGAATTCTTCTGGATTCGCCAATGAGAACTATGGCCGTGGTTGGACCATCACCAACAGAGAAAATCTCAATTATGATCAAGTTCTTCCGAACCACGGAATTATCATCGCAAATACCCAGGTTTATCCTCGCTCCCAAGTCCAGATCTCAGATCCATATTACCCCGCTTTTCAAGTGATTGATGCCCATCCAGAAAGCGCCGAAAACTTAAATGACGCAGCGTTTACTCTTGATCCAAAATTGGGTAGTATCGGAGGCTTTAGTACCTCCCAATATGGCGCAAACTGGGCTATTCAAATAGTAGAAAGGTATTCCAACCTTTCTTACCGGATTCGAGTAACAAACTCAAGTAATATCCCTCAAGTTGTACCAATCAAACCGATTCAGCCGCTATCTGACATTTCGACACTTTGGGTAAAAGCTAATGGAACTCGTGGCAGATCGATAACTAGCGTAGAAATCTCAATAGATAACGGTCCATGGTTATCGTGTAATGCGTCAAATCCGAGTCTGTACTCTTATGAATGGGATACTACCGAAGAAAGAGAAGGAACTCACATTGTTCGTGCCCGAGCACTCGATAATGCCACCATTCCCTTCAGAGGATATTCAGACTTCATTATCGTGGATGTTGATAATAAAAACGGATCGATATTAATTGTAGATGATGATTTGGGCAGAACATCCGAGATTCCAATATTGGAAGCCTTGGATTCATTGGGATTAAGAGGTGAATATGAAGTTGTCCAGAGTTCCTCTTTATCTGACTCAGCGGTATCCTCAAATATGTTAGAAGAATATAAAGCTATTTTATGGATTGGAAACCCTGCTATTACGCCATTAAGTGGTTCACACATTAATAATCTAGAATTTAAAGAAATAAAGGATTATTTGACGCAATCTCAGAATAATAATCCTCCACGGATTATGGTAATGTGTAGCTATACTCTATTTGATTTTAGTTTTCAAGAAACAGCCTATGGGGAGGAAATACGGGAGATTTTTAGAGCTTCCAGTCCGAAAAATTTCCGAGCACCAACCTCTCGAATTATTGGCCAAGATTTCTTAGGTGATATTCCAGTGTTCGAGCTAGGGAAAAACGATACCCTCCGTGAAACACGACGGAGCGACGGCGAGGTAGCTGATCTTATGTTCGGGGCTCTGCCTATTCTACGCGATGAAAATCCTGAATTTCCTAACTATGATACAAAGGGATATTATGTTGATTCAGGCGGTTATAAACTGGTAAATTATATGTTTCAACCTGAAATGGTACCAAAATCTATTTTACGTCTTCTCCTCAACAAAACCTTGATTTTCTTCTCTTTTCCTAATAATTCATCCTTTGTAACAACATCAAGTTCAAGCATTCAGCCCAAATTTCCCCTAGTCGATACTTATCTTCTCATACTGGCCTTTGCTTTGGGAATCGTGTGCGTTTTCTACGTTTACTTCGGAATAGTACGTAAGAAGCGTTAAGCCGATTCAACTCCAGCACTCAATCAACCAAATAAAGACTATTCTCATCTGAGCTTTGAAATCCTTTATCATATTTGATATTGAGGAAAATCGCTAGGAAAACCAACAAACCACCGAGAATGGTTGATGTAGGGAGGTTTTCACCGAAGATGAAGATAGCAAGAAGAGATGCTCCGACAGCCTCACCAATTACCGCTATTGACACAGTTTGGGCTGAAAAAAATTTCATTGAATAAATATAGAGGGCATGACCAGCTAGACTAGGCCCTATCGCCAATGCAATAAACCAAATTAAGTCTTTTAATGGAAATATGGCAACGTTTACACCAAGTAACCACGAATAAAAAAGAAGAAATCCACTACAGGAGAGGTTGATAAAAAAAACCCAAGGAATATTAGGTACTTGTTTGATTCTGACCTCCTGGCCGACCAAAAAGTACCCAGCTATCATTAAAGCTCCTATTAGGGCCAAAATAACTCCTTGGTTAAATGTGTCAGCGAAATATACTGGTGTGTGTAAAACACTTATTATGAACATTCCCAAAATTCCCAAGATTACGCCAGCCAGCTGAGGAATGGATATCTTTTTCTTCAAAAATAGAGTGGACATGAGTAACACCCAAATAGGGGACGAATTGGCCAAAAGTACTGATACTGCAATAGGAGAATATTTTACACTTTGAAACCATGACCAAAAGTGGAGAGACAAAAAAAAGCCGGCCACAAATTGCCACAGCATTATTGGCGGATTCGATATAACCACCCGAAACTGAGTACGCACAGATTTCCTAAACATAATAGGAAAAAGTAATCCTGCGGAGAGGGTTACTCTCCAAAAAGCAATCACAATTGCTGAAGATTGAGCAATGCGAATCATTATTGAAGCCGTAGAGACGGCAAACGTAGCGACAATAATCGAAAGATGGCCTTGATGAAACGAACTAGAAGTATTGAGTGGCATTAGAGTCCAACGAAAAACCTACAATAGCTCTATGTTTGAAGGAACGATAAACGACCCTCATAGCTTAATTCTTTATAGGAAACTTTTACATACCTTCAAATATTTATCTGAAAAAATCACAAATAATAAAGGATTTTTGATACGTGAAATCCCCTATCAGTTACGAACTACCGCGAATTGGCGCCCATAAATCAATCGCCCTTTCTATCGACCTAGCCGTTGACAGAGCGATTAAAAGTTCTTGCGAATGTCTGCAAATCTTTACACGGCCTCCAAGAAGGTGGGCTGCGGGGAAAAACACACTTAATCCTAGTTCGGTTTCATTATTCATTGAGAAGGCTACACAAGCAGGATACTATGATCTAGCGGTTCATATGCCGTATCTGCCTAATCTGGCTTCTCCTGATGACGGAATCTATTTTCGCTCTTTGCAGGTTTTGGAAGAAGAAGTCCAATCGCTCGACTCTTTGAATGGCCTTTATTTAATAACTCATTTGGGTAGCCCAAAAGATCTTGACAATGGATTTGCCGCAAATCGGGTAGCCAATGCCTTAAACCAGGTTTTAGAAAATCTAGATGAAAACCAAATGATCCTGCTGGAAAATTCAACGTCAAAAAGGAAAACTTGGGGGACTAAAACAGAAGATATCGAAAAAATTCTGAATCTGGTTACAAAATCAGAAAAAGTGGGAATATGTTTTGACACTGCTCATGCTTTCTCGTCAGGGTATGATATTTCCACTTCAGAAGGTTTACATGAAGTATTCGACCTAATCGAATCACAGATTGGTAAAAACAAGGTGAAGGTAGTTCATCTCAACGATTCCAAGGGTTCTCTTGGTTCGGGCATTGATCATCATGAGCATATCGGAAAGGGAGAAATAGGAATTGAATGTTTCCGTGAGTTAATGCAAAATAGGCGATTCAAAGAGCTTCCTATGATTCTTGAAACTCCAAAAGACCGTGATAAGGGGGATTATGTCAATATATCTCTATTAAAGCGTCTCAGGGCTTTTTTAAGTTGAAATTTCTAGAATCAAAATAAGCCTTCTATTATCCTTTTCATATCCAAGAACAGGAGTCCTCATGTAATGATTACTGTAGAGGAAAAATTTGTTATCGAGAACCAGACCATCTTCTTCCAATCTGCAGAAAAGATGGAAGATGTTCCTGATGAGTCGGTCACTTTGGTTGTGACTTCTCCACCCTATTGGTCGGTACGAGATTATGGAAGTGACCAAATTGGATTTGGTCAAGCATATGAGGATTATATTAGTTCTTTAAACCGCGTATGGGCCGAATGTATGCGTGTTCTTCAACCTAATGGTAAAATTGCGATCAATATACAACCTCTTCCTATTAATAGGGATAGGTCCGGATTTGGACGTCGAGTTATCAAAAATATTATGTTTGATATACAGAAATATCTGCAGGCACAAGGGGCCTTCCTCTCAGGCATGCATTATTGGGATAAAGCGGAGTATGTGTCTAATGTTTCCTGGGGATCGTACCCTAAACCCACCAATATTGCATCCAACACGGGATTTGAACAAGTCTTTGTGTGGGTTAAACAAGGAAAAACTAGGAAAGTTGACAAAGCAGCAATGCGGAAAAGCCTTTTGACGAAAGAAGAATGGCGACACTGGGCCGTTCGATGTATATGGGATGATATTTCTCCCGTATTTAAGATCAATCATCGCGGTGAAAACAAATTTGGGCATTCTGCACCATTTCCGGAGGATATCCCATATCGGTTAATCAGGATGCATTCTGTGCGAGGAGAAACTGTCCTAGACCCTTTTTTGGGATCTGGGACAACTTTAAAGGTCTGTAGGCTGATTGGAAGACGAGGAATCGGATATGAGATCAATTCGGACTACAAAAAGCTAATTCAATCAAGAATCTTGGAACCCTGGAAACCCCCACGCATTCAGAGCCAGTATAAGACCTTTGGAACCGCTGATTTTTACCAGATCCTAGAAATCGTCTACGAATTCCTCGGGAAGGATATCTCATCAAAACCTCGCCTAACCGAAGTGATTCAGGTTCTCCGGAAAGAATTCCCTGAAAAAATAACAAAATCGTGGGAAACACATCTATTGGAAGAACTAATGAGGAATCAAAGAAAAAAATGGACAAAACCCACTAAGAGCCTTACTTCGTACTTCTAGCCTTAATACGTTCGTGCTTGCTGTAACTTTTCAATCTGCAATTGTTGAATTCGGTCAATTTCATCAAGAAGGGTACGAATGCTTGTGGGTTTCGTGAAAAATCCAATCGCTCCCGCCTCGAGCGCATCCTTCTCTACCCGTTTTTCCGCACTCACAAACAGTACCTTTGCCTCCGGGTTTTTCTTCAAAATTTCTTTCATCGCGACCAGACCATCCTGGACTGGCATCCTATAGTCCATCACAATGATATCAGGCTTTATCGGTAATTGGGCGAATTTTTCAACAGCCTCCTTACCATTTGCAGCGGATCCAATGACATCATGGCCCTCCATAAGCAGTAATTTCGTATAAATAAGAATTAGGTCTCGTTCATCATCGACGAGGAGGATTCTTGCCATTGTATCAATTCTACCTTTGCCTTGAAGGTGTCTGAACCAGCTATAACTTCTAATTCCATTGGAAAAAGACGTTTAATGTTCATCATTATCGAGGTTTATTAACTATTCAGAACTGTTACCCCCTCCTTTTTTAACATTCATATAAAAGACGAAATGGAGTCGATTTGAATTACAACGTTGATCTCCCTAAACTATCGGCAAATTCAAGAAATCCGGAATTCAGCTTAAGGGTGAACGTAGAATGGGGAAGAGAAACAAGACTCCTAAATACACGTCGAAATCCAATCCTGGCGTCATTCATTTTTTGAATGAATTCGAATTCGGCCTTTTGAGCATCTTCCAAGGTAGAAAAAGGAGATATATAGAAAACATCGTGATCCGTTTGCATCAGAACTACAGGAAGGATCGCCTCATCGCAAATACTTAACACGTGAGAAAAAATTTTCTTATTTGAAGATCTTACGGCAAGATTCCCAATCAAAAATAACTGGTAGCCCAATTTTTGAAAATTAGGAATGATAATGGGGGAAATGAGATCTGCCTGAGTCAACGCTCGGAGCCAGCGAGAGACCGTAGTTCGAGGTTTATTAACGATTTGAGCAATTTGTTTGGAAGTATATTCTGGAAATTCTAGATATGCCCGGAAGATTCGCCAACCAAGTTTCGTAATTCTAACTTCTGAATAGTCTACCTTGGGGAATACGGTTCTCAATGGAGCTGGGGACGGCGATAAGCCAAGATGTGCTGGAAGAGAACGAGAAAAGTCAAGAAATCGTGGTATCAGTGAAAAAAAGAGAGGAAAATGGATTTCGAGTTTGGATTCATGATTGATCCGCTGATTACCAGAAGTAAATCGGTCGTATTTAGATAAAAACTCTCCTAGTTCTGTGAAATTTTGGTGCGCGACAGTTAGTAAGGAGAAATTTGTTTCAGCTAAGGAAAAAAGTATATTTGGCGAATTTAAAGATATATCTATTCTGGAGAGATTATTAGGTGCAGTTGATGGATTTTTCCTTAGGTTTTTTATCAAAACTGATAATATCTCGACGCCAAGCGCCGATAAATTTGGTAAACGATATTTATTAAATAATCCGTCTTGTTGCAGGCGCTTTTTAACTGTTGCGAAAGTAGAATGGTTAATTCCGATCATATCGGCTATTTTACTGTCTGAAAAAGTCGGAAATTGACATAAGCCCGTCATTACACGGCATTCGTTAAGTGAAAGGTTAACATTTTCTCCTTTCATCTATCAGCACTCATTATCGCCGATTTATTAGCTGAAGAGGGACTTTGGAGTCGGCCTAGCTTAACTGATATATCTAAGTGCAATTCATCGCATTTTTTCATCAGGTTCAATGAATTAAACGGGTCCTGTGCCAATGTTCGTTCCTTAGTTCCGCTGATAAGATGCCAAAATTTGTTCTTTTGGCGTCCTAAGGTAGTCAATTAGTGATGAGAATGAAAAATCCTTTGCTACGATAAGCCGATCTAGCGTCATTTCGATTTTGAACTTCACAATCAAAGGGAGATTCCTCTTGCTAAGCGCTGTCAACAGCTGATTCTCGCGGGAACGAAAGGTCGTGTAGTCAGGGTAGACTGCAGAAAACACGATTTCCCTAAAACTTAGAAAAAGGGAGTCGGGCAATAAGAAAGTGTCGACTAGTTCCAAGAATTCTAACTGTTGGATCTGTTTTAATCCTTCCAAGGAAAATGAGCCCAAGACGCGAAGATTAAATCCCAGGAGGTGAAGATTCGGGATAAATCGAGGATGATATAGGTGAATACCAGTCAATTTGCTTATCCAACGGGAGATAGTGTTCCTGGATCGATTCAAAGCCTCGGCATGTTCGATAATCGAGAAACTGGAATGTCTTAACAAACTTCTGAGAATTTCCCATCCTAGGGGAGAAATCTGGAGTGAACTTTCTTGTAGAGGGGATGAAATCGGAGGTAGATCAGTGGGAGAATGGATAGAGACATCCCAAACCTTCTGTAAAATCCTTCCGAACTCTAAAAAGCGGATGATTCCGTAGGGTTTCCCCAAGGGAATGATCGCACGGTGTACGTCCTCTGGATAGGTTAAAAGCTCCTCGATATAATAACTAGCGATCGAATTGTGAGCAATAGATAGATCGGTAAATGACTTACTGACCAAGTACGCGAAACCGGCGTTTAAATCCGAGGCAGAGTAAATGATATTTGGAAATGCATTAAGTCTACTTAGGATCTCCTGCCTATCCAAACTCTCAATCTTAATAGGGTTCATCAAAGTCAACCCAAACATAAAAAGCTCAGCACCAAGGGCTTGGAAGTTGGGAACGTTAAGCGACTGAACGGCTTGAAAGTCATCAAACAACCGCCTTTTTATATTTCCAAATGTGCTGCGTTTTGTGTTTACAACTTCCGCAATTTCGCTGTCAGATGAGTATGGAAGGCTGCAAATTCCAATTAAAACCCGTTTCTCGTTTACAGATAGAGAGAAAGATTCTCCTTTCATTTATTTTCACATTTAAACGTTTCTATGCGGCTAGATCATATACGGATTTGGCTCAGAAATAATAATTCGCGTGTTCAAGGCCTGTAAAGGCAGGAGATATTTCAAAAAAGCTCCAAAGTGTCGCATTTCATTCAGAGCAGATCAAGAGCTCCTTTGAGCTGATCTTTCTCTTCCTCTGAAAGCTGGGTGGGCATAAGAAGGTCAGTTTCTTCAGCAAGACTCATAGACAGCTGAAGAGACTTTTCGAGATAATAATCGGCCTTTTTTTGCATCTTTTTATATTTATAGGCCGTAGCAATGATGTACATGCTTGTAGCCATTCCTTTTACATAACCTATCTCTTCAGTTATTCCTAGAGCTTCTTCCGTGAAATCAAAGGCCTTAATAAAATCCTTTCTTTCCATAGCAAGAACCCATGCTAGATTTAGAAGGGCTTCTGCAACTCCTCGTTTATAGTTATGAACACGGGCTAGAGCTAAGGCAGATGCAGTTTCTTCCAGAAACGTTTCAAAAGCATTGTTTTTCCAATGGAGAATTCCCAAGTGATTTCTCAGGTCCACCTCTGGTTGGACAAAATCTAGTCTCTCTGCTTCCTTGAGCTTTTTTATTACCAAAATTATCGCTTTATCGTACGCCCCGTCTTGATCTAGGGCCCCGATCTGTCTTAAGAAGGATTTATATTCGCCAAGAACCTCAGGATCAAGTGATTTCGGGTCGCCATTTCTTTTTTTACCCAACTAGAGCGCCTCCATACTTTTTTTCTGGTTTATAATGGAAATTATCTTTGCGAATACCTAAGTTGCATCACGTATGTGCTTCGATAGTATATCCTGAGTTTCCTGCTTGATTGTACATAGTTGGTTGGCATCTCTTATATTTTTATCTTTTTTTCCGTTTTTATCTCATCAACTCCCAATTAGACCAAAATACGAAGTATTACCTTAGTTTCCATGATAGTAGGTTAAATCGAAACATTGGGTTAATTATGAGATTGAGCGGTTCATATTTTCATGCAAGATTCATTGAACGACCAAATCGATTTTTAGCGCGGGTTAGATTGGATGACGGAACAATTGAGGGAGGTCGTGAAAAATCAGTAGTAGAGACGCATGTACCTGATCCAGGACGATTAAAGGAGTTATTTTTGCCAAATGCACAGGTGATCCTAAGAGAAAGTAATAGTCCTCACCGTAAAACTAGATATTCATTAGTTGGAGTACGTTATCATGATATCTGGGTAAATGTGGATTCTCAGATCCCCAATAGATTGTTCCGAGAAGATTTTAGGGTTATTCCTGGTTTAGAGGGCTATAAGATAATTCGCTCTGAATTCACCTATCGAAATAGTCGTTTTGATTTTCTGATGGAGAACCCGAATGGAAGGAAAACTTTGATCGAGATTAAGGGAGTCACTTTGGTCGAGGATAATCTGGCTCTATTCCCTGATGCTCCGACTGCACGAGGTACCAGGCATATCCATGAACTGGAGAGTGCTCTTGAAGATGGTTATGAAGCGGCAGTGGTCTTTTTTATTAAGCGCAGTGACGCGACAGCATTTCAACCTAATAATCTAATGGACCCTAGATTTTCTACTGCATTACTTAGCGCCATTGGTGCTGGAGTAATGGTGTACCCGGTACGGTGTCATTTTGATCCGATAGAGAGATTTGAGCTTAATATTTTGGATTTAGTTCCCTTTCAAGCTCCCAAATAATCTTAATTACCTTAATTGTTTAGGATTGAGATTCTCATACACGGAAATTTCTCTCCCAGCCTAATTAGTTGGAAAAATTTGTAACTCACCATTCCAGGAGTAGTTAAGTTTGGAATTAGGTAAACCAAGGCTTTTTATTTACCAGGAGTTACATGATTTTTGAAGTTACATGAAGGATTGGAGTCATGTAATAATTCACATCGATTTAGACTGCTTTTTTGCAGCGGTGCATATTAAATACAACCCCTTTTTGATGGGGCGACCTGTCATCATAGGGTCGGATCCTCGGGGCGGAGCAGGACGCGGAGTCATTTCGACCTGCTCATATGAAGCACGAAGTTTTGGGCTGCACTCTGGAATGCCAATATCAAAAGCATATCAGTTATGCCCAGATGGAGTATATATCTGCTCTCGGGAACAGATTTCTTTCCCGGAATACGCGACGGAATCAGAAAAAGTAATGGACATCGTTCGTGAATTCTCATCGATTTTTCAATATGCAGGCATGGACGAAGCTTACCTTGATGTAACCGGGATTTGGCGTGATTTTGGAGTATCCCCTCGTGATATCGCCGAACAAATACAAACAACCATTAGGGAGGAAGTTGGCCTTTCAGCCTCTTTAGGTGTCGCAGAATCCAAATCCATTGCTAAAATTGCGTCTGATCTTGATAAGCCTGGGGGAATTACCTTAATTCCGAATTCCAAAATCCCTCGAAGATTATATCATCTCCCTGTACGAAAAATCGTTGGCGTAGGAAAAAAGACCGAGGTACACCTACACAATAAAGGATTAAGAAGTATCGGTGATATAGCGGGACTATCGCGCGAGAGGGCTTTTCTTCTGATTGGAGAATGGGGATTGTACCTGAAAAAAGTCGTGGAAGGAAAAAATTTCAAAGAGGTCGGCAATTCCAGAGTACAACGCAAATCTATAAGCTCTGAACGTACTTTCGGAACAGATCAAAATGACTGGAATATTATCAGGGAGAAGGTCGCTCAGATAACAACAAATCTATCAAGGCGTTTAACAGACAGGAAGCTAGTATCAAAGACAATTTCTATCAAAATTAGGTTCCAGGGATTTCAGACTTATACGCGGAGTCATTCCCTAAGAACACACATTGCAGATGAGAAAACAATCAACGATACTGCCCTGAATTTACTTTCGGAATTCACTTCCGAACCTGGTGCGGTATTTACAAAACCTGTTCGGCTTATTGGAGTAAAGGTCTCTTCTCTAAAGAGTAGTGCTGGACAAACCTCACTAGAGAGGTTTTTTAATTAACAGGATTAGACGAAGGGATTTCTTTTCTAGTATCTTAAGCATAGGTTAAAAAATCCAATATCGTGAATTATACCTATTCTATTATTTTAGCGAATATTGTCGCTAGTGAAGAGAAGAAGGTCAATGAGATGGTATATCGATTAACTGCAATGTCAAGGAAAACAAAACTTGTCTTTTTCATCATTATATGGATATTCTCAGCCCTTTTTGCCATTCTGGGAGCAGCCTTTATCGCTACAGCAGAGATCCTTCCAGATAGCCCTGGATTCTATTCGGTAGTTACTCCCGCAGCCATAAATCTTCGCCGGGATTTGGGTCCACTTGAGTCGCTAACCTTCTTGGATCCAACATCTGGGGAACTTTATGTTGATGTTACAATAACATTTGAGGAGGATAGTTTGGCGGTAACTGTTCTAGGTGGTGAAACGAAATTCTATGAACCACAAGAAATACACTGGATCCAAGAATACCATCGTAATGGGACCGTTTCTTATTACATTGAAGAACAGGACCTCGCCTTTGAATATTGGAATGGTACGAGAGTAACCGTTAAAACACCGCAGTGGAGCCTCTGGTTTGATGTCCACGACAGAGTTCTGAGACTCGAGCCTTTTATTGGAAACAAATATGAGATCATAAAATGGAAGTTCAATACGACAGCGGAAACGAAAGATATTACAGAAAGGAAAGTCATAGGCACCTATTTCCAATTTCAAGAGGGGGGAATTAGCTTATGGTTTCAAGACATCGCTCGATCCATCTGGTTCAATCTTGGAGACCATTTCATCTTTATAGCTCAGAATTTCCTATATGCGGTTGCAATCGGAGGTGGGATTGGCATAATTACCGCGTTTATTCTCATGCTTACGAGGATTTCAAGGCTGATTGGAGGTAAGAGAGTCACATACTATATGCTTAAACTCTTGAATGGCAAATTGGGGAGATTAGTCAGTTATATACCTATTTTCGATTTTCAAGGCGATTTTTTTGTTGAAGAAAGGTTTGTGAACGTCATAGATCTGTCTGGCCTTCGATCAACCATAAAAGAGCTTTACAAACAACGATGGTACGATGTATTGGTTTTCCCGACGGCGTTAGCCTCAATTCTCGCAGTGTTTTTTGTACAGAATTTTCCTGGTGAAGACCAACGGGTTGCACTAGTTCTCACCCCATTAGTCACACCTGTCGTATTACTGCTTTTCCTTCCGTATTTTCCGCGTATTTGGGCCTTCAACGATGGAGGTGTAAAACGAGTGGTAACAAGCGAACAAGGCGATATAATCGCCGTAAAACCACTGGGAAAAATCCTGAGAGACGGTTTGGGCATCATTATAGGATTTTCTGGTATCTTATCATTGGGGGCATTGGCAGTTGAGGTCACAGAGGATTTCAGGCCCGAAACGACCGGGGCAGAAATCCAGGTAGCCGGGTTCACCCTTGACATTTACGGCCTCGCGCTTTTGATTTTGTGGACTGTGGGTTTATTTTTCCTATTGCTGGGGGCGAGCATTGTGAGCGTTTCCGTGCTGGCAATCGATTATCTTCAAAATTCACACCTTAAGAACATAGAATATCTTCGAGACAAATCTGCAACGGCAGGAGTAATCAAAAATTGGGGTTCAGTAACTGCGGAATTTACTCCACATGCTAAAGGAGCAATCTATGAAAAGGTTAACTAAGATTAGCGTCAGAAAAACGGAGGACCTGCGGAAAAGAGCATGAAAGGTCCTAGTATCCCCATGATCGGACTTTCAAAACGAAAACACGAGAAAGGTCTAAATGGTTGAACACCGGCCTATCTGCAGTAACAGTGAGGACCTCCTTGATAACCCCTCCTTCCGTGGTAGCCGCTGTGGGGGCAGTTAAAGAGACCTATGAGGTCGATGCAGGTACAGAAGATGCTAACTTTGTAAACTATATTTTCCAACCTTTTTCTACATCGATAGAACAGGACTGTTCAATTATGACGCTCAAACGGCGCTGTGGTCATGCTTAATGTGTCATCCTCCAAAACCATAATGGTACCAATTTAAGAATTGTACGCGAGGAACCTTCCTCCACGATTTTATATCCAAAACCCGTCTATATCGCTTTTACAACGAAACAAATGATCCTTCATTATGGTTTATGATGAGAAGATTTATTAAAAATGATCATTCAACTCGGTCTATGAGCTTACAAAACGTTCTAGAGGAGAAAAGGAATCTCTACGGATTAATCGTCATAACTGGAGTTCTCGGTGGACTTTTATTCCTCATAGATGATTTTTCAGGTGCGTATTGGGGAGGAGGTGGAGTGCAAGTCTGGGAATATGTTGGTTTTCCGTCACTTCTGGAGAACCTAGGTAATCCAATGTCCCTATTATTACTTCCGGTGTTTTTGATTCTTGCTGGAGGTCTCTTCTATTGTGCAGCAATTTCGGGCTATAAGCTAATGAATCCGGATTATTCTCCAACAAAACAACTTTTGTTTTATGGTTTGGTACTATCTGGAGTTGCGTTTGTTGTTAGCTTGCTTGGAGGTATTCTAGCCATTCTGATCTATACAATCGAGGAAGCAGATGATTGGTGGCTAGATGTTGGTTTCTTTGGTGGCCTTATAGGAGGGGGATTTACCACGTTTTTCATGTACCTGTTGTGGCGGGATTCCTAAAAGGACAGAGCTGACATACCGAGTATAACCTCCAGTTTTTCACCTTTTTTTGAATGGGGGGGATCACCTGAACATACGGAGACGTTTTTTCAAATTTGACTTGTGGCTGGCAATAATCTGATTAGACAGGTACCGAACTAGGCTATTTTATGTAACTTCCTTGACAGAAGCGATTCCCGAAACATAGTCATTAATAAGGGAGTAATTACTCCTATTTCATGGGATAACCAATGAAATTCGAGCAAGAGCTCCTAATCTTTCGAACTAGATACGATGATCTTTCCTCTAACGATTATTCAAGTCTATTCAGATTGGTATCCGACATTGTTGGTACCGTTCTAAAAAAATCTAGAGCAGGAATTATGTTAGGACTTCTGGAATTAGGTTATGACCGGGGGCGGTTTGTGGGCGGATTCCACAAAGTCGGGACGAACGAAATCTATCTAAACAAATCTGCCTTACGAGTGATGAAGGATGAATCTCCTGACGATTTTTACAAGGCCTACCTTTTCCATCTTCTCTTACATGAATACATTCACGCAACAGGGGTATATAACGAGTCTAAAACTAGGCAATTGACCCGTTCGATATCCCTTGCTATGTTCGATACTCGTCACCCAGTTGGCCGTTTGGTTGTCCAGGGGCTTAATGCCCTCTTTCCTTATGGCTTCCATGAAGATAGATACGTACCCTCTCCCGAGGATGTTTATAATCCTGAATATATTCTTCTCCGTCATCGTGATAGCGAACTTACGTATATTTAAAACTCGGATCGTTTTTCATTCCTTGGTGCCGAGAGTTCGGACGAGAAGGGATCCAGATTCATCAAATTTGCACCCAGGGCGCCGATGGCAAACCTCAAATACGAAAAATCAAAACTAGAATAATAAAGACATTCCGTGTTATGTAGGAGAAATGGAAAATGAAAAAAATCGGAGATCTAGCAAAAGGGGCCGTAAAAGGAACAGCAAAAGAAGCATTGCGTACTACGCTGAATGTAGCGGTGAAAGAAGTTATTGACGAAACAGGTGTAAAGGATATCGCACGTCAACAAGTTCTTGAGGCGGGTAAGAAGATTCTCGGTGACAAAAACATTCCAAACCAGCAGAAAATCCAAAAAGAAATTCTTAAGACACTTATCAAAAAGGAACTTGGACTATAAATTCCGCGTATTGCTATCTTGGATTCTAGTTCTATCCCATTTGGGGATGAATGTAAAAAAGGAAAAGGGGGTGGAGAAAGTGAAGGGCGTCTATTATCCCAAAGAGGGCTCAGGATGAGATGCTTTGGTCTTTTGATTATTTCTAGCCGTCAACATTACGAAACAAAGTACCAATATTGCACTGCATGCGAAACCACTCCAAAGCGTCAGAGTACGGGACAGCCCAATCGCATCATTTATCACACTGAAGCTGAAATATAGGGAAGAGCCAAGAAACGACATTAGGGAACTGAAGGTTGCCCGTTCTTCGGACTGTAGATTTTGCTGCACAACCGATTGGATTAATGGCATGCGTATACCGCGTGTTATTTGGGTAAGACAGCTTGCTAGCAGTATTCCTCCAAGGCCTATTGGCTGAAAGATCAGTACTGAAAGATATCCTGTTTCTATTGCCAGCACAAGCGTGAATACAGTCCCATTGGTGAGCTCTTCAACTCGAGAACGTACAAAAAGCGAACTTAGCGCAGCTATACTGTTCCATAGCGCTAGAAGTAGGCCCATTGCGAACGCATCAATTAGAAATTCCTCTATCAGTATGTGTTGGACTGCCCAGAATCCAACGCGCCCAAACACCATATATAACAACCAGAAAAGCACAATTGGTTGCAGGCTAGTCTTTTTCAACGAGGTGATCGCTGTGGAAATTGCTGCCTTTGGAGTGGAGGGTTTCAGCCGTGGAGGTTCCGTGTAGCCCCAGACTACCAATCCTGCAAAGAAGAAGTGCCCCAGAACAGCCAAATAGATGGGGAGGCGGATCATGAAGAAAGATCCAATAAAACCGCTTGCAATTGCGCCAAAGGCACTGAAAAAGAACATTATAGTCATCCTTTTCGCAACCAGTTTTCCGAAAACTCCGTTTGGGTCAGAATGATTAACTTTAAGGGAGTCATATAGCAGAGCGGTAGCGCTTCCCGTTTGAAACGTGACACCGATACCAGCAAGTAGTTCTGCTAGTGCAAACATCAGGAAATTGTCCCCGATAGCATATAGAAATATCCCAAGTCCGAAGAGAACGTGAAAGAGCGTTACACTATTCTTTCGACTCCAATAATCTGCAATAGATCCACTAAACACCTCCAATAGCAATATAGGGAGGGCAAAGATTCCTTGGAGCAAGAGCATCTCATGAAACGCGAGATTAGCATCCGTCCATACCAGAACAATCACAGGAACCAACAGAACTGTGAAATCAATTCCAGTAATTTCGAAGATACGTATGTTCCTCTGAATTTGATTTGAGGTGAAGTCATGACTCCGTTGATGGTTTTTCCTAAGATCAGACATGACATTCACATCGTTCGCTCTTACCTAACATTCTTGATCACCAAATTATCTTATAAAACCTAAAAAAACTGGGGGATAGCTACAATTGATAGCTCTGTTACAGCAAAGTGTTGTTATTGAAGATTTGACAGCAAAATGACGAGCAGGAACGATCAGTTGGAATTTCTGGCAAATCTCCACATGAGATTAGAAAATCACGGTGACGAGTGCAAAAAGAGGAACGTAAAAATTCATATTATGACTCGTCATTATTAATTCCAACTTAATGTAAGTCCCCTTGGGTAGGATTTAAATACACTGTGGCTAATTTGGCTGCGGCGCCGCATGTCAGCTATTAAAGAGAAATCACTAAAAACTAGAGGTGGGTCTCTCTCGTATTACCTGACTGAAAAGACGAAAACCGATCTACCCAGAAGTAGTGATATTACTATTCTTTTCATACATGGGCTTGGACAAAATAAGAGATGGCTTTTAGGTCAATATGAAGATTTTGATCTAGCCCAATATAGGTGGTTGGTTCCTGATCTAATGGGGTACGGAACCTCCTCAAAACCACGAGATTTTCAGGCCTATAGAATGGATCAACAAGCCGCCAATCTCGAACGTCTACTTCTAAGGGAAAATGTAGATATTTCAAAGCTTGTGATCATGGCTCATTCTATGGGGGGTCCTATTGCTGTTTCATTACTGGAACTCCTATTATACAGATCATTTCCAGGGATTCCCCTGCTCCTTCTTTATGTGGAAGGTAACTTAGACTACAATGATGCATTTGTGTCTTCAAAAATAGCAAAATATACTCTTTCGGAATTCGAGGTCGGATTCAATGACTTTCTAAAAAAATATCCGCCATTAGATCCTGCAAATATGCAGGTTGTTGGTCCTTTTGTATTATGGGCGTCCAGTCGCGATTTAGCATCTGTATCAAAAGAGGGAACCCTTTTTTCGCGAATTCAGGCGACCAAAGTCCGGACAGTATTTGTATTTGGCGAAAAAAATCGAGGTCGTTTCACCTCGGAGGAACTTGTTAAAGAGTCGGGGTTACCATTATATTATGTCCCAGGTACTGGACATTTTATGCACTTAGAGAATCCAGGAACCTTTTGGAAGACAATTACGGAAATATTGACTGAGTTGAGATGAAAGACTAGCGTGTGTGATTCTTGACGGGTGTGATCTATCACCCACCCTGATTTACCTGGACGGTATGATAATATCACTTTGTTGAGAGTTTTGATTACGAGGAATAGATTGTAATTCTTGAGCGATTTTTCTATGCTCAACGCGATTCCGCCATGCAGTGATTTCAGAAAATATCAACAAGCCAACAACTATTAATCCTTGTGGAATTGTATATGGATCGGAAGAGCCAAAGTTTATTCGGTATACAATCCCTAATAATGCTATTATCATCCAAATTCTACTAAAAATTCTACCCGTTTTGACTGTAATTCCTTCTGCTCTTTTTCGTGAAAGAGAATAAAAATCTAGAATCACTAAGAATGTCAACTGAATTCCTAACAAGAGAAGGCCATGCCAAATCCATATAGGGAATCTTGCTATCTGTAAATAGTCTATTCGTATAATCCACCACCGAACATTGAAATCATACGGCCCTACATAGTACGTTCCATCAGGGGCGAAGCTGGTCACCAGAATGATTGCTGCGAGGATAACCTCATAGAAAGAAACGATCAGGAAAAACAACGTAAGTACTATTGGGTTTAAAATATGTTTTAGTTTATAGATAAATCCTACAATAGGTGATTTCTTTTTTTCTGACTGATCAACTACGGGCATATCCCTCTCAAATCTAGGTTTTACTTTTGGAATTGAGGAAAGAGCATGACGGCCTTCTTCTTGGCTATTTTCAGCCATGTCGCCAAGATAAACTTGATCCACAGTCCTTCTAGAGATGGGATGCGTGTTTGTGGATTCAACGAGATTTTTCTGAGGACTCTCTCGCGCACCGATAGCCAATCGTGTCAAAATTGCTATTAGTAAGGTTCGGATTAGGGTGCCTCCATATGTCTCAGCAAAGATTTCAGCAATAATCAGCGATAGCAAGAAGTAATTTGAGAATGAATCCCAAGGCAACGTTACAAATAACCTTAGCAGAAGGAAACGTATTCCCCAGATCATGATGTTTCTATCCCAAGTTGTTATCCTCCAGCTGGAATCCAAGACTATCTGTCCATATCTATCCAATCCAAGAGTTATTACTGCTAGAAAGACGCAAATGCCAATCATGAAAACCCTTAATCCAAACACCTGGTAATAGAATTGCATTGGAGTTGAAAACGATACAAAGAGCAGACCGAGAAAATCCACAATAAATACAGAAATCATTAACCCATTTACCACCCATCCTTCCCGTGAAGTCTGTTTTCTTAACTGGTAAAAGCGCTCTGATGAACCTACTCCTGAAAATGTCCCTTGAATTGTAGATATCTGCCCTACCAAAGATGAAATCCAAGGAGACAATTTAATTCGCCAGAAATTGGATTGAAATTGTCGCTCTAAAGTCATAATTAGAATTAGATATACAGGGACCGCCCAAAAGTGGAAATAGCTAATAAACAATGATATCTTAAACAATATCGCAGTCATATTTAGGCGGAGAAACAATAACACTATTTCATCATCTTGTCTCCGATCCATACCTCTTATTGCAAGGGCATTTTTCCATCGGTGTATGAGAACTCCTTCCCAGAAGAATATGATGGGGGCCGCAACAAACAGGAGGTTGAGTGCCACACCTGAAACGTATTCAGACCAAGGATAATAACCGTCAAACAAAAGTGTTACCGTGAACATTAGGGCGATTACTAGAGTGAGAAGACGATAAAATCCAAACGTCTTGAAACGCGTATATGGCTGGAAGAAATCTTCAAAAGAAGCTTGTTGTGAGGGTATTGCGTAACCCGAGCTGGTTTGAATGCCAGAATCCTCTGAGATTATTGATTCGGGTGATTGGGACTTATCTTGGGGAAAATTCGAAAAATCTCGTGATTTTAGAAATTCTGATTCTATCTGGGATGGTTCGCGATCATCAGAGCCTAGGAAATCACCAATTTCAGAGGGAGAACCGCATTCCTCGATCGCTTTGATCGCGTCCGTGAAAAATACCCTATCATCTGGATCTGTTGCGATTTCACTGCTCCTAAGGTAAAGAAAATCATTTATCTCACTTAATAGACTATCAACTTCGTTGGG
>JBHLSH010000028.1:0-40901 GCA_048881705.1 Candidatus Heimdallarchaeota archaeon | reverse complement strand
GGAGAATCCTGCAAAAACAGTGCGAGGCGTGTGGTGCCCGCAGTGCAGTCAAATGAAGAATCCCTAGAGGGTTCTAATGAGGATTCTGGCCCAACACGTATCGTGTTCAAGATTCATAGACGAAATCGATCCGAAATCCTCGCCGTTTGTGATTTTTCCCTGTTAGGACAGACCATTTCAAATGATAGGGCGCGTGTAAAGATTTCGGAACAGTTCTATCTTGGTCAGGAAATTTCAGCAGATGATGCGTTAGCCTTATTTCGAAATTACGGTAATATTAATGCTTTTGGCTCAGTTTTAGAGCTTGCTATTCAAAAGCAGGTGATTACAGAGGAAGCTTGTGTTTGGTTCAAAACATCGGATGGTAAAAGGATTCCTCATCTTTTGATCTTCTCCATTCCTCCAATTTAAAAATTATACGATAAACAATTACTAGATTGAAGGGGTTCAATCATTGTCTCGCTGCATTGCTTGTGGATTAAGAACGGTATTTTTTCAAAGAATGTGCAAGCAATGCTTTTTGGAAAACCATCCCATTATTTTGGATACAAAACCCCTTTCAGTGGTGGTTTGTGGTGAGTGCGGTCTCCTTTTCGCAGGAAAACAGTGGTCCACGTTTTTCCTAGATGAAATCGAAAATCCAGAAGTTAAACAATGGTTTTCCTCATTGATATTGAAGCTCTGGCGTTTTCAGTATAAACCCACCTCTTTGGTGGTCAAGGAAGTAGAAACAGTTATCGATGAAGAGAGTCGTGATCCTATTGCTGCTACTGGATATGTGGAGATACAAGCAAGTCCAGATGCTTTTGTACCACTTCTAGGATCAACTGAAGAGCTATATATCAAATTAGAATGGGGAGAATGTACTGAATGTCGAGAACGGGCTTCAGGTCGATATAATGCAAAGATTCAAGTTCGTACACATCAGAGAATCAGCCCAGAACACTTGTCTCAGTGGAATGAAGAAATAACCATGCTAAGCCAGAATTACCCCCTAAGAGATGGCAAGAATCCATTATTCCGAATTAATGTACTTAAGACTGGAATCGATGCCCTATTTCAAACCCGATCACCCGCATTGGCAGTAGCTCGAGAATTCGCAAGGAATCGCGGCGGTATTTTGAGTACTACCACTGAATTTGCAGGTTTTGATAAATCGCGATCTCGGGAATATCCACGGAGGCATGTTGTGTTGGTGGATTTACCACCATACGAAGCAGATGAGATCATCATCTATAACGGGGATCCAGTCCAAATTCTTGGATTTCGAGATTTTAAGGTGGATTATTGGGATTTCAAACAAAGCAGGCACCAGAGTAGTCCAGTGAAACAGTTTCGAGAAGCAACAATTCAAACAGTTGACCAGGAGTTCACCCGTTTTCAGTTGGTGAATTTTGAACATGATAATGAAATGGCCCAGATTATGGATACTTCCACCTTCGAAACACGCTTTGTTGAAATACGTTTTCTTCCTCGCCTGAGCGAGGGGGAAACATTCCTAGGGATATGGCTTTCTGATATCCTGGTGGTTAAACGACAAGAGAAAGATAAATAGGGCAGAAAAACTGGAGAAGTTAATTCTGGCTAAACCAAAGGATCCCCCGAGTACAGAAACTATTATCCGTATGGTCGCCGCAATTTTGACCCACCTTGAAAAAAATCAGGTATCTCTTAGGAATGCTATGAAGATTTTTCCGACCTTATCTTCTCACACCGATCCCGCTTTTTATGCACAGGTGAATGCTCTTACATTTGAAACCATTCGTTATAGAAACACCCTCAATCGTCTTATCTATATCCATGTGCAACGTTTCCTGAGTGAAGCACTCCCCGAATCCGTCTTAAATTTATTACGCGTGGTGATTTATCTTCTTGCGCTTGCCCCAGGATCCCAAAGGACGGAACAATGGCGGTCAGGATGTCTCGCGGTTTTAAAGACTATCACCTCCCATAATCTTCCCAAAATACTGATGGATTTTGATTCAATGTTCAAAGATTGGCACCTCTCTGAACTGCTCTTAACAATCAATGATCCAGAGGAGAGATTAGCCGTTCAGTTCGCTCATCCTACTTGGCTAGTTCGTGATTTCACTCAGTATTATGGTCGTGAAGCTACTGTTCAGATTTTGACCACGAATAATAAAATTCTTCCAACGTATCTAAGATTGAATCTTATGAAGCATACGAAAGATGAGATCATTCAAACATTAAGAGACGAACGAGTCACCCTGGAAGAAGATCCTGATCTTGATGATATTGTTCGTGCCGTGAATTGGGAATTACCCCTTCCGCGGTTAACCTCGTTTAAGAAAGGGCTCTACTACATCCAAAACAAAGGATCTGCTCTTGTGTCCCATATCTTGGATCCTCGACCTGGAGAAACGGTTTTAGACGTATGCGCTGCTCCTGGAGGTAAAACAACTCATATCGCTGCTTTGCAGCAAGAACAAGGAAGAATTATTGCCCTAGATAATCATGAAAGAAGAATTGCCGAGCTGACACGTAAAATTAAACTGTACGAATTGCGTACCATTTATCCCCTCCTAACTGACGTGAGAAAGCTACCCGTAAACAACCTCTTTCATATTCGGTTCGATAAGATTCTGGTTGACGCCCCGTGTTCTGGAACTGGGACTTTTTCATCCAGACCAGACGCCAAATGGAGGATAAACCGCCATCAAGTGAAATGGCTGAGTAAACTTCAGCTTGCCTTGTTATCCCAGGCATCTGCACTCCTCAAACCGAAGCTAACTTCGCGACTGGTCTATGCTACATGCAGTCTTCTACCCATGGAAAATGAGGATGTAATCGCGAAGTTTTTGGATGAAAATCCAGATTTTACTCTAAAACCGCAAGCTCCTTATATTGGCACACCTATGTCAGATTTTCCATTTGCACAACGTTTGTTTCCTCACAAAACTCTAACCGAAGGCTTTTCAATATTCAAGCTTGGACTTCGCAATTGAATCAATCGCCTCCCCTTGAGGAATTTTCATATGAAAATCCGCCTGCAACGTTTTCCTCGATAAAGCTTATGACATGAAATTAAATTTATAGAAAGGGGAGATAAGCATAAACCTCAAGTTCAACAGGTAGAAAAAAAAGGATAAAAATGTCTGACCAGTTATTTACAAATCGGGACTATTTCCTTCTGTCCACAGTTTATGACGCAAACTCTAACGGGGCGGGGATAAAACTATTAGATGTTCAGGCTCAAAAAATAGTTTACGTAACGGATACTTATGGTCATGAACCGTACTGTTATAGTAAAGAAACCATTGATCGTATTTCATCACTTAGCTCATTGTCTCCTGTTATCAAAAGAATTGATTCAGTTGCTCGAATGGATCTTTTAGATGATATAGAAAGAGATTTCACGCGCATTGTAACTCCCACGCCCAGCGAAGTTCCTCAGGTTCGAGATATAATCAAAAAAGAACTTAACCAGGAAACTTGGGAATCTCGCATTAAATATCACCGTAATTGGCTTTACGATGTGCAGTTGGTTCCCGGCCGAAAATATTGGTGGGATCCTGAAATAAGTCGATTTATTCCTTCTCAAAGCAGCAGTACAGGGATGCGAATTCCCAAAGCTGTTGTAGAGAATTTGGCTCAATATAAAGGGTTGCTTGAGGTGTTTCAGGACGATTTTGTTCAAGAAATTCCTGAAATGAGGGTAATCGCGTGTGATATTGAGACTGATTATTCTGCCGGCCAGATTCCCCAACCCACAGATCCTAAGTTTCCGATCATTTGTATCTGCTTTGCAGATAGCCAAGGAAAGCGAACCGCGTTAGTTCTCGAACGCGAGCAAATTTCAAAAGGATTTAGACCCGATGATCTGCCGGAAATCGAAATCTTTCATTTTACAGAGGAACGCGAGCTCCTCAAAAAGGCCTTTGAAATCCTAAAGGCCTATCCAATGATCGTCACCTTTAATGGAGACAATTTCGATTTTCCCTATATGCACGAACGGGCAAGGCACCTAGGGATTCGAAGTTCTAGCCCAATTATATGGAACCGTCGGAATAAGGATTGTAACTTCACTCATGCAATCCATATTGATACTTACCGGTTCTATCACAATGTAGCAATCCGATCTTACGCGTTTGGGAATCGTTACACGGAGGAAACTCTGGATGCAATCGCAGAAGCCATGTTAGGGATAGGAAAGCTCAACCTCACAACGGAAATTGCCCAGCTTTCCGAATGGGAGCTCATTCATTACTGCGCTCGGGATGCCAAGATCACCTTGGACTTACTGTTCTTTGATAACCGTACTCCCCTAAATCTCATTTTTATACTAGCCCGTATCTCTCGAACTCCTCTAGACGATCTGGTCAGAACAAGCGTATCTAATTGGGTCAGAAGTATGTTTTATAGTGAACACCGCCGGAAAAAATACTTCATTCCGAATCCTGAGGACATAGAACTAAAAAAAGGATCGATAGCAAGCTCTCAGGCCCTTATAAAGGGGAAAAAGTACAAGGGTGCATTGGTAATTGATCCGGTACCGGGGGTCCATTTCGATGTTGCAGTTTTAGATTTCGCCTCCCTGTATCCTAGCATCATTGGAACTTTTAATCTAAGCTATGAGACCATAAATTGTACGCATGGTGATTGTCGCAGCAATAAAGTCCCTCAAACAGATTATTGGGTCTGCACGAAAAAACGTGGTGTTATTTCTGACATCATAGGGTTTATCAAGGATGTTCGTGTCCAATGGTTAAAACCCGAATCGAAAAAGGAGACCCCACACAGAGATTTCTTGCAAATTCTAGAACGGAGCCTTAAAGTACTGATAAATGCCTCCTACGGTGTATTGGGTAGTGATCGTTTTCAATTATACTGTCTTCCTGTTGCTGATTCGACCACAGCATATGGACGTGATGCCATCGAGAGAACTGTGGCAAAAGCTCGTGAATTGGGAGTTACAGTTTTGTACGGTGATACTGATTCGGTATTTCTTTTATCTCCAACTCCAGAACAGATCGAGGAGATTATTCAATGGAGTCAGCGCGATCTCGGAGTGGGATTGGAAATGGAAAAAACCTATCGGTATATGGTTCTCTCTGAACTTAAAAAGAACTATTTTGGTGTGTTTCCCGATTCCAAAGTGGATGTTAAAGGTCTTATGGGCAAGAAACGTAACACACCACCTTTCCTACAGGAAGGATTTCGTGATGTACTCAAAATCCTTAGCCATGTACATTCCAATGAAGAATTTGATGAAGCAAAAGAAAGAGTAAAAAAACTTGTTCGCTCGATATATCAACGCTTGGAGAAAAGAGGATACACTAGTGAAGATCTGGCAATCACTATGCAATTGACAATGCCTTTGGACAGATATAAGGTTAACTCACAGCATGTTAAGGCGGCTCGCCAGCTCGAAAAGAAGCAACCAGGCCGAATAAAGGCAGGTACATTAATTCGTTTCGTTAAAACCAAGAGTGGCGATCGAGTTACGCCAGTGGAGCTGGTCACTCCTGTAACACAAATAGATGTAAAGGCCTACAAAACTATGATTGATTCAACTTTTGATCAACTACTAGGAGCGTTAGATCTGTCAGGGCAGGAATTAGAATCTGGACAAGTAAACTTGATGGAATTTTTTACCTGAGAGAAAATTTTCTGGGTTTTACTAGAAAATAAAACAATCGATTTTGAATACACCATCGATACGAATAAAAATAAACTTCCAACTAGACATCAACCTTGAGAATTTAACCTGCTGATTCTAAACGGAGAAATATTTTGCAAAGGAGAAAATATCATGCAAACCATTCGAACCGAGGAAATGGCCTGGCCAGATATAAAGCACGCCATAGATAAAGGTTTTAACAAGGTAATATTTTGTATTGGATCTATTGAACAGCATGGTCCACATTTACCTGAATACACGGACTCTTTTTGGGGAGATGAGGTTGCAAATCGAATCGCCATAAAATTGGGAAATACCCTCCAGGCTCCTACGATAAAGGTGGGTAACTCAGCCCACCATTTAGATTTTCCAGGGACTATTTCCCTCAAACCTTCAACACTAAAAGCAGTCATTAGAGATTATGTTGAAAGCCTCGTGAGGCATGGCTTTACGAAAATTCTCTTGTTCCCCAGTCATGGCGGGAATTTTAGAATAACGGAAGAAATCATAACAGAATTGACTCCTTTGTATCCTGGAGTGAGGATTTGGGGTTATACTGACCTAAATAGACTTCTTGATCTGCTTGCGGAATTCTCTGCTAATTTTGGAGTTACAAAAGCAGAATCAGGAGGCCATGCGGGTGAAAGCGAGACCTCTATGATGTTATGTTTAACTGAAGAATTTATTGTCAAAGAACGAATGGATCCTGGCTATATAGGTTCTCTTGGTGATAAGGAAATCGCCCTGATATTTGATCATGGCATGAAAGAATTAACTGAGAACGGAATCCTTGGGGATCCGACAAAAGCTTCAGCGGATGCTGGGGAGTTTTACATTCAAAGATTAGCTGATCTTTTGGTGGATGAAATCAGTAAAATCATTTAAGGCTCGGTTGAATGAGTCAAAACCTGTTCTGAGATTGAGTCTGAACTTGTAAGGAACTCTATTTAAGAGAGTCTTCCTGCAATCTAGATCGGGTTACCTAAATGACATCCCCTGAGACGAACGAAAAGAAGATCGAAACTCTAACCAAGATAGCCCGATTATTGAGTGATCAGCTGAAGGAGCAAAATACCAAGTTAGCACTGCTCCAAAAAGAGGTTGCCGCCATAAAAATAACGATTGATCAGGGTCTACCACTGAAATCGGCCTCTCAGGTTGCATCGTCCTCTTTAAACGACGAATCAGTGTCTCATACCGACTCAACACCCCATGATGAGAAGGCTTCTCCTTCAACGATTACGGCAACTGATCTTCCAGTGGAAAAGGACTCAGAGAAAAAGGAGTTATTAGAGGCGTTAAAAATCATTGATAACCTGTAAAAATAAACTATAGGACACGTTTCAGAGTGAAAATTGCTTTTTACGCTATCTCAAAACGCTACGGATCTGTTGGCGTATTTCGAGTGGTGCCCCCTTATTGCCCAAGATGATATCACGGTAAGCGGTTATCTGATCGGACCAGTTTAGGCGATCGATAGAATAAACCTCTTCCCCCTCAGTTGTCATGTCGACTTTTAAGATGTGTTTATCCACAAAATCGTTCAAACGTCTTTGTAATTCCATCCGTCTCTCAGTGGGAACGCCAAGTATTTGAGCGATTGTCCCCCGAGGTAAAGCCTGATTGGTACTAAGCAGGAAGAGGATCCAATTATCTGGATGGGCTAAGAATGTCTTCACTAATTGCTTCCAGTTTACATCAACGCCAAGTGGAACTTCTTGACCTGATTGCTGGGGAAGGGATTGATTTGTTTTCATCGTGAGTTTCTGGGTAACCTCATAGCTTAGTTCCCTGGCTTTAGGCTCTCCAATAGTAGCCAAACGAGTTTTTAAATCTTCTACTTCTCCGCGCAATTTTTCGAGATCTTCCGCTAGGTTCGAGGCATTTGCTGCCTCTTTTAGAAAAGGTTGTTTGGCAGAAATTGTCCCACTTTCACTTAAAAGCCGTTTTAATTCTTCATTTTCTCGTTTCGAACGGACAAGAATATGTTCAAATTCCTTCAGTTTCTCGGTTAATTCTTCAACGAGACGTTCATCCATCCCACGTGACCAGAGTACTTTTTCACTTGCACTACGTGTGGTTTCGTTCAATTCCGTTTCCAAAGATGATTTGATTGTTTCTAGTTCTTTGATCCGTGCATCCTGGTTTGCAATTTTAGATCTTAAACGGGAGACCACAGAGGGATTGGCGAGGATAAGTTCATTATCCGCTACATTGGGGATCCTATATACCGGCACAAATTTATTTCCTCCTTCCATGATTGACCCTGTATCACATTGTACCCCTAGTTTTTCTAGTAATTTGACGATCTCACGAGTTTCATCGGAAGCTCTGAACATGAACAGATCTTCTCCTTGCTCAAACCGATAAACCCTTGAAAATTGAAGCCACAGACGGACGAAATCTAAGATATCCTGTTCGTCTTCACACATAGCTACTGAATGAATGATTTGGGGGAAATTAGCCTTGTATTCACCAGTGAAGACTTTGATCAAAGCCTGACAAAGTTGTACAGGAATTTTGATATAGTACCCTCTCTGATTATAATCGATTTCACCATCTGGGCATAAATTAAAGTCAAAAATTTCCTCAAAGGTCTCTATTAGAGCCTCGACTTTATGACGTTGATCTGTTTGATAGGTGCCAGTGAGGAAGACGTTACGGGCCAGAGTAAGCAGGGCCAGGAGCTTTGCAAGATGATTCCTCCTGGTCCGAATGGGGAGTCGAATAGGGAGTTGAATCTTTTTTGATCCGATCGAAGTGACTGTAAATGAAGTCATGAACATTTCATGGTTAGATTGTCCAATCAATAAACGGAGGGTGGACAAGGGGATAGTCATTTCGGGATTGGACCTGTACCGTGACCATTGGGCACGACTTACTACACCTTCCAGGTCTTTTTGGATATTTCCCTTTTGAAAAATGAATTTGCGCCCGCGTGCTGTCAAATTGACCCTTGTGTCATCAGGGAAGTGTTCTAAGGTTAGCCATTGATCAATATCATGATCCGGATTCCTCTTCGGACGAGACTGCTTAATAGATTCCTTTAAATCGTCGTTATCCACAAAAAAAATCTCCACTAGGTACTTCTAGGGCGTACCTCTAGTACTTAAGACCATATGGTCTGTAATACTTGTTTGATATTGTTCTTACAACCCCTTCTAATATGTGTTTAGGTACGGGGTTAATTCCCTGATAACCTTGAATATAAATAACGTCGCCAAAATGGACGATACTGCCGTATTCTGGAATTTAAATGGTGAAAACTTTATCCTGGGCGTAATTTCCTCAAGTAATGGGATCTAGAGTGATTCTTCAAAGCATTGCATCTATCTGGGATTATCTAAATGATGTTTTAGTGTATTTAGTCGAAACCTTCGGAGTTTTTGGCCTAATATTTGCCATGGTATTCCAGGCCATTGTTGCTCCAATTATTTCTGAAGCGGTTTTAACAGTTGCAGGGTATGGATTCTATGATCGTTATGGACCCACTGGAATTTTGTTAGCCTTGGTCGGTGGTATAATTGGATCTCTTTTGGGTGCTATTAGTGCATTTTACATTGCAAAAGGGCTTCAAACCCTTTTGAAACGCCACGTTGTCGATGAATTCGGAACTGGTAAAGGTTCAGAAACAGGACAAGGTTCAGAACATAGATTCTTAACCCCTCTGGCCAATCTACTGGCACGCTTTATTGATGAAGATTCAGAGTATTTCTTGGATGTAATAGAAACGCATGGCTTCAAATTTGTCCTCATTGGCAGATTAGTCCCGTTTATTCCATTTGATGCCGTGTCTTACGGTGCTGGCATGACAAGAATTCGTTTCTGGAGTTTTTTCATTCCTACTTTAATAGGTACTATTCCACGCGTTGCTTTTTACATTTTATTAGGTGCTGGATTGGTATCATTCGCTGAAACTGATCTGAATCTCTTTTTTATCATCCTTCTAGGTACCACCCTTGTAATTTTAGCCTTATATATTGTTTTCATGAAAAAGTTGAAGCAATACGTCGGCAGGAAGGAAGAATCACAAGTTGACTTAGCTGAACCCCAACTTGGATCATTGGATTGACCCTATTGTATCTTTCCTCCTTATTACAGCTGATTCCTCGTCGCTTCCCTATTGTGATGGGACGCAAAGGTCAAAATCTGCAATTATCTTTTTTTTGGACTCCTAGAGCGTGAAATCGCTCCGTTAAGAATAAATTGGTGTTATACCAAATATAGTCACGTTCAAAGATAGATGATCTACCCTACTCTCAAAACCAATAACCTGTAGGCGTCCCTCCAACAGTACCTCGTCAAGGTTTGTTAAATACTACATCAAAACCGCATTTACCGTGCCAGCTTGGCCTGGCCGACTTGTAACTCGAGCTAACCCTTTACTGGTGCGAATAATTGCTCCTTTCGTAATGATTTTACGGCGTGCAAAGTCACGATTCGCAGAATTATCTTCGATGTCTTCTATTTCCAGTTTTTCTGTTTTTCTAGGATTTCCGGTAGATATATTGGCAAACTGAGTTACCTGAAGCCGAATCTTTCTATTTCCGCCTCGAGTTCGAATATACTTCTTCCTCCCTTGACCGAGATGCGTTAAAGCTGGGGGTCGCGCAAGATCACGTTTTTTCTTTTTAGTGGAAACGTGATAGCGTCCTCCGCTAGGTCTGCGCTTTGATCTTCTTTGCGTTCGCGCCATATGTGTACCTTCTTATGGTGAACCTCTCTGAGTCGTAAACAACCTGTCGAGCACAGGTTAAGCGATTTAGGTTGTTAATCATCCTTAAAGGTTCGTCTTTTGTGTTTTTTTCCCTCGTTTTTTGGGCGTAAAGCGTTTCAGCTTTTTTCTAACGGGGCGTTCTCCGATATAAACCACGTCATCCGATTGTACAAGCTGATAGATTTCCTTTTTTACTGCAATAACAATCCACGGACTTCGTGTTGAGCCAATCACCTCAATAATCTCCCCTATTTCCTTATATACACCATTTTTCCTAACAGCAGCACGGGTTCCTATTTTTGGTAATTTTCCTTCTCTAACCTGAACAAGAACCTTTCCTTGGGTCTTTTTTGTACAGATTCCTAATCTTTTTGGGTCTTGTGGCACGATCAACATTTTCTCAGATAAATTTATATTATTTCTGAGGAGATGTAGGTGCTGACTCAGAAAAAGCTCGATTCCCCAAACTAACGAAAGAAAATGGCTGATTTTGATGTGATAGTTGTTGGTGCTGGGCCTGCGGGATTATCTGCAGGAACTACAACAGCCCAATCAGGCTTAACTACCCTAATCATTGAAGAACACCAAGAAATCGGGCGGCCTCTCGCTTGTGGGGAAGGAATCTCTGCAGAGAAGCTTTTAACGCTCGAAAACATGCCAAAACCTCAGATTCAAATCCAAAAACCCCGGCTTGAATTACAAAGAACAGGATCATTCATTGAACGTGGCTTAAATGTCCAACGCTTTTTTTTTGGAAATACAGGAGTAGCAACATCAAATCTCCCTACTTTTACCATTAACCGTCCCAGATTTGATCAGATTATGGCGGAAACTGCCGCAAAAAAGGGTGCCGAACTCAGCTTGGGAACACAGGCTACTGGATTTCAACATCAAGACCAGATGATGAGGATTCAAACTACTAATGGAGACTACACATGCAATGTAGTCATTGGGTGTGATGGCCCCTCTGCTCATTCAGTAAGAAGAATTGGTTTGGAACCACCTGCCCAGTATGTTTCTGGTGTTGAATACCAGATCGAAGGCGTCCATACAGATGCCTTGGAATTTTATTTTGATTTCTTACGATTACCAAAGATGCATTACGGATGGGTCTTCCCGAAACGGAATTGTACCAATGTAGGTATCATCAGTGATCCTTTATCACATCCTATGAAAATATTAGACGAATTCGTTGAGTATCTTAACCATAAAGAAATTAGGAACAGCGGAATTGTTAAAAAAATCGCGGGAATCATACCGGCTAGTGGGCCCATCCCTCGATTCTACACAGATAACTTTTTGGCTGCTGGAGATGCCGCTGGTCTTACAAATTCAATCTTTTATGGAGGAATCGCAATAGCTGTGCACTCTGGTATGTTAGCAGGGCAAACAGCGGTTGAAGTCCATGCGAACAACCGATTTGATGAAAAACAATTAAGCATATATCACAAAAAAATTATGGCCATGGATTATACCAATCCCACGATAAAATCAGCCCATGATATCCTCTATGCCAAATTCACTGGTAAAGATCTCGAAAATTTCGGGCAGATGATTGATGGATGGAATATTACCTCTCTGAGTGCAATACAGAAACTTGTTCTTCCCTTAAAAGCTCTTTTTCACCCTCGTTTACTTCTTAAGTTCAGGGATGCCCGAATCGTCGCCCAGGGATTCAGTATTAGTCGAGATTGGGGTTTCTGAGATGTTCGTATTGCTTTCTGTATACCGTTTTAAAACAAAGTACGTATAGAGTCGGATGGAGAGTCTTTAAGTAACGACCATACGGGCTCCCCTGTGTAGAGATCTCGTCGAATTAGGAATGTGAAAATGTGAAGAGTAACGCAAAGTCTTTTCTAGCCCTTGGTCTTGGGATTATTTTCATAACCCTGGCTATTTCCACTAACCAATTCGAGTTGATTCAAGAAATCATCTCTGAAATTACTGACAGTGCCACTGCAGGTTTACCTCTCCCCTAGGTGTATTTCCATGGGTTATCACAAAAAACCTAAAGTTAATCTCACCAAACTCCGGCTTTTCCGGGTGTTCGTTCAAGGGGTCATGTTTTTACTCCTTAATTTGACTTTTTTTTCTATTGGAGCAACTTGGCTAGTTCTTCCTGTGGTAATGCCTAGAACGCTGTTTACTACCAGTGAGGGAGCTTTCGATCTCCTACAACGGATGCTAACAATGGCTATTGCTCCGTTGGTTCCGCTTGCAGTTTTTTTAATCATAGGTGCACTGGTCGGTCGAATGTTTTGTGCGTGGGCATGTCCAATTGGGCTGGCCCAAGACTTAGTCGGATTCGCCACCACATGGAAAAGCAAGTACGAACCTACCCGTGAAACCAATTTGAATCTACGTCAAATAGGGGAATTCATAACAGGAGCTACTTTGTTGGTTTCGATATTTATCGGGATTAATGTTGGACTTGGAAACGCAGCTGACGTAGAAGATGCTTTTGGTTTCTTTGCTTATCAACCCTGGACTGTTTTAAGTCCTGCGACCTTCTTGTTTGTCATAATACCAGGCCTTTTCTATTGGGGTGGAATCAGTAACCTTTTGGTATGGGAAGAAATCGTACTTATAGACATAATATTTTGGGTTCGATTAGCGATATTCGTATTTGCCTTCATTCTTGTTATTTATGTACCTAAGGGTTGGTGTAGATGGTTCTGTCCGGTAGGAATCATCATGGGATATTTAGCAAAACATTCAATTGTTGGGGTTGGAAGAAATGTCACAAAATGTACCCATTGCGGTTGGTGTGAAGACGTATGCCCCACAGGGGTACGTGTACTTGCCTATCCTCCAGAAAGGGTGAGATCAGAGCAGTGTATCAATTGTTTGGACTGTATTGCTATTTGCCCTGACGATGCCATGGAACTAAAGCTTTTCTAGTAGTGGGGAATTTGGAGCATTAAATTGGGCCAAGAAACCTGATTTGCCATTTCGTCTGTTATAAGGTGCAATAGAAAGGAGGATTGACATAATGCTAAAAGGAACGGAGAAACTGAGAGAGAAACTCCCAGATTATCCTGGAAAACGACTTCTCTTTATTCCTCTTCTTTTTTTCATCACCTTCATTTTTGGTCTGTTCTTTTTGCTGTTTTCATATACAATAACAAATTTATTTCCCAATAATCAATTTTTGCTTGCCCTGAAACCAGTTTTGCCGATATTTTGTCAAACATCGCTGGTTGGAATAGGATTCTTCTTGATATCCCGTGTTTGGGCACGTAGAAGCCATTTGATTGATCAAACTTTCGAACTCGCGTTCCAACGAGGATTCATATGGGGTATCGTTGGGATTCCGCTTGTCCTGGCCGTAGTAATGCACAATTTTTTTCTTGTAATAATACCGAATCAGCCATTGAATACATTATCTGGCTATTTATTTAACTCTATAATAACTATACTCGATCTCCCTCAGCTAATATCCTTGATTGTACAATCAACAGGAATTGTTTTCTTATTGTTGGGAATATTAACTGGATATAGAGCTTTAACAACATTCGGGGTGGATTACATGGCCTTGATCTATCTTTACTATCCAGAAGAGTCGGAACTTCAAGATCACAAGATTTATTCAGTTCTTCGTCATCCTGCCTATTTTGGGTTGGTATTGGTGGCAGTTGGTGGGTTGTTTTTCCGATTATCAGGTTATGCACTCTACACGCTAATCCTTTTCTTAATCGGAATAAACTTACATCTCATTTTGGTTGAAGAAAAGGAGTTAATTGAACGATTTGGAGATTCATACCGCCAGTATAAGAAACGGGTGCCTGCACTGATGCTTGGATCCAGACAAGTAATATCTTTTCTCCAATTCATCCTAGGTCGCGAATGAATAATTTTAGAAATTTAGCTTCCCCAACGCAGCCGCTCAAGTTTTCGGTCTTTCTTCAGCTGCTTCTTTATTTTCCGATAGTGGTCAGCGCAGAGATGCGCTTTTGTTTTTTTGTCTCGAACGGCTAGATTAAGTCCAGCTTGTTGGATCGCAGCGCCAGCTTTCTCACGGGAAACGGTCCGTTTACTTTCATTTTCACAATTTTCGATATCACAATTCTTCCTGGAAGCCATTACCATCAAACCAATAATAGCCATAATGCTTCAATGAGGAGTGAGTTCAATATGACCTGGACTTGGACTGAATCCGAATTCCGTCGCCTCCAATTCTGCTAGTGGAATGCCGGGAACTTTAAGGATCTGAAGCATCTCCACTGAAACGTCCGTTTCGTCGGAAGGAATTACGTTTCGAAGACGTAGCACTCCATCACAATAATGTTCTATAGCTTTGACGATCTGGGCGTCGTGAACATCTGTATGTAGTGTGAACAGACTTACGATTCCCATTTCTTTGTCGGTAGCGATCTTATGTTGTAAGAAGGCCATTGGAGCCTTCAATGTATCAGAAACAAGGAGAATAGTGGTTAAAGAATCAAGAACCCCACGGACGGGTTGATTTCTAACGTGCAAAAGAGAGCGTCGAATTTGGTCTGTCACATGTCTTGGTTGTGTGATATCTCTAACCACATTTTCCGCAGCAGTCGTCATTGGGCGTCCCTCGGAGTACCCAAAGGGATTAGAAAACGCATCCAAAAAGACTAACCTCTTAGTTTCAAATGTAACCTCAGAGATATTGTAGGGTACAAACAAAGGTGAATAATGACTGAATAGATGTTCCGTCGATAAGATATACCCGTACTCCCCAGTTCTAAGGCCCTCTGATAGGAATTGAACCAAAATATGTTCTGTATTAATTCCAACCTCATCCTCAATTAAGATGATGGAACCGCGGGGAACGCCACCCCCGAGTGCGTCGTCCAATAGGGGAATTCCGAACTTAGCTCGATCTTCTAAAGCCATTAAATGTGTCTCCTGTTGAATTATTAAGCCTACTATTGATTTAGTAGCTTCCTGTTTTCAGGATATGTTGATTTCGAACATACTTTCAACATGTTAAAAGAATGTCTTATTGATGTTAATAAGCAAATGAAATATCCGGTTGATATTGGTGTATACCTCGTGAAAATCGAGTTTCTTGGGGTTCCGACACCCTCTAAAGTCACAAAATCGGATGAAAACATAACATCAGTTCTGCTCGATGCCATCGAATCTAATAATTTCGTTTTACGAGATAGGGATGTTATTATTATCGCCAGCAAGATCATTTCAATCAGCGAAGGGGGACAGCGGCCATTGGATTCTATTACAAAGGTTGGCGAACGTACAAAGGAAATTGCGGCTACTGCGAACCTGGATCCACGATTTGTCGAAACTGTTTTTCAAGAAGCAGATGAAGTTTTTGGAGCCGTTCCAGGAGCTGTCCTTGCCTTAAGAGACAAAGTTCTCCAAGCTAACGCCGGAGTAGATCAAAGTAATGCTGGAGGAGAGGGGTTTTTAATTGTTTTGCCCAAGGATCCCGTAAAAACGGCAAAATCTATCCATGAGGAGATTTATGCTCGTACAAGAAAAAAAGTAGGGATAATTATTTCGGATTCGAAAACTCACCCCTTGAGAAGAGGGACATCAGGTTTTGCCCTCGCCGTTGCTGGATTTAGTCCGGTCATTGATGATCGTGGATCTTTAGACCTTTTTGGACGTTCGATGAGAATAACATCTCGTGCTATTGCGGACAATCTCGTTTGTGGTGCAGAAATACTCATGGGCGAGTCCGCGCAACAGGTACCCATTGTAATTGCTCGGGGATGCGATGAACTTTCTTTCCATGAAGGGAAGGTAGATGAGTACGAAAACAACCAGCAAATGAAGATGGATCCGGAATTGTGTCTATATATGGGTCCATTATGGTATTCTCGAAAAGAATAATGACAATTGAGGTTGAATAAGGTGTTAATTGAAGGGATACTTGGTGGCAAAATCCTAGGTGATAAGGAACCTACCCAAATCATGGGTGTAATTAACCTATCTCCTGGGTCGTTTTTCAAGGGGAGCGTTAAAACCTCAAAATTCGAGATTGGTTCTCAAATAACAGCGATGATGGAGGCTGGCGCAGACTTCCTGGATGTTGGGGCGATTTCCAGCGCTCCCGCGTTTTTATACCAGGGATCAGATGTTGTCTCGGAATCAACCGAGCGAGAGCGTCTATCTAAGTTCTTCGATGCTTTCAACGATATTGGTGAAGAAATACCTCTGTCAATAGATACACAATCTGCTAAAACCGCAGAATACGCCCTTTCGAAGGGAGCCACAATCATTAACGACATTTCTGGGTTTAAGAGCGATCAACGTCTACCGATTGTAATTGCAGACCATCAAGCGTCAGCAATCATTATGTCATGCCGTGAAAAACCAGGAGATGTCTATATCGTGTCAGAAATCCTGGACGAATTACAAAACAGTCTAATCATTGGACAAAATGCGGGAATTCCTGATTCTAAGATGGTCGTGGATCCTGGCCTGGGAGGATGGATACCCGAGCGTGAAATCGAGGCTGATTATAACATTCTCAAGAATTTACCCAAATTAAGATCTTTGGGGCGCCCTATCCTACTTGGAATTAGTCGAAAGTCATTTATAGGCAAAGTATTGAACGAACCACCTGATGGACGACTCTTTGGATCTTTGGCCGCAACAGCAATTGGAGTTTCACTTGGAGCGCATATTATACGCACCCATGATGTGAAAGAGACCAGAGATGCATGTAAAATTGCGTTTTTATTAAAACAATACGGTCTATAGGGATTTTTTTGAGTGAGGCTTTCCAATTGGATGAAAAACTCGAATTCCTAGCCAATCAAAAACTTCTTCACTTGGCTACAATAGATGAGGACGGTCATCCCCATGTTGTTCCCGTCTGGTATCAATATGTCCGTGGAAAACTTTACATTGGAAGCCATACGCGTACAAAAAAAGTTAAAAACATCCTGAATGATCCACGCATTAGTTTTTGTGTGGATGCTGGCATCCGTGCTCCCATTTATGGTGTTATGGGAGTTGGAGACGCCCATATACTACTGGACAATAGGCGTGTTGTTTCAATCGCAGAACAGATCCTCCTTCGCTATTTCAATAGCCTTAAACATCCTAGTGCGGAGGAGATCCTAGCAGATACGAATTGTGTCATTGAAATCACGCTACACTCAATTGTGTCATGGAAATACTGAATATTCACAGTATTATCATAATAAGAGATGACTTATAATATCTCAAGGAGAAATAAAAAACAACGAAGGTACCGGAAAGTATATAATAATAGTAACACAAACTACCCCGTTTTCAGTTAATAATAGCTGATTTCCTCGTTACTGGTGCCAAAGACGATCTTAGTGATGTGTATTAATAGTGACAAACCTGGATGAATTTTTCGGTGAAGATCAAGACCGAAATGTGCAAATTTTAGTTGAAATGACAAAAAAATTCTTCTTGTTCGTCTCTCAATTGGCAGAAATTACCGAGGAGCTCGATGCGAAGGTAAATACACTTACTGCGAGGTTGGAGGCCCTTGGTTCAACTCCTTCAAGGGCAATAACTCCTACCACAAATGTTCCATCTCCTTCAGTCGCTTCACCAGTTCCACCTAGTCCTATTATGGGAGCATCTACACGATCGCCTGCAACTCCTTCTGCTGAAATTGCGCCCCCACCCATGCCTGCAGTTCCAACTTCATCCCCACCACCCGCTCCCTCCATGGGAGGAACTCCTCCCCCACCCCCCCCTTCCCCTGGCAGTGGAGGCTCCAATTTTCCGTCTCCCCCTACTCTTCCTTCAAGTTCGCCAACACAGAATACGTCCTCATCTCCTCCATCTGGGCTACCCCCCTTACCAGGATTTGGTCAGTCTACAGGTCCTGCTTCGTCCTTTCCCCCACCTCCAGGCCTTTCTCCTCCTAGTTCGGGGCCTCCAGGAGTTGCTCCTCAATCACAACCGCAGGCACCTGGATCTCCTGCTCGTATGTCTCCCATGGCTCTAAAAGCTCAAATGAATGACGAACTAAGGGCCGCTTTTGCGAGAATTAAGAAGAATTGGGACGACGAGGATTAACCTACATATCATTACCCAGTTACCTTGGGAGCGTTCGTTCTCCCCAGATTTTTTGCGATTAATCCACGAGGATGCATTTTCCAATACAATCCTACAAAGATCTTCATCCAATCTGAGAGACATATTTTTATTATTTTGTACCGCCATACAAAAGAGCCGCAAGTGTTCGGAGGTTTTCCACTCCCCTAATTTCGTGTTCATACATCTTGATCTCGGAAACTTCGTATTCATTGTACAGCTCATGGATTTTTGCCAATGTTTCGTTCTGATTGGCAAAACGGGCCGTACAATAAGCACAATGGGGATTCTCCGGTTGAACCTGGTTGATATAGATTTTGGAGATTGGAAAGGCCACTTCATATAATGCTTTGATAAGACGCTCCGTTTCCCATAATGCCATTATTGTTGGTATCGTAACCGCCACGAATTCTGTTTCTTGAGGATTTTGAAGATGCTCCCGGGCAAATTCTACTTGATCTCGGAGTTCTTCCAATTTTTCAAAAGCTTCTTTTTCGCTGGGTCCTGATCCCCCTCCAAAAAACGCTTTCATGCCAGTCATTATTCCTCCGAGACGTTGTCGCATTTTAATTAGTCTAAAAAGCCATGTTTGTGTCATTTCAGGGAGCTGTAACAACCTAAGAGTATGTCCAGTCGGAGCCGTGTCAAAAATGATGGTATCAAACTCAGGGTTTCTAATGAATTCGAGAAGTTGGATAAAAGCTACTGTTTCATCTGCACCAGGAGGAGACAAGGCGGAGGGGTCATCACTTCCAAGGAGATCGGAAATAAGCCCTGATGGATCTTGCTGTGATACAATATCAGAATACGACCGCATAGCATTTTGAGTATCTAGTTCAATAGCTTGAAGTCCTGAGACTCCCGTGACTTCAGTATATGTATCACCTCCGATTTGTTGGTTCAGACTGTCCGACACTGAGTGTGCAGGATCTGTGGAAACAAGAAGAGTGCGAATTCCCATATCGGCAGCCTGAATAGCTGTGGCGGCAGCCATGGTAGTTTTTCCAACTCCTCCTTTGCCGCCAAAAAAAAGAAATTTCTTCTCAAACAACGAAGATGACCTAAGAGATGACATGAGTCGCTTTTTTACTACTGGAGAAAAAAAGTTTTTTTACCCGATTTGATAACTATAGAAAAAAAGCCCATTGAAACGCAGACTAAACGGCTTCGAGTGATGAATAAAATGCGGTCCTATCATTCTTATCTCCTGCCACTCCTAAGTATTGCGTGTGTGGCGCTTATTTGTCTATCTACCATGATTTATCCAATTACATTTGCAACAATCCCCCACACAAGAGTGATATCATCAGGGAATGATATTACCTTGAAGGTCTCGAAGGAGTATCCTGCTCTAATTGCCACGAAGTCGATTGATAAGACCGATGTCACTTTAGGGGAGACAATAATTGTTACCGTCATTATTCGGAATTTCGGAAATCGAACAGCCTATAATGTTACATACATTGAAAGATTCTCAAATCCATGGATTTTTAACACCACGGGGTTAGATAAACTTTCTTATGCACAGATTGGTCCTAATGAAACGCGAGTGTTTGGTTATTCTATCACTGCCAACGCGATCGGGAAATTTAGTATACAGGCTGCCGTTATTGAATATTATGATTCTGAAACCAACGCGATCAGATTAATTACGGAGACAAATTCCATAGAAATCACAGCTATGGAGCCTCCTGAAGATATTTCTTGGGCAAACTTTTATGCGGCCCTCATCCTTCTGATTACCATTATCATGATTGATATTATGCTTTTAATCCGTTTGATTGCTCCTAAATTCAATCGTAGAGAACAACAGGCCAATAATCTTTGAATAAATCCACAAAAATTGGTGTATAACTGTTGGATAAACCAATCCCTGCCCAATTGGTCGGAAATCAGGTCGTAATTTGGGATCCTGAGGCTGGGAGCAGCGTTTATCAACTTGGTTATTATGGAAAGCCTGTTGGGATCCGGAAGCCAAAATCCCCCCGATTCGATAGGCCACTTGAGCTTACTTTACTTGAAGCGGCATTTCTTCAAGAAAAAAAAGTCATAAGTATCACAGAGGGACTAAAACCTCTTGAGAGAGAAGAGTTCCAGAGGATTTGCAAAGACCGCTTTGCCAAGTTTGAAGATTTATATGCTGTTTATCTCGACCTTCGACGTTTAAGATACATTGTACGCCCTGGATTGAAATTTGGGACGGATTTTGCGGTTTATAAAAGGGGTCCCGGTATCGATCATTCCCCTTTCCTTATTTCCGTAATTCCAAACAAATCTCGTCTGGAACCTATTGATTTGGTTCGTGCTGGGCGGCTGGCTACTTCGGTCCGGAAACGTTATGTAATCGCAACGGTTCTCTCTGACAAACAGATACGGTATTATGCGTTTCAGTGGAATCGTCCCTAGGTTTTCATTAATGACGGGGTCGCAGTATCACGTGTTTTTCCATTTGAATCCAAAATCTCCAATGAAGCAAGCAATACATATCAGAGTGGATTATTGCTCTCCTTACATAAACAAACATATTCTAATGTATCCTGTTTAACAAGATTAGTAGATTGACTCCCATAAGCCAATGGAACATTCAGTAGAGTATGACCAGCAATTTATATGGCAAAATCACTCAATATAGGAATACACGCTTGGATTGGGTTCGAAAAATTCTCCCGAATCCAATAGTTCCGATAATGCGGCAGAAATTTGCTCTTCATCAATCTTCGGAAATTCTGCAATCAATTGGTCGTATCCTACACCAGAACCAGCATCTAATCTTTTTACAGCCTGCTTCAGTTTGGCCTTCAGATCCTCAATCGAGACTGCTCCTGTGAGTTCTATTCCTCCCACTACAGCCGATCGAACGGTATCGACCGTTGTCACTTTCCTGTTTTCTAGTATCTTCAATCGATGCACCAAAAACCAGTTATCATCTGTAATTCGTGTAACGATATCAGGTGTGATCGTGACATCCACCTCGTCCTCCACAGGGGAAACGGTGATAGCTCCCAGAACCTCAACCCTATCCCAGCGCTGGAATTCATCAAACCTCCCATCTAATGCAATGACTCGTACTACCCCACTTCCATCATCAATGGATAGGGTAACCCGATCGTCATCAACAGTTTTATCTGTGATAATACCCATAATCCATACTCGAAAAAGGAACCGATCATCGGGGGTTAGTAGGCGCCATCTCCCTTCTTGTTCTTGTATTACTTCGCCCCGTGATATGCTTTCGATCCTAACACGTGAATAGGGTGTACGTTGTTTCACTAGGATTCCACTTTTCACAGTTTATCCAAGGGGTGTCTTCCTGAAATCTCAGGTGGAAAGAAAATCGATAATTCATATTGAGCGCGTTCGGGAGCATCGGAACCATGGGCTATATTCCTTGTTAAAGCTAGGCCAAAATCGCCACGAATGGTTCCAGGTAGAGCTTCGATAGAATTAGTAGCGCCCAATAATTTACGAACAACTTTCACAGCATTCGATCCTTGTACTGCAACCGCAACCACTGGACCAGAGCTGATAAAAGATTTCAAATCGGTATAGAAGTCCTTACCGATATGGATGTCATAAAGGCGATCGATTTGGGAATCAGTTAGATTAACCATCTTCAATCCGATGATTTCGAGTCCCTTTGATTCTACTCGAGCAATGATCTGGCCTATAAGGCCTCTTCTAACCCCATCAGGCTTAATCAGCAGCAAACTTCGTTCTGAGTCGGTTTCTGGATTTCCTGAATTCATTTGTCTCACGCTTTATTCCAATTTCATCTTTGATGAAGTAAGTATCTAAAATGAAAAAAAAGATTGGAGATACCCCAAGGAATCATGATTCACCTAGGGCAGCCATTCTTCGGTTACTTTTCCTGTACGCCCACACAAACAGTACAAACAGTGCCGCCGCGACCAAAGTTAATATGAGACTCAATTGCGGATCATGACTAGATTCAACAAGAAGTGGAGCTAAAATTAGACTCACTAAGTTCACTACTTTGATCATGGGGTTTATAGCAGGACCTGCGGTATCTTTTAGGGGATCCCCAACAGTATCCCCAACGACACCTGCTTTATGACGTTCTGAACCTTTTCCCATGTTCTTCTCTATATCCTGAGCTTCATCTTCGATAGCTTTCTTCGCATTATCCCATGCTCCCCCAGCATTAGCCATGAAAACAGCCAATAATTGTCCAGATGCGATGATTCCTGCTTGAAATCCTCCTAGAACTTCAACCCCCGAACCGATGGTATGGAGAGCATCTTCCGATAAACCAGTCATGGCACCTCCTTGGGCAATCAGGACGCCAAATAGAATTCCAACCATAATAGGAACTGATACTGCGATTACTGCAAGGCTCACCAACTCTTTTTGGGCTGCAGCCGTGGAAATTCCTACAGCTTGTCTATAATCTGGCTTTTTTGTTCCTTCCATCACCCCTGGAATTTTGAATTGTCTTCTCACTTCCTCGATAATGTCACCAGCCGCACGACTCACTGCCCGAATATTGAATGCAGCGAAGATCCAAGGTAGCGCCGCACCAAGGAGTAATCCTACGAACACTGCGGGGATATTCACACGTAAGCCATCAGCCAACGGATTTACAATATCAGGAAACTCACTTCGTAAGCTATCGACAACAACTTGAATATCTGTTACAAATGAAGCAAAGAGACTCACTGCAGCAATAACTGCACTTGCAATTGCAATGCCTTTCGTTATGGCTTTAGTTGTGTTTCCTACTGCGTCAAGCTCTTCCAATACACTAGCTGACTCTTTATCCATGGAGGTCATTTCAGCGATGCCTTGTGCGTTATCACTGATAGGGCCGAATGAATCCATCGCAACATTGTTACCTGTGTGAGATAACATTCCGATCCCAATCAAGCTGATACCGTACAACATATATTGGAGTATGCTATCCGTATCAATGTATAGTTTCGGTACAGGTAGTATCGAAACGATGAGTTGATTCCCAGGAAGGATAAGAAATGTTGCAACTGCAACCACAAACGAAATACAAATCGCTGCCACAGCCCAAACAGAAGATTCGTATCCAAGTGCTAAACCAGACAATATTGTTGTTGCCGGACCGCCGTGCATCGAATCGACAACTTCTTGAACTGGACCACGCTCCTTAGCCGTAAATCGGGCTGTAATAGGATTAAAAGAGACTGCTAGCATCACCCCAGTGGCAATTAGCAAGGCGAGGCGCCAATCTCCAGCGTAGAAGGTCGCAAAGAGAAAGGATGTGAAAATTGTGATGGCACTGGAAAGTTCATAGGAATTGAACATTGCCTTCTCAGCATCGGGCGTTTTCCAGAGGGCAACAGCGAAAGTACCAACGATGGAACTAACCACTCCAATGCCACGAACTATAAGAGGGAACATGATCCAAATCACTGATTGGGCTAAGGGTTGCCCTGCATCCAAGGCAAGCTGATAGAGGAAGAGGCCAAGGATCAGTGAGGAGACGATCGTTACTTCGTAGGATTCAAAAATATCTGCCGCCATTCCTGCGCAATCACCAACATTGTCTCCCACGAGATCAGCGATTACCGCGGCGTTACGAGGGTCATCTTCAGGTATTTGAGCTTCAACCTTCCCGACAAGATCAGCGCCTACATCTGCTGCTTTTGTATAAATACCTCCTCCCACTCGCATAAAGAGTGCAAGAATTGTTCCCCCAAAACCAAAGCCTAACAAGGCATCGGGTGCCGCAGTTCCAAAAATTATAAAAATCACTGTACCTCCTAATAAACCGAAGCCATCGGTCAACATGCCTGTTACAGTACCTGCGTGATAAGCTATGGAAAGCGCTTTATTGTAACGTCTGTCAACGTCTAAAACATTGCCTGATTCATCTGTTGCGCTTGCCGCAGCGGCGGCAACTCGAAGGTTACCCTGAACAGCAATACGCATTCCAAACTGACCAACCATAAGTGAAAAGCTTGCACCTAGAATAAATGCGAATGTTCTTCCCAGTGCTATCATTAATGTCGGATCGAGTCCGAGACTCGCAGCAAGGGTACCGGGTCCGAATTCAGTCTGTGCCGCTCTCGATGGATGAACCAACCATACGCTTAAGAAAAGAGCACCCGTCAAAATAACCACAATGGGTAAAATTGATCTAAGCTGCTTACCGAGATACGCATCGGCCCCCTCCTTGATAGCTCGCCAGACAGTTTGCATATCTTCAGTACCAGTTTTTTGCCTCATGACGTCGTTTCTGAGCCACCATGAGTATACAAAGCTCAGAATCGCGACCAAGATCACTCCTATGAGAACTAATTGTTCAAATAGGTCTAACTGAAAGAATGTGGTAAACATATGTCACATTTCCTCTTTCTCTATTCCATTAGATTCCAATGATGTACATAGATCCCATGAGAAGGGGATATAATAGCAATTCTCCCCGTTAAAATCGGAATTTTAACTTTTGGGTCTGCTTATATCACCAAACTGTATCGAAAACCTCAATAATCTATCATACAAACCCTGCATTGGATTAATAATCCGATTTCCTTAAGAAATGACCGAAGATCTCTTCAGTCACCTAGTTAAATCACTGTCGTCCTAATGAGGGTTAATCGTTACCGATTTCAAGCCCGAATTGCGGAAAAAATATTTGCGGATCTCGCAAAAATACCTATCTAACTTGGAAAGAAGATGTATTACCTAACTAGAATTCGCGAAACTATCCGAGTTCCTCCCAAACGCTTTGGCGAACCGATTGAAAACGTCATCCTTGATATTAGTCGACAAAAGAATGAAACAACAATTGGCGCAGATGTAGGCATGATTGTAGCGGTTTTGTCCATCCTTCATATTTCGCCTGGTCGTATCGTCCCAGGACACGGCGAAACATTCCATGATGTTGAATATGAAGCAATCACTTTCCGACCGTTAAACAACGAAGTATCGGAGGGTGAGGTGGTAGAAACGACCAAATTTGGATTTTTTATGCGCATTGGTTGTACAGATGCCTTAGCTCATATCAGTCAAATCTCAGATGAATTCTTTCAAATGTCATCTAGAGCTTCGGGGGTTCTTGTTGGACGCGAATCGGGACGAACAATCAGGCAAGGAGATCTGGTACGAGGAAGAATTATTACGGCTACGGTTGACCATGTAAGCATGAAAATTGCAGTAACGATGAAAGGGGAAGGTTTGGGCCTCAAAACATGGCTAGATGAAGAAAAAGATCAGGAGCCGGCGTAGATGGTAAATTATCGGGCCTGCAAAAAATGTAAAAGCATTGTGCATGGGGAGGAGGTGTGCCCAATCTGTAGAACTCACAATCATCTATCGAAGAACTTTAGCGGCATGGTTATAATTCGAAATGCGAAAGAAAGCAAGATTGCTCGTAAATTGAATGTCTCTCGACCAGGTATATATGCTATTAAAGTACGGTAGGTATTCCTCCATAATAGTTAGGGACGTTTTTTGACAGGCGGCTATAAGCTTCCCAAGTCTTTGCGAGAGTCATTACGTAGCCCAATTGGCCGATTATTTATTGGAGAACCTCGTGAAGTTGCAATAGAAACCGTAGGATTTATCACCTCTCGTTCTCCGCCCTTAGTAATTTCTGTAGGCGATTTTTGTACGGCAAGCCTGTTCAATGTGAATTTCTTGCCCAATGTCGTTATTTATGATGGTAAAACCCTAAGATCCGATACGGTGACACTAGACCTCGCATTGTACAAGGAATTGGTCCTACGGAATCCTGCTGAATGGATTCTTAACGAGGCTATCGATATAATCAAAAACGCAATAAGTTTTTCATCCAGGTCGAAAATTCGTGTTTGTGTCCGGGTTTCCGGTGAGGAGGATCTTCTCACAATCCCGTGTATCCTCTGGTCACCTCTCGGAAGTATGGTTCTATACGGCCAGCCTCCTATCGAAAATAGGGAAGCTGGAATCGTAGTAGTTACGATTACGCCATCATCGAAAGATAGAATAACTGCATTGCTTGACCAATTCGAGTACTATAATGAATACCGTGGGTAGATCATGGAAATACAAATTCAAGAAGAAAGATATAACCCTTTGATAGAACGGAAGGAGGTTTCCGTAATCATCACGCATCTCGGGGAGACGACCCCAACACGAGAAGCCGTTCGAGCGAAAGTTGCCGCTCAATTAAACATAGATTTAGAACGGGTTGTAATCCAAAGTATCCAAGGACACTTCGGGAAACCTATCTCGAGCGTCGTTGCTCATTGTTATGATAAAGCCCAGGATGCTATGGAGTTCGAAGCACGTTATCGATTGGTTCGGAATAAAATAGTGGAACCGAAGCCTAAAAGTTGAAAGATCATGCCTAATCGTAGGAAACAAGCACACGAATTTTATGATGTCGATTACAAAAAGAAAACGAAGCTTAACAGATCTAGAAAGTTCTGTCCCCGCTGCAAAGGCTCATTTTTAGCGGAACATAAAGATAGACGTTCTTGTGGACACTGTGGATACACAGAATATTAGTGCGAGTTTTGTACAACCTATGGAGATCAGTGATCCAATTATACTGGGATTTGAGGGTACAGCCCACACTGCTGGGATTGCGGTTGTCCGGGGTCACGAAATTATTGTAAATAAGGCGAAAACATACTTGCCGCAAAAGGGTGGAATTCATCCTCGGGAAGCGGCTCAATTCTTATCCAAGGCGTTCCCTCCACTGTTGGAGGTTGTCATTCAGGAACTTCCGTTTTCGATAAAAAAGATTGATGCGGTTGCGTTTTCGCAAGGCCCAGGGCTTGGCCCTTGTCTCAGAGTTACTGCAACACTAGCCAGAACTATCGCATCATACCTCAAACGGCCTCTAATTGGAGTCAATCACTGTGTGGCTCATATCGAACTGGGGCGAGTTGTCGCCCCTGTTCACGATCCATTGGTATTGTATGTGAGTGGAGGGAACACTCAACTCATTGCTTTTCTTAATAAACGATATCGTGTATTGGGAGAAACCCTCGATATTGCTATTGGCAATGCTTTAGATACGCTTGGAAGGGAATTAGGGCTATCCCATCCTGGGGGCCCTCAAATTGAAAAACATGCAAAAAACGGAAATACCCTCCTACCCCTTCCCTACACAGTAAAAGGGATGTCATTTGCTTTCTCAGGTGTGTTAACAGCAGCAAAAAGGTTAATCCCTCAAAATACCATAGCGAATATTTGTTACTCCTTTCAGGAGTATACATTTTCAACGCTAGCGGAAGCAACAGAGAGAGCCTTAGCCTGCACAAAGAAACCAACTCTGCTATTAACGGGAGGAGTCGCTGCCAACCTTCGTCTTCAAGAAATGATACAAAAAGTAGGTGTTGAACAGGGGGTAAAATACTTCGTAGTACCTCGACATCTTGCAGGAGACAACGGGGCAATGATTGCTTTAACTGGGGCACTCATGTTCAAACATCAGGACTTTCTCACAATCGAGGACTCTTTTGTCATGCCACGTTGGCGCACAGATCAGGTAACAGTGAGTTGGGTACCATGAAATTAGTACAGGAGGGATTGATTGCCAAGGGAGCCGAGGCAATGGTTTATAAGGGGAAATTTCTCGATCTGTCTGTTATTATCAAACGACGTCCCCCTAAGAAATACCGACTTCCCCAAATTGATCAGATTATTCGTTTACAGAGACTACGGGCCGAAGCACGTATAATAAAGTTGGCCTGGCAATTGGGTATACGGGTTCCAGCACTCCTGGGCATTGACACAGAAAAACGAACCCTGATTATAGAAGAGATTAAAGGGGTTACTCTTTATGAGCTCGTGGTAACTCTTCCCGCCTTCAATCTAATTCCAATCTTTCACGAGCTAGGTAGGCAGATAGGGCTTCTTCACAGAAATGATATCGTTCACGGAGATCTGACCGTATTTAATGTCATAGTTGATGAAGAAATTCCATGGTTGATAGATTTTGGGCTAGCACAAATGACTATTGAGCATGAAAAACACGCAGATGACTTATTATTATTCCAAAACACTTTAAAAGCTGTTTCTCCACACTACAAAGATCTGATCGCTGGCTTTCAGTCCATTTACCTGGAAACAAATGAAAATGGCCCCAAGGTATTTGAGCAGGTTAAGAAGATTGCATCCCGAGCCCGTTACATACCCAAAAATGAAAGATAAAGTTGAGATGAAGATCCGATGAAATTTAAGATCTTTAACGAAAATCCCGAAATCCTTGACCAATGTCGAATCTTCGTTGCAGGATGGCATGGACTCGGTGAAACGGGCTATATTACAGTTACTCATTTGGTCCAGGAACTCAATCTGACCCGATGTGCAACTATCCTCTCGAGCGGGGCTCCACCCTTTATTTCTGTCCAGGATAACCATCTCCGATTACCGTTTGAAATTTATGCTAGTCAAAATCATGATTTTGCCATCTTTGTCCCTCATTTACAGCCTTACCGACATGTTCAGATCGAGTTCTCAGAAAAACTTTCGGAATGGATATTAAATCACCCAAACCTGGAAGTGGCGTATTTTTTGGGAGGAGTGGACGAAGTATTAAAGGCAGGGGACAATCCGCTCCAGTATATCCCAAGTCGTGCCTTTTACACTTATCAAAACGTACCAGATGGGTTTATCAATGAAGTTCGGGAGAACCTCTTAGACCCTGGCCTCTTCGTTGCTGGACCTCTGGCTGTAACCCTGGGGTATCTTGATATTAACATGTTTCCAGCAGTTGGACTTCTAGCCTACGCCACACGTGAACGACCCGATCCTCTTGCGGCTGTTTCTGCCGTTAACAAGTTGAATCTTCTTCTGAAGGTTGAAGTAAGTACAGAAATGCTGATAGAAAATGCGCAAAAGATCCAGGAACAAATAAAGCGCCAATTGGCTCCTATTGAAGAAACAAATCGAGATAAGGATTTATCTCGTCGTATGTATACCTGATTGAATTGAATTCAACTCCCTCATATTTATCTAGGATATGTTATCGGCCATACCGTCTGTGTCGTGACTGATAGGTTCGAATTGCACGCCACAGATCGATTTTACGAAAACCAGGGAAGAACACATCCGCAAAATAGAGTTCGCTATAGGCAGATTGCCAAGTCAGAAAACCAGATAGTCGTTCTTCTCCAGAAGTACGGATAATCAGATCTGGGTCTGGAATACCATTTGTATAAAGGTGTCGATTAACCACGATTTCGTTAATATCCTCTACTGCCATTTCTTTGGTCGCAACTTTTCGTGCTATCGATCTAATTGCATCGATCATCTCAGCACGGCCGCCATAACCAATAGCAATAATTAATATGGGGCCTTCATTATTCGCAGTAGCCTCCTCAGCCTCCTTGATGGCAGTTTGAACTTTAGAAGGGAGTAGATGTGTTCTACCAATAGTTTTAATCTTTACGTTACGCTTTTTGATTTCTGGATGAGCTACAATATCCCGAAACGCCTTTTCAGCTAATTTCATTAGTTCCTTAACTTCCCGATCAGGACGTTCGAAATTCTCAGTAGAAAAAGCATATAATGTCACGTACTTAATTTTCAGATCCCAAAACCAGTTGAGAACCTCTTTCAATTTTTCCTGTCCAAATCTGTGACCTAGATAGCTCGGTAGATTTCTTTCTAGAGCAAACCGCCTATTGCCATCCAGGATCATGGCAACATGCTCGGGATGAACTCCATGGGTAATCCCATCCTTGATTTGTGACCAGAGCCGCCTTTCATACAACCGGTAGAGGACTGAATCAAGCCTGAATTTCAAATCAAAACCCTCGTCGTTCCACAATCTCTAAAGCTTTTTACGAAGGCAAAAGGTAATAAGGTCATCTGAATGGTTATTCCGCAAAACCTTTACGCCTAATCAACTGGACGCTAATGATAATGCGATTTTCGACGATTCCGACTACAGAAGTGGCAGAACTCCCTTTCTTCTTCGTTTTTTTTCTATCAATAATGATTCTTGCATTATTATTTCGGTATTTCAACACGAAGAGATCTGCTTAGGCTAAAGTTCCAGTCAAATATTGGTCTAATTTGGTGAATGTGATGATTATGGCTTCTTCCAGCCTCAAAGATCGTGTTCCGTAGTTCGAGATGACGGAAAGACAGATGCCAAACACATCCTGAATTTTTTTCCCCTCATTTTTAAGCATATTTGGAATTCCGTTATAAGGGCCTCCAAATGCTACCAGAAATCCCTCTGAGGATTTTTCCTTGAAAGTGGCTGCTGACAGAGGTTGGCAACTCCTTGATGTAGCTATAAGAATCTCTTTTCGATTCAATAGGGCCTTACCTAGTGGTGCCTCTGAAAGATTTACTGAAAAGCCCCAATATAGCTTCCGAGGAGGATCAATTACGTTTGCCTGCCATTTCCCGTTGATTTCTTCAATCTTGACTGTATATCTTACAGTCCGGTCCTTCAGTGATTGTCGGGGAGGATTTGAAACCTCAAGAAGGTGAGGACCACCGACATCAGCTACTACCTTTCCTTGGTTCAGAAAAACAGCGGCCTCTCGTATTTCTCCTCTTTTTAGCTTATGAAAACGCCCATGGTGTGGAGTAGCCAATGGCGGGAGGATTCCAACCGCCGCCGTTTCCCGGTAAAGGGGAAACAACCGTTTTCTCAAGTATTGAGGGCACTCAATGTAACGAAGAATACGGGAAATTATTTTTCGTTCACGTTTGGCCCGAGACGGCTTGAGAAAGGGATCATGGTAGATCAAAATCTCCGATGCTCGGAAGATTGCCACTGCCCGTGCAATTTGATATAGTTTTTCTGTTTTAATTCTCAAATCCGAGGTGTCAGATACTGCTGAGTCAGGAATAGCACAAACTAAATGCATGGCCTCGTTTCACTCTCCTCAACGTTTTTCGAGAAGATTACCTCGGGAAGTTATGGAGGATTAGCGTTATAGAAGTCTATATACGCACGAATCAGATCCTTCTGGTTGATGATTCCCGTAATTTCTCCACCGACATCCACAACGGGCAGCTGATCAATTTTTTTTGTGACCATCTTTCGGCAGACTTCAGAGATTGTACTATCCTGGTAACAAATCTCGACATTTCTTTCCATGATCTCGCGAACCATAAGATCCCGAGGCAAGGTCAGGGTTTTAGCTCCAATTATCAGAACAGACTCTGAATCCCACGAGGAGCTATCATTTTCAGCTCCATGCCCTGTCAAACTCTTACTTTGAGTATCTAGGATTTGAACAACCTTCAAGAAATCATTCTGGCTTACTATTCCTACCATCTCGGCTTCATTGATCACAGGAATTCCTTTTTGATGAGAAAGACGCATAACACGAGCTGCTACGGTGATAGGGGTTTCCTCCCAGATAGTCGTAACGTTAGTATTAAAGTAGTCTTTTACGTCGGCCTGAAGTTTGGCAGGGTTGACTACCATCCGTACAATATCCGTTCGTGAAATAAGGCCTTCGAGCTGGCCGTTTTCATCTGTGATAGGAATTCTTTGGAAAACCTCTCGTGCAAAGATTTTCGCAGCTTTGATTATCGTGTCAGAAGACCGCAGCGTGATCACATCACGCTTCATGAGCAAAGACAATTGAGTTTCACTCGGATTTTTGAATAGATCCGATCGTGAAACGACCCCTACCAGCGTGTCCGAATCTTCTTTCAAGACTGGATATACATTCAGACCTGTCTTTTGTATAGTATCCAGTAAAAGGTCCCTATTCCCTGGTATATTCAGACAGACGAGCTTCTCCCGTTTTGTCATAATCTTGGAAATAGGTATATCCGTAACCATTTATTCCCACCAACGTATTTATTATTGTCAGAGTTTTTTGAGCAGAATGATTGAAGTTTGCGGTAATTAAATGAGAGGAAGTCAAAAATTATCTAGGTCCAAGAATGTTTAATAAAAGAATGAAAGCAACGAACACAGCTGCAATCACAGCAGTCCACATGGGTCCCAATTTTAAACCTGGTGAATCACTTTCTGAATAGAATCTTATCAGGCCTGCTCCCGTGGCTGGCATGGGAGAATCATCCTTTCGTCTACTTTTTCGCAATGTACTCAATTATTAGGCCACCATTGATCTTTCTATTCGAACTATCAGAACATTTAATGATCTTTATTATCTTGGTGCTTCTGCAACTTATGATCTTTTTTGTTCATACTGATCCATTTGATTCATATGCGCAGATCGCCATCCCTGAATCTTGAGGTTGTAATCTTCTGAAAAAACTGGCAAAAGGCCTTATCGATTACCTAGAACCCAAGAATAAAGCGAACTTATTCGGTACCAGAAATAATCCAGCCAATCGGCAAACTGGTCTATTATGGGTACGGGACCCCATTTTTCAATTAAGAATGCGAAAAAAATCGTTCCGAAGAATCCAATAACCTTCGAGGAGACATCATGGGCCCAGTAAAATGCTGTTTCGGGATCCATTCCCATCTGAGAAACCAAAAAATGAACCGACCATAAATGAAACGCGATTCTTAGGGCATTACCAATAAATAAGGCTATAAAGAAGGCAATGCTAGCGCGAAGGCGAGCTAACCAGGGGGCCTCCGTTACCATAATGAGGGCAATTAGCAATCCACCAGCCTGCATCCCAGTACAGGCTTTGACTATCCAGTAGTCTCCATTTGTAGAAGGAATGTAAATTCCTGGGGTTTTAGCGGTAGCCTCCAAAAAGGGGAACAACCCGCCTCGCAGAAACTCTGGAATGACTCGTGTCGGATTTCCATTCGGAATCAAGCTGTTTTCTATTCCTGCGAAATTTAACAGCATATGGATAATGTCTCTGGTGGGTATTTCTAGGAAAACCCAATCTGGTACAGTATATAAAAGAACAGTAATCGTGGCTGCGATCAGGAGAGTAGAAAGCATGAGCTTGTCATCGTGAAATCGTTTTTTCTTGGTGACTGTTACTGGTTTTACGACTGCGCCATCAGTGGCCTTTTCTGACGTCACCGGAGATGTCACAACACCATGGACTTTCGTTGTCATTTTATTCTCTCTTTGTAATTATATTCGATATTTCAGCATGTTTTTAGGTATATTTATCCAAAGGCCTTCATAAATTTATTGTTTTACCTTTCGAACGATGGCGTTTCTCAAGTAATTTGACCTTATGAACCGTCGACCTGAAACGTTGAGGGATTGAGTAGCTGATACCATCCGAATTTTACTTGGGCTATACCCTTGTCTACAAGAGATCGTAACGCATGTTTAATTTGATCTTTCGGCAATTTGACCTCTGGAGAAAGTAAATTGGTTTGCGCTTTATAATTGGGCCTTTGTAATAGGGCCTGAATTACTTGTTGTTCTTCGGATGTAAGTTTCAAGCCAGATGGAGTCTCGAATTGGCGTTGAGGGACTTTTTGTTCCATAAACTGGGCACTACGCCTGTGTTCTAGTATATTCTTGTCTTTTAGAATGTACCAACCATAGGATACCCGTAATATACCTTTGTCTACTAAGTTACGCAAAACTTCTTTTAGAACGCTTTGTTTTAATCCTGTAGGGCGCGTTAATAGATTAGATTGTGCCTTAAGATTTGGCCGCGATTTAATTGCTTTTATGGTGGAGATTTCTTCTGTGGTAAGGCCCTCACCGACCCGTGATATCCTCGGTGATTTCTTCGTTTTCTTCCGTTTGGCATCGATATCTGCGAATGTCTTTTTAAAAAACGGAAGATGACTTTTTTTTATAATAAACCATCCTACTTGAGTTCTTAGAAGACCCTTGGTGATAAGTGAACGTAAATACATTTCGGCCTCCGATACGGTCATACCCATATCCGATGCTAGAATTTCTGGTTTAGTTCTATGTTTTATCCTGTGATAAGTTCGTTCTAGGATTTCCATTTCAAGTTCTGATGGTAAATCCTCTTCCCAATTATCTCGTCGGAAGAGAGATGTAGTTTGTTTAAGATATGGTGCTACGTCATCCGAATATTCCCTATCAGGGAGGGATGGATGAAAAAGGTCTGGATCATTGTCTTTTTCAACATCAGTCAATTGGGTCTCCTCTATGTTTCGATCCTCCAGCTTTTCATCCGTTCCTTTGTCTAAGTCTGTATCGTATTCGAGAGTATCCAATGAGTGGGCTTCGGTATGAGGGATTTCTGCAGCAATGGCCATTGAAGATTCGGAGGAGGACTGATTGGGTCGATAAGAGGGCGTTGATGGCTTGTTCTGAATTTTAGGAGAGGCTTTAGAAGGTATGGGAGGAGATGTAGGTTGCGGTTCAAAATTTGATCCTGGAGAGGGTCTAGATGATGGCATAGCGGCAGGTGGACTTCTGGAAATGAGAGGTGCTTCAGCCCGACCGAAAACTAGTGTTTTTTGGATACCAGTGGTGTTATAATTCTGTGCACTAATGAGATCCAAGATTTCTGCGTCAAGTTTTTCGAATGGGGGTCCAATTCCCGTAAGTTCAATGGTGAACGTTTCACCTGCGCCAGAAGTCAAAAAATATTTTGTTTTTGTGTCTATCAACACGTTAGCATGACCTGCAAAGAACTCTCGTATCTCTCTGTTCATAACCGCGGATTCGTTTCCTGTGATTTCAAGTGTGTAATATTGCTCAGCCCCTGATTGTTCAATGTAGAAAATCAGAGAGGGTAGATCAGGAATGCGAGGAATTGCTTGGACCGTATTTTCAACGAATTCAATTGATCGAAATCGACCCCGGGCCTTTAAAAAGTTAATAAAATCGTTTAATACGGCATTTTGCCTATACACCGCAAACCATATCCCTAAAAATGAAGAATAAAGGAGGATAATCTCAATATGATGGATATAACCCGCGTAGATGCTTCCTTTAAGCCAGTTGAAAAATCTTTTGCATACAAAATTTGTTTATAGCATTTTCACCTAAAGCTTGCCTAAAAGTAAAGCTCGGATCTCTTCAGGTTCATGCTGCTTCAGTGTTGGGACTAGGTCGGGTGGAACCGTGAATACTTGGCGTTTGAGTCGTTCCTGATCAACTTGATCTTCGTTCTGTTGAAGACCCTCCCATAGGGCGAGGTATTCCTGCATTGGAAGTCCCAATGATGTATTAGTCAGATCATTGAGATATTTACTCGGGTGTATCTGCTCGTTGGACGACTTCTGAGCTGGTAGAACCAGGCCAAAATGGAACAGTTCACTCACCACTGCAATGCAAGGTAAAAGCTCAATTTGGAGTTCTGCTGCGATTTGAGGAATATTCGATGGTTCTTTGGCAAGTAATTGAAGTATTGGTATAGATATTGGGTTTTTTAGCAGTTGTTCTATCACGAATGGTTCCTTCCTTCAGATTCCAACAGATGATATCCGCACAGTTAAAAATAATTTTAAATTGAAACCTATTTCGTTATATTGCGAGAATTTTAGGAAAACCTAGGCCTGGTTATGAATAATAGGAGGCGGATTGCCTGTCAAAGAATGATGTCATTGTTAAGTGTGTAGATCTCAGAAAGAGCTATATACTCGGTGAAGGCATCCGAGTAGACGCTCTACGCGGAATTTCCGTGGAAATCAAACGAGGCGAGATGGTTTCAATTATGGGGCCTTCTGGATGCGGAAAGACGACGCTTTTAAACCTGATTGGATCTTTAGACCGGCCCTCATCAGGAAAAATACTCTTGGAGGGCAGAGATATCTCGGCTGCTTCCGAAAAGGAACTCACGGAAATACGAAGAGCGAAAGTGGGATTTGTATTCCAATTCTACAACCTTTTGCCAGTTTTAACTTCGCTCGAGAATGTCGAGCTCCCTATGTTAATTGCAGGCGTTCCCAAAGAAGAACGTCAAGAGCGAGCTCTAAGTCTTTTAGAAAAAGTCGGTTTGATTGAACGAAAAGACCACAAACCTGACGAGTTGAGCGGTGGGGAGCGTCAACGTGTCGCCATTGCGCGCTCTTTAGCCAATAATCCTTCCATCTTGCTTGCAGATGAACCAACAGGAGATTTAGATACTGAAACGGGAGATGCGGTTTTGGATTTACTAAAGGAGCTAAATAGAGAGCTTGGTCAAACAACGATTCTAGTAACTCATGACATTAACATAGCCCGGCAATCTAATAGAATCTTTCACATTCGGGATGGGCAGGTATCTTCAGTTGAAGAAGTCAACTGAGCTCATTTTGAGAATTGTCAGGTTAACAAAGTACGGAGCGGATCAGTCCCAGCCTGTTTCGCTTCATCCTCTAGGATTCTGATCAGCTCTTTAAAGCGGTTTCGAATAGTTACAGGGGTGATTCGGGCTACCGTCGATATTTCCTGCTGAGTTCTGCGTTCACCAGTCTGGATGGATGCTATGTAAATGGCTGCTGCTGCCAACGACATTGGGTTCTTTCCCACTGTAGCTCCATGTCTCCTGGCAATGTTGAGGATTTCAACAGCTTTGCGCCGAACTTTCATTGAGACCCGTAGATTTACACCTAATCGATGCACCAGGCCCCGATAGTCACTTTGACTCACTTTAAGATCAAGTTTATGTAAAATAATTCTGATGCAGCGGCCTAAATCCTTCGTCGAGATATAGGAAACCGCAGCAATATCTTTCAATGTCTGTGGCAACCTTTTCTTTCGAGATGCCAAATATAAACTTGCAGCCACCATACAATCTATTGATCGTCCACGGATTAGGTTTTTCTTTAATGCTCTTCTGTAAATACGTGCTCCCATCTCTGCTACATCTTCAGGAAGTTCAAGATGACTCTTTATACGCTTTAATTCCTTGAGAGCGAGACGAAGATTCCTTATTTCTGATTTCCGTGTTCGATTATCGATCCGTGATAGGCGGCGGTATTTGGTTTGGGATGCGTAAGATAAGGTTCTTCCAGATATATCTTTGCGAATACTGCCGATTTGAGTACGTAAACCCATTTCAGGTTTTAGCGGAGTAATTGGACTACCCGTGCGCGCCCTCTCTGCCATTTCATTCGAATCGTACGCCCGCCATTCGGGACCGAGATCTATCCGCGTTTCTAATACAAGGCCACATGAAGCACAAATCGAGGTGCCCTTTGTCATATCATTTACAATATCGACAGAACCACATTCAGGACATTTTCCATTTTGGGTTTTTTGTGACATCAAATCAACAACCCCTCCAAAGTTCCTCATGCTTGTGGGAAGGTTCCGCTAGCTCAGATTGCTGGGCAAAGATTTAAAAGGGGAGTTTATAAGTTCTTGGGATCTAACATTTTTGCTATTCCATATGCATGTCGTAAATCATTCAAATTCCAGTGGATCGCTTCTGATTACAGGGAGTTTGTTATAAATGATTTATCCGCATGTTTAATGCTGGTATGGTTGTATTACAAGAATTTATGTTTCAGAGATAAGAAAAAGGACTTTAACTACTCATGTCAACGGAATTCAGTTGTTATTGCTCTCATGTGAATGACTGATGTGCGTTCTCGAGACTTTAATGTCGTTTAAAGCCTTATTAAGGGTATGGAACCATATTTTCAGATGGTATCTTTTTACACTTTATAAACTCACTTATAAACTTTGAAACGAATGGCCAATTAGAGAAAGCTGGATAGACCATTCAAATGGTGGGTTCGGTAAACCGAATCTTTGGTGATTTTCTTGTCAGACGATGAAAAAAAAGCAGATTTATACGCCGAAGTGCAGAATGTTGTGGCATCAGTTGACCTACGTTGTAAAATTAAGCTGGAACGAGCGGCTAGCCGTTTGCCAGGGGATGTACAGGTCTCATATATTCCTGAACAGTTTCCTGGCGTTGTGGTGAAGATAAAAAAGCCAAAAGTTTCTATCCTAGTCTTCAGTAGTGGAAAACTTGTTGTTACGGGGGCAAAATCGGTTCCTATGATTGAAGAAGCAGTTGAGGTGATTTCGGAGCTTCTGCGACAGGCGGGGCATAATGTTAAACATGAAGCAACGATTACGGTTCAAAACATCGTGGCATCGGGGACTCTGGGAAAACGAATTAATCTGGAATTGGCAGCCCTTTTACTAGAGCACTCAATGTATGAACCAGAACAGTTTCCTGGTCTTATATATCGTATGCAGGAACCTAAAGTGGTCCTACTATTATTCCAATCAGGAAAATTGGTTTGCACTGGTGCGAAGAAAGAAGAATATGTATATCAATCCATTGAAAAGATTTATTCCATTTTAGAAGAAATCGAAGCATTCGAGGTCATGGCCACGCCCGCGGCTTAACTTCTCATTCTTTCCTTATGAAGTCCAATCCTTCTTGGATTGCAAGGGGTATATGTTGGAGCAGCTGAGGTAAAGAGAAGTTCTGAATTGAAAGTTCTCCAGCCCGTCCGTTAAGGTAAACCCCAATACAGGCTGCATAAAATAACGAAGCCGTTTGGGGAATCAACCCCGCGATAATTCCTGCAAGAACATCACCAGTTCCTCCTCGAGTCATGAGAGGGGTTCCTGTCTTGTTAACCTTCAAGTAATTTGTATCTGCGACAATATCCCAATGTCCCTTCACGACCCATATGTTTGGAGAACTGCTGGTTGCTTGATAGACCAATTGTTTTCGGTTTTCAAACTGATTCCTTCCTGTTGGAAGTTTCTTTCCTGTAAGTCGCTCAAACTCCCCAGAGTGAGGGGTGAGAATAGTTTGTTCAGATAGGAGTTTAGTATCGATTAATTTAAGCGCATCCGCGTCGATCACGATTGGTTTCTTCTGGCTCTTGACCATATCGAGAATCGATTTGACGGCTTCCGCGGTATCTGGATGGGTGCCAAGGCCTGGACCCAGCAAAACAACGTCATTTTGCGAGATTAAATCTAATGTGATCGATTCTTTTGCTAGATGAGGCGTTGAAAGGGGTTGAACAATTAATTCAGGAGAATAAGATCTAATTGCTGCGCTTATATTATCTGGAGTAAGAATTGTCACGAGATCTGTCCCTGCACGAATCGCTGCCATTGCAGCCAGGGTAGGAGCACCAGAATAGGTCTCGTTTCCTCCAATAACAAGGATTTTCCCATGATCCCCTTTTTTTGACCAAGATTGCCTAGTTTTTAGCGCCAATAAATCGCCTGGCCCAACTATTTCCTCAGCTTCGGGGGGAACTCCAATCGAAATGACGTCTATCCGGCCAGAATTTTCTGTAGATAAGCCTTTTTTCGGTCTATGTAGACAAAACGTCCTTTGAGGGGTTAAGAAGATATTTGACAATTGTCCAGTATTTGGATCTACACCCGTTGGGGTATCAATACTGATGACAAATGCACCTTTTTTTTTCCAAGAGTTGATTTTCTCAAGTATTGAGAGGATGGGGTTTTTCATCTCTCCACGTATACCTGTCCCAAGTAATGCGTCAATAATTAAAGCTTTTGGGTGAGTTTTTATTTTTGTGACATCTGTACTATCCTTGATTTCGACCGTCCTGACAGTATTGGTCATTTGGCATAGAATTTTCCAATTTGTTTTGGTACTGCCTTTATTTATCGCATGGCTAGAACCCATTAAGTATACAGTAATCGGGAGGTGCCAAGCAAGATGACGAGCTGCTACCATCCCGTCACCCCCGTTTCCACCTTTTCCAGCAAAAATAATAATCTCACTTCTGTTGGTTTCCTGGCAGATTTTCCAAGCTAAATCAGCTATCCCCCGACCGGCGTTTTCCATAAGTAGATGACGGCTCACACCAAGGAACTCGGAATTAACATCAATAATGCTCATTTCTAGCGTAGAGATAGGTTTTTCATGCACTTCTTCCAGCTCCAACGGGTTAACGAGCTCGGAACTCGTTTATAAGGTGTTGCTGCGGCAGCCTCAACGAATCAGGCCTCGTTAAAAAGCTAATTACAAAACCCATCAAAAAATCCATTATCTACCCCTAGACTAGAGTCGGTTCGAAATGGACGAGTTTTTTTTCCTATTACTTCTAATAAATATATGTTCAGGAATATTACTGGTCCCTTACCCTATTAATCTATTATTTCTAGCCCTTTCTTCCTCTAGATGGGTTGATCCCCCAATTACAGAGTATTATGAAGAATCTGAACTTCCAACCGTAGCAATCCAGATCCCCGTTTATAACGAACCTCGCATAATCCGAAGTACGCTTAAAAATATTGCAAACCTACTGTATCCACCTGATCGGCTGAGGGTTCAGATAATCGATGATTCCACGGATGTAACATCGGAAAAACTCGATCAGGAGGTTTCCATTCTTTGCCAAAAAGGTGTTCACGTGGACATAGTCCGTCGTTCGAACCGTACTGGATATAAAGCTGGGGCACTCGCCCATGGTTTGAAACAAATCCAATCTGATCTTGTTGCAATTTTTGATGCGGATTTTCAAATCGATCCCAGTTTTATACAACGTTCTGTTCATTATTTTAAGTCGAATCAATATCTCGGTGCCGTTCAAACACGCTGGAATCATAGAAATCTGCATTACTCGCTATTTACTCGGGCGATGTCGATAGGGCTTGACGGACATTTCCTTGTTGAGAAACCCGGACGATTGAAACGAAACGCCTTTATTACTTTTAATGGGAGCGGAGGGATTTGGAAACGCGATGTGATTAATACGATAGGAGGTTGGAGCTCTGAAACTTTGGCTGAAGACCTAGACCT
>JBHLSH010000027.1:0-41562 GCA_048881705.1 Candidatus Heimdallarchaeota archaeon | reverse complement strand
ACTCGAGCCCTATGAACGGGCAATACCCGTTTTCTGATGTTCCCGTAAGCTCGCGCATAACAGTACAGATCAGAACGGAGCTCGGCTTAACTTCCGGCAGGATCTCGATGTCATGATACAGCGTGAGATTCTGTACCTTTAGATTCACATAAAGGCGATTCTAAGAGTCTTTAAAAATTTTCGCAATCTGCTTTTGGATGGTTTAATATCTAGGATGATGCCTTTTACTCGTTCCACGTTCTTGGACAAGAAGGAATAAGGATTACCACCGTAAATTAACCAATTGGAAAACTCATAAACCAAACTGAATCATAACACATTTATTACCCATTCAAGAGATTTTCCCGATTAGATATCAAGAGGAAATCCACATGTATTCTTCGATCGCCAGAAGTTATTTCGATGAATTTCCTTTTGGTAGACACGATCGGAGGAGACCTTCATCTGGGTATTTTTTCTTATCACATGCCCATTCTGACCATACTAGAGGATTAAAGAATATTATTACCGCTCAAGATTCTACGGTTGTGTGTACGCGAGAAACAGCGGCGGTTATCAAAGCTTTACATCGAATTCCCCGTGAAAAGTGCCTAATCGTCAAACCTAGCCAATCTTTGGACTTTGATGATTTTAGGGTTCATTGTCTAGACGCCAATCATTGTTTGGGAAGTTTGATGTTTGTTATAGAAGATAATGATGGAACGAAGGAAGTGTATACAGGCGATTTTCGTCTTGGTTCAGTCATCATTGAAGAGATGGAATTAATAAGAAATCCTGATCATTTATACGTGGACTACGTGTATGGAAGAGATCCCAAATATGATTTTCCTTCTCGTAGAGAGCTTATTTCGGATATCCTTACCTTAATCCATGCCCCGGGGAATTACCCGGAAAGAAATGTCTGGTTGTCCGCTTACCAGATAGGTAAAGAGATTTTGTTTCAAACAATTAGTAAAGCTATTGGAAAAAAAATTTGGGCCCCTACTCAAAAAATTGAGATTTTTAAGGAAATTGGTGGAGAATGGGATATTTTCACGGATAGCCAGGATGTTCAGGTCTTTGTTGGAAGCAGAAGAATGGTTGAAAATCTCCAGGGTATTGATAATTCCTTACATCCCAAAATTTCGGACGCACTACGGATATCACCGACGGGATGGGCAATAAAACTGGCCCACAAACGCCTTGATGTTCATTTTTTCCCATATAGTGATCATTGCTCGTTTGCTGAGCTACATACTTTTATTCGCGAGGTGAATCCGAAACGAATCACGAAGCTTGGGATTTAATTAACGATTGGTAATGATTATGACTGTCAATATTGCGAATCGAAGATTTCCTGTTGAGTCGAGAAAATATAACCCAACACCGTCTTTAATTTCGAATTTACTAGTACCGTGTGGGAGTTAAAGGAGAAAAAAGCAAAAAAGAATTCTAGAATTCATGTTTAAAAAGATAGCCAAGCGAAAGGAACAGACTTTGAGTGTAACAAACCTTCGAGATATTCGTGGGATTGGGCCCTCTGTGGCAGATAGGCTCGTAGCCGCATTTGGAAGTGAGGCTGCCGTGTTACTGGCATTACGCGAATCACGGATAGCTGAACTCTCAGCTATTGAAGGAATCGGGGAAAAATTCGCTTTAAGCTTGTGCCGCAATCTGCATTTCCAGGAAACGGGAGAAGATATTCGGAATTTCTTGAAAACAGAGGATGCAATTCGTATCTACAATCAAACGATTGAAATTATCGCTAAATTTGCAAATACACTATATTCTCGCTCAAAATTGTATCTCTACTTTCCCCTCCCTATTTCAGCACACGATAAAATCAGGAACCGTCAGAATGTCGCTGATAGGGGAATACAATTGGCATCACTAATCGGGGCATCCCCTCACTCTTTCAAGGAATATGACACACTTTTGCGGAATTTAGCTCCTCTTAAGGAACAAAAGACACGCCTTGACACTGCATCAAGATTAATTGTCACCCCCGACAAAGATTTATTTAACGATCTCTCCACATCCGATGTAGGTTATCATTGTGAGGTTACTCTGATTGATGACATCGAGCGCATAAGCGATTATACAAAAGGATATGATGAGATTATCTGGATTGGCTCTGATATCCTTCTCGATGACAGTCTTCCCAATGTTGTGACGGTCGCCGAGTCGGCCCGGAATGATCTAGTTCAGATTGTTCCGGAAAAAACCCTAGGTTTTTTCGCTAGAAACAAGCGAACGCTTGAATCAATTGCAGGCCTTAGCCACCTCCTTCAAACCCTACCGTCATCCGCGTTAAGTGTCTATATCGAAAATCTCGATCTCGAGATGTTAAGAGAAATGGGAGAACAGCTGGGGAATCTGGAAGAATCTGGTGAACCAACCTCAGACTTAAATGTGGAATACTCCCGTTTGTTACGGGCAGAAACGCTATTTGAAGCTAAACTCGATGAAGTTCTTATCGGGCTTAATGAGGCTCTTGAGAAAAAGCTCCAACAGTCTACAGTTGAGCTCGGAGGAGAAAAAATACTAGCTCTCATTAAGGGGATGTCATCCGAAGATCCCCAATACGCTCCCGAAAGTGGTCGAACGAACCTTCGAGAATACTTGGATGACGAACTCTTTATGGCAGTTGAAGAGATCATAAATAAAGCGGAAGAAAGTCTTATCAAGGCCCTCGACCTCCAGGACGAGGAAATTGAATACCTTGTAGGAATATTTCCACGGGAACTTCGATATCCCGTAGATCCCGTTGAGGATATTGTTTTCCGGTTAACGACATACCTTCGACAACGACGTGCCATCAAATCCTTTGAGCTAAAGACTAGATTGGCCAAAACACTCAAACAATATGAAAACATTGCCAAACAAGCATTAAATTACATGTTGGAACTTGATTACCTCTTTATGCTCGGAAAATTCGCTTCAGAATATCAATTGATCTTACCTCAGCTTGGGGAATCTCCGAAAACTGGATTATTAATTAAAAACGGTCGTAACCTGTTTCTCACCCAGCAGGAGCTACAAGGCGGAGCAAAGGTTCAGCCAGTATCCTATGCAGTAGGGGAAGTTGGAAGGATCGATGGAGTTGTGAGCGGAGAACGCATTGTCTTACTTTCTGGTGCCAATAGCGGAGGCAAGACAACTTTAATCGTTTCACTTGCCGTAATGGTAATCCTTGGTCAGATGGGACTCCCAATTCCGTGTGAAAAAGCGTTGTTGGGGGGATTCAAGGAACTCCATTACTATCGTAAGGCAGCAGGCCAGATGGATGCTGGTGCTTTTGAAACTACGTTACAGACCCTCTCGCAGATGATTATGAGTCCGCATTCTCGTTTGGTTCTAGCAGACGAAATGGAGAGTATCTCTGAACCGGGGGCATCTGCCCGTGTAATCGCCGCCTTTCTTGATTTATTAGGACGATCACCTCATTCTGTGGGGATTTTCGTCACTCATCTCGCTCAAGAAATTGCAAAATACAGCAAAGAGCCTCTAAGGATTGATGGAATTGAAGCTCAAGGACTTTCAGAGGATTTAGAGCTGTTGGTAGATCGTACCCCTGTATATTATCAATATGCAGCTAGTACGCCTGAGCTAATTGTTCGACGATTGTTCGCCAAATCGTCAGGAGAGGAAAAAACCATATATTCGTATATTTTGGATGCATTTGAATCTTCCACATAATTCACCATCCAAAAAAGAAAATGGGCCGGGACGGATTTGAACCATCGACCTGCTCCGTGTGAGGGAGCCGTCATACCGAGCTAGACCACCGGCCCTTGACTCGTCACAGATCCAAAATCGTGATTCTGATCCGATAGATATTATTTTATCCTGACTAATATATAATTTCCGGGGGATCGTTGACACGGACAGTAGCGAAAAAACAAGGAAGTAGAGGTTATCCTGATTTTGGTTTGACTTTGAGAACTAAGCCCTCGATACCAACGACTTGAATTGGCTCATTCTCATAGATTTTAACCTCGGATTGGGCCTTCCAAGTTGTCCCTCCAACCCTCACGCGACCTTCAACATCAGGGGATATCAAACTAAGAGTTAGTCCTGTTTTTCCAATCATATGTTCCTTGTCCCCGACTATGGGTGTCATACGTTGGGTTTTACGGACTCGCAGCCAAATAAGCACAACAACAATCCCTAGAAAGCCAATACTATAAGCTAAACCCCTAAATGCGTCTTGCCACAATAATTCCCCGCCCACCACTCCAATTATACCAATTCCTAATAAAAATGGTAGAAAAGGCATAATAAAACTTAGATCCCCTCCTTGGGCGAACATGAAACCAAGGATCACCACTAAAACCACGAGTATCAAAGGCCATGTAAAAATTTGAGTTTCAGGTGATTGACTCACGAAATCTGACGAAAGCGTTAAGACAATTGCCAGAATCAGAATCAATGGAAGCCAATTTAACATTTCTGCAATACCCCCGCTACTAATCCATTGAATAAACACTAATGCTAATGAACCAAGGAATATTATAAATCCAAGGTCATACAAAGGAATTAGTCCCAGGAGTGAACCCAAAAACATCAAAAAAATGCCAATGGGGATTCCTGAAAGCGGTATTTGTTGTGGGTCGACTGGCATCAAAGCACACCTAAGGAGGGAGAGAATTCTTTGGTTATATAGATTTTTCCTTAGACGAACCATTGGTTCGAAATGTAGAACCGAAAATTCTTATTGTGGGAATTCTCTAGTCGCTTCAGCAGAGAAAACAGTGGATCTCCAGTTTTCACCCTGATTAACCACCGTTCCTCTATCATACGCCTTATAGCTTGATCGAAATGCTCACAGTTACAGTGCTTGGGGCCGCAGACTCCGTTGGGAAATCATGTATTATGATTTCAGACAGGGATAGACGGATCATCTTGGATGCAGGTATTCAACTTCATCCGAGAAGATCAGATCAACGATCGTCTCCACCCGCTCAGCTCGATGACCTCAGCCCCGATATAGATGTCGTATTGGTTTCCCACGCTCATATAGACCATTCAGCATATGTTCCAGCCCTATATCGTTGGGGATATGGTGGTGACATCCATCTAACGGCACCTACAAAAGATATCGTGAAAATCTTATGGAAAGACCATTTAAAAATCGAGGGAGAAACTCATTATAGTCTTCGTCATCTCAATTACGCCCTTCGAAATTCTGTTCCTCACAATTACAACCAATCCTTTCGGCTTTTGGATGGCATTTCCGCTGAATTTTATGATGCTAGTCACATACTAGGTAGCGCGTGCATTCTGCTTGATTGGGATGGAACCCGCATTTTCTATACGGGAGACATAAATGACGCCAAAACGCCTTTTCATGATCCGATTTTCATTAATGATTCTTTGGATGAACCCATCGACATATTGATTACAGAAACTACCAATGCTACTCGACCCTTGCCATCACGCAAGGAGACAACCTCAAAGTTAACGCAGAAATTATTACAATGTTATTCCCGAGGGGGAAAAGCGATAATACCCTCATTTGCATTGGGTCGTTCACAAGAAATTCAAACCTACTTGATCCAGGAGTTTGATACGTTTCTAGATTCATATCAGCTCTGGATAGATGGCATGATTCTTGATATCAACAAGATCTATGGCCGGTATTTAACCGAAAAATGGGTATCCAAACGATTACTTAGTTTTCTAAAAGAGAATGGATACAAATCACCGTTTGACCATGAAGGTATCCACAAAATTGACGAGATCCTTCCAACTGGAGGAAGAAATAAGAAACGGGCATTCCTGGCAAATCAGGAACAACCAGTTATCATATTGACGACATCGGGTATGATAGAGGGCGGTCCAATTTATGAGTATCTGGGAAAGTTCGATTTGGGTAGTGATCCAAAAAATGGCCTTTATATTGTGGGCTATCAAGTTGAGGGGACTGTAGGAGCAGATATAGCCGCAGGGCAGAGACAAATTTTGCTGAACAACGGTTTTGGAGGCCTCTATAATGTTAACCTTGAATTGGAGGTCAAGCGGTTCCAATTCTCTGGCCATGCGTCACAGGGAGGACTCCTCGAGGTCGCGAAATATACAAGTCCAACCAAAATTTTGCCAATTCACGGCGAACCTGCGGCTCAGCAGCGGTATATTGAAGCCTTGAACTCTCCTGATAAGATTATTCCCCCGCATAGTGTTCATCCTGAATATCCATAAAAAACACGTTCCTAGGCTCTTCATATGACAAAATAAAGGAGGTGGTTATGTGTCACCTTCTATATCAATTTTTAGTTCTTGTTATCAAGAAATTATATCATTACTAAAAGAAAATCAACCTATTGAAGTTGTAGGACTCGTCTTTGGATTATGGGAACCCCAAAATCATGTTAATGTAACAGATTTCCAGCCAATGCTCAATATAGATGAATCACCTACTCGTTTCAGTATCGATTATGAAATATTCTATCAGCATATTATAAAATACGAGAAAGAGGGAAGGGAGTTGGTAGGAATATTTCATAGTCATCCCGAGAATGCCCAGCTCGCCCCTTCTCAGCAGGATATACATTACATGAAATATTGGCCTTATCCCTACACTTGGTTAATCGGAGGAGACGGACCCGATCCAGAACTCAAAGCATTCGCACTACGTATGGGAAAGGTAATAGAACTCCCTATTAGAGTTATTTAAGCCGGATCTGAATTAGAGAAGATTCCTGGGATTTTCGTGTTGCATTTAGCACACCTACCTTCAGTAATTCCAAGTATCCTCGTATAATACCCGGTACGAGAGATTAAATGGCTGTGACAGTTATGGCAGTAAGTGTCGTTACCTTTACGACCTCTAACATTCCCAAGATATACATAATTAAGCCCTACGTCCTTGGCAACCGTTAAGGCATCTTCCAATGTTTTCATGGGAGTAAAGGGTAGATCCCTCAATCTATAATCTGGGTGAAACGCTGAGAAGTGAAGGGGTACATTTGGGCTGAGTTTGGTCACGATCCATTCACACATACCCCTGATCATCTCCATATCATCATTCTTAGTGGGGATAATGAGGTTAGTTATCTCTAAATGCACGCCCCGGTTGAAAAAAGTCTCACAGGTCTTCAAAACGAGCTTCCATGCCTTCACATCACAGATTTCCCAGTAGAATTCGTCAGAAAACCCTTTAACGTCAATATTAGCCCCATCTAGATAAGCTGTGAGTCTTTCTGCCAACCCCCTGTTAATGTAGCCATTATCGACAACCACCATTTTCAATCCGTCCTGATGGGCAATCCTCCCAATATCCCTAACATATTCAAACGCAATCATGGGTTCATTATATGTACTAGCGATTGAGGGCAAATTCCTTTCCAATGCGTGATTTACGAGTTCACGAGGAGATACCCTTCGGAGATGAGCGATAGAGCGACTCTGGGATATAGAATGGTTTTGACAATGAAGGCATCCCATATTACACCCAGTAGCACCAATACTAAGAATACCCGTTCCAGGTAAAAAGTGGTAAAGGGGTTTTTTCTCAATCGGGTCAACAGCAACGGAAGAGACCAAACCATACGTTCTAGGGACAACTTTCCCTTCCTGACACATCCGTGCACCACACCATCCAGTCTCTCCCGAAATCAAGTGACAATGGCGGGCACATACCAGACACTGGGTTTTTCCTGATGAAAGAGTTCGATGGAAAACCCAATCTTCATGCAAATTTTCGGGTTTATTACTCAGTTCGGAAATCGTGATAATCTCCGCCTCACTGATATCTAATAATATCACGAGACTCATCGAAGTTAAGGATTCCTTTTTCAGCCATCCGTCCGAGCGTTCGTGTAAGCATGACCGGTGACACAATTCCTTCGAGGGATTGTTTCAATTGATCTCTACTGGCCTCACCTAATTGCATTACTGAGGCTAAAATATCCACTTCAGGAATATCCTCCGCCGACTCTTCAAGAAGATATGAGATTACAGCATTTTCTGATTCCATATTAGCTACAGCTTGTTCTAGATTTCCCGTCTCGGTCACCTTTACATCCATCTCAATTTTTAATTTTTCTTCTAATTCTTGGTTTGCCTGGATTAACTCTCCAATATGCTCACGTTTCTGTGTAATTTCCATCCTTAATTGTTCTATTACACGATTGGTGGAAGTAACAGAATCTTTTACTGTGGTTAATTCATGATGAAGTTCCTCTAGCCTAATCTTCTTATTTTGGCTATCCTCTGAAACCATAGATCGTTTATTAACTAAAGCTTCTTTTAAATTACCTTGTTTGGAGATATCTTCTTGATATGATGCAATTTTAGCTTCCTGTTCTTTGATTTGCGAGTCAACAGCTTCTTTTTCTCCTATCAAGGTTTCAAGGTAATCACGAGAATCTCGTAGTTCTTGACTCTGACTGGAAACCAGCTGTTTGATGTCATCTGCGAGTTTGTTGAGCGCTTCCTCGGATCGAATGAACTTCTCGCGTAGTGTATCGGTATCCATTATTATTTCACCTCGTCAAATAGATCAATTTTGGCAAGTATTGTAACATTACCTGAGGACTCGTCCAATTTAAGTACCTGCCGTGTGGCCAGGCCATGAAGAACCGTAGATAACGCTGTTGGATCAACGCCAAGCGTAGATTTAATTTCAGTCACGCTTGATGTCGAAGACGGCTTCATAGCGAGGTACCTTACTATATTCACCTCTGGGGTCGCGAGATAACCCTCAGAACAGAGGATACGCATAGCTTGGAAACGATAACCAAGCGAATCATGTTTCTTCTTGAGCGAAGCGTATCGTTCATTGATTAAGCCGACTTCTTTTTCAAATTTCGGCTTGAATTGATCATGAATTTCCTGTAATCCAGATTTCTCCCGTTCGAGCTCACTTAAACTGTGTTCTAGCGCGTTTTTCTCTCCTTCGAGAGTTCCTAACCGGTTTCTCTCCGCCATCAGTTCGCTATTTAATTCCTGTGTCTCCATATTGACGGTATTGGCCATATCTTGTGATCGGGAAATCTCTTTCTCGATCTCGGTGATTTCATTTCTAAAAGCTTGAAGGTCATTAGATAGATCAGAAATCTCTCTTGTATAATCATTTGATTTTCGACGATTATCTGCAATAAGCGTTTTCAAATCATCTATGCCAGTTATTAAATCCTTTAGATCCTTACGAACTAGTTCTAACCTTCCTTGGAACTTAGGTATTATTTCATCAAGTGATAGTTCCATCTTACGTATTCTTTCGACTAAACTCAATTTTTCACTTCCATTGATATTAATGGGGTCGGTTTCTGAAATGTAGGGGTTTCGCGAGATGTGGCTTTTCGATTATTTGATATTATCTATTTGATCTCCCATGAGCAATTAAAACTAGCGGTTATGCTCCTTACAATCTAAGAAGATTGGAAACGCCAAGAGGCGCAGTTTTTTCGTTCTTTGTTGATGATTATTAGAGAGGGGTTATCGTCACGCGATCTCCTGCACTAACAGGTATAAGATCACAAGCTCTTCCTTCTCGGAGGGCAATTTCCAATGTGTCGAAACTTGAGAAGATTAGAAAGGGTTCATGAGTAGAACCTTCTGAATAAGAGATCTTTAATGGCATTTCACCTTCAAACAATTCTGTAATGACAATGAATTTCTCAGTACTGTATAATTTAGTGAGCTTAGGTATGTTTGTGATAATGTTACCAAATTCATCCTTGAAAATTACCTCTCCAGTAAAAGATCCAGGATCCCAGTAAAAGCGGATGTTCTTATCCAGTTTGGTTTTCGGCCCAAGGTTTAGAAGGGAATAGTTCAGACTAACTTTGGCGGCGGCAGGAGCGAATACATCGCGTCCGTGAAATGTCGTTGATGCGTCAGATGGAATATGTAGCTTGATTATATCCAAAGCTCTGCTTTCCGAAATTACGGGTGAGAGTATGCCATTATCAGGAGCAATGAAAAAATAGTTCTCGGTTTGCGCTACTACGGCTTTCCTTATGCTTCCCACGCCTGGATCTACCACAACCAAGAATATGGATCCATAAGGGAAGTATCTGTAAGACTTCTGTAAAATAAACGCTCCTTGTCTTATCGAGTGCTTTTTAATGTGGTTTGTAAGAGCTACAATTCTGGCCGCTGGATTGATCTGAATAATCCGACCTTTCATGATTCCTGTATAAGCATCGTTGCCAAAATCGGTCATTAAAACGATCAATGGACGCTCTGACAAAAATTCACCCATATCAGGCTGATTACTCAGGCATTTATTTCTTGACTTAGATTAAATTATTATTCACCATTCGTTAATAAATACTAGAGACTGATGCTCCGCATATAATCTCATAAAAAGAGCGAAATCTCCATTTCACGATGAATATTCATGTCTTTTCTTTTTATTCACACTTTATGGTAACCTATTTTAATTATAGGTAAGCGGCCCTTATTTGACTTATTATTCACGTAAGATGGAGATTGTGACATGTCTGATCCAACAACTGACCCTAATGATGAAGATGACCGCCGCGGGCGGTATCCCCGACGTAGGCGCGGGAGAAGCCCGTTCGACGATATTTTCGAGAATTTTTTTGACCAATTCGGTGGCGTATCTTTTGACGATATTTTCAACAAGATGGATTATTTCCTAGAGGATTTGTTCAGAAGGTTCAGTATGAACACTCCACAGGATGCTGAGAATAATCCACCAGGCTTTGTATGGGGTTTTCGAATGACCACGGGTCCCGATGGACGACCACATATCGAACGGTTTGGCAATAATCCCCGTCAAGTGACAGGAAGAACAGGATTTCAACCTTCTGCTGAACGAGAGCCTTTGGTTGATGTAATTGAGGATACTGATGTTGTGAGAGTGATTGCGGAAATTCCTGGGGTGCAAAAAGAGAATATTGATTTATCCGCAACCGAGAATAGTCTCCTAGTTCAGGCAAGCTCTGAAGATATGAGCAGAAAGTATTACAAAGAATTGGATCTCCCTTGCCTCATTGTTCCTGAATCAGCCGCTGCAAAATTTAAAAATGGTGTCCTTGAAGTCGAATTGAAGAAATCGACTGACAAAGAACACAGTACCAAAGTTCCCGTGGGATAAAATTCACCCTGGTACATCAATTTCAACAAAACATTTGAATCAAAGGTAGACTAGTTTTGGCTTCAAACTCAGTTAGGCTAAAAGTCAAGGAAGCCGCCTACCAAGATGTTGATCGGGGTCGGGCACGGATTTCAAAACGTATTATGAACAAATTAGGGGTATCAGCAGGTGATATAATAGAGATCGAGGGACCTACGGAAAAGAAAACGACCGCGGTAATTTGGCATGCATTTAAATCCGATGAATATGGATTAACCATTTCGATTGATGCGGCGACCCGATCAAATGCAGGGGTTCGACTGGACGATATTGTCACAGTTAGTAAGGTATCCCTCAGTCCAGCAGAGAAAATCATCCTAACTCCATTGTCTAATTTCACAATAAGTAACGTAACTGGATATTTTCAAAAGACTCTTCAAGACCGTGCGATTTCTATTGATGACGTGCTTCGGGTACCCTACATGGGACAAAATATTGACTATAAAGTTCTTAAGATTGTCCCAGAAAGAGAACACTCAGTATATATCGTTAAAACTACTGTATTTGAAGTAAAAGAGACTCCTGATTCCTTTTCTGAAACTTTAAGTAAAATGCAGGTTGTACCCAAAGTTTCATATGAAGAAATTGGGGGAATGGAGGAAACAATCAAGAAGATCAGAGAAATGGTTGAATTGCCAATGCGCTATCCCCAACTATTTGAAAGACTTGGGATAGAACCTCCAAAAGGAGTCCTCCTCCATGGCCCACCCGGAACTGGCAAGACACTTCTAGCCAAGGCTGTGGCGAATGAAACTGATGCATATTTTATAACGGTCTCTGGGCCAGAAATCATGTCCAAATTTTATGGAGAGAGTGAACAGAAGATTAGAGATATATTCGAGGAGGCTAGACAAAAGGCACCGAGTATCCTGTTTATTGACGAAATTGATAGCATAGCCACCAAACGGGATGACTCTAGTTCAGGGGAACTTGAACGTCGAGTAGTATCCCAATTGTTGGCGCTTATGGATGGCTTGGAAGGCCGGGGAGAATTAGTTGTAATTGGAGCAACGAATAGGCCCAATGCAATTGATCCCGCGCTTCGTCGGCCGGGACGTTTTGACCGTGAAATCGAGATTGGAGTACCCAATAAAGATGGTCGTTTAGTTATTCTGGGGATTCATACTAGAGCAATGCCATTAGCAGATGAAGTGGATTTAGAATTACTGGCTGATCGTACCCATGGATTTGTCGGTGCCGATTTGGCTTCCTTAACCAAGGAAGCTGCTATGCGTTCGATTCGGAGAGTATTTCCCCAGATAACTTGGGATGAAGATGTTCCTGCTGAAATAATTGAACAAATAACTGTTTTACAAGAGGATTTCAATAATGCCTTAGCGGAGGTTAAACCCAGTGCTCTCCGGGAAGTTTTCCTCGAAATCCCTACTGTTACATGGGAAGATGTAGGAGGATTAGACGATGTTAAGCATGAGCTCAAGGAGATTATCGAATGGCCAGCAAAATATCCTGATCTGTTCAACTATATGGATGCAGAAGCGCCGCGAGGGATCCTTCTGATTGGAAAACCTGGAACTGGGAAAACCCTACTTGTCCGTGCCATCGCAAATGAGGTTTCGCGGAATTTCATCTATGTAAAGGGATCAGAAGTCCACTCTAAGTGGTTGGGGGAGAGCGAAAAAATTATTCAAGAGACCTTTCGAAAAGCCCGTCTGGGTGCTCCCTGCATCATTTTCTTTGATGAAATCGATGCCCTAACTCCATCTCGTTCTGGATCTGGCTTGAATGGGGGTGCTTCAGATCGTATCGTAACCACTTTGTTGACGGAAATGAGTGGCTTGGAAGAGTTACGGGATGTTATTGTTATTGCAGCAACTAACCGTCCTTCCGTGCTTGATCCAGCACTTTTAAGGCCCGGAAGGTTTGAACGAATAATTGAGCTCCCTCTGCCCGATACAACCGCGAGAGAGAATATTCTACGTGTACTGACTCGAAATAAACCATTATCAAAACAAGTGTTATTGAAAGACTTAGCAAAAAAAACTGAAGGTTTCAGCGGCGCAGATTTGAAAGGACTGATAAGTCGTGCAACTTTCGTCTCTATTAACCGATTTCTTCAAGATCGAAAGGAGATGCTTGATGGGGTTCAACCAGACGCGATATCCAAATTGATTGAAAAGTATAAACTGGAGATAGAGCCTGCTGATGTTGTTCAAGCGCTTGATTTCATTCGACCTCCTCATGAAAACCATTAGACTGTGCATATAATATGGAAGTACCGAATGTGGAAACTCTCTTGGAAGAAATGGAAGAAGAGGAAAATCTAAGGTTTCTCATTCGAAACGAATTTGTCCCGCCAGTCGGTGCCGTGGCAATCGAAATTTTGGGGTATTATGGTTCAGTTGGCCATTTGGTGGCTCATGAAATTCGACGCACGACCTCACAAATGAACAAATTGGCAGGATTCTTTACGAACCACATGACCGAAATGGTACAATTGTCCTCAAATGACATACTACTTCCAATCACAATTCAATATTTGGAAATTCGAGATCGCCCCTATTTCCTTGCTACAACCAATTTTGCCATTCCCGATGCAATTGGATATCAAATAGCAGAGGAGCTCTTTCGTTTTTACCAGCAACATAAAGTCACAAAGATTCTGTTGGTGGATGGGGTATACAACAGTAATCGTTCCATCGATAAAAAACCTCGTGTACATAAAATTGCTTCAAATGAACAGCGTTTAGAGGTAACAAGTGAGATGACTACCGCGGGTGATTCGTTTACTCTCTGTGGACAGATCGCATGCTCTTTCCTAACTTATTGGGGAAATAATATCCCAGTAGAAGTGTTTGTGGTAGATACTTTCCCAGAGTATGACCCGATTTCGTCGTACGCGCTATTATTACACTTATCGGAGCAATGGGGATTTACTGGGAATTTTAGTAGATTGGAAGAGAAAGCCCAAGAATTCAAAGCCCATTATGCAAGCACATTAGAAGGCAAAATGGATCAAAACAAACCAAGCGACCCGGATTCCCAGTTTTTTGTGTAGGAGGTCATAATATGGTTGATGACACGTTAAGTGAAATAGAATTAATACTGAAAATATTATCCTTTAAGATCGAAAACCGAGGATTTCTAGATGTAGAAGAAATTGACGAAATTCTCCACCTATTGGCAAATGGAACCAGACGCCGAATGCTAGCTGAGCTTGCAGCAGGAGAGGGGTTTGTCAACGAGCTGGTTAGAAGACTGGATGACCACCCACAATCGATCATCAGACATTTAGAGGTTCTTAAAAAACATAATTTAATAAAAGGTGAAGAGAGACGAGATAGACCATCTCGTAGAGGACGACCTAGACTGTACTATAGCGTTGCACCTGATGTGGCAGCTTTCATTCGTCGTACAAAGGGGGAGTCGACTTCCCAGTACCGATTACGTTGTTCAAGTTTTCCCCGCCTGAATACACTTCAAAAGCTCCTTGATGAAAAAGCCTTGTCCCATTCTGAACAAAAAAAGGTCTTGAAAGAGGTAAAGAGCATCAAAAAGGAACACGAGATTGCGATATCAGTTTGCGATGAAATATTGGAGAAAACAAAAAAGAAAGTTACTAAAATCGAAATCCAATAAATTCTGACCCACAAGACCGGCAGAGGCCTGGTTGACCCTGTCCCAGAATCACCATGAAGCATATAAAAGGAGTCTTGTCCTGTTTCAGGATGCAAATGTTCTCTCTCACTCTATTGGAGCGTTTCTCCAACATTTTTACGAGAAAAATAATCGAGGCATTACGGGGGCAATCATCATTGAGGGGGATCCCAGTGAATCGATAATTCTCAATGAAGCTTTTCCAGTCCTACCATACTTAACACGAGTTCATGTTATCTCTCCAAAAGATGTTACACCGATTTTAGGGCAAACATTAGATTTTCTGGTACTTGATCTGAGGTGGACATTTCATCCGAACAAAGTGAGCTTGTTAATTGAAACAGTTTGTGGAGGAGGACTCGTTATCATCTGCGGTTTACCTACTGAGGAGTGGATTTTAAGGGTAAACAGAAGTCAAATTCCATCTACGAAGGAGTTCAGGCCGAAATCATATCTATTGAGGTGGTTTCTCGAAAACATCGAACAAAATCCCCATTGTATTGTTGAGAATCTACCTAGTCAAGAAATTCTTCGTCGATTCAATCCAATGCATCATAAAGTAAATTTAACGGCAAGAATTGATGGGTTTGATGTTACTCCTGATCAAAAAGAAGTGATTACCGCCCTGACGGGAATTTTGTTAGATACATCCGATCCAAATAGCTGCTCTGTCGTTGTGGCAAACAGAGGACGAGGAAAATCAGCTACTATTGGGATAACGCTTTCTCATCTGATTGGCAATGATCATCAAAGGAATCAACGATTCGGGCATTTGATAGTGACAGCACCGGATTTATCCAATGTTCAAGTTTTATTCGAATTCTTGGGGAAAGGACTCCGAGAAAAACAAGTCAATTTTCAGACTATCAAAGAAAGGAACCTAATCACCGATGTTCGTATTTCAGACAAGCTCAGAATTGCTTATATCAGTCCGAGCGAAATTTCAAATCAAACGAAGGCCAGTTTGATTATTGTTGATGAAGCAGCGGCCCTTCCTATCGAAAAATTAAGGTCGATTATCCAGATTCAGGCACAGAAGGTTTTGATTTCAACAATTCACGGCTATGAAGGCTCTGGAAGAGGTTTTCAGCACAAAATAGTTCAATATTTAGACCGCCAAAAACGCATTCCCCACCGAATCTTCAATTTGTTTACACCCATCCGATATCTAGAGGGGGATTTGATTGAAAAATTACTAAATGATACCTTCCTCCTGGATGTTGAACTGAGCAAAAATGACATTAAGGAACAAGATATCAATCGTACCCTGCTGACTCTTCAGGAATATAGTGATCCTAGATTTTTGTTCTCAAATCAAGGAATCCATCATCTCAGGAACTTATTTGCTCTGCTTGTATACGCCCACTACCGTAATCAGCCAAATGATTTATTATTGTTGGCAGATTCAGCTCAACATTTCTTGCTAGGGCTTTTGGAAGATAAAGATCCGAAAGGTACTAATTTCATTGCAGCAAGTCATTTAGCCAAAGAAGGGGGGCTTTCTGAACAAAAAATCTCACGAATTGCCATGGGGGAATTTATCCCTGGGAATCTCATTCCATCCACTGCTGTTCGACATTTTTCATCTAGTTTTGCCAAACTACGCGGGCTACGCATTGTGCGCATCGCAACCCATCCCAAGTTGCTAGGAAAAGGATTTGGTCGACTCACAGTCGAAGCGCACATAACTAAGTTTAAAGGTAATTACGACTGGATAGGCGTGAGTTACGGAGCAACAACCAAATTGGTGAAATTTTGGAGAAAATTTGGATTTTTATCGGTTCATATTCGTCCCATAAGGACGTCTGTTTCAGGAGAATGGAATATAGTTTTTGTACTTCCACTCTCTTCATCTGCTAAAGGAATTATTGAACAAGCATCGGCAGATTTTACCTTACAGTTCATAGCCCTTCTGAAACAATCCCTATTCGAAATGCGGCCGGAATTAGTTATTCAGATCTTGAAGGGTTGTTATCCCATTGAGAATTATACACCGAAGTTAACAGCTTCAGCACGATTAAGGCTTACCAATTATCTGAATGGGCACTTAAACTTCTTGCTCGCGGTCGATGCGATGTATGAATTGGCGGTTATGCACTTTGTGATAGCAAACTCTGTCAAACTTAGTTCCGCTCAAGAAATGTTGCTTGTCTCTAGAATTCTTCAAGGTAGGACTTGGGGACAGACCCTGGGAAAAACAGGATTGACGTGGAAAAGCGCGCAGAGTCTAATAAAAAAGACTGTCAAGAAAATTGCTGATTCGTACCTCTAATATTCTATTTCGAAGGGATTCGTACTCCGCATCCTCCGTGGTAGAAAGGTTTGATAGGTATATATTCCAAGAAGCGTAAATTCAAAAGACCTTGATATGACCTTCAATCATCAGTTCTAGAAGCAAAAAAGCTGGGATCTAGGAAAATAATCATGTTCAATCAATTGATGGGTGGCATGGATAATCCAAGTCTCCTTATAGTATTTGGATCTGTAATCGTTATTATAATTTGGTTAACTACCCGAAAGAATAAGTCCAAGTATATACAGCAGGCTCAAAACCTAGAAGAACGAGGACAATATATGGATGCACTCGATCTCCTAGCTCGCCATTCTCTAGAAGAGTCAGCGAAATTGGTACTTCGGAGCCCAGAAGGATCCCAAGTACTCGCCCTAAGGAGGCTGGAAAGCCGTTTTCCTAGCCAGAAGTTAGAGCGAGCTTTCCTTAGATTGGCAAGATCAAACTTTGCACAGCGGGATCCTCATGCTGCGGCCAAGGCATTTGTATTAGCCAAAAAACCTTTTGCTGCAGCCAAAGTTTTTACCGATTCAGGAATAGATTACGTTCCAGCAGCCATTCAGGTAATAGATCAGAATCTTTCTCTCATTCATGATCGTGACCAAGCAATTCGTAATTTAGCAAAGCATGCGTACAATAACCAGAAATTTATGGAAGCAGCTGAACTTCTTCGTACAATTGGGGCGGAAGAGGAAGCAAATGCAGTTTTAATAGCTGCAGCAACAGAGATGAAGCAAAAAGGCTTGGACGATGTTGCTAGGCAATATGTGACCTCAGCTGGACAATCAGGGGTTGCCCTACAGTATTATCTGAATAATGTTACTAATCACTTAGAGAAAGGGGAGATAGAACAAATGCGAAGGAGTCTTGCTATCGTCAAAAATATTAGTGATAATCTGCCAGATCAGGAAAAGAAGATAATTCCAGAACAATTTACCAAGCATTTGAAAACCATCAAGGAATATGAGAGGATTCTTAAAATCCTAGATTCGGCAAGAGATATTTTACGAAAGAAAGAAACTAATCAGGCAATAGCCCTTTACGATGAGCTGTTAGATAGCCTAGGAACAGACACTCCTACGCCTATTCTGGCAGAGGCGGGTTTGGCGAACGAAGAAACCAATCCAACGTATGCAGCCAAACTATATCGTCGTGCTGCGGATCGTGCCCGTTCCTTAGCTCCACAGGCCGCAGAATCGTTTTTAAGAAGAGCAAATATTCTCGTAGGCTCTCAAGTGGGTACATCTAACGGCGTTGACACCGATTTCATGGAGGAAGTCGAAGAATTTTGCACCGTATGCAGGATGCCAATTTCTGAGAATAGATCCTTAGTAAGATGTCCTGAGTGTGGATCGCCAGCCCATTATGCCCATCTTGCCGAATGGTTGAAAATTAACGCCAAATGTCCAATCTGTAAGAATAGGATCAAGATTACCCGCCCCCGATGATCATCCGAGGATTCCCCTTTGCATCATCATTACGGGGATTTTTTACCAGAAGAATAAAAAGCGCGGGCGTAACGTAAACGTTGTATTGCAGACAGGTTCGAAAACAGCCCAATTACAATAATTACTATGGGCAGAATACCAAATGAGAAGGGCCACCAAGAAGGGGGCATCCAGACGAATCCTTGATAAAAAAAGGCTTCAATTACGCACCCCATTGCTAAGAGGGTAAGTTTCTCCTTTCGCTCAAAAATTCCGATTGTGGAAGTCATCTTTAGGCCCCCACGTTCTTCCGCAGCGGCCCGAACATAACTAGCCAACACCATTCCTTCAAAACCGAAAAACACCAATCCAGCGTGAACATATCCCCCCAACATTATACCCAAAAGAAAGAAAAACTCAGATACCCGGTCAAGAGTTCGATCCAAAAGAGCTCCAAAATGGCCTGTTACACCTTTAGCCCGTGCCAAACTTCCATCCAGCATATCAAGTAAGGAAGAAAACCCAAGGAGAAGAGTTCCAACCAGTAACCCTACAGTCATTCCAATTGCTGGACCGAAAGCATAAGCAAGGCAACTGATGACACTAGTACCTAGACTTAAAAGAGAAATCATATTGGGTGAAAGCCGTGTATCTGCGAGGAATCTCCCAAACGGCGCAAAAAACGCTTCATATTTCTTTCTCAGCCCGCTTTTGGGAGATGCTTGATCCAAATCCGACACCGTCAAGGTCTGAGGTAATGACTCACTTGTTTTAAAATGGATGCATTCCTGGATTCTTAATTATATTACGGATCAGCTGTCAATGGAAACAATTATTGAGTCACTTCATCAAACAATCGGAACTTATTTGCAACAGGAAGATACGGTTGGATTACTTTACAGTGGTGGCCTGGATTCCACTGTTATAGCTCACATTCTAATATCTCAGTTCCCTCCATCAGGGGTACAGGCAGTTTCGGTTGGAGCTCCAGGTAGTTATGATTTGAATAATGCTCTTACGATGGCTGCAGCAATCAATCTTCCATTATCACTTTGTTATCTATCTGAAAGGATTTTAATTGAGGCTATCGCTGATTTACGCCAGCTTAGAATTATAACCAATCCAGGAGATCTTGCGATTGTTATCCCCCTCTTTCTTGGAATGCGCACTTTGGTGAAAATCCCGAAATTAAAGACGGTTTTTCTTGGTCAAGGTGCAGATGAACTTTTTGCTGGTTACAAAAAATATATCACCCTATATACTGAACAAGGGATGGAGGCAACCCAAAAAGCTATGAATCACGATTTTAACAAACTTATGATCCAGCAGACAAAGATAGAAACCAAAATTGCCGATTTTTTCGGGCTAAAACCCATATATCCATATCTGGACTCTCGAATCGTTAAATATGCCCAATCTCAATCCATTAGCGCTCATCTCCACCAGATGCCCGGAGGAGTGATTATTCGCAAAAATATCCTCCGTAAGTGCGCATTCAAACTTGGCATACCTCAGAAAGCTATTTTGCAGCCTAAAAAGGCGATGCAGTATGGATCGGGAACCGTCAAGCTTCTCCGTAGGCTAGCCAAAAGTGTAGGTTATCGATCAGTTTCAGAGTGGTTTGCAAGTGATTTTTGAGGACGTTCAATGAAATCTAGGTGCCCGTAATCCGTTATTAAGACATATAAGGTCACAATAGGATTAATGACTTGGCAAAGATTCATTCGGTCTTTCGAAAGCTGGCTTAGATGCATTGATATTTCTTCTTCTTTATAACGGGTTGAAAAATGGATGGGGATAAACCCCAACAGTGTCGCTGGATCCTTTAACTTCTCGATTTCAGGAATTAAACTATCAAGATCCGAATGAGACTCCAGATGGAAGTTTTTTTGTTTGGTCAGATATGTTGCCTCGTGAATAAGAATTTGGGCATCTCTGAAGAACTCAAATAAACCTGAATCAACATTTGTATCTCCGGAATAACATAATGTCTTGGTTAAATCAAAATAAATGTCATTTCGGGAGACGAAGATATCCCCTACCTTAACGGGAGATTGACTTTTCTCAATCCGTTTCAAGGTTCTGTTGAAAGGAATTTCCAGCGATTTGGCCCTGTTTACATCCAGTTTGGGTTTCCGGAAGATCAGTTTATAGGCGACAGAACCAATTTCAAGATGAGGGTTCTTTTTACAGGATAAAAAGTATCCAGGATCCAGAGGAACAACATCACCATCCTCAATGCTAATTATACGTACAACTTTTCGAATAGCAGCACCTACTTCGATTGTAAGCCAATAGTATAAGAATTCAACATCTGAAAGTGGTAGGTTTGATTCTTGGAGAGAAAACAAAGCTTGCATCCGTAATTGAAATGGGATTGTGGATCCCTTTGGGATAATAATCGATAGCGGCCTTCTCTCCCTCGCCTCTCGTTCTAATAATAGGATTCGATGAATAATGTGAGGAAGTCCACCCCAATGATCATAATGGAGATGGGATATTATGACATATCGAACCTTACCTAGTGTCGGACGTCCCAATGCAGCGAGTTGAGGAGGGCTTTTGTGGACAGAAATTCGAGCCCATTCTTTTTGGAACCTATCAAACGCTGGAATGATTTCGGATGGACATTCAAACAGATATTTGTGATCTACCAAAAAGGATACAGTGGCCATAGCATCTGTTGGTACCGTGCCGCGGGCGCCTATCAAACCAACAATCATTTTTTTCGCATCCAATCATCAAGATTGGAGTGTGTGACCGTTGCAGAGGACACATGGAGTTTTATGAGCAATTCTCCAACCTCTTATTCACGTTTGACGCTTAATAATCTGTGGAAGACATTGAGGTGGAAAATTCCTTATTCAAATCCTAGGGCTTGACACCAAGAAATCAACGGGTTCGTTTGCGTTCTTTCCGTTTTCGTCTTCTTAAGCGCTTTTTTTTCCATTTTTCTCTCATAAGCTACCCGTCTCATATTTTATTAGCAATCAGGTTATTGTAGTCTCTCTACAACCTCCTCTATCCAGGCCTTGAATTTTGATTTTGGTGAAGCCCCCACTCGTTGGGCGATTCGGTTTCCGGCATTGAAAACCATGAACGTAGGAACCGAAAATATCCGATATTTACTAGATGCAACAGGATTATGATCTGTGTTCAATTTTAAGAATAAAACCCGGTTAGCAAACTCATGAGACAACTCTTCAAGGATAGGGTTCATTACCTGGCAAGGCCGACACCAGGCGTCAGCTGAAAAATCTACTAGAACTGGTACGGGAGAAGTACGTAGGTATTCGTCAATATCCGCGTCAGTGACGTCATTTACTCTATTAAGATCAAGATTCGCAAATGTCTCTGCATTTTTTTTCATAGATAACGCCCTTTTCTTTAGAAGATTAGCAAGAACGGGATCCTCGTCCATCAATAAGATGACCTCATCTGTAATCTTGAATCGAGAACTTTAAGAAGCTTCTTAAAAAGAATCCGAGGGTTTTAAGTAGTATATCTCAAAAGGTTTCTGGTCTTGCCCTGGGATTTCTTTCAAAATTGGAAAACAAGATGATAATAATCATAGGGATACCTATCTGGAACGAGGAATCATACCTTGCAGAATGTGTAAGTTCCCTTTACGCATTTCTTGAAAAGGAATGCCAAGATTATGACATTCAAATTTGTTTGGTCGACGATGCCAGCACCGATGGATCACAAGGTGTTTATGAGAGGTTGGCTCGCAAATTTCCGTTCAGTTACATCCGAACTGCAATCAACAGAGGCTACGGTGCAACCATTCTCACGCTATTTGAGTATGCCCGAGACAAATCTGATATCCTGATTACGTTTGATGCAGATCTGCAACACGCGCCGAGTACCATTAAGGAAATTATTCAGATTATGGAAAATCAGTCTGATATAGACGTAGTATCAACTAGCCGGTATTTATCCTATCGATTCTGGGATCGAAACACTCCAGTCCCTATTGATAGATATCTCACCAATATGTTTCTCACACGAGCGATAAATCGATGCTTAAACCTTCAGGTCACAGATGCTTTTTGTGGCCTTAAAGGTTATCGTACTACAAAGATTCCAGCACGTCTTGATGATGCGGAGGGCTATACGTTCCCCCTCGTCTACTGGAATTATGCATCCCATGCTAAACTTCATATCCACGAAATACCAACCCCTATCATCTATAGACTTGATAGAAGGGGTCGCGGGGTATGGAAAGAAAGATTGAAAGAGTATTTTTTGAAGTTTGAATCTATCCTACCAACTCTAGAAAAAAAACAGGGTGTATGGGAGGATTATCAATTTAGCGTGAAGAAAATGACCGAAATTCTTGACAGCTTTATTCCTGTCCAGATCGTAACATACGACGATTTTATGAATTCAACTTGGGTGAAATAGGTATCCCTCGCCCGAGAGAAATGGAAAGCCGCTGGGGGGACTTGAACCCCCGACCAACAGATCTTTCGGATTCGAGTAGAACCATACGAGTCTGTCGCTCTACCAGCTAAGCCACAGCGGCCTACAATGACCGGGAACTGTAGGTGATTTTATAAGAGGTCTCTCAGAGGATTTTTTGATACGAGAATTTGTATTAAAAGTCTGAACTTTTTTTGTTTTAAGAATGCGTGAAAGTTAAAAACCAAGGTCAAATCAGGGAAAAACCGGACGTATGAAGAATAAGTCAACATTCCGCCGTTGATGCAGTATATTTCAACTGTTTCTGCATCAAAAAACCCCAATCTGGGAATATAATTTATTGAAGGTAAAGATAATGGCTGCAATTGAAGTTGGTAGAGTCGTAGTGAAAACTGCTGGCCGTGAAGCTTTACAGAAGGGTGTAATTGTCGATTTGGTTGACAAGAATTTTGTTTTGATCTCTGGAGGTGGAGTTTCGACTGTTAAACGACGAAGATGTAACATCAAGCATTTGCGGCCGTTAGACATCATTGTGAAAATCAAAAGGGGAGCCAAAGACGAGGAAATTGGAACAGCGATCGAAAAAGCAAATATTGCAGACGAAATCAAACAACCACTCTCTCTGGCCTGAATAAAGCGCACATTTCCTCGTACACAAAATTTAACTCTTTTTCATTTGCTTTAGTTCTAGAAGACGGAAACTGTTTTCTTTCGTTCTTAATTCCTCTCACTCGATGCTGTCTTGCTTTATAATTGACGGCCGCCTGGTTATAAGCCCAAATTACGGGATAGATAATGGATCCTCATCCTCGGGTTCTGTATGAGAAGGTTAAGGAATATGAAACAGACCCATCATTTGGAATAACGCCTCAGGAAAGGTCGATTCCCGAACTTTTAGATTTAGGAATTATAAATATCGACAAGCCAGCCAATCCAACTTCTCATGAAGTAACTGCCTGGGTAAAGCAGATCCTTGGTCTAAAAAAGGCGGGACATGGGGGAACCTTAGATCCCTCAGTCACTGGATGCCTACCTGTAGCTCTTGAACGTGCAACGCGAGCTCTCCAGGTTTTACTACTTTCAGGTAAAGAATACATTTGCGTTTTAAAAACTCATGAACCGATTTCTAAGATCCAACTAGCTACTGTCATAGATGATTTCAGAGGTAAGATATATCAAACTCCTCCGCTAAGGAGTAATGTTAAACGAAGATTGCGTGTCCGGCAGATTTACGAGCTAGATTTTATCGAAAACGATCCTTCAAACCAGTTATGGCTACTTCGTGTGAAATGTGAAGCAGGTACCTATATTCGCAAGTTATGCTATGATGTTGGTCTGGTTCTTGGCACTGGAGCTCATATGGCTGAACTTCGAAGAACACAAACAGGGGTGTTCACAGAGACGACATGTGTCACATTGGATGATCTCAGAGATGCATGGTATTATTACAAGATGGAAGGCGATGAAACCCTAATCCGCAAATTTGTACAACCAGCTGAGATTCTTTGTTCTAGCCTTCCCAAACTTTTTATTCGTGATTCCGCGGTTGATGCGATTTGTCACGGCGCAGCGCTGACGCTTCCTGGTGTGGTCCGTGTAACAAATGGGATTTCTGACAAAACTATGATTGCTATAATGACAATGAAGGGAGAGTTAGTTGCTTTTGCCCAAGGCACGATGAGCACCAAAGAAATCTTAAACGGCTCAACTGGCATTTGTGCTCGCCCTCGAACCGTTTTTATGCGGCCTTATAGTTATCCATCTTTATGGGGGCGAGCTCGGAACATAGTCCTTTAGATCCTATGATTTCAGGGAAACTTATGAAATTAAACTCTTCGACCCCGACGCCCACCCCGCTGGCGAGTACTATCGTGGGGGATGGGTGTGACCTCTTCGATGCGAGTAATATGTAGGCCTGACCTGGCCAAGGCTCTGATGGCAGCCTGAGCTCCAGGGCCAGGATTTCGAGCACCAGAACCACCTGGAGCCCGTACCTTAACCACAATCTGTTGAATTCCCTTTTCCTTAGCAACACGGGCAATGGTATGCCCGACTTTCATAGCAGCATAAGGTGAGGATTGATTCCTGTCTGCTCGAACTACTTGTCCTCCAGAGGACTTGGCAATGGTTTCTGCGCCAGTCATATCAGTAAGGGTGATTATGGTGTTGTTATAAGAGCTCAGGATATGGGCAATGGCTTGCATTGGCCCTTTTACATTTTTGGACATAATTTTTCGTCTCCATAGTCATAAGTGTTTATCCAGATCTTCCCTCTGATGTCGGCAGAGTAAGGGCAGGATGGGAAGGGTCATTGAAAGGTGAGTCTGGCGAATATGCAATCAGTTCTTCTTCCCCGCGTTTAACATGGTAGCTCGGCGAGGTAACTTTCCTGTCTCCGATGGCAACATGGCCATGTACAATAAGTTGTCGAGCCATCCAAGGTGTTTTGGCAAGACCCAGTTCGTGTACAACGGACTGTAATCTACGTTCCAAAATGCGTTCCACGGACAAAGAGAGAACTTCATCTATTAATCCATCCTCTACAGGCATGATGCCCAATTTATACAGTTTTTGAACAAGGATTTCTCTCTCTTTTTCACGCTGTTGTTCTGGTAAGGCGAGAGATTTGCGACCACGAGATCTGTACTTACGCAAGGTTGTTTGGGCCTTCCATATCTCTTTCTTGTTACGAAGACCATAGATCCCGATATACTTGATCTCTTCCTCAAATCTGATTTTACTAAATGGATGACGCGGTCCAACGTATTTTTTTCGTAATCTTCTAGGATCACCCAACTTCTCATCACCGTTACGGTTGCATTCTTTTCTTTCGAGTGACTCCAATAGTAGCGCCTTTACGGCCGGATGTTTTCGTCCGTTGTCCGCGCACAGGTAGCCCTAAATAATGCCGTATTCCGCGCCAGGAGCGTGTTTTCTTTTCTCGTTCGACGTCAACTCGGAGTGAATCTATTAAATCAGTACCCACCAAATGAAGATCCTCACCAGTCACAAGATCCTTTTGACGATTAAGCATCCATATTGGAACGCCCCATTGTTCAATCGAAGCCATAATATCTTCTATTAATTGAACCTCATCATCGGTGAGGAATCCGCAACGCATATCTGGATCTATTTCGGCCTTTTCACAGATCTGGATTGCCAATCGATAACCAACGCCTCTTATTTTTGTTAAAGCTCGGCTAATCAACCAATCACCTGGGCAATCAGTGCCCACAATCCGAAGTTGATGGTTATACTCCAAGTTCTTTCATCCTGCTATTCAATTGTTAAAATTGTGCCATGATAGGGCTGGACAGCGAAATTTCCTCTTACCAAGAGGGGAATCATGTGATTCTTTTATATTTTCATTTCTTGAGGGTAGCGTGTTTCGGGAGAATATCAAACCATGAAGGATGGGGGCAAAAAACCTCCTAGCAAAAAACTCTCTCCCTCTGTAATCGAGCATCTCGAGGGCTCGCAGTATCTTGGCAATATTTCCGTGCCTTAAGCACATAACACCCTCCATCTCAGTCATGCTAACTATAAAAGATTAAACTAGTTATGCAATCTAGGATGGTGGTAAACGCCGAGAGTGGGAAATCCAGCAACAGAACCAACTGTTTCTCCGCTTTTGAACCCACGAGTGCAAAGCACACATGCTTTCCAGGCATGCTTCCTACCGGGCTAGAATATCTCGGCAATAGGCGTAACACTAGATTTTGCATCTTTTTTTCTTGCTTTATACTGGCTGGCACAAACCAACCCTTTGGATTTTAGATTTTGGATGTTTAAGGCAATAGGTTTAAGTTCTTGAACGCTTATAAGTTTCGTTACAGGACAATCTCCGGTCACCGTAATCCCGTTGCGACATCTTTAAACTTGAAGATCTTCGGCGAACTAGGCAACAGATGGGTTAAGGATCTTATCTATCATTGTCGGGTATTTGATAAGATACCGTCATCTAGTGATCACTTAGCGCACTTATCTCGGTTGCCCCTTATTGAGGTTAACATAGAGACCACTATTAATGGGAAAACTTTAATTGGGAGCTCACTAACATAGCTGAACTAGAACCTGATTTATGGACGTGCCCCTTAGGTTTTTTAAATATTCATAAAATGCGGCCATATGTTATGTGAGGAATTCTAATGCGACAGATTGTTATAAGATCGCAAAAGCTTTTGGTTACTCTGGCCAGCCTGGGTGTTTTTCTCATGGCGCTTGGTCTATTATACTGGACCGGCATGGGTGGGACACCTCGTGTTTTTTATGGCTTTGATTACAGTTATCTAGTAGTATTTGGCTTCTTTTTGGCACTGGGATATTACCCTGCTCTCGTGTCTCTTGATACTGGTGGAAAAAATTCTGTAAGGCAAATTTATGTTCATTTACTACTTCTTTTTGGATTAGGATTATTGATATTGGTTTATTCATTATTAACTCCGAATTTTCTCACTCCTTTGGATCCACGTCATGACTGGAAGGAATATTATTATTTTGGAGCCATTTTTGCTACTTTTGCATTTGCAACGCTTTTGCTCAGTGCCCAGGACCGCTGGCGAATTTGGAGGCTGAAATTCGTCTATCTGCTCATTTTTCTCATTGGTTTCCTATTGGTAATTGTTAGTCTGGTTACCAAACTCGATGATTTTATGAGCCTTGGATTAACGGATTCTATTGATCTGGATGTATCAATGTGGCTGAATTTCTACCTCTATGGAACTATCGTAATGCTTTTGGGGCTTCTTCCTATGATTATCAGCGGTAGCCCTGAATTTCGAGATAGGATGCACACTCTACGATTCCTATGGTTTCTCATGGCGCTTATAGGAGTAATACTCTATATCATCCCTAGTATTGGGTTCTTAGATGATTTTCTAGGTCTTGGGATTTTACCTTTGGAAATCGTTACTGGCTTTGGTTATTGGGCTTTCCTAGGCTTTGGAGCCGTATTCCTTTTCCTAGGAATGCTTCTAATCAGCAGCTCGCCGCAGGCCCAAGGTTTTATTCAAAAATTCAGGTACGTATTCTTGTTCATCCTTCTACTAGGAGTTATTCAGGTAGTGATCGCAGCCATTCAGGTGCTACCTGGTTCACCCGAGGTTTCTGCTATCCTGGGAGGCCAGTCAATTCTAGACAACACAATCCAAGGTATGACCTGGGATGTGTTTTTCATAAACGGAACTGTTATGACCTTAATTGCCGTAATTTTTCTGGGTTCAATTATATTTTTCGAGACTGAGCATTTTGGAGGTACCACTCCGTCGATTGGCCCAGCGTTGGATTCTCTTCCAGGTGTTAAGGCAACGCCCAGCGAGATAAGGACGTATCTTGAATTGGTAACTGAATCCAATAAAATCTTGGTTGCAAACTTCAAAGAAGCCGCACGGAAGGATCAATTTCGCCCCCGTGTATATGAGGCCTTGGTTAAACAGATCCAAACCAGAGACGAAGTGGTTCGATCCCGACTATCAAGGCTAAGGAGGCAGTTGGGAGATAAAGCAACTAGTAGGGCCGCCGTTTTTGATAGTGCACTTGGAGAACGGGCGACCGCTATTGAAACAGTGTTAAGCGATGAACCTGGGCCAGCTGCAGCGCAACCCACTCCTAGGATGCCTCCTCCAACGCCTTCCTCTTCCATTCCGCCAGCTACACCAGCTCCGACACCTTCTATTCCAACTCCCCCTCCAGCACCAAGTACACCCGCTCCCCCTGTATCGGATCAATCTCCCTTGGATCTAATCGCTGATGCGCGTTCCACTTCCATTGCAGAATTACGTGGAGAAATGCTCAGTGAATTAAGACGATTACGCGAGATTTTTAAGGAAGAATAGAATCTTCAGATCTTTACCTTCCTCTTTTTTTCTTTCGGGATTTCAGATTCGAGTTTAACAGAAATTGAGAATTTCGTCCTTTGTTAGATCACTTTCCAGAAGATTCGTTGCCCCTCGGGTTCAACGCTATCTCTGAAAAGCTGACCTTCCTCACTTGTTGAAGAGAGCTTAATTTTCCCTGATCTTCCAGTTGTGGCCATATAGAATGGTTTCAAGGTTCCATTTGGCCTTTCAAGTAGGAATTGAATCTCTTTATTCTTCATCTTCTTTGGAAACCGCAGTTGGATAGTTTTTTTATGGAGACCTAGCATATTCGAGCGTAATAGCGAAGGCTGGTCAAAATTGGCCTGAATTGGATTGGATTTACTTCTATCGATGTCCAGCTTGACTCCGAATGTCTTTTCTAGCATCTTTATAGTCTCTCCTCCACGACCAATCACCACAGGAATATCTTGAATCGCACATTCAACCCTAAACCGCCTTCCATGCTGGCCCTTGGGATGGATGGTAACAGGGTACTGAGTGAGCTGCTCAATTGCTTCGGTAATTTCTTGAAGAGTGGAAACATCAATTTCCTCAATTCTATTAGCAATATCATCCAGTGGAATTACAACTGTCTGTTCGCCGAACGTATATAGCTCATAAACTAATTCGCTTGTCTCAAAGTCACGAACTTCCACAACGGGACGAGCCAAGTCACTTTCTGTCAATCCAGAAGGAACCTTCACCGTCATTTTGACTTCGAGAACTTGTGAAACCATCCCGGCCTTGATATAGATTATTGTATCAAGAACACTGGGAATTACACCTAATTCTAGCCGTCCGATAAAACGTTGGATAGCATCGATGGCGGTACTCGAATGGATTACTCCAACCAGTCCGATTCCTGCTAATCGAAGGTCATTATATAATTTAAAATCTTCGGTATCTCGTATCTCATCAAATATTGTGTAATCTGGTCTTGAGAGGAGGAGAATGTCCTGGATTTCAGTACGTTTACCGAAGTTTTTTGAATATTGAGTAATCTCTGTTTTCAGATCGAGATCCCGAGGAGATTCAATAGTTTTGATGACCTGTGAATGACTTTCATAGAATAAGGCTAAAGCTCGTGCAAAGGTTGTTTTTCCTGCTCCAGGACTGCCTGCGATCAATATTCCCTCGGCCCTTCTTATTAATCTATCCATCAGATTTGATGAAAGAGAATAATCTTCGATTGTAAGATTGACAAGGGGACGCACTGCTGTGATTTCCCACCCATCAGCAAAAGGGGGACGACAAATCACAATCCGCATATTGGCGTATTGCACAATTGTGGAACCAGGTCGATCTATCTCAATAAAAGCGTCTTCGAATAACTGTGCTTTCTGGATGATCTCATCAGCATATTCCTTCAAATCCGTTTTACTGCATATTTCGTCCGAAAAAGCCTCAAATGTGACATAGCCTGGCTTTCCACGTTTAACATAGGTCTTTGCACCCTGTTTTAGGTGAACAGACAATGTTTCACTATCAAAGTAACGTTCTATACCTAAAGTTTTCTCAAGGTCTGATTTCGAAGGTTGAAGATAAATGCTTTCTCCTCCTATAGCTTCGGTACTTAAGTGTTGGATCTTATCTGATGTTATTAGTATACCAGTTGCTCTCCAAGCAAAATCACGTATTAGTGCATCTATTTCCCCAGCCCTAGCTAGTTTGATTTCTGATACATTAGGCCTTCTGCCGGCATATTCAAAAAGAATGTCATATTCATCGCAAAACCGCCGCAAACGTCTGATTTCGTTTAATCCCGCAAGCCCACTTTTACGTCCATTGTTGGCCTGATATTCCAGTTCTGCTAGTAATGAAGCATGAATAATGATTTTTGAGCCAGTTTCGATTTTTTTCTCGGTTAAGAACTTTCTAAATTCGCCGGAAATAATGACAGATGTATCAGGAACATAAGTAGCCGACTCTGAATTAAATTCATATATATCTGCCATTATTCTCGTCTCTTTGGAAGATCAGGAGTAATATCTACTCCTTCATCCCTATATTCATATTCCAATTCATTTCGTTCAAGTTCTAGCTGGGAAGCTGTATAGTATGTTACGTCTCCCAATCTATCTATGACGGACAGTAAGAGCTTTTTTCGATCTATCCTTGCTTGAGAGACAATTTGATCTAAAAAATCTAGATCTAGGAAGTTCCCTTCTGCAAGAGGAAAGACTGAAACGTTGCTTACTGATTCACCTGGTTTTCCACCTCGAGAATATATTCGGAATGGTGCCGTTACCCGTGTTCCGATTTTCACCACATATCCTCGGCTACGGAGATCTTTATACACCAGATATCGTGGCCAAAAGTCCACCATTTCACTTAAGAAATGCGTAACAAGCTCGGATGATGTTATCCGTTGACCTGAAGTTGCATCAAATATTTCTATCCTTCCTCGATCTAAAAGAAGTAATGTTTCTTCAGGAGCCAATGAGAGCGTATTCTCGGAAATCCAATTACCAAAAAATCCGTTCTCATGAAGATATCGGGCTTCGGGATTATTAACAGTCAAGAGTAATTTTGTTTTGTCATAATAGAGATTTGGCACCAATTTGTTTTCGTCAGGTGCCTCTGTGTCTGGAGTCATATCAAACAGTTTCCACTAGTCTAGCCTTTTTGGTGATTGGGTGGATTGTTCCATATATGTGGTTGAGCGAATTTTCTCTATATGTGCTGCGATACTCACGGCCCTTACTAGGCCCGCTTTTAGTTTAAGCTAGGAAGAGCAATCTTATAAACTCGGAAGGACGGCATTTTTTCCTACTCCCTCCGGACTCATACCCTACTTGAATCCACAAAATCATCTAATAGTCGAAATGAAAAAGCATCTAATAGTTGTTTGCGGAATAATCCAGGTATTTTACCACTAGGATTTTGCTAAGGACATTGCTAGCACAAGAAGTAGGAGACATCACCTATGGGTCATCGTAAGAAACACGCTCCGCACCGTGGATCGCTGGGCTATCGAAGAAAAAGGGCAAAAAGGCATACATCGCGGATAAGGACATGGCCAACGTTCAGAACTACAGAAACCCCTCGTTTACTAGGCTTTGCAGGTTACAAAGCTGGAATGACTCACATTGCGATGATAAATGCCAACAAAAGATCCCCATTTTATAAACAGGAGCAATTTGTTCCTGTGACAGTCATTGAAACTCCTCCTTTGAACGTTTTTGCGATTCGTCTTTATTCTTATGATGAAATTACAAATCATATAAAATGTAAAGCCCAGATTTGGGGTGATACACTTGACAAGGATCTGGCGCGAAGAATCAAGGTACCTAAAGATCAAATGAAAAAAAACCAACGGATTGCGGTTGTAAAAAAGGAATTGGGCACCTTAAATGAGGTAAGAGTGTTGGTTCATACACTCCCAAAAGAGGCTGGTCTGGCCCAGAAAACTCCTGACATCCTAGAAATCAAGGTCGCTGGTGATGTCGATTCCGCCTTTGAATATGCAATAGAGATTTTGGATACCCAAATCGAAATCTCAGACGTTTATCGCCCAAGGGATTTCATTGATGTTAACTCTGTAACAAAAGGTAAGGGATTTGCAGGTCCCGTTAAGCGACACGGTATCAAAATCCTACCTCGAAAAACCCGAAAAGGACGACGAGTAGTTGCATGTATTGGTCCATGGCACCCTGCACGAGTAATGTGGACTGTTCCACGTGCAGGACAGCTTGGATATTTCAACAGAACGGAATACAATAAACAGATTCTAAAAATCGGTGATGATGGCGAAGAAGTGACTCCGGTAAGTGGTTTTAAACGGTATGGCAAAGTGGCAAAACATTGCGTCATACGGGGAAGCATTCCAGGATCCACTAAACGTTTGATACGGTTTAGGGATCCCATCCGATCAAAACCTGTTGACTTTGAAGACGAGGACCTTCAGATTACTTATATATCGACCAGTGCAAAAAACTAGATCTGTTCTCCCAGTTGTGATCGAAATGAAGAAAACCGAAGTTCCTGTGTTTGATCTGAAGGGCAAAGAGATCGATAAAATCGGGCTGGGAAATGTCTTTTTCACGCCTTTTCGACCTGACATAATTAAACGAGCTGTTCTTGCTAGTAGACGCAATCGACAGGTACCTCATGGAGTTGATCCTCGGGCCGGTAAACGTACTACTGCTGAAAGCTGGGGCCCAGGGCGTGGAGCGGCAAGAGTTCCAAGAGTAAAAGGTTCACGTACCCATTCGGCAAGCAGAGGTGCCTTTGCACCCTTTACAGTAGGTGGAAGACGAACGCATCCGCCCAATGGAAACAAAAACTTGAGTGAAAAAGTTAATAAAAAGGAACGTCAACTAGCAAGGGATTCCGCCATAGCAGCAACTGGAAATGTCATGCTTGTAGAATCACGGGGGCATATTATTGAGGAAATCAAATCTCTTCCCCTCGTGGTGTCCAATGACCTAGAAACGATTACAAGAACCCGAGAAGTTCAACAAGCCCTTTCTAACCTTGGGCTTTCCTTCGATATCGCCAAAGCAAAACGACGAAGTTCACAAATCCGAGCAGGAAAAGGAAAACGGCGTGGTAGAAAATATAAACGTGGAAAATCCGTATTGGTTGTAATTGGTAATGACCAAGGCATTCGTTTAGCGGGCAGAAATCTTCCGGGGGTGGATATTGTCCAAGTCGACCAATTGAACGTAGAGCACCTAGCTCCAGGTACTCATCCAGGTCGGTTAACTCTCTGGACAGTTTCTGCCATCGACAGTCTTAAATCTCGCGAGACGTCCGACAGGTCTTAAAGGTTGATTTAAGTACAAACTCTTGAAAACGGAACGTGCAAACTTGAAATACAGAGATCCTCATGATGTTGTGAAATATCCGTTAATAACGGAGGCGGCATTTAATAAAATGGATGATGTCAATGAAAATGCCCTAGTCTTCATTGTAGATCGCCGTGCAACCAAACATGAAATTAAGCAAGCCTTTGAAAAACTCTATGAGGTAGAAGTTGCCAAGGTTAACACCTTGATTACGCCACAAGGAAAGAAGAAAGCATTTATTAAACTCACATCTGAATTTAGTGCCCTGGATCTGGCAACAGAGGTCGGAATTATCTAAATTTAGATCTTCTCAAGATCATCAGAATCTTATCAATATGAAGATGGTTACCCCTCGTAATCAAAGATATTAATGGAACGTGGACTGAATGGGAAAAAAAATCTTAGTTCAACGCCGGGGACGTGGCTCACCTGTCTTCCGATCTCTCTCCCATCGAAAACGTGGAAGAGCTAGATATCTTCCCGTCAAAGAAAACGAAACAGAGGATCGAATTAATTTCACCATAATCAATTTTATCCACGAACCTGGACGTGGTACCCCTCTTATGCTTGTCCAATACGAGGATGGTAATGAATGTTTCCTTCCTGCGCCTGAAGGTGTTCATGTTGGACAAGTATGTGCCCAAGGAACCAAAGCACCCCTTGAAATCGGTAATATTCTTCCTGTCAATAATATACCTGAAGGAACTTGGATCTGTAATGTTGAAATGCGACCTGGAGATGGTGGCGCCCTTTGTCGGTCTTCAGGCACTCATGCACTGATCCGAGGACAATCTCCCGGTGGAACCACTATCCAGCTACCCTCTCGCCGAACTCGGACGGTTCATAATAATGCAAGAGCCATGATTGGGATGATTGCAGGTGGAGGACGCCCAGATCGCCCATTTCTCAAGGCAGGGGTCAAACGTGCTTTTATGCGCGCCAAAGGGCACAAAGCATTTCCCAAAGTACGAGGCGTAGCTATGAATATCGTCTCCCATCCGCATGGCGGGGGTGCACATCAAGGTCCTGGTCAGCCCACTACTGTTTCACGTCATGCACCTCCTGGCAGAAAAGTAGGTTTGATTGCGGCGCGTCGGACGGGGCCACGGAAAGGCCGTGTGAGACGTTAGCTACACCATAACACTCGTAGTCTCTTTCTAGCACTCCTGTAAGCTGGTGTTATTCCCTCGGGTATTTAATGACTATTGAGGCATAATTGCCGAGAAATCGCGCATGTATCAAACCATAGTAGATAGGTAATTCTGAATCTTTTACAGATGATGACTTTATTTTTTCTGCTTGCTGATATTATTCAAGGAATATACTATTGAACTAATTTGACGCAGCCAATATAATTCAAATGGGATGTTCCAATTGAGTATCATCAGTTGTAAGCACTGTGGACTATGGAGCCGCAAAAAACACATAAGGAAAACTTTCAGTCCAGATAACCAGTTGGGAGTTGTGGAAGGGAAAACTTTTTCTTTTTCCCCTAAAATCCAAGAAATAACATAAAAAGGAGAAAAAACTCAAGAAAGGACAACGATAGCAACCCCGAGGCATCCCATTAGCGGGGGTTTCCCAGCCAGGTCAAAGGAGCTAGGTTGAGGGCCTAGTCGCATAGGCGTTCGAGGGTTCAAATGCTCGAATCCAGTAGGTTTCGATGCTGAAAATCCCTCCCCCCGCATAATGTAACATCTAAAGTCGTATCGGGTGCTGGATGCCGATTATCCCTGCGGGGATTCCCTAGCCTGGTCAACGGGGATAGACTCAAGAGTTAATCAAGAATGTTTAGGAATATTCTTGAATACTGAGCTATCTATTCGCATAGGCGTTCGAGGGTTCAAATCCCTCTCCCCGCACCATACAGTGAATGGTGTTTTCTATTTTCAACGGACAAGAACGACAAATTTCCGCAAGGCAGGCCGTAATTCCTTGATTGGCGTTCGAGAGAACACTCGAAGCATTAAACCACCGGCAGAAAACGAGTAGATTCGTTCTTCTGCAGTAGGTTTCACGCGAAAACTAGTGGTATTGTAACCAATGCGAACTCCAGTATAATCAGGCTTTTCGGCCATATCTTGCTCAGCTAGGACTTCAATTTGAAATTTCTTAAGATCCGCAAAATCACTAGCTAGCATTGTCGGAATTTCTATCCGCCCACGTAGTCCAGTATCGTCCTCGTCCCGGAAATCGACAATCCAAAGGCCATTGTCGAGATCTTCTTCTATCCGCATACGTTCAGCCTTGATAATCATTAGTCAACCCTCATCTTTTTCTTCTTCTCTCATACTAGCATATCGATTATAAATGGCGCGAACTCGATCGGCTACAGGCCCAGCTCCTTCTACACCGCTCTCCGATACCTTGACTCGTTCTAGAATGACCAATAGGCCGGCTTCTTCGAACAATTTGACGTCTCCAGGTCGACGGAATATCTGTTCCAATTCCTCTTTTAATCCAAGAAGGTCAAATGGAGCTTCTTCAAGATAAATTTCGGCCAACTGATCTCCATTCAAGCAAATACGATGAATCTCAGTGGCTTCATCATCACGTTTGGCCTTAATGAGAACGGTAGTAAGAGTTTCTGGATTAATACCTTTGAGTTCCCCCGTATACTTTTTCCCGTTTTTGAGTACAATAGCAACCCGTCTATTGGTGAATGCTGTTATTTCTTTTTGATAGTTTCGTTTGGCAACTCCAGCGAGGCTCATAAGAGATCCTCCAAAGGCAGAGAGGGAATGTCACTAGAATACAGATCGATCTCCACCATGTTTCTTCGATGATGTCAGTACATCTTCGATAGGAGCAATGACTCAACTAAGTCACTGTTTTATTTAATTACATGGTCAGTCTAGTTGACATTGGCAAAAAATGCTCGTTAACTTGCGAAAATTCTTTGTTGTGATAAATGTATTCTTTGAAAACCTATTTCCCCTCTGAATTCAATAGTTCCTCTGACGGTTCTCCAAACAACATCGGCTTAGGGTCATTATCGTTTTATGATGCGGAGGAAATAGAGAATAATTCGTATCTTTCTCGGACGTCGATATAACTTAGGTTAATGAGATTCTAGCTCCCGTGTTTCAGTATATAGCTTCCAATCAAGATTTGACCAAAGAATTTGTGATCCTAAGATTCCTGAACTCGTCTTTTTCCCGAAAACTATCACGACATTACCTACTTCAAGATCAGGGAGTTCTATACCCTCTACGGAAATATCAATCTCTTCGTGATCATCAGTAAGGAGCAGAATCCCTTCCCGAATTTCCTTGATTTTCGCAATCAATCGAAAATCTGTTTCACTAGCCATATTCTTGAGGGCCAGTATCGTAGTTTCTCCATAAGGAACTAAGGTTTTTCTTCGCATTTTAGTGCCCCTAAGGCTTTTTGAGCAATCTACCTTTTGATTTATCGTAATCCGTTTTTTGTTTTACTGTTTTTCAAATCAAGCACCTTAAATAAATCAACCAAATCTGGCAAAACCTGCCTTTGAGTAAAGAGTGTGGCGGAAAAAGTGAGCTTTTGCGATTGTGGTGCCCTACTAGTTCCAGTTAAACAGGATGATGGAACGATTATTATGCGTTGTCCCGCCTGCGGAAAAACTATTGGGACAGATTCGGATAATAACTCTGAGGCTTTTGAGATCAGGCAAAAAATCCGACATGATTCTGAAAAGGAGATGATGGTCGTTATCGACGACGCTAACGCCGTTGAGACTATGCCTACGGCAGCTGTGAGCTGCCAGAAGTGCGGTCATACCAAAGCGGTATACTGGCAGGTTCAAACGCGGAGCGGAGATGAAGCATCGACTACATTTTACCGATGCAAGAAGTGCGGCTTTACTTGGAGGGATTATGGCTAACCCATAATTAAGCTACGGGTTTCTTACCACAACCATGGCATGCTTCTTTGCAAACTTATCAATGGATATATATTCCATGATTTCTAGCCCAAAACGTTGTTCCAATTCGGCCATTTGCTGAGAGAAAACTTCATCGGGTTCGATAGCCACATTAATACTCTGGGATTTTAAAGCAAGAATCCCTACACCCTGGGGCTTCAAATATTCAATGACATTTCTTCCAAATATACTGGCCTGTTCGGGCTGGGAAAGATCCTGGTAGATTAGATCAGCTTCAAATACAAACATGGAATACTCGCCTGGATTGCGCGCATCCGCCAAGATCGGAATTAAATTAGGACGTTGTTCGGCTAATCTTGTAAATCGACGCATAGCTTTGACGGCGAATTCAACTCCATACACGATACCTCCAGGTATTATGGCATCTGAAAAATGTGATGCAGTAGTTCCCGTTGACACCCCGAGATAGAGAATGCTTTTGTTTCGAATCTGTGGAAGTTTCTTCATTCCAGAAGCAAGGGCAGCGGCGAATTTAGATCGATGAGGATCCCATATCCTATACTCGGAGTTATCGATATCGAGAAGGGGTTCACCATAAACGGAAACACCGGGGACATAGTTACGAGTGATAAATCGGGTTTTCTGATCTCTTTTGACCGAATAAACTCCCTTGATTCTTGTCTCTTCTAGTTTCATCTCACAATCAATCTACGCTTCTAATCTTCTACTTTCCGGGTGTCCGTTTAGATTTTCGTCCAGATTTTCTTGAAAATCCTTTTTTTTCCGATTTTCCTTTGTATTTTCTTTGTTTCCGTTTTTTCTCCCGTTTTCGGGACATTTGGCGGTCAGAAGGTTGAGGAGAGCTAGTTTTGATTTCTTCGATTCGTTTTTCTAACTCCTGAAGTAAGTTATCGCCTACGAACTCTCCATTAAAATAATCGACCCGGGCCGCTATGCTTAGCTTCCCAGCAAGGCTGCGAGCGATCTTTCCTCTTTGGTGTAATTTTGCTGTATGAATGTAAGGAGATTGAAAAATCACGCCATGTTTGGGTGGATCTTCCCCTGATCGTAAATGACGAAACAACGCTTTTTCAGCACCAAGAACTTGAATAGTCCCAGAAGAGCTTTTCGCGAGGCTCTCAAGGCTTCCCGATAGGGAAATCAAACGGGCTCCGAGGTTTGATCCCACCAAACTTTGGATGTTTGGGGCAACCTCGGCCATGCACTTGTCAATATAATCTACAAGTGATTCCTTAATTTTGATAATCTCGACACCAAACTGCGCAAGTTGCGAAATCGGGCGAAGATCAAACTCTGAAATCTCAGAACCTAAGGAATTATGTGCAGCATCCAAAATGAGGTCCTGCCTGCGGTCGGACAGATGGTCAAGATCGGACTTGTCTAGTTTGGAGCGCTGATCATTACCAATCCCTGCTACCAATTTGATATATTGGTCAATGTCCCGAACCAGGTCTTTCAGCTCTGGAAAATGTAACCCGTACCATTCAACCAGGCGCGAGTATATTAAATTTAGAATTTCATTGGCATCATCCATACTATTGATGGCTTGGGCGAGCAACCTGTCCCTTGTTTCAATTCGTTCTTTTAACCTTGAACGTGTCAGGGCTAAAGCTTTTTCCCGAATCAGGTCTGTAGGTGAGGTAGCTGGCATTTGTGTTTGCATATATTGGGGGATAGCCGATCTAATTGGTACAAGCTCGCCAGGGTTTGCGAAACGCGCTTTCTCATAACCTGATCGTCGTAAAAACTTAATTACATGGGAATTATCAGTAATAATCTCTTCATCTGGTATTACTAGAGATTCCCGGATTCGTTGGTCATTATCCGTGAGGAAGCGTTCCAAGATCTCCTCCGTAGGTGTTTCCTCACGATCAAACCTAAAGAAATCAACAATGGCCGGCGGATCCTGATTCAAATCTCCTATAGCGACACCAGCAGCAAGTACTAGGATACTTTTCAATTCTAAGCACTCATTTTGAATAAATAGGCCTTGGTCAAGGATATATAGCTTGGAATAAAAAAATTCGTGATTGTCTTCGTTCAAATTCCAAGTCAGAAACCCAAGTGCAAAGACTAACTCAGGCAATAGCTTTATCAAATTCAGTACCGAGGGTATCATAGCTAATAAGAGGGTGTAATAGTCGATAATGACAACCCAGACTACCCGCCAAAAACATGTGAGTATCAAGATACCTGACCGTATCCTCACGATTATTGATGAAATGGTACGTATTGGCTCGTATGAGTCTAGAAGTCATTTTTTACGGGTTGCAATTGAAGAACTTCTTAAATCTGAGCTAGGTACCTGGGAGAACCTTATAAATCAGATTTCCAACCAAAACAAACGCGTCTAACGAATAAGGGATATTAAGGTTATGGGTCTATATTCTTTTAGCCCGAAAGAGAAACAGGAACTAATGTTCGCCACTGGTTTATTCGTTTTGGTTGAAGCTTCTTTGTTTTTATCCCCATTAAAGTTTGTCGACTTATTAATATCTGATTTTGACTCGTGGCTTAGCTCCGTATTTGATCTTTTAATTTTGGGAATTCTTTCAATTCCACTCTTTCCTTTTCACGAATTAGGACACAAATTCGTTGCACAAACCTATCATTTGAAGTCAAGATTTCGATTTTTGCCCGAATTAGCCCTAATATCCCTTATTTCGGTGCTTCTACCACTTAAAATTATTGCTCCAGGCGTTGTTTTATCCTCAGGGGGATATAATGGGGGAAAAGACGCCCGAATTTCGTTGGCTGGCCCTTTGGTTAGCCTAATCATGGGCGGCCTTTTTTTAGTTCTGGCAGCCATCCTATTCCCTGGGTGGACATTACTCTTAATTTACGTCAGTAAATTTTCTTTAGACCTAGCAGTGTTTAATTTGCTCCCATTCTCGGTGCTAGATGGCTCGAAGGTGATCCAATGGCACCCAGGTACCTATTGGGTGATTTTCGCAATAGCAGCCTGTTTATGGATCTTCCATCCGCTTGGTATTCTTGGAGGTGTTCTAGTGGGATGACGTACCTTCTCACTCCCCAGGAACGTGGAACTCTTGTATTATTTGGAATTTTTGGGGGCGGCGGAATAGCTGCTGTGTTGCTTCTTCCTCTAGATCTAAGCACCAAGCTATTTGTATTGGGTATCATCACAATCATCTCTAGCTGTCTTATTGGCTATTCCTACATTATTTTTCCAGCCAAAACTGACTCGCCACGATCCTCCCAGTATCTACGGTATCGCTCCTTAGAAGAAGCTTCCTCGTTCCAGGCAAACGTTATACCTCCCTCTAAAATGTCAAAAAAAACTATTATGGGAGGGATGTGCACTTTCTGCGGAACTTCAGCCTTAATGGGGTTTACTTGCAGTTACTGTAACGATTATTTTTGTGCAGAACATCGCCTACCAGAAAAGCATGGTTGTCGGGGTCTTAGGTAAAGATTTTTGGAGTTGTACGTAGATTGCTTTATACGTGTGCCGGACTTTCCTATAATGCATGTCTCAACTCAGAGACAATTAAATTCAGCGTACCAAGTAATAAAAAACTGTAATACAATCCTAGAGTTAGATAGGATCCGCCAAGGTGAACAGCCTGGAAGGTACCTGCGAGGAGAATGAGCGCGTAACCAAATTCCGCAAAAAAAATTATATCGATGGGCATACGTTCGTTTGCTGGTCTTCTGTCTCCTAATAGATTAAACTTTGGAGTTCGTATAAATTCTCCTCCTTTTTTAACTAATCCTGCCATAGCTCCAAGAGCCATCCTGATGATCAGTCCAGATCCCCAAAACAAGAACAATGGAATCAAAAGAATGAAGTACCGAGGACGTTGGGCACGTATCAGGGCAATAGCATAGGAAATCGCACCACATGCGCTGGCAATGGTGAATAACATACCTAGAGCAAAAAATACCAACCAAAAATCACGAATTTCGGAAAAAAACAGCAATAACGCCCCTGATGTTGTATTAATCAGAATTAATGCTGGAACCGAATATTGGGTAAGATGCAAAACTCCCTGAATTCGAGATTTCGGAGGTGCCATTTGCCAAAACAGTCTGAAATTCTTCCTCAGATTCTGAGTAAATCCTTTTGCCCATCGTGCTTGCTGAATTGTCCAATATCGTATTGTGGGGGGAATTTCCTGGGCGTTAGTCAACTCTCTCAAGTATAATATCTCATATCCC
>JBHLSH010000026.1:0-41841 GCA_048881705.1 Candidatus Heimdallarchaeota archaeon | reverse complement strand
GTCTTTAACTGAATGTATTTACCATCTGATTGACTCAAAGCCTTTGATTGTTCAAGAATTCCTTCAGCCAAGGCAATCTGTGTCTTTCGAATCTTTTCGGCCTCACCTTCAGCTTCTGCAAGTAATTGATCCTTGCGTGCAATGGCCTGCTGTCGAATCCGTTCTGCTTCAACCCCTACTTCTTGGGTTACTCGAAGGTATTTTTCAGCTTCTGCGTTAATCTGCTTTTGCTTGCGTTCGGTTTCCGCTGCGATTACGGCGCGCTGCTGTTCTAATTGTGCGATTTTAATTTCACGATCCTTGGCTTTCTGCTCTATTGTCAGTTTAACTACCTGATCGCTTTCACCGGTCTTTCTCCTAACCTCGAGATTTCGGAGCTGCACTAGTTCCTCCATTTCTGCTTGACGAAGTTGAGCATTTTGGGCTTCAGCGATTTTTTTGACTGCTTCCAAATTCTCTTTTAAACGTTCATCAACGACCTCAACGTCTCTGATCTCCACTGATTCTACTGTAATGCCCCAGTCTCCAGCTAAATTATGTAGTTCACTCGTAACCTGTTTGATAATCTCCGCCCTATTTCGTATAATCTGTTCAATAGGCATATTGGCACAGGTGGTGCGTATTATTGCCTCAGTAGCGTTCTTGATTGCTTTTTCTACATAATCACTCCTTACGGGATTCCAACTCACCTTCGAAAAGCTAACTTCAGGGTTAGTTACCCGCCAATAGACGAATGCTGTTATAGCAACGTCCTGGTACTCATAGGAAACGACTTTTTCACGAGCTTCCAAAAGAGTCTGCTGTACCGTGGTAGGTATAACAACCACCTCATCTATAACAGGCCATAAGATGACTGTCCCACCCGTTCCAGCCCTTTTTACTTTGCCAGCTCGGAAATGAATTACATATTCATTGGTTTTATACTTCCGATAACGAGAGACATAGAAAAGAACGAACAACAAGAAAAGTACAAATCCAAAGACAAAAACTAGCCATAAGTTTCCTAGGAGAAAAGATCCTAGATCTGCTTGTAAGAAATAGTCTGTTTTCAATTATTTTCCACCTGTTTTCATATTTCGGAAGAATTTACTATCAATACCCGAGGATTTCTCAATCAGAACTCTCATTCCCATGTTATCTTCCCCTCTGGAATTAATTTCTCTTTTCCATCCTGTGTAGGCCATTCATCAATAATCAACAAAGTTCCTTTAACCTCTACCACATAAGCAGGCATATCTTTAGGGATTGCGCCGAATCGAGTCTTTGCAGCCAGTTTAATCGGTCCATGGATTGATGGGGTCTCAACACGAACAAGGCCGCCTTGGGTATCCACGGTGGTCAATGTTTTCACTTCATCATCAACTTTTACAGTCTCTAATGCTGTCTGATATGTATCTTCAACTGCGATTCTTGCCCAAAGCTTGGATACTCCGATTGTCACTAGAAAAGGTGACACAATGGTTATTAAGATTGAAATGAGAGGATTTACAACCGAGTTATTTAGAAGAAACGTACCTGTACCCCCAAAGGTTATCATAAACGTGCCCAGTATGAGCATGAGGGGGGCTGGAGTATCAACATCGATTTGATGATCATGAAGATCCAAGTCCTTATCGACACCGACGTTAATATCCTTATCGATCCCAACATGGATATCCTTATCCAAACCGGCAGTAATGTCTGATTCTACTGTCAGGTCATGATCAAAATCATGATTTAAGTCATAATCGTGGTCAAATATGTGAGATCCTTGGATAAAGAGCGTTAAGAAGAAGATAATAAACCCTGAGATCAAGCTACCGAGGCAAATCTGTCTCAAAATGAGTAGAAGAAGATCCAGTTCGTTCATTAACCATACCGTAGGATTCAAACAAACCTGCGTTCCAGGCTTTAAAAGCTGTATTATAGCAGAACTTTGAAGGAAAAGGAAAATGGACTACTTGCTAAAGGCGTAAGTAATCAGCAATAGAATTATGTAATCGGCTTTCAGAATATTCTGGAATTCAATTTCAACGAATTCAGTCATCGAAACGTTGGAAACCTGGTCCCCCAGATGAAATCTGGACTCCCAGGGTGAATCCTCTTATAACATAGCGTTACGAGGCCAGCATTCCCGAATATCAGGATAAAACGTTCCCAACCTTTATCCAAAAAGGAGACCTCTCGTATTGTTGCCCAGTTTTTACAACCCTTAAACATCGGTTTCGCGGTTTAATCCTCATCAGACTTTGGTTTAAGATGACTACCGCACGATGGACAGAAGAGTGCGTAGGGTGAAATTGGTTTCCCACAATTGAAGCAATATTTGAAATCACCGCTCCAACGTGATGATGTAGGATCTGTGGGGGATTCATATGGCGGGTAACCGTATGGGTATTTATACCCAGATTTTCGGAGCGATCGCTTGGACAGAAGAATAAATATGAAGACCCCTGCACCAATTATCACCCCACTTACAATTATCAAAAGCCCAGGATCGATAATGGGGGTGGCCCTAATGGTGAAGAAAATGACTTCGATTCCGTAGTTCCCTGTATTATCTCGAATAAACAACAATAGAATGAAAACCTGAGCAGCGGTTGCGACCACGAACTGCTCTCCCTTGGCAGGAATCACGTTTATAGGCACCGAGTAGTTTCCGAGATGCTCGCTTTTGTTGGCATCTGACTGGGGGATTTCAAAGTAATCTAAGACTGTTCTATCCGCGAACCAAAGATAATAATGCAGAACCTGTCCCCAAATAACAAATTCGTCGCTCTCAAGATCTTCTGGAACTAGAAATATCTCGATAGAATCCCCTGCGCCCCAAACAGGAATATCTGAGAAGGTTTCTATATTCTGGTAAACCTCCAACGAGCGACCTCCTATTCTACTGTTACCTGAGAGTTTAGGCTCAGCATCAGGTATCGCAAAAATTTGCGATGAATGCGATGCAATATAACTGTAATTCACTGTATTTTCAGTCTCTAGCCATACCAGTATTTCATAAATATAATACCCTGGAGAGAGAGTAGAGGGAATAGAATAACTAATTTCCTGCTGAGTTGCTGTTTTACTTACTAATGGGATCTCATCACTGAAATAGACGATTTCATCAAGAGGGGGGACAAGGATATCCAGTGTGTCTTCTAATTCTTTCGTAATTAGAAACGTTGGCTTAGCGGTAAAATTTCCGTCCAATCCAGAAAACTTGACCGTTAAGTTTATCGACCTATCTATTATAGGAACTGAACTATTTTCAAGCCAAGAGGCCTCCAGTATTGTTTCGGACGAAATATGGTTGGCTGTAGTTGATATATTTTCAACAACGGACGAAAAGTCAAATACAGGAAAATCCTTTAAGTAGTCTGCCACTATTGAGCTCTTTAACCCAACCGTGATTGCTTGATTATCTAATGATAAGCCCAGTGGGATGATCACCGCATAAGATCCGTTATTACCTACCAATTCCAAATTGTTGACCTCCGTACCGTTACTAAAGGATAGATCGATCCACAATTGGGAATAATTGAGACTATAGGCGACAATCGTAAGTTGTCTACTTGTCTGATTCAGTTTCACATTAATAGAATATGTGTCTTTCGATGTAATCCAGTTAAACAGATTTCTTACCAATGTCTGACCAGATAAACTTCGAGAAAACGCAGAGTAAAGAAACTGTTCGCTACCCATCACTGCTACTTTGCCCAAATTCGCTGGCTCTATTGCAGCGAAAATTGTATGCTGAGTATCTATAACGGATACTCGATCCCTTAGGCCAGGTACACCAACTTCCACCTTAAACCCTGTCCCTATTAAGTTAGGAAGAGATCCCACATTATGAAAAATAGAATTAGAAGGTTCCCAGTGGATATTCAACTCAGAAGGAGACAGAGACACAATATTCCGGGTCCTTCCGCTGTCGGACCAAGATATTAGATCCAGGCGATCTTCAAAATCAATCCCGAGACCGAGTTTCTCCGCTAATCTTGTGTATGGTATTGGATTAAAGTAAGGAAAGGCAGATGTGACAAGTATGATAGATCCATTGCTATCGTGGAACTTTTTGATCGCGGAAATCTCGTACTGACTCAATGGATGTTCTAGATCGGTTAGAATCAATAGATTATAGAGAGATAGGGAGTCCCAGCTCAAGAAACCCGAGTACGTATCTATATCAATGGATAGATTTTCCGCTAAGAGGTTATCAATAAAACGATAATTAAAGAATGGCGAATCCTCGCGGCCAGTATGCCTGATTGGCCAGATCGCTTTGGCCTTTGGTAAATCGATTTTAAATTTGATAAGAAAGGATTTTGTGATTCCTCGAAATGTATAGGAGATGAATCCAGCATAATCTCCAGGATCAACCTCGATAGGGATCCAAATTCTCAAATTCTTTTCAAGGATGTCAGCCGAAGAAAGTACATCAGGAGATGAGTCAAAATTGACGAATTGTCTGATTGTGGCGGAAACATTCCAAGTTACAATCCCTGGCATCCCTGTAATCACTGAAAATTTTAATGTTGTGTTGTCTCCCGGGAATCGAGTCCGTTCAGATAACTCAAGAGGCTTTTCAGGATTTGCTCGAGGGAGTGATGCGGAAATTCCAAACTCCTCTGGATTCGATTCTGAGGTACTTTGTAAAATCTCCGCTGCGGAGGACACATCTATCAATCCATTCCCTTGTAGGAACACGGACTCCCCTAGATCATTACCTGTCTCCAGAAGGGCTGCCCGTATAGCTTGTGGGGGCGCATTTGGGAATTTTTGTTTCAACAAAGCAACAGCTCCGCTCACGATAGGTGCTGCCATACTTGTTCCAGAAAGTGCAACATAGTCTGAGAGTGTTACTCCGATAATGGCGTTATAACCAAGTTTCAAGGCGCTCTGAGATGCCAAGGGGCCCATGATGGCTGTTCCTGGTGCCACAATGTCGGGGTCGACCCTGAATTCGTAGGACGGTCCTATACTAGAAAACCCGACGACTTGCTCGCTTCCGTTCGTTGCTCCTACGGTCAGTGCCTGACTCGCAGAAGCGGGACTAGAGATACTCGCGATACTTGGTCCATCATTCCCAGCTGAAACAACAACTGAAACTCCGCTTTTAACAGCTTCATCAACGGCCAAAGAAAGTATATCATCCTGTTCCCATGGTGAAGCAGTTGAAAATCCTAGTGACATCGAAATAACGTCTACACTTTGGTTGATCGCAGTATCGATAGCGGCGATTACTGCTTCTTCCGTCGAAAACCCAGCTACATCAGCAACCTTGAGATTCAGGATTTCCGCCGAGAAGGCAATGCCCGGGTATGATGTTCCCGAACCAGCTGCTAGTCCAGCAACATGAGTTCCATGGCCGTGAAGGTCTATCGTCGGTTCGTCATCAGAGAATCCATACGATTTAGTGACGAAAGATTTCTGAAATGTCACTCTGTTCCCAAAAACTGAGTGAGAAGTGTCTATGCCTGTGTCAAGGATGGCAATTTTGGCTCCTTCACCCGTAACATCTTCCTGATATAGCTGGGTGGCATTGATAATTTCAGATGGATGAACGTAAGGGGTTGCTTGCGATACAGTCAAGATCTGATCAAGATCAGGAACTACTCGACTTTTGTAAGAAGGTCTGATTTTGGATGCGAAGATAGGGTAATTATCTTGAAGGTCTCTAAAATGCTTCATTTGGAACGAAACCATTCCGATGCGAAGATGTGTGAAAAACTCAACCTGTTTAGCATTATATTTCCGTAATAATCCAAGGATCTGATCTCGTTCTGATGTTTCGTAAGTAAAAAGGAAGTTGGTGACTTTTTCATCAACCTCTAGGTTCAGAGGAACGTTTTCCACCAATTTTTCATCTGAAGGAGGCGGATACGAGAATAAGAAACCTGTAAGCGGCAAAACAAGAAGTAAAACCAGGAACCAAAAACGCGGAAGGGATTTCTGACTGGGGTTCAAGAGCAACGAGGTCAACTCAAGTCACGATTGGATAAATTCCAATAAAAATTTTGTTAATCAGGAACTTTCTACGAATTTAGAAATTGACCTCTCAATAATGGATAATGCTAAGGATCATTAATACTCTCTAGAAACGTGTAAAGAGAAATTAGGACATGTCCCGCTATCTCAAGGCGCATAATTCTTCGATCGAGGCCAGGATCAACTTGAAGAACCTCATTGTGAACTTTTTCTTCGGATATAATGGATAGGAAGACCGTACCAGCAGTTTTCGAAGTCCGCTTCGAGGCGAGTCGTGCAGAAGATAATAATCCAGTTTCAGCAAGGCAGATATCTGCCCCCGAAAAATGCCTAACTCGGTTTGCCAACGCCTGTGCGGTTTCTTGGGACACAGTGCCAGGCCCTTCATGTGTTAAGAGCGAATGTGAGATCCCTAACTCGATTTTTGCATCCGTACTATATGGGATTACCCCAAGAAGGAAATACTGAGAGGCTCCACTAACTCCTGTCAATAAATCGCTTACTAGACCGCAAGTTGTAAGCTCGGTTATCGCCAAGGTCTTTTTTTTCCCTTGGATTAATGGGACGACATACTTCTCGCATCCTTGGTGTAGTATGGTGTAACCGTTCCCTAATGGCTCTGAGGGTGCATCCGATGAAATTGTTAGATCGAAACGATTCATAAATTCTCCTAATATGCCTATTTGGGTAAACTTGACCACCTCTTACGTAATGTCGTATCTAATTCTTGCCTATAATCTTTAATTACCCGCTCCTGTGAATTTTCATCTTTTAGAATATGATCCACTATCATTTCAATTCTAGAGCGGGCATCCTCCAAAACGAGACCATTTTCAAGAGCTAAGGAGACTGTCTGTTGAATTCCGATTTGGAGTGCAAACAATTTTGGATTTGGCCCGTATAAACCCCATTTTCTTAATTCATTATACGTAGATGGATACAAATGTCGTGAAGATGGTTTTCTACCATTAAGAATGGTTTTTCTTATTTCTGTGGCGTTTACGTTTTGAAATTCAGGTGAAATTTTCAAAAAATGAATATGATCTAAAATTCTCGTTGTAAGATGGTTCCCAGTTCCGGTAACGTTTCTTACATGGGCATCCAATTCCTCTCTACTGGTAATTTCATTTCTTCCTGCAACCAAAAAGTAGTTTTGGAAAACCTCAGATAGGACATGGTTTATGTGGTTCCGATAAAACTTCTGCATCAAGATTTTTTTAAAGACATCAATGCCAACAATATATGATATAGAGTTTCTTGCGGGGAAGAAGGCGGTTATAGCTGGTGTAAGATCGATATAACGGCCTACATTTGAAATAAAAATTGTTGTAGGAATTGTATACATTGAAAGAATAGTATTTTTTAAAACATTTGAGAGCATTTCAACTCTAAATCCGAGTAGAGCCCTTTCTAATACATTCAGCCGCTTTTCAACATGTTGGAGGGACAAAAGGATCAGAAAACTTAGCTGATCTTTGGGGACTGAATTCAACCTCTCTTGAATTGCGAGCTTAATTATCTCAATATGGGCACGTGTAGGGGGATCAAAGGATCCTTGCATGACAAGAAGATCCAATTTTTCATCTTTTTTTTGCCTTTCAGAGGAAGTCTTCGGCATTAGTTCCTTCAAGGGTTCTATGGATGGTCCAATGTGGGAAAACTCCTGGATCAAGAGTTGAGATCGCCATTCTATATCAATAAGGTCTGAAACTTTTGCTTCCACTCATCGACACCTGTTTTTAATGCTAGGGTGTTCCCTTACAGGAAGTCCAAATTTAAACCAAACATATATTTTTCTTTTCAGTATTTCCCGTTCAATACATCAATGAACACGGAGCATCTGAATATGATTAGAGAAGAGGATTTTCTGGATCTCTTTATCCCTGGGCCTGTTAATGTCTCGTCAGATTGTAGGGAAATCCTGAGTCTTCCCATGATTGGCCACCGAAGTGACAGTATGGGAGCCCTACATAAGGATATCACAAATTATTTGCAGCAAGCGCTGTTTACATCTAATGACATCATGTTATCTACCTCTAGTTCATCAGGATTTATGGAAGGAGCGATTAGAAATCTAGTAGCCGATAATGGAGTGCTCAATGTTATTAACGGAGCTTTTGCGGAACGTTGGTATGAGATCGCCATAGCGAATGGAAAGATTGCAGATTCCATTGACGTGAATTGGGGTCAAGCGGTCGTTCCGAGTCAACTAGAAGAGAAACTTAACGAAAAACCATATGATGCAGTTTGTGTAACTCATAACGAAACCTCAACAGGAGTAACAACGCCTCTAAAAGATTTGTCCCGTATTATTAAGGATGCTGGTTGTCTGTTCCTTGTAGACGGCGTTTCGGCGGCGGGAGGCATCGAAACTAGGATTGATGATTGGAAAATTGATGTTTACCTTTTCGGCCTTCAAAAGTGTATGGGATTATCTCCTGGGCTGGCCGTCGCGTCCGTTTCTGAAGAAGCAATGGAAAAAACGCAAAGCGTTCCAAACCGTGGATGGTATTTTGACTTTATCACATTAAAGAAATATCACGATCGAGGTGGTATGCAACCCGCAACTCCCGTTATCCCACTTTATTATCAGCTGCAACATCAACTCCATAAGATAATAGACAATGAGGGGATAGAGAATCGGTGGAGGCGACATACAGAAATGGCGGATTATACGCGCGATTGGACTGAACGAAAAGGATTATCACTGTTTTCAGAAAGGTCGGTTGCATCTAATACCGTTACTTGCATTAATAGTAAGGGAATTGACGTTTCTGCTCTCAAAAAAAACCTGAAACAACTTGGATATTTCTTTGCAACTGGATATGGAAAATTTGCTAACTTGAATTTTCGAATTGCGCATATGGGTGATAGAAAAATCTCCGAACTGAAGAGATACCTTGATACAATAGATAAACTCATTGACTAGCACCTCAAAAAACAAATCCCAGTTTGGCAAGAAATGCTTTACAACCCAGAAAAAACCAATATCTATGAATTCTACATTAGATAGTTTTTTAACCTCCTCGAATACACTTCCTACTAGAAATTTAGCATTAATCAGTTGAAATTTACCAGTAGATGCGATGAATTGATGATAATTCGCGGTTGAGGTAGAATTGCCGGAAATTTACGACGCAATCATATTAGGAAAGGTCAATCCGTTTCGTAGTACCAGTGTCGGGGATCCATGGCAGACTGAGGTCATAGACGTTCCTGAATTCAATAGAAAGGCAACTCGGATTGTCCTAGAGACCCTGGACGAAGTTCGGTCCACTGGTCGTTCGGGGATGTGTATGATTCTTGGCGATGCTGGTGTGGGAAAAACACACATTCTCGCCCGCCTCAGACGAATTGCTATTGAAAGAGACTTTTTATTCGTCAGTGTACGCCCTTTGGGTGATCTCCAAAGGATTTATGGCCATATTCTTCAAGAAATTATGATATCTTTGAGAAAAACAGTGGATGGAGCAGAATATAGCCCTTTGGAGCAATTCATCGGTGAAGTAATTTCTCGAGCACTCTCAGAAGGACTCCCAGACAATCCTATCGCTCGTAGCTTATCACAATCATTTGCTAATGACCCCATGAAGATTTTTAAATTCAAACCAGAGAAATTTTATTCCACAAATTTAAGACGTATGGCAATTAATTATTTGGCAACCATTCATCCCGATATTGATATTGGATTCATTGAAGTTTTATTTCATACCCTCAACCCAATAACAAGGCCTGCTGCGTTTAAGTGGCTATCTGGCATTGAAGTATCCGAGGAAGACCTGAAAAAACTCGATGTTCCAGATTCAATTGTTTCTGAGAACCGTGCCCTATCTATCATACAGACAGTTACAATCCTTGCGAAAAAACCTCTATTACTTAGTTTTGACCAGCTGGAATCGATATATATCAGATTTAAACGTGATAATGGGATTGGATTATTGTTTGACTCACTCACTAATCTGTACAATCAATGCCGTCATGTACTTGTATTAGCTATGGTTCAATCTGTCGTATGGAAGGAATCCATCGTTAAAGAGGTTCCAGAATATTCCAGGCAAAGAATTGATTATGTCACAAGCCTTGAACCGCTAAACACGGAAACTGCAACCTTGTTGGCAGAAGCTCGTATAGGTACACTATTCAAAGATTCTGGGATTTCGCCTCCCTTTCCTTCTTATCCTTTTTCAGAGGAGTTTATTGCTGTGAGCGTGAGGAATTTTGAAGGGAATCCCCGTTTGTTTCTTCGACATCTACGCGATCGAATCAACGAGTTCAAAGACCAAGGTTATATTAGAGCGCTATCGGAAGGCGATGTTCAATCGACTGTTCAGAAGGAGGCAGTAGAAGGGGTACCACCAATGACACCTGATGAAATAGTACCAACTCCTCCCTCAGTTTCTCCAGAGTCCTTATCGGATCGTGGAGGCCCTTCGACAGTTGAATTTGGCCAACATGAGCAACAAGCATTAGCGGAGCTGTTCGCAGACCTTGATTCCACGCTTTCAGAGGGAGTTAAGAAAAGGGAGGGGCCAGTACTAGGAACAGATCAACAGATTCAGAAAGCTTCTTCTGTTTCTCCCGTTATGGAAGATAGATCAAACAAGGTTATCAATTTCCTTGAGGCCCAATGGGCGAAATATGCTCGTGAATTTGAAACAGAGATATATGAATATCCTCATCCTGTTAGACGGGATTTCTGTAAAGGAGTTCTTTATGATCTTTTGAATACAAGTATAGAAAAGAAACGTCCCATCTACGGGATAACAATTCTTAATGTTCGGATTGATAGACTGAGAGATTCCCAAGACACTAAGGGCCTTGATCTCGTCTTTACGTATCAAACTCCAAGGGGAGCAAATAGCGTAGGCATAGAAATTAACAATAGCGAGCATGGTTCAACAGTATTTCAGAGTTTAAGACGTTTAAGAAAGCTGGTCAAGGGAAATATTCGGCACGCTTTCATATTACGGGATGAAGAGCTAAGTTTACAGAGAACTGCAACCAAATCTTTGGACCTGGCTGAATCATTAACTGATTATGGGGGATTATACTATATAGACTTCCATAGCAATCAGGCTCTCCTTGCAACAAAGAAATTAATTGAGTTTGCGAGCTCAGGCGATTTGACTCTTGACGACCAAACAATTACACGAGATCAGGCCATTACTTACCTATTCGAAGAATGTTTAAATCGCATAACTGTTTTCCAGTCAATATTCGCGCATCTAGGGGGGTTTGGAAGTGAAACTGTCATAAAAACGGGTCCAACTACGAGTTCGGAATCTGTCAATGCCATTGAAGCCATAATTTCAATCTTAAAATTTAATCCTGGTGGAATGACGAAGGATCGTTTGTGTGCCCTGCTTAACAAATCAGAAACTGAAATCGTACCTCTCTTAAAAATGCTCACTATTCGGGGTATGATTTCATTTGATGGTAATAATCTCCAACTTCTTTGATGTCACGGCCACCCACGCAGGTACCAGCAACGTTTACTGCCTATATCCTCGTAATCCAAGCGACCTTGATTGGTTATGGTTTCTAAGAAGATCAAAGCTTGAGAAACCTCTGTGTATTCAAAGTTCAACCGTTCTGCTAATTCCTCCGCTTTTGAAAAGCCGTTTTGTTCATGTAGAAGATCTAATAGTTTAATTAAATCCTGAATAAACCTCATACGAAAACCCATTTTTTCAGGATTATCTGCATGCACAAGTCTCCACCCAGAATGACCCTCATTTCCTTTAACCAATCTCCCCTGATTGGTGATAAAGTGAAGCATACGGATGACCTCACGAGTGTCAAGCATACACGCCCCAAGTTTACGTGCTACTTCGAATGCCGCCTGTTTATCTGTTGTTGTATGCAGAAGGGAAATGATTTGTGTCATCCACTTGAAGGGGAATCGTGAATAATCAATTAACACTGTACCCACTGTGTTTTCAGGTGTTTCACTCTGAGATTAATGTTCTGACTGGAATAATTGATTTTCGCCTTCTAGATCAAGGGCGATAAAGGAATACCCAAGCGTTTTTAGATATTTTACTATTTTTGATCGATTTCGACCCAAATTGACAGCTGCCCTGTTAAAAGATTCCCTATCCACAAGTATTCGACATAAATCTTCATGATCACTAACTTTAATCTGGTCAAACAGGCCGAGGTTCTTCAGATAGGACTCAGCTTTTAAGACTCGGTCTATCGATTCACGACTAATAGGCCTTCCAGCTGGAAATCGTTCCGAAGGGCAGATTTTCAGATTTCCTATGTCCGTCGTCAAGTTATAATAAGTAAAAAGCTTTTGCACATCATCGTTTGTTATTTCTCCCATAGCCAATGGAGAATAGACTCCTAACTTTGAAATAGGAAAAAAATAAGGAAGATAATCCTTACTAGATGCATCAGATCCATCAATTACGACATCATACCCCATTCGTTTTGCGTAATCCAGAAGATATGAGGAAATATGAATTTTACAATAAAAACAACTATCTGATGCCCCCCAGTACGTATGGCTTAGAGTGTAGGCGGGAATTTTTTCAAAGACATGTGGCAAATGGAATTGAGCCGCGCTTGCCCGAATCTCTTTGATTTCTGCTTCATCCAACCAAACAGAAATAACGGTTGCAAGACAGACGGTGGAAGCCCGTTCTTCTATGATTCGGGCGACCAATGATGAGTTCATATCCCCAGAAAACGCCACAAGAATGGATTTTTCTTTAAGAGGGGAGAAACCCTTACTTATTTTTTTGCTTAAAGAAACTTCCATGGTGATACACGCATTGAATTCAAATGTTATCTGAAATCAGACAATGAATGACTACCTGTTATATTTAAATACGATTCCTTGCAACGTAGATGAAAATAAGGCTATTTTCTGATACCAGCAGCTTTCAGAGCCTCGTATCCCGGCAAGGCCTTAAAGGATTATTAAGTAGGTCATATGAATTCCGAACATTTCTCTAAATGTTGCGACAGTGATCAGAGACCAAAAATATGCATAAACTCGCGGACTGGCAAATCAGGTATTGGTTTCTTCTCTTCGGTTGAGAAGACGAGAATTCCGCGGTTTAATCACCCGATATTTCCCTTCTGCGTTATTTTTGAGCTACAATCTCTATCAGTTCAGGAAAAAGTAAGAAGAAAGGATCCATCCTCGCAGAATGCAAAAGTTCCTTAGATTCTCCCCATCCGATCGATAATTGAAGGTATCTTATGACAAAAAGCTGGCTGAATTGCCTCTTATACGGGTTGTAAAACGGTAAAGGAATCAGATATTAGACTTCTAGCTTCAAAGGCCTCATAATTGGTCAAACAAGTGATCTTTGATATGTTATCTCTCATTCCGGTTCTTCTCATAATTCTTTTTTCCCTTCTACGGAATTTTCGATTGTAATTTTGTGGTCAATGATTAGAGTGGGATATTCTTTCGTCCTACCCTGGGAGGGCCTTAACTGGCTTTTTTCTTTCTTGTTTACATTTTGTCGGTATATATGTGGATTAAAGAGTTTGAGTCGTCTTTGTTTTGATCGCATTCCCCCCTAGATCATTAGAAGACTATTTATATAATATAGAAATTAAAAAACAAACCTGCAACGCTTTGTAATTAGTTTTCTCTTAGAACCGAATCCTTAGGATCCGTCTAAAATGTCAATCGACTATCAAACTCTTAATTTAGAACACCTCTTCCTCACTGCGTTCGAAGGGATGGGATTTCAGTTCACCCACCCGGCTCTCGTAACTGATAATCCAATTGCTGATTCTCGCCTGTCTTATGTTTTAACACATCAAAACTCGCAGAATGAGCTGATAGGGATTATTATTCGAGATTGGAAGCGCAATGTGGGCGTAGGTCAGGTTCATAAGGCTGAAGAGTTATTCCAAGCCTGTCCCAAATTAACCAAGATAATTATAATCTCCTGCATGGGCTTTTCGTATTCAGCAAAACGCTTGGCAGATCAAACGGGTGTAATTTCTCTTATCTCTAGAGGAGAACTCATATCTTTCTTGTTAAACCGGTTTGAGTTTCTCTAGCGAAGCGTTCGCGACACCTAGTTTGTAATTTTTGATAAAAAAAGGCACGGGGAAACCCCTTATCATCTCACAATCTACCAAAAAACTTCTCTTGTTCTAGTGCAGCTAGTCTCGGAAGTAAGGAATAGAAGACTATCTGGGTCAAATCATCCCGAAAGGTTGTAAATACCTCATCATCCATCCATGGATCTTGTAATTTTGACCTTACCTTCAACGCAGGCTCCTCTCCTTTAATGTTCCAAAAAATATTCAACCGATTGTCAGTCAAATGGAATTTATTATCTGATAGGTTTGTTTTTTTCTTCGGTACCAGTTGGTGTGGCCATTTTGCTGAAATCAGATAAACGCCCACGAACATAGAAACGGGAAACACAACAAATCTGAAAACCGCATGGCCCAAAAAGGTAACCTCGGAGGCAGTAAAGGAAATAATTCCAATTGTTATTGAAACGATAAGTATAAGGATGCCAAGAAAAACAACGGTCCAGCCATGAAGACGTCCCGTCAATGGAGAAAAGGAATGCCAAAAATTCGGTATTTCTAGTTTTGCACTTTTTTTATTGCTGCTTATGGCACCCAGTTCCTCCAGTTCTTGGTAAGATTTTGTTTCTGCGAGATAGTGGAATGCATCATACCGGGCTTTTTCTAGTTGCCAAGAATTATTTCTTTTTCTCAGATACAAGAACAAGGGGGCATAATCCATATCGTGAGTAGCATGGGTAAAAGAGGGAATACGATCTTGAAACCGCCAGAGGATTAGGGCTGCCAGGCCTAAAATAAAAAAGAGGGCTGCAACCCATGAAAGCGATAGGGATTTATGAATTAGATTTTCTGTAAGGTTGTCAATGATATCTTGACCCGGAATCTTATGCCAAACTTCTTGGGTTGAAATGATTTCTTTATTCTGAGATCCTTTAGTTAAGTAAATTTCAAGTAATAAGAGCCAAAACAACCCTCCAAATATCAGGAACAGTTGTTGATTACTAAAATAAAATGCCCCCTTGCTAAAACCCCTAACTGCTGTGAATAATTGCGAGACCCCAAGCAGGAAAAAGATCAATCCTATTAAACCGACTGAGATTGCCGCTTCTTGTAAGGATAAATAAGAATAGATCAGAGTACCTACGAGTGACAGGAGAAATAACGGAAGAACGGTCATCCAGAGACTAATAAAAACACGTTGTTTTGTCCACACATAGATCCATTGAATGCATCTTAAATCCTCTTTGGTGTCAGGATCAGTTGTTTCCAAGACACGATAATAACTGCCCCCCCAAGCTCTCGTGTTTCGCTCAACCCTAAGTTCCCAGCCGGATAATTGAACCTCAGGTAAAAAGGATTTTACATCATTAATTGCTTCAGCCGTGCTTGTAATATCCCTTACGCCTTCCGCCAATGGCATAGCAAAACCTCGTCTTCTAATACCAGCTTTTCTTATATGTTCTTCCAAGGCCTGAGTTTGCCATTCTTCTACCCTGGTTTCTTCTTCTGCTGTTTTCAGGTCTATGAGTCTACCTCTTAAAGCCACTGATGCTATTTGTTGTTGAGCGCTTTCTCTTTGCATTATGATCCACTCAATAATGGTTTCAGAATATATTAATCCGAGAATAATCATTTTCGCTGGGTTATGATTTAAAAAGATGTTTCTTATGACAACGAAATCAGGATATTTCCCTTCGCGTTCTCAATGCATTTACTTTTGAACTCTGTAGGATGACTTTTTGATGGAATTACTTCTTCAGGGCGTCTCGTTTCTACCAAAACCAAGAACAGACAAATTACAAAAAAAAACAAATATTGTGATAGAGGATAACATTATCACTGACATATCACCCAAAGCCAGATTACCAGATCCTGAATTTCTAATTCAGGACAAGAGATTAGTAGTGCTCCCCCCACCTATTAATAGCCATACACATCTCCCTATGACCCTCTTAAGAGGATATTCAGATAATAAACCATTATTTCCATGGCTCCAGGATATTTGGGAGATCGAAGGAAAATTCGATGCCAGCTGGATAACAATCGGTACTCAGCTAGCCGCTCTAGAAATGATCAAATCAGGAACTGGTGGTGCGGCCGATTTTTATTTTCATGAATCAAAAATTGGTACCGTATTGGTTCAAGCAGGATTAAGAGGATGGTTAGGTAGTGGTGTGCTACCTAGTGCCTTCGTAGATCAGGGAGGGATTGAATTTCAATTGACGGAGTTCCGTAGAACTTTGGACCTGGCCAAAACCTCTCCATTGCTCGAGGCCAGTATTGCACCTCACTCCCAATCGACAGTGGATCCCGAAACGATCTTGAAGACAGCAGACCTCGCAGAGAAACATTCTGTACCAATTATGATCCATGCATCGGAAACGCGTAAGGAGGTTCTCGAATCCGAAGAGAAACACAAGGCACCCCCTGTGGAACGATTAGATCAAATAGGGTTCTTTCGTGATGAGGTAGATACGATTCTTGCCCATTGCACCTGGATAACGCAACGTGAAGTTGAGATATTGGGAAAACATGAATCTATTGTCGGATGGTGTCCAGTTTCGTCTCAAAAGCTGGCCTATGGAGGAGTAACACCAGTTCCTGAACTTCTCAAAGCAAACGCCACGGTTGCTATAGGGACAGATGGTTCCGCATCCAACAATACCCTAGATCTATGGCGCGAGATGCGAAATGCTGCAAATGTTATTTCTGCTCATCGCTGGGATCCTGCTCTTTATACAGCTGAACAAACTTTAAACGATACATGCTGGGCTTTTAGAGATCGAATGAAACCCAGAACGCTCATCAGTAAAAAGAATCCGCAACCTGTGGCTGATCTTGTAGTTATGGATTTTTATAGGCCGCACTTGATTCCCAGTTCAAATGTTGTTTCTAACCTCGTTTATGCTGCCAATGGCGGTGATACTCATTCTTTAATTGTTAATGGCCAATTATTGATGTACGATCGTCAGGTATTGACCATTAATGAGGAAGAGGTTTTGCATGACCTCGAGCAGAAACTACCTGAACTCTATGGGAATGGGCCATAGCTATTATTGAGAAATAGGTATCATTTCACTTGAACCTTTCTATAACACCGCGATTAAACAAAAATGGATCACAGACTCGAAAAAAAAGAAAACCTAATCAGATTCATTTGTAGTTCTAAGTGAAACACTTACTATCTTTGTTATTGAACCCCCGATTAGGCCCCCTATGAATGCAAAGAGGCCACAGAATAGCATGGACAGCATAGTAATCAATAAAGATCCTGCAGGCAAGGATACACCAAGGGTTTCTCCAATAACTTGAAGAAATAGGTCAGCGGTTTCGAAAACACCCGATCTGGTCAGTGTAATTGTAATTATTGAGGAAAATCGACCTATCAATGCTCCGACTAATGCCACGGTGGCGCCGGTTGCGTTACCAATGATTATGCCGACGATGGCTCCAATAATGATCGGATGCAACCAGAAAGGCAATTGTGAGGCCAGAAAAAGATCAATGAGAAGCATTCCAAAGATTGAAAAAACAAAAGCCATGATCTTGCGATTTTTGAAAAACTGCGGAAATGAATACGTTTGAATTTCGTTATTTGTCATCTTTGATACCTCAGACTGGGTTGAAAGTAATCGAAACCTCTCTAATCTCTTTTGGAAATGCAGTAACGGAACCATACTGGATCCACATCGGATGAAGTTCCCCCTTTATCCACAATTCAAGAGCTTGGTCTGCATAATGAGGATTCACGGGATTACCGCTAACTCCTCCGGGAATTACAGACAAGCTGTTTGCAATATCGTTGAAATCAACAATCATCCGCTCGCTTGGCCCTCCACGAACTTCTCGTCCTCCTGCGTTCAGTAAGGTAGCTCCAGATCCATCATGTGGATAATTACCCCTTGAAAAGGCAGAAATACCTCCTAGATGGTCAAAATACATTCTATGGTATGCGCCATAAACCCAACTGCTAACATCAGAACTGAAATTCCCAACCAAATCGGTTACTGCTTGTTTAAATGCCTTAACAATGATTTCGTCTCGGTCTTCCAGTGTACCAGTGGTTGAGATGTCATCAAACCAAATGGAATCAGGTTCATTTTTAACCAAGAATTCCAGAACGTTATCACCTGGTTTCGGTGCAGTAACACCACGAGCCGCCCATTCATCGTTCCATACATAGTTCCTAAAAAGGGTCAGTGTTTGAGAAAAAATCGTCGGAGCAACATACGTTTTGTTCATTAACCACTGATCTGAACTTGCTTGCCACTGTTTCAGGATTTGAAGCGAATCATCCAAAAGGGAACCAGCTTGAATCTGGCCTGATGATTCAATCGCTGAGATAAAGAATGGAGTAAAAGCTTGGGCTCGAGTATCAAAGATTCCCCCACGCCCGGCCTGAGCATCCTTCATCCATTCGATATCTACTGATCCCGAAGGTGCGTTCTTAAGGAGATTGTTGATCGCTCTTCCTCTGTAGCCGTTACTCTGCCTCGATGAGATATAATAGGGATAATCTGGACCAGTGCTCTTTTGATTAGCCGAGGCAAGATAACCTTGAGGAGGATTGAGAGCGTATGGAAGTTCATTATAAGGAATGAATTCCCAGGTCTTGTTTATTGATGGATCACTTCCATTGATTACGTATCTTCCTTCTCCGAAGTATTTACGTTTAATGAATTTTCCGCTTGGACGTAAAGCGATGTTTCCGCTGGAATCCGCAAAGATCACGTTCTGACTCGGATCAGACCAATATTGAAATGAGGCATTGAAATCAGACCAGTTCTCCGCTTTAACAGCACCATTCAATGCAAGCATTTCGTATGTGGGAGCTTCTGTGGCCACCCACCTCATGGCCATCATCGTTTTTCCTTCAGTTTCTCCCATTACTACTCCATCTTCAGTGTAAAGAATGGTTTCTACATGATCAGGCTGACCACGCACGGCGATGGTGACATTTCTTTTGCTTGGAGACTTCCATTGGTTTTCTTTTCCACTCCAGTACATGGAACGGTCACCGTTCCAGATGTATTCATACCAGTCAACAGCATCATTGGCAACGTTCGTAAACCCCCAGGCAACATGAGTATTAGTCCCGACTACAATAACGGGAGTCCCTGTGAGAGTATAACCGTAGCTGTTGATATTCTCAGCTGAAACGACCAGATGGGCTTCATACCAAATATGAGGGAGATTGATGCCTAGATGCATATCATTACTCAGGACAGGTTTGTCTCCCGCGGCTTTCACACTTCCCGCTACCCAGTTATTGGATCCTATCCATGATTGTTGATAAAAACGTACAAAATCAGGGGTAGCATCTAGTATCTGCTTGATTAGCGTTTTTCTTAATATTTTTGCGGCATTATTGGTTCGAGCGCCATTATTTGAAGTGGTAATGCTATTAGTAATTTTAGATGAGTAATTACCATAGGTAGGAACCACTGGAACCTGAAAATAAGAGTTATTTACGGGGAACAGCTCTTCCATCTGGGAAATATTGCCATCAAAAACATCATCCAAGAGAACTGTATCACTAAGATCCTCAGTAGAATAGGTCAATTGGAGTCCCATCAAAAGTTTATATGCATATATTTTTTCTAAGGTCCAAGGAGTCGGCTCGAAATTCAATAAATGAAATTCAATTGGAAGAGTTTTGGTCTTAATTCTAGTATCGATCGAAGCGTTTACCCCAGCACAGTATATATCCATAATTTTCAAAAAATCTTTCATCAAGGGATCTTGTCTCGACGAGGCAATTGCTTCCTCCGCTGTTTTTTCTATACCAACCGTTTGAAACCAAATATCGTCCTGCAAAGAGTCGTTGCCAAAAATTTCTGCCATTCTCCCCAATCCCAATCGTAGGGTAATTTCCATTTGAAACAGTCGATCTTCAGCGTGCAGGTACCCGAGAGCAAATGCAACATCCTCTTGGGAATCTCCGTAGATATGGGGGATCCCCCAAATATCACGTATTACCGTAACCTGATTTGTCAGATGAGGGTCGCTTATTGTTTGTGATGAATACGTAGATCCGTATGCGGCATCAAAAATCCCTCCAGGAGAAACGATAGGTCCTAATGCAAACATGCCCATTAATGGAGTTGATAAAACGATAACTAGAATCATACTTCCGACGATTGACGATATGAGAATAATTGAATTCACAAACAATATTCTTTTTACGCTCATAATAACCACTTCTGACTAGGAGAACACGATGACTCTTTCTTAGCTGAGATTCCGCTTTCTGTGCAGCCGAAATCCGAGATGGCGTAGTTTCGATCCTTTGGTTATATTTTATTTGATGTAAAACCGGAGACGATTTAGAGAGAAAGCGACATTAAATCTTGACTCTCTCAAATAATTCGATCGTTATACGACCTAAAATATCATGAGATTGTCATAGAAAGCAAAAGGGGTCACAGAAGGTCTTATGACTAATGATGAAATCCATTCCCATCCACTCCCTGGCTTGGGCCTCTTTTTTGGCATCATTGAACTAAATAAAAGGCCACAAATCCTTTGGTCGGGATCTACATGGCACTCCGAGCTTTCTTCATGGCAACTTTTACTTTCGATCCTCTCTATGAAAGATAAAACAGATCTCGAGAACGTGGATTGGTCTTTTCTTCCCATTGTTTTTGACGAAGTAGAAATCTTCGCAATTACCAAATTGTTTCGCTTTGAGACTTCAGGGCTGGCTTATCTCGTTATTTTTCACGAATCAGCAGAAAAATTGACTCAGTTCCTTTTGCAGCTTGAAGCCAATATTAGTACGAAATTCTCTGAAATTCTAACCTCCTCACATACAACTTTTTCAAATCGACTTACAAATGAGCAACTGAAACAACTACGTATCAATTGTCAGAAATTTTACGAAATACTTTCAGAATTGTGATTATTTCAGCGTAAAGACGGGGTATGAAGTCTCAAACAGACGTTAAATTTTGACCGATTTCTATCACGGATTGAATAAATAGATCAAGATCAGGTCGAATACTGCGATGGTTTGTAATACATACCCTAATAGCATAAAGACCGTTAAGAGATGCATAGCTTGGGGCAGCGATTCCTTTTTCATGCAACTGAAGGACTATCTCTCTATTCATCTGATTCACTTCTTCTATGGGCAATCCCTTGTCATGAGGTACGAACTGAAAACACACTGTATTGAGCGATGTTGGGGCGATTAACCTCAGATTCAGATTACTCTTAACCTTGTCTGTTAAATACTGAGCCTGATCGATATTTTGCTGGATTAATAGTTTATATTGCTTCAAACCATGCGTTTTAAGACTCATCCAGGCCTTAAGTCCGCGAAATCCGCGTGAGAGTAAAAAATCGTAATCTGATAGCCATTTTTTACCTGATGGGATACCTCTGGTCTCATGGGCCAGGTAATCGGGGGTAAGGGTAAATGTTTTGTAGTGATCCGCCTCGGATCGAACGAGAATACATCCGATATCATACGGCATGTACATCCATTTGTGAAGATCGAATGCCAACGAATCAGCTTGATTGATGCCATGCACAAGATCCTTGTGGGATGATGACAAGCATGCGAAAGCCCCGAAGGCACCATCCACATGAAACCAGGCGTTTTCTTGTCTGGCAATCTGAGCTAACTCGGGTAAATTATCGAATGCCCCAGTATTGACTGTACCTGCATTACCGACAATACAGATCGGGCGTAAGCCAGCCTCTTTATCGGTTTCAATTGTTTGCGTAAGAGACTGCAGATCGATCTCGAATCGATCGTTGACAGGAATCGTATGATAGAACTCCTTGCCGATTCCAAGCAGTTCAATCGCTTTTTGGACTGAACTATGAGTCTCAACGGAGCCATATACGACTGGAGGCCGTGTTGTGTATATCCCTTGATTTCGTACATCATGACCAGTTTTTTTATTTCTAGCAACTGTCAGGCCCACCAAATTCGCCATAGATCCTCCTGTGGTTAAAATTCCGCTTGCATCGCGAGGAAATCCAAATATCTCTTTCATCCATTCTACAACTTGCATTTCAATATAATTGGCGCTATGGTCCCCTCCGCCTAAATTAGGATTCATTCCCGCCTTCAACATTTCAGCCAATACACCCACAGGAGTTCCTGTACCGATCACCCATCCCCAGAACCGTGGGTGAATATTTCCTAAAGCATAAGGCAAGATGTTGTCCCGAAATTCTTGATATACATCGCTCAGATGTTGTGGTTCTTCGTTTAAGGGCTCTCTGTATGTTGATCTTACACTATCCGGAATTGGCTGCCATACGGGTTTATCTCTTATTGTCTTAAGATGTGTCATCATTTCCACAAGCATCTTTGTTCCTAAGTCTTGAAACGATTCCCAATCTTCAGGATCTAGATTCACCTCGGTCATTACCTATCTACCTCAATTAAACGAAAATTAAACTCAATTAAACTGTTCTGATGAGCCTCTTATGGTACCTTTATCAAATATCGGTTACGATTCATACAGTACCACCATCTAAAATAATCAAATTCTGTTAGAAATCGAAGAAATCTAATACAAGGCTAAGATGGAGTTTTCAAGTATGCCTTTTCTCGGAAAGTAGTCAACAGCACGGATATTTGAGAGAACTTTTCCAAAATAGACGATTTAGAGTAAAATCCTCTGCATCTCTTTCCATCAAACGCCCTTCAAACAGTATAACGTTTATTCCAAGTTCTAGGAAATTTTAGTCTATTCGTATAAAAATAGCGAATGAGCTGTCCATGGTGCTGAACTTCATGTTCAAGCAATTGAAACAAAAATTCATTTTGTAGAATGGATAGAGTAGTTCTTTGGATAATCCGACCAACATTTTCATAAGAACTGTTAAGTTTACTTCTAATTTCTTCAATATCATAGGTGTTTCGAAGACTACAAGAGAATCCTACCCATCTTTCATTTTCAACCGCGGTTAAATACGATTCCCTGGCTCCAATAATGCACCAGGCCTGTTCTCCTATTGTATTCGACGGGGAGTCTTTGATTTTGAGTGTTAGTTCACTGTTTCCGATGGATTCAAAAAGGTCGGAGGTCAATTTCAACGAGTTTAGTAGTCGATTCTGCAATAACTCTTGAAGATCACTAACCATCGCAATTCGTCTCCAAAATAATTTGATTTCAATGGAAGTGAAAAACCTAATAACGGTGCCTGATGTTATTTTAGCTCAAAAATAGAGTCTTAAGCTTCTTTTGGTAACATATTCGGAAAATCCTTATTCTTTCCTGCCTGTTTGAACTGGTATTTTTCCAAAAAGCAAATCGATCCCAATTTCGTTTAGTTCCTCTTTTTGCTTTGTCCCTAGGTCTTACTCTTCCATCAACCTTTTACAAGGAAAAAAACATTTCTAGCCGATGCCACCCTCCATCTTGCCTTTGAATGCCAAAACAAGAGGATGAGACCCAGGATAGGAGGAAAAAAAAAAGAAGAAATTTAAAATATCACTGGTAGTCCAGTTTAATTTTAAATTTGAACTCTGTTGGAATAGACGCTTTCACCTAAAGAATTGACAGCTGTGACAACATAGTAGTAGGTTTGTCCTAGAACTGCGGTTGAGTCCGCGTAGCTAAGGGTGGTACTTGAGCCAATAAAACTATAGGGTCCTGGTAGCCAAAAACAGATCAGATACGGAGGGAAGGGCACATAGAAACAAAAGAATGTAAGTGAAGCTCGATAAACCCGATATTCAAGAATCGGCGTACCTCCAATCTTATTGGGCGTTGCCCATGTCATGTCGACTCCAGAACTAGTTCGGCTTGCTGCAAGATTAAGCGGAGCACTGGGTGGATCAGTAACCTCTTCAAAATCCGTATAGCCATCACCATCCGTATCCGGATTGGTGGGATCGGTGCCTGATACTAATATTTCAAACCCATCACTGAGACCATCGCCATCAGTGTCAATAACCAATGGGTCAGATGCATAGAATAAGACCTCGTCACCATCGCTCGCTTGATCACCGTCGCTATCGGCATTCAAAGGATCCGTGAGATAAGTAAGCACTTCATCGCCATCGGATAAGTCATCGCCATCCGTGTCCGGGTTATAGGGATCGGTGCCATAGGTAAGGATTTCCTGTCCATCAGATAGACCATCTCCATCAATATCCGCGGTTAAAGGATCGGTACCATAAATAAGGACTTCTTCGCCATCGGATAAGCCATCACCATCCGTGTCTGGATTCAAGGGATCCGTGATGTAAGTAATTACTTCTTCGCCATCGGATAGACCGTCACCATCGGTGTCGGGATTAAATGGATCAGTACCATAAACAAGAAGCTCTTCACCATCGGATAGACCATCATTATCCATATCCGCAGTTAATGGATCCGTGCCATAAATGAGAACTTCTTCGCTGTCGGATAGACCATCTCCATCTGTATCCGCATTTAGTGGATCGGTACCATAGGTAAGAACTTCTTCACCATCGGATAGACCATCATTATCCATATCCGCAGTTAACGGATCGGTGCCATACGTGTGGATTTCCTGCCCATCAGATAGACCATCTCCATCTGTATCGGGGTTAAAGGGATCGGTACCATAGGTACGAATTTCCTGCCCATCAGATAGACCATCTCCATCTGTATCGGGGTTAATGGGATCCGTTCCATAAACAAAAATCTCGTCGAAATCAACTATTCCATCCGCGTCAGTGTCTGGGTTTATAGGATTGGTTCCATACAGAAAGACTTCATCACCGTCAGGTATTCCATCAAAGTCACTATGGATGTTCAGAGGATTGGATCGATAAACTAGAACTTCATCGCCATCGGATAGACCATCGCCGTCAGTGTCTGGGTTCAAAGGATCCGTGCCATAAGTAAGGATTTCCTGTCCATCGGACAAGCCATCACCGTCGGTATCGGGATTTAGAGGATCCGTGCCATATATTAGTACTTCATCGCCATCGGATAGACCATCGCCATCCGTGTCCGGGTTCAACGGATCCGTACCATATATGACCGTTTCATGCCCATCAAGTAGACCGTCGCCATCACTGTCCGAGTTCAAAGGATCGGTACCTATAACAAGCACCTCATCGCCATCATATGTGCCATCCCCATCGGTATCAAGGTTTAAGGGATCTGTATTGTAGATTAAAACTTCTTCGCCATCAGTCAGTCCATCCGTGTCAGTATCAACTGATAATGGTCTTGTGAAGTATTGAAAGACTTCATCGCCATCGGAGAGCCCATCCCCGTCAGTATCTGAAACGAAAGGGTTCGTTCCATATATGATTTCTTTTCCATCGGATAGACCATCGCCATCGGTATCAGGATTCAACGGATCGGTGCCGTGAACGAGAACCTCATCGCCATCGGAGAGCCCATCCCCATCGGTGTCCGGGTTCAGCGGATCCGTGCCATATATGCTTGTTTCATCGCCATCACTGATTCCATCCATATCTGAGTCTGGAACAACGGTAACAGTAGTACTAACTACATTTGACCATGCTCCAAAGTAATCATCCCGCGCGCGAAGGCCTACTGTGTAAGTTCCAGGTACATCTGAGGGGAATACCGGATTAGACACCTGGGTCTCGAAAGTTCCATCGTTGTCGAGATCCCAATACCAACTGAAGCTATCACCTTCTGGTTCCGAACCAATACCCGATAGGACAATGGGTTGCCATTGGATATGAAGGCCTGCCCCGCCAATTGCATTCGCTATTGGAGAAAGATTTCTAAGACGATATAGCCAGTAGTGCGTAACATCCCCAGAGCGTGAATCATCTTGATGCCAATTATTTGGAGTAATATAGGCAGGAGAAGGTATTGTTATGGTCACCCGTGACCAATAATCTACAAGACCCAGGTCTATTTCTTGTGCTTCAACTACAAATACAGTCTGGGAAGTTGCACCAGAAACATCCCACGAGCTTGTTCTATCCGAGAAATCAATAATTCCAGTTCCAATGTTGTCATAAGTACCGGTCCATGTGCTTCCAGTTGCCCAAAAACGCCAATTACCACTAAAGGGCCAAAGATCGTGTGTATTATGGATATTCGCCCTATAATAGCTAATCGAAAACTGGTGTGTACCAACGGTACTTTGAAGCTCAGCTGAGGAGGACTTGAACTCAGAACTGACTTCCTCAGCCATGTTATCTCCTGTGGGTTGTTCAGGAATCGCCTCAACATATGGTGGTTCTTCCAGTTCCTCCGTGAGATTTGTATCTTGCCCCGACTCGGGTTTTTCCGAGAAATCGGTAGGTTGTTCCAACTCCGATTGTTCCGTAAGACCCAGAGGTTCAACTGGAACATTCTCCGGAGTTCCATTCACTTGGTTTGACGCTGGACTCTGATTCTTGAATTGTGGAATCATACCCCCAACCAAGGACATTACAAAGACGAGCGTTACGACCGCCGTAGCGCTCAAGATCTTTTTATTTTTCATTTTTAGATTTTTCACCTTTTAAACTCGTTTAAGGACGATCTCAACAATTGAAGTTCCTAAAAAGCCAAAATCAATCGTTGGAATTCCTCCTCTTGTCACCCCAAATCCATCTTTAATACTTTATTGGACGTTTTTGGCAAATGAATCTGCTCTTTGATCAAAAATATTTCCAGATGAAATCGTTTTCGAAGATCTAAACCATCTCGAATCCCCATGGAATTGAAAAACCGAAGACATCAGGAAAAAAAAATCCTCCTAACCCAAGAATCCAGATATCTGGGAACTCAACATAGCTGAGGAAAATTCAGGATTCTCCTGCTTTCAAGACCACCTCAAAGGGATCCTGTAAAAGGGAGTTTAATCTGATCAACCATATCAAGATTTAGAGTTTCATAAGACATGGAACCCGAGAGACTCTTTTCCGTTCCTAAGACCGTGCAGTACCTATCTGTCGCTTGGCAAAGCAAACGGGTTTTAGTCACGAATAAACCATAATGGAGCAAAATACTAGACACATGCTGAGAATCAAAGGGAATGGTATAAAAATCGTGCGAAATCGTTCCCTTTGATAGAATTATTCTCCGTCTAGATTAATAGGAGGAATTCGTAAATGGGTTTTTTTAAGAAAATAAAGTCGGCTGTAGAAGAAAAAGTTAGTGTAGATGCAATAAATCCAGAAATTAAACAAAAAATCGAACGTTCTGTCTTGATGCAGATCGATGGTTACTCAGGACATTATCGCGAGGAATTTCACAACGTGGTTCAGGAATGGTCAGATGAAGGAAGAGAAATTGTTTTCAAACACGTTGATCTGGAAGCCCACAAGAGGGCAGGGGTAGAAACGTTAAAAGACAAGATTTCGGAGATTGTGTGGAACGACATTGAAGATGACGTGGAAGAAAACGTCAAACAAAAAACGGATAATGAAATAGCAATGAAAGCAGCCAAAAAAGCTGGCGAAAAGATAGTAGAAGTGACAGTAAGCAAACTAGTAGATGAAGGCCTAGAGAAAATATCAAAAGAATCCGAAGAAGAATATCAAGGCCAAACAGGATAACGAAATCAGTTTTTAGATTGGGGGTATATCCCTAAATCTTTTTCACATCCTAATTTCATCCTATCTTGTGCCTCAAATCCAAAGCAACCTATCAATCTATAGATGAGTTCGCAGGGTGAGATTCATTAATCAGCGATGATATCTTAAACAAGCATTTTTTAAATTCTGTAGCTTTTTAAAGATCCGTTTTCTCAATATATACAAAACCTAGATCAGCCAAGTTTAGATTAAAGCAAATCCTGTTTCCCGTTCTTGATAGATTTTGATTTTATATGCGAAGAAACCATTATCCTCCAGGATGGGATCACAGAGGCTGAAATCTGACGAATCAGGACATCAATGTTCGCTATTTTTCTTCAAATGATACGAATTTCGTTTGAACAGAAATAAAAGGATACTGTATCTGTTTTCTCCTGGAGAGGGAATAGGAACCAACTCTTTTTAATGGCGAGCGCACATTGAAGTCTCCATTACGAGGATTTAGTACAACACTTGCATTCACGGTCCTTATGCTTGGTTTTTTAATTAACCTCGCTTCTACGGCCGCGGTAGATGACTGTCTTGTTCCGTGTAATGAGATTGTCAGTGGAGGGCCCCCGAAAGACGGCATTCCTGCCATAGATTCTCCAAAATTTATCACGTCAGAAGAATTTGAAGATTTATACATTGCAAATTATTTGAATGAGCTATATGTGGTTGGAGTAGTGGTTAATGGCGTTGCTAGGGCCTATCCTCGGGATATTCTGAACTGGCATGAGATTTGTAATGATGAAATTGACGGTTCCCCGTTTAGTGTCACGTTCTGTCCTCTCACTGGATCTGCAATTGCCTACAATACGACATCCATTGGAGGAAGTACTTTGGGAACCACTGGCCGACTTTATGAAAATAATTTGGTGTTTTATACCCGGACAACCGATGATTGGTATAGCCAGATGTTAGGTGTGATAATAGTAGGGGAATCAATAGGGAAAAATCTTCCCCAAATGCCTGTTGTGGAAACAACCTGGCGAACTTGGAAAACTCTCCATCCGGATACCCAGGTTTTAAGCCGTGAAACAGGACATTTTCGGACATATGATTCTACACCATATCCGGGATACCGTAATTTGGGAAGTATTTGGTTTCCAACTACATATGATGTATCAGCTGCGCCTTACAATCTATATCATCAGAAACATTTGACGCTTGTTTTGAATATCGGTACAATGACATATTTGTACCCTTATTTTGAACTTTCAAAATCTCCCGTTGTAAATCATCGACAAAACGGCTCCGAGACGTCTATTGTTATAGTGTATGATTCTAATAATGATCTGGCGATCCCGTTTAACACTTCAATAGACTCCCCCTTAGTAATTGAATCCTTTTTGACATTTTCCCAGGCCAATATAGCGGATTATGATAATTCTGACACAATGGGTCTGCCTGTGTTTCGTGATAACCAAACAGGTAGTGTATGGAACTTTAATGGGCTGGCTTTTCGAGGTCCATTGCAAGGAACGAGATTATCCCAAGTCCCTGCATATAGTGCTTTTTGGTTTGCAGCTACCTCGTTTTATTCTGAGGTCACGGTGTTTCGAACCGAAAGTTACGTCTACTTCGATGGTCCTGTAGAAAACTTTTCTACGGCGAATGATTTACCAGGAGGGAATTCGTTCAACACTCGGGGTTTATCGCTAATATTAGCGATTCCTGGATTTGTTTTATTGATTGCGGTTCTTAAACTCAAAAAACGGACAAATCAAAAGGAATAACCCTTGCATTACCTAATTTAAATGGCAAGACCGTAAGTAAATGGAGATTAAGAGTTGATAGATTGGGTTTATTTTGTCGAAATTTCATGGATTTCCATTTTGGGTCTTTTTTTTCCAATTTTTGGATTTACGTATAAGCTTTCTCGGTCAAATCAACGTTTAGCAATTGATCGGGTGACAGGAGCAAAATACGTTATACTATCGGGCATTTTTTCTATAACTCTCTTTTTCATTCTTGTTTTCTTTACGGGTGGAATCATCCAAGTCTTTTATCAAGAAATTGGATTATTCTTGGAACCCCAAGCGGTGATTTGGAATGTCACACAGAATTTGGCCATTATCATCCCCTATCAAACTGGAACAGGTTTTATAGCTGTTGCAATCCTTTCAGGACTAACTTACGCAGGGCTTCTGATATTTCCGCCAGTATGCAAGGTTGACTCTGATGACCGCACGGCTGGTCTTCAAGCCGCAACAAATTCAGCGTCTACAATTATTGCGGGTTCTTCAGCACTTGCGAGCGGTGTTGCCTGCTGTTCGACAAGCCTGATTTCCATTCTTTCACCCGCATTTTCGGCTCTGCTGGCCCCCTTCGCATCCTCCCTGGTCATCCTGTCGATTTTTCTATTGAACTTCAATCTTTTTAGGCAAATATTCCCCCGCTATCCCGTAAAATCAAATATATGAGATTTCTTTCACGCTTTTTCCCATAGAAATCCGAAATGCCTTTGATTATCCAGGCTTCGCAGTTTCCCCCATTTCGCACGCATTTTCATTCCTAATTGGATATCCCCAGTCTTAACGTCCAGTTGGCCAGTATACCGAACTTTATCTCTGTCTAATTTTAGCTCAATGATTCCCAAACAAAGAGATCCTTCCGATTCAGATGAAAAATTAGAAACAATCGAATACGTGATTAATATGCCCGTGGACGGCAAGAGAATTTCGGTAAATATGGTGCTTTTGCAGTCGAGACACCTTATATGGAAGGGATAATGTATTTTCGAACACGAAGCACATTGGTATCCAACCGGAGATTTCATTCTATCAAACTTCCTTTTCACACTCTAGAGACAATGGTGGAAACGACAGAATTCCCAAATCCACCGAAATTAATGGCAAGTCCGTTTACGGGATTGTTGGGAACCTGTCTAGCCCCAGCTTCCCCTCTCAACTGCCAGACGAGCTCACAAATCTGGGCCACTCCGGTCGCACCTAGTGGATGCCCTCGGCTCTTCAGACCCCCCGAAGGATTTATGGGGAGATCTCCAGTTATCTCAGTTTTTCCATCTTTCACAGCTAGATGTGCGGTACCAGGTTCAAAAAATCCAGCCGATTCTGCTTCTGCCAGTTCCAGAATGGTAAAAGCATCATGAAGTTCTATCAATGAAATATCTTCTCTGGATTTTTTGGCTTGCAAGAGCGCTAGATCACAGGAACGCTTGACAGCTCCAAGAAAGGTGGGATCTAATCGCTCATGTACCGTCATCGTGTCCATTCCATGCCCAATACCCGTCAACTGAATTAGAGGCCCATCCGTAATCTTTTTTGCAAGTGCCTTTTCACAAACGATTACACTGGCCGCTCCATCTGAAATCGGGCATATATCATATCGATGAAGCGGATCTACTATCAGAGGGTTAAGTTTTTCATCTGTTAGAAGCTCAGGCACCGTTATTTTCTTATGAAGATGAGCAAAGGGGTTCTTTAATCCGTTTGCATGACTTTTAACAGCGATTCTCGCAAGATCTTCCCGAGATACTCCGAACTTTTCAAAGTAAAGGCGCGTGAGGAACGCTCCTAGGCTGGGGAAGGTGATACCTTGATTATATTCTGCTTCTGGATGGGCCATGGTGGCGATAAGATTGGTGATTTCTTTGCTCGATGCACCTCGCATTTTTTCCCCACCTGCTACGATAATGCAGTCATGATGTCCAGATTTTATTGCGAGTGCTGCCATACGTATGGCAGTGGCCCCTGAGGCCGCCCCATTTTCAACGGTGGCACCAATTGCGGGATATAAATTGAGATAATCGATCAAAGCCGATCCAAGAGCGGTTTGGTTATTCATCCTTCCCGCACCCATGTTCGCCACCAAGAGACCATCTATTCTGTCAGTCCCCGCGTCTTCAATTGCTTCTAGGGAAGCTCTCGCCATGAGATCAATAATCGATTTTTTGGGATGATTACCCCATCTATGTCCCATTCCGACTCCTATAATTGTAATATCCCTCATTCCCAACTCTTTTCCTTGTATAAATCTCTTAAAAAGGATGAAAATTCCTCTACTGCCTTCTCTATGCTATTTTCATTGTTTATGATAAGATTGGGGGATGGCATCTCGATTTCTTTGCGGAGTCGCTCAATTCTATCATTTAGATCCGCATTGACTTCACGTTGGCGGTTACGTATCCGATCTTCACAGATAGCTGGCGAAGCTTTTACGTAAACGATTTTTGACTCTGGAAAGAGACGCCTCGCTTCAAAAAGCGTTTCTCGCGAAACGTTTACCAGAACGATGTAACCTTTGGATAAAAAATCGAACAGCTCTTTACGAGGAATTCCAAAACTAGTATTATAGATGAACCACGAGAGCACAAACTCACCTTGTTGCCTTAGGTCTTGAAATTGCGCTCTAGTTACAAATTTGGATTCTTCCGATGAATCAGGCTCACGAGTGATAACTCTTTGGAGGATGAGGGCAGGTAATCCCCTATGGGTCAGATCTTCAATCGTTTTTCGCATCAAAAGATCCTTTCCGCTGCCTGACCTACCGACTACGAAGCAGAGACGAGAGGATTTGATTTTTTATCACCGAACTATTTTATAACATTCTGGGGAGGATTTACATATAAACCCCTGTAATGACCATTACTTAAAATTCATTAACAGATTCTTCTTCACAATGATTTTAAGCCCTATAATCCCAAATTATTAGGATGTGTCGATGATCTCGAAGCTTCTTCTAAAAATAGTGCTCATAGGGGATGGAGCAGTCGGGAAAACCTCTATCAGGAGACGCTATATGGGAGAGGGATTTCGTACGGACTTTCTTGCCACAATGGGAGCCGATTTTGCCTTTTTAAGAACGAAAATTGATGATTATGATGTGAACTGGCAGATTTGGGATCTTGCCGGCCAACCGGCATTTAGAAATGTCATGAAGGCCTACTATAAAGGAGCCTTTGGAGCTTTAGCTGTTTATGATATTACACAACCCAAAACACTGGATTCTATTGATGGTTGGATAGCAGAAGTCCGGGAACGCGCTGAGACTTTTTCCGAACTGCCTGTGGTGCTAATAGGAAACAAAATTGATCTCAGAGAAGAAGTTACATCCAGTCTAAAAACGGTTCAAGGGTTTGCTAAGGCAAAAGCACTAAACTCAGGATTTGTGGAGACATCTGCAAAAACTGGCGAAGCGATTGAGGAAGCGTTCGAAGTTCTCGCTCGGAAAATCATCACCCTACGAAGTCAATTATAGAGTAAGAAACAGTTAAATATCCTTGTTTTACCGCAAACAGTATTTAGCGACAGGAAAACCATGGGATGCAGAATCTCGACAAATAAAATGGAAGAAGGGTTCCAATAGGGAACCCAATTGTCTTCAAAGACCTAATAATGCCCAAATACCGCCTGCATCGGTGAGGACGAAGATTAATGCTCCCTGAACAAGTAATAGGGCTGAGAATACGATGACGATTGGAGACCAACCTATAACATCAAGAAGTTTATCAACGGTGAATTCCGTGAGAAAAGTTAGTAGGAATATTATGCCGACAAGAACTACAATCACCAATATAACAAGAGATAGCGGAACTGGCACGATGCCAAGCACCTCCGGATTTGCGAAACCATCGCTAAAGTCTGCTGTAAATAAGAACAAACCAGATAATGCTCCGAATGCAATAATTGCAATGACAGCAGCGAGCGGCGTTTCCTTCAAGGATTCGGCCAACATTGAGGATCCGGCAATGAAGATCAGAAGGATTGTTAGCCAATGTAATCTATCTTGAACTGTAGCTGTTGCCAAGATTTTCCATTCAAAGATAAGAACCACGTTTACTAATCCAATTATAATCGATGTAGCCAACGCGATATACTTAAAGAGGCCAGATTCATGTTTAGCCCTCTTTGTGAGTCTATCTACTCCATAAAGTAATCCAATGGCTCCAGCGAGAACCAAGATGAGAGGTAGGACATCAAACAAGATTTCGAACATATCAGTTACATCCTTTTATCTAGAAGACGATTGTTATCTTTCAGATGTACCCAATTAAAGGGTTTGTGCAAAAAGCATTCTAATCACGGGACAAAAGTTCTTGAATAATTCTATTTCGAATACGCTCTTCTTCTTGAGGTTTGAGCTGAATAACTCCTCCGAAAAGCCTCGCCAAATCCTTTATCTTTACCAGATTTAGTAATAGAGAAAAATCAGGATTTGCTGTTTCCCCTAGTCGTTTGATCCCTTCGTCAAACAATTCTTCTAAGTTTCGATACCTAGCTACCTTTAAAAACGATGAACGAAGATTTTTCATTAGAGTTTCGAAATGTTTTGCATCTAGCGATTCTAATATAGTAGAGACAGTGGTAATTACGAGAATGGTTTCTGATGCCAACCCTTCGATCAGGAAACTTCCTGCTTTTCTCTCAAACCTTGATATCAAGTCACCTTTTTCCAGTTGGAGTTTATCGATTACCGAGAACAAGGCTGAAATATAGGGTTTGGGATCTGTTCCATCTAAATCCTTCATCTTTCTAAAGAGAAATTCAGAAAAAAAAGCTAGAATTTCATTAGATCCTTCTACTTCCAACCTGTTACGACTTGTGCGATCAATAATATAGTTAGGGGTTAGAAAAAACTGTTGCCGCACGAGCTGGTCTATAACTGACCTAATATTTGGAGGAACCTCTTCATCGGTTGCGTTCAAACCTGTAATTCACCCGATTTACGAGTACACTCACTCACTCTAAACTTGATTTATTCCTTTCGATTGGTTGTCATCCGTATCCTTTTCTTCAATGTATTCGTTACGAAGTAAGAGAGTCTTTTCCGATCCTTTTCAGAGATATCGAAGTGATCAAAGAACAATGCATCTATTTCATGGAGTAGTGGAGCATTGGCTAACATGGAATATCTTTTTGGTTGAATTTTTAGTCGATTGGCCAAGTCCTCTACGCTTTTCCGTTTTTTAGGATCAGATACAAGACCTACAGGTATGAAAATGCTCCTTAAAAAATACACGTTTGTATCGAGTACTCCAAATCCCATGTTTGTATTCCCTTGAATTTCACTTTGAGCCCATACCAATGAACTATTGAGGTAAAGGAAGACCAGAGAAGTGAGAGATTTATCTTTCAATACAATGGAGTAGAATCTTTGATCGGCAAGTATTCTTTTCTCATTGAGTATACAGCCTGGACGATCATGAAAACTTTTTGTCCAAACAAGATCAGGAACGGGTGTTTCGGGAATGGAATACCACTGTTTCCTTCCTTTGACACTTCTTAAAGATTTAATTCCTTGTATCTGGTTTCCGCTGTTAAATCCTTGCTTGATTTTAAGTTTTATTGATTCTCCCCATTCAATCAAATGGCGCGCCTGCTTGGACTCGAGATCATCGACGGAATCCTGACAATAAAAGAGTAAACGAGTTGATACAAACGGATTGGGTATAACAAAGCCTTGAATTTCGATTGGTGACTTTACTATAGGAATGCAGTATTTTTTTTCCATTAAACCATCAAAGCCTAAACGATTTCGCACAAAAATAAGATTAGGATCAGACGATGGTTTTTCGCCTAACTCCATGTAAAAAAAATCGTTTGCACCCGTTTTTATCCCGAATCGTACCATAGCGAGTTTACCAAGGGATATCCCTTTGGACTGAAGTGTTTTAATGATTCTACGTACCTTAAAAGGTGTACGTAGATAACTACCCGCCCATTTTCTATTGGTTTTCAAAACAGCCCCTTCTATTTTTTCCGTTCGATAGATATCGAACCTGTGTTCCTTTAATTCAAGAATTCCATCCTGCAAGTTTGCGGGAGGAATCTCAAAAAAGGGCACCGAAGAACTCGTAAAAAATCCGTCCGCCAGGCGCTTCGGAACCTTTCCCTCTCGAGATGCCAAAAAAAAGACAGAATTGACCCCCAACTCCTCCCAGAGGCGTTCTTTTTCCCAATTAAGTACCTCAAATCTTGAAATGTGGTTAAGTGGATCTAGCAGAAAGTTTTGGAGACTCTGCCCAAACTTAACTTCTAACCATGAAATAGGCATAATAAAGGAAAGTTGGCCGATCCCTGGATTGAGTAGAGAGAGTGCTCTTAAGCAAAAAAAGATTGATAGATCGCTCCTTTTGTCGAGAACTATTCCTGTTCCCAATTCCTGTGATATTTTATTGTGGATTTCAGACTTGCTGACCGAGCCACTTCGGATTCCATAGTCTATATCTTCGTGACGTACCCATGGAGGATTGCCCACGATCAGGTCGAAAGAAGTAGGAAAAGAACATGCAAAAAAATCCGACCTAATAAAACTCACGGTGTCTATTTTGAGGGGCAAGTTCATCTGAGATCCAATTTTCTTCGAGTTGATCATTTTTAGGAACGTTATTCGCGCTTTAGCTATCCAGAGGGGGAGTGAGGCGATATCGACTCCCCAGAAATGAAGTTCAAAGCGAATAGGTTTTGTATTGATCTGCAGAAAGCGGATTATTAAATTGGCTACCGAGATCAGGAACGTTCCTGTCCCACAACTTGGATCCAGAATCTTTATGGAAATTTCCTGAGAAGGAAGGGGATAATTCGATTCGCCATTAGAAGATATTAGGGGATAGTAATACGCGTCACGAAGACTTTCAAAGTCAATCTCTTGCTGACTGGTCCGTAAATATCGATATAGACCAAGGAAACTGAGGAATTCTGCATCTACGATTTTTGTGTAGTATTTTCCGTGTTTTTTTCCCCCCTTCCCGAAGGATTCAAAGAGTCTTGAGAGCATGACAGGAGTTATCGCGATCTCTTGGAGAGCTGTTGAGGGTTCAACCCACGAGTAAGGAAAATATTGCGACAAATAGTTTATCAACTGAAAATCCAGGCTATCAGCAGAAGCAACGATTTCTTCTAGCAATTCTTTTACCTGTGAGTTGCCTGAAGAGCCAGCACCAGGCATGATTAACTCCCCCAGGTGTATTGAAGTTATCTTACGAAATTCAGTCTGCTCGATATTGTTATCGGATAAGGAGAATTCATTCCCTTCTAAATGGAATAAAAGTCCCCAAATTAGTGTAAGCGTGGCAAGATAAACTTTATCCCTTAGATTAGTTTTTGAATCATCAAAGGCATCCAAGTACTTCCTCTCTAGTGAGGTTTGGTCGCTCCAACTGTAGAAAAGTTCCTTTAAACTCCTAGAAGAAACAACTCTCCTATCGAGAGAAAAATAATCCGGAACATGAAACCGAGGAATTCGAATAACCTTGATTTTCGAATTTGTCTTGTCTCCGGCTTGAAAGAAAAATGAAATATTTTGAAACGGCTCTAACAGCGCCGCTACAACGATCAAATCCTTGCCACTGAGATTTAAATCTTTTTTAACTTCGCTAAGAGAGCTTAAACATTCTTCATCCTTCCCTATATCTCCGTGAGCAATAATGAATATATCTTTTGCGAGGAACTTGAATATGTGAGAAGAAAATCTCCCCAGGAATGTAACTTCTTCAAGAGATAGGCAATCAAGGAATTCTTTCCAGTCTCGTTCTGTTCTATATTTCGATTTCCACAGTAGGTAGATTTGTTTCTCAAATTCAGATTTTACCTTCGAATCACTCATTTTTTAATCGCATTAGTGGCTAATTAGGTTCTTCTGCTTCTGAAAATAACTACAATTCCCAAGATAATAAATCCAATTGGAATTAACAACTGGAGAACATCCCACCAGAGATTTTCACTGAAAAGGTTATTGAAGAAATATCCCACCGACTGTCCGAAGGTTGATCCCCAGTTTCCCATTGCATTCCCAAAATCACTCCCAAGACGCCCCATAGATTCACCAAAATTACCGAAAAAGTCCCCAATGAAGCCAGGAAAGAGAAGGACTACTCCAATGAAGAGTCCCACAATGATGAAGATGCCGCCTACGACGGCAGCTCCCTCTACATTAGATGTCTCCCCAAAACATAAAAAATCATCCTGTTCTTTAGATCGGGAATCACCAACAAATTCAACTTTATCCCCCGTCTTGGTTGGAAGAGCCTGGGATGCTAGATTAGCACCGCAATTTCGACAGAAGTTTGAATCCTTTTCATTTGGATGGCCGCACTTTGAACATGTTTTACTCAACATAATCACCTCACTTCCGGGCATTAATAATTATCATGGCTCCGAATACCATAAACGCAAGTGGCACCAAAAATTCAATACGAAAGGTTGGAAAGAAGAACAATAACACTAGAAAAACACCGATACAGATTAGTACTATCCCGCCAGCATAAGGATTTTCTCCCGCTTCTTCTCCAAAACATAAGAAATCTTGACCCTCGCGTCTCGTTCTCATTGCTGGGCGCGTAGGCCTCGGGACGTTGCTTGGGGGAGCCTTTTGCGGTATTAGTTGATTGCCACAACGCGAACAAAATACGCTATCATCATCTACCTCATTTCCACAGTTATCACAGAACAATTGGCGTTACCTTCCGTTTTAATCAAGTGTGAGAGTGCATAGCGTAAAAATCCACTGAACTTATATTTCTTGGTATTCAATCATATGGAAATTGAATCAGACCTTTTTATTTCACGAACAAAACCCAAAAACAGTAAGTTAGCTTGATATAATAACTTTCAAAATCATAAGTTTTCTAGACCGGCCTCTGCAAACAATAGAATGTTTATGACACTCACTTTCATGGGTTTTAGCTTAATAGCTAATCTAAGTTATTTGGCCTGTTATTTCCAGTCTCCAAAGTACTTTCCAGCATTGAAATGGTTGGCCAATAATGAACTCTTTGAAAAAAACTTACTGGGAGGGTTTTTATTCACAGTGTGGGCTCAAGCTAGCAATAAAGGATTCCCAATGGCTGCTGCATTGGTCTCCATGCAATTAAGGGTATTTTGAGTTCCTTCTGTCATTTCAACAACCAACGGTGTTAATGAATGAAACGGAGCTTGAAATTCCATTCGATGCTACTGGTGAAGATCGTGTTATGAGCGCAAATTCCGCTCAACTCGTTTTGATTAAGGTAGTTTCCTTTGTCCTGAAGAATAGTCCCAACCCCAATAACAGAGAACCAGTTAGGGAGATGATGATCAGAACATAAAACCCCGAAACAAAACCGAAGGCACCAATAACATTTCCTCCAACCAGTACAAACGGGAACCCCAGTCCCGTCACAATAGTCGGTATCAGAGAATATACACTATTCCTTAATTCGTCAGGTACAAGATCAAGATTAATCTTATTCCTCAGGATAAATTCCAGTGATTCAAGAAATGAAGGAATTTGATAAATTGCAAATAAACCTGCTACGAGAAAGAAGTTGAATCCCAAAGGCGGCAAAAAGATGAAATAGAGCATGATTAATCCGAAGAATACAGAATTACTCATGACTGAAGATACAAAAACCCACCAATAAGATCTATGGCTAAAATGAACCATTCTGTTTATGAGAAGATATTGCCAAAATAACCCACTCGCAAAGATCAAAGAGCGCATCACTCCCGCTCCGGCATCAGACCCCGAATATGTTTCATAGACTCTAAATAGCATGAGTGGATGCCAAACTGTTCCATTGACTGCAAAAATGAAGGCCGACCCAATGAAATAGAAAAAAACTGATCTTCTGTGAAATAAGAAGTATATTCCCGAATAAGTTTGAATCAGATAATTTCTGATTGACAACGGAGAGCCATTGCTAACGGTAAATTCCCTTATCCGAATGATTACTATGATTAAAATAATTACTTCTAATATCAATCTGAAAGTAAAGAGTGCTTGCCGAGAAACATAGGTTGCTACTGCCCCTCCTACTACAAATCCAGTAATATACGCAAGGTTGGCTACAAACCCATTCTTGGTTGTGAAACTTGTATAGATACTTCGATCTTTATCTAGGGTCTTTGATTTGACCCTATATGAGTTATCAAACCATGATTGGAGTGCTCCGCTCTCTTGAGATGATGCGAATCCCATTATAATCATGAAAAGTAAGAAATCACCGAATACTTTTGCTGGAATAAGAATCCCGACTCCAATAATTTTAAAAGCATAAGCCAAGCCAAGTACCTTTTTATGACCAATTAGATCTCCCAATACTCCAGTTGGATAATCAAGGAGAGTATTAACCGCGAAATTTACAGCCCAAATAAAACCTACTTGCTCGGGTGGTAAGGAATCTAACAGATAAAGGATGAGAACAATTGAGGTGAGGCTTTCAATAAATATCCTAAAATTACTGACCAAAAAGAAGTTCTTAACATCGCTTTGCAATGATTCGGGCAAGGATTGAATCATAAGGAACCGATTCAAGGAGGTCATCATTGTAAAACCTGGATAAGCGTTAGAATTCCCGTATTTGACCAAAGGTTACATATTTCATCATTCGGGTAAAACAGGCCAATATTGCGAAGGCATGGGATTTCCAGTGAAGGATCAGAAAGACGAAATGAATAATGCGGTTTTTCCTTATTACATCAATAATGGAGAGGGTTTGTCAGGATTTACGGATTATCTCCGAGCCGTGAAAGATGCGCAGAAAAAGTTTGAAGAGCAGGTTTCTCCGATTCTTGAGAAATATCTTCAAGAATGTCAAACATATAACGAGGCTGTAGAACAGAAAAAGCTGAACATTGACTATAGGAATCCCATGATTCACACCCAAAAATCAGAGTATTTGCTATATATGCTTCTAATTGAGTATTCAAACTTATTCATGCGCGCTGCATTTGAAGCTACCCCCACTAAGGTAGTGGTTCTCCCACGGTGTTTGACTGGTCCTAATTATGACCTTCTAAAGGTAAAACGTAGCAAAATAGGATGGCATCGTATTGTAGGAAGTAATACGGATGAATATTCCCCAGCCCTTAAACTGAGTCACCTGGGGGATACCAACGGGTTTCACACCTACATCACCATGGGAAAGCGATTCAAAGAACCATCGTTTTCCCGAGTTTTCAAAAACCTACAAAAAAAATTAGGCAATTTTGGATTAATCGCAGTTGCCTGTCTCCCTGAACTGGCCCTAGGTAAAACCTACATCATGGAAGCTGGGATCCCTGCCCAGGCGGTACCTCTACTATATCCAGGTTGTTCCAAGTGGCATGACCCTATACATACACTGGCCACGACTTTCTCGCTAGAATATGTTCTTAAGCTCCTAAAACTTCCCGCTGATCTAGCATAAGCAAACGATTAAATTTTTGATAATTGGCGTTGTAAATTTGAAAACTAGATAGAACATATCTTTTTCTGAAAATCTGAGTTTAACTATCCTTAAACCTCCTATCCAAGAGATGATAGTACTGGATATTTCGACAGGTTTACATGCAATCCTGATTCAGTTATTAAAATCCTCCAATGGTCTTCAACAAATCATGCTAACGGATGCAACAGGGTTGGTGATTGGTCAGGTCTCTCGTCAACAAGACTCAGAGACTCCCTACAATCTGGAAGGGATTGGCTCTCTTGCATGTGCCCTTTATTCTGGTATGCAAGAACAGGGAGACACATTTTTAAAAATAGGAGATCTGGAATCTATGATATCGGAGTTTGCAGATGGTAAACTGATCATGCAAGGCGTTACTCCGGAATACGTTATGATCGGCATAACCAAACCTCGCGCAAATGTCAAAAAAATCAGGGAATCATTCCATCAAATCCGATCTGATTTACTTAGGTTGATTCAGCTACTGAAAAAAGCTGAAGAAATCGAGATAACTACTCTTCCACCGCTTATTGATGAAGAGAAAGAAAAAGATCCCATCCGAAATGCCATTTCCGAACTAGATTTCTAAAAAGTGAGATTCAAGGAGTCGATGTTAGAATGGATTGGAAAGGAGTTGTAATTGATGCCCACGCTGATACTCTCCTAAAAACCTATATGATGCGGTCATTAACATCAATTTTCAAGGAACAACCCCCGAGATTTCATGTGTCACGTGAACTGCTTGTTGAGGGCGGAGTCGATGTTCAAATTTTCGCGCTTTTTGTCCCTACCAGTTTCGCCAAGCTTGCAGTAGATTTCACCTTAGAACTCATCTATGAGGCTCGAATGCTTGAAAACGATAATTTCCCGCTAATCAGATCAAAAATAGATTATGAACGGCTGAAAGCAGATCAAAGGTTCCCAGCAATGGTATTGAGTATGGAGGGAGCGGTAGCATTGGAACGTAAACCAGAACTGATAGGCATATTCTATGAATTGGGGGTTAGAAGTATATCCTTGGCATGGAGTAGATCAAATACATATGCGGAAGGAACACCATTACTTCAGGGGGAATTAGGCAAGGTACGGGGCTTGTCTCAGCAGGGATTGGAATTGATTCCAGTCATGGAAGATTTAGGGATAATCCTCGATGTTTCACATTTGAATAAGCTAGGGTTCGAAGATGTAGTCAAAACTTCCACAAAACCTTTCATAGCCTCCCACTCAA
>JBHLSH010000025.1:0-44036 GCA_048881705.1 Candidatus Heimdallarchaeota archaeon | reverse complement strand
GCATACGATCTCCAGGCATGTATTGTAAAGATATCACCAGATGATGCTACAGGTGCACCTAAAGCTACTGGGTCAACGAGAAAGGGCAAGCCAACCAAAATGTATAAAGCTGCATTAAAAATAAACCAGCTTTTGAGTGTAAGATATTGTTTCAGAGAGGACATAATCTTTTTCACCGAATAGATTTTCTTTTACTAGAAAAGATTGATTCTTTATAATTTGGAAATCAGGAGCAGCTCTCTAGAATGCGGAGACATCCCGCTGTTCTAAAGCATAAACAATTGGTGCGAGAAGTACCATACTACCTACACCTATCACGAGTTGAATTGGAAGGTCAATAAGCAAATCCCACTCTGCTAACGGCAAATAGGTTAGAGTGGCGAGGAACAACACAAAACCAATTACGAACGCTACAACGGTGTATCTGGTGAGATTTCGTTCCCAGCCAGCACGCGTCAACAATAGGTATAGTATCCCACCAAAAATCAAGCCCACAAAGGCCCACATCACAATACCCATACCAAAAACTCCAACTATATTCGGGCTACCTGATGCCGTACCGAAAAATTGTTGAGAAGCAAAAGCTATGTCATCAAATTTCCCGATATTGAATGTTGTGACCACAAATTTTAGGATAATATCAACGGCACCACCAATCCCCCCTGCAATGGCACCATACACCATTTTGTTCCGAGGATTTACTTTATTTACGTCAGTCATATTGTTCACCGAAATATTAGCAACTTAACGTCCCATTACTTATATTTCCGAATTCAACGAGGCATGTATTGAGAACTTGGCAAAAGCCGAGAATTCGTGTTTTTGATCCTGATGCTACGATATTCAGATTATCTGCCCCTTTGGACAACTGCAGGTTTTTCTGGATGGTAGCCATTATATCCCCAGCTTACCTTGATATTTTTTCTAGAACCGTTAAGATCGCATTTTCTTGACATAAAATCCCTTTAGGGGTTCGCATTGCTTCCTCCATTTTACGAAGTTCCTCCACTGTGTCGTTACTTATGTTTATAAGATAATTCTCCGCTACCTCCTCCCCTAAATCTCCTAACACATCATCAAGCGTTGTATAGTAGTAATTCACTACAATTGATTCATCAGCTACAAAATTGAATTTTTGTTCAATTACTGCTATATTTTTAAGTGCGAACCGAGCATCACGTTCTAGTTCGCACCATTTCTCTGCAGACCATGGCTGTAGAAGATCTTTTGGCTTCCGAGTGATAAGATAGAGGAAGTTTCCGGCATTGGATTGATATGGTTGTTGAAGAGAAGGGTGCAGACCGATTAGAACTCCTTTATCAGATCTCAATACACGCCACGCCTCATTTAGTCCCTGTTTCATAGCATCTAACCCGTCCATGAAGCAACACAAGGAATAAGCGAAAAAGACGACATCAAAGGATTCATCTTCAAAAAGAAGGTTATCGCCACTCCCGACCTGAAATTCCAACCTTGATGACAATTCTGGGGGAATCTTGCTTATCGCTTTCTCGATCTCTTTAGCATTGACATCAATGGCAATTACATACTTCGCGAGATTAGCATACTTGAAAGTAAGTCTACCGTCTCCACACCCAATTTCCAAAACCTTTTTATCTTTCAAAGACACGTATTTCTGTAAAGCCTCAAGTTCTCTACCTTCGGGATCTGTTTCCACCATGCTAATCCTAACCGGGGCGATTGCGATAAGTTTTACATAATCAAAAGTGGGACTTTTTTCCACTATGGATAACTATCTTTTTATATTTGATGCTACGAAATCCAAAAAAAAAGTCAAGGTTTTTTGGGTCAGGGTTCAGGTAACGAACATTGGTACACTTCCTATTGAGGATTTGAAGAAATAAAAAGGAATAATTGGAATGGGATTCCAATTGATCCTTCGTCCATCATCCAGCTAGAACCATATCACATCGTTTCTTCTTTTGCCTATTTCATGGAACGCCAGACTAACAACAAGCTGTCAAATCTATGCCTAATTCTCATTCCATTTGGTAATCCTTAAAAAATTCCCTTTCCAACTCCACATATTTTGATAAGAAGAATGGAAAGATAAAAATGAAAACGAATTCTTTGATAAGAATAATCATCCCTTCACTACTCCTATTGGGTACCGCTTCTGCTTTTTTAGTCGAAGCTTTAAGCGCTCCCCCTGTCAATGCTTCAACTGACGAAGTGAATGGCCCTACAAGTCTAGCAGCGGACATGTTCCTCCATATAGATGGGATCGACGGTGAGTCCAAAGATGCAAATCATCAAAATTGGATTGAAGTGCTCTCATACTCACATAACATCCAAGGTTCCTATGATGTGGCTACAGGACGCGCTAGTGGCGTCGTGAAACATAGCCCCCTTCGAATTACCAAAACTGTGGATAAGGCGACGCCTATAATAACTCAAAAATGTGCAAATGGAGCCGCTATCCCAGCAGTAACGTTGGAATTCTGGTCTGGAGGAAGCTCCTCACATAAATTCCTGATGATTGAACTCCAAAATGTGATAATCACTTCTGTTCAAAGCTATGGATTAGTCGACGACCATCCGACTGAAACATTATCTTTCAATTATGAGAAAATCCAGTGGACCTATACTGAGTATGATTCAGCAGGCAATCCCATGGGCGATGTGGCATCAGGTTGGCTTACTTGGGGCGGAGGCTCAGCGGTTTAATGAGCGAATGTTGAGCGGTAATGAAAAAAACTTCATTTCTATTACTGAGGGTTTTCGTTTTCACCCTCGTGCTTTGGAATGCTCCGATATTATCCGCTGGAACAAACGTCAATACCAACTCCTTTGAAGGTACATTAGCGGGTACCAATGAGAAAAATGTCGGGATTGTTGGAGTAGTTCAAACGGGGCCAACTATAGCAATAACGTTGGAATATGATTTGAATACCACCTCTCAGTTGGAATCAAATGAATTACTCGCCGTTTTGGTTGTTCTTGGAATTCAAGAAAATCCCTTTGTGATCAAAGCTGCAATGTTGTTCATGCAGACCGTGGATGGACAATACCATCTCTTTTGGATGCTTGGGGATCCCTATCGACATGCCCAAAATTGGCAAACGGGAAATGAAAACGAACATTTTACAGTTAAAAATGAGCGATTGACCCTTTTCTTCATTGAGTTTTCAGATATAAACAATCAAAACTTGGAAACGACTGTATTGGCTCAAATTACAACAGATTTCGAGCCAAATCAGCAGACTCCCGATTTTAGGATTATCCTAGATCAATTCATTGGCAGATTACCCATTTCTTATCTTTCGGGTTTCTATCCAGCGACATCAACCACATCCTTAGAATCACCAAATGTGTCCTCCGGATTCCCAATCATTTCCACAATTGGTGTATTCCTTTTAGTTCTTCTCTTAAAGAAGTTTAAAAGGAAAAGCCGGCCCTGAAAGCAGACCTAACCTTTCAGGGTCATAAACGGCTGTCTAGTCATTATCTGAGGAAATCACTTTGGAGGCTAGATGGATTCCACGTCATCACCATTTTTGACATCCGAAGACATTCTTTAAGCGGTTTCCCTCAAGATCTTTGATGTGATCTTTTTAGACTAATCTAAAGGTGAGCTGGAAGGCAAACTCTATCGCATTCATCGCATCAGTACTGGACTGCAGAATATGCGGTATATAAGAAACTTTTCCTTGAAAAAACCCCCAAAAGGATTTTCGATATGCCCTAATGGTGTAGGAACGTCATAAGATCCTTTGGAGGATCCGAGGCCGTACATACCTTGTCGCCATCATTGATGGGGAATTTATCCTCTTATAGAGGATCAACCGTAACATCTTTCAAGATCATTTCCCATATTTTCGCCCATGCTTTTGCTGCGGCAGAAAGATCCAAACCGTATAATGATCCAAGGTTTAATCCATCTCTTATGGCCATGAAAGCGAAGATAAGCGTTTTTGAATCAGCTTCTTGTTTGAGGATCTTCTTTTCTTTAAAGCTATCGAAGAATTGGAGCAGTCTTTCAAGAGCTAGGTCATTGGATTCCCGAAATTTCCGCCGTAATAACTCATTTCGTCTAATTTCATTAATAAAATCAAGACTAAAACGTGGTGAATCAGCAATTTTCGCGTGATTCTCCAGAAAAAACTGTTCCGATGCGAGAGCATTGAGATCTGTTGAAAGAAAAGAAAAAAATTGTTCTTGACGTAAGGCTATGCGATATTCTGCCACAGCAAGGAATAGATCTTCCTTACTTTTGAAGTAATTGTAAATGGTTGCTTTACTAACTCCTAATTTTTTCCCAATATCCTCCATCTTCGTATTATGATAGCCATTTTCAGAAAAAATTCTTAATGCTCCTTCTATTATCCGTTTTTCTGCTTGTTCTTTATATTCGGGAATAATTCTTGGCATCTAGGTTCAAGAATAATATTGTACTTCAAAGTATATAAAATTGACCTCAAAGTAAGTTTTATAAACCGTGAGTTGCAGAACTTGTGCAAAGTATGATAACACTACGGGAACGGTGCAGCATGATAAAATCCAAAAACCTATTTACTGTGGCATTTAAAGATCTTAATTCAATTGATCAAGATGTTGCAGGAGGGAAGGGAGGAAATCTTGCTCGTCTCTTTCAGGCTGGTTTTCCTGTTCCAAATGGACTCATTATCAAACCCAATGCCTTTGATGACGATGAATTGATGTCAGAAGCTTGGCTAGAAATTCAGAGGCATTTAACAAATCTTCGTAAGAAGAACCCTGATTCACAGTTTGTCGTTCGTTCTTCAGCCTTAATGGAGGATTCTTTTAGAGCATCATTTGCTGGAGCATTTGAAACGGTTCTTAACAATCGAACCGATGATGAGATTCACAAAGCCATCCATGTTGTGCGTGCATCACGACTTAAAGACCGAGCAAAAGTTTACAGCAAAGAGAAATGTCTGACAGTTGCTCACGAGATGGCCTTAATCGTGCAGCAACAAATCCCAGCAGACATCTCTGGTGTGCTGTTTTCAGCAGATCCAGTTACAGGTAATCGAATGATAATGGTGGGGAACTATATTACTGGTTACGGAGAACATTTAGTTTCTGGAGAACGTGATGCTAAAAAATTCATTTTTGAACGCCCAAAAGGAAGATATAATGGCCCTAGCTCTCTGAAAAAACACTCAAAGAGGCTATACAAGTTGGCTATAAGAGTTGAGAAATTATTTGCTTTTCCACAAGATATCGAATTCTGTGTTTCGGGTGGGAAGCTATACCTACTTCAATCAAGATCAGTTTCTACTCTAGTGGGTTATGATCCAGTTAAAGGTTTGTGGAATGCGAGTTTGATTGGAGATTATCTCTGGTCGAATGTCAACATGTCTGAGGCAACACCTGAAGTAATGACACCAAGTACATGGTCATTCAGCGAAATCCTCCTTATCGAAGCAGAAACGTTTGTATCAGATGCTGATTGTCCTGTTGCGGGAAATATTTGTGGCAGACCGTATGTGAATTTGAGTTATTTTGCATCATCATTTGGGTCACTTGGTATGAATTTTGAAAAGTCATTGGGTCAGTTTGAAGATACTATGGGTCGTATACCAAAACTCCCAAGAGTTCCATTGTTCCCTTACCGTTTGCGGACATTGATCAGGCATGCTCCAGCAAATATCTGGCTAGAATTCTTTGGAAAAAAATTCATAAGGAAAAGATACGAATTTGTGGCTAGTACTCCCAAAAAATGTCAAGAAATAAAGGAAAGAATCAGTACCGCTTCCACAAATGATGAATTGATTTCTTTGTATAACGAGGAAATTTACCCCTATTTTCTCCATTCTTGTTGGACTCTTCGTTTCATTATGAAAAGTGCTATTCCTCCTACCACCAAGCTACGAAAGAAATTACTCAAACTAGTGCGGGAAGAGGATGCAAATACATTATTGTCTAATCTATCTGGGATTGAGGGTCAATTAGCTAGTCTCGGACCGTTAATTGGGCTATCGAAAGTAGATGAAGGAGAATTGTCCCCTACTCAATATATGGAAAAATATGGTCATAGATCTTCCCATGAGACAGAGTTATCTATTCCTCGGCCATATGAAGATCCAAACTGGTTGAATGAAAAACTGGAAGAATATAGGGAGACTCCGATCAAGGTTAACGAGTTACTGCATAGGAAACATGATAAATTCAAAGTAGCTTGGGAAAAGTTGACGAAAAAATATCCCAAAAAAGCAAACAAAATTAAAAATCAAATAACTCACGTTACCCAAGCTACGATTGATAGAGAAGATGTTAGGTCAGAATATATACGCTTCTGGGGTATTCTTAGAGAGTTTTTATTAAAAGTGGCACAGCTCACGAATTTAGGAGATGATATTTTCTTCTTGACAAAGGAGGAAGTGCTAGAGGTTCTTAAGGGAAATGAATTCGTACGGGCGTTTATACCAACTCGCAAAGATACATATGAGCGATATAAAGAGCTTCCTCCATATCCAGCATTTATTATTGGTCGTTTTGATCCATTAGAATGGGCCAAAAGTCCAACTAGACGGAGTGACCTCTATGATTCTCAGGGAACCTCAGCTATCAGCATAGATGAAAAAGCTGATGTTGTTAAAGGTTCAGCCGCGTCCATGGGTCGAGTTGAAGGTTACGTTCGCCTATTAAATTCTCCCGATGAGGGCCACTTATTACAACCAGGGGAGATATTGGTTACCACGACAACTAACATTGGCTGGTCCTTGCTTTTTCCCAAAGCTGCTGGTATAGTTACGGATGTGGGAGCCATTCTGTCGCATGCAGCAATTGTTGCACGGGAATTAGGGATTCCAGCCGTTGTTGGATGTGGAGATGCCACCATGAGATTAAAAACCGGAAATAAGGTTTTGGTTGACGGTGGGAAGGGAATAGTTGAAATTAAAAAACCTGCGAATGGAAATTGTTAATCAATTGGATCTTCCTTTAGCTTTGCTGATAGGATAACCAAATCATAAAATTCCTTGACATTATGCGAATTTGTCTTGGTTAGGGAGAGTCTGCTAGTGAAAATAGGATCCACTATTCGGACTGGAGTAGGAAAAAAGAAAAAAAAAGAGAAATGGGGTGAGAAGGAATTAGAATGTTTGTTCGTCCATCACCCATCTGACCATCCGCCTCAAGGGTTCGATAGAATCCTGAGGGGTCGCAAAGCTTCCATTACCAGCGTGTCCCAAAGAAACTATTCGTTGTACACCATGCATGATAAGATCATCCCGAATTGTTTTCTTTAAGCGTTCTGGATATATTCCTGCGGTCTGAGTGTATGCGTTGGTCGATTCGATAGCTGTTTCAATGGAATCAATGGGAACGATGTTGGCTACCCGTGAACAAAGCTGTGCTGAAAAATCAACTGGTTCATCCCATTGCGAGACGATGACGGCACCCTCATTGTCCTGACCTCCGTACACTTGATAAAAATCATCCGTGAGTCGAATTGCATCAATTTCATTCTTTAATTCGGCATTGAATGTCTTTGGAGGGGTTGAAAACTCTGGGGGAAGATTTGCCAACGCAGAATAAAGGTATTGCCCGAAACGATTTGCCTTTTCGATGCCTTCAGGATCAGTGCCGCTTTCGACATAAATCACTCTAGCACATACGCAAGCTTCTTGATTAAACACCCCCACGTCACGTGCGGCTAATGCCGCCGCTGAATAAATCGTATCTTCATTTGAAAAGGCTTCTCTTCCAATTATGGAGGTAGACAACTTGGGATCCAGAGTGATTAGGTCTATACCTGGTTGCAGGTATCGCGTGATGTGTTTGATACCCGCAAATCCACCCCAGGCAATGATTTTCTCAACGTACTGGGGAGTATAGAACTGTTCTTCAAACTCAACATCGCCACCTTTCCAATAAGCGGTACTCACGTGTTTGGTTATGGGATGGTTAGGTTCCATTTCGATCATAGTCAAGGCAAGAGCGGAGGCAGTAATGGGGTCGTTGGAAGGCGTTTTGATTACTGTATCGCAACGTGTGGCACAGCTACGAGCTAGTGTACCCGCGGCCACTAATGGAACATTTCCCGCTATCACGTGAACAGTTCGAGCTCCAAAAGCCCGAATCGATACAGTTCGTCCATCCAACATTCTGGTAGGAACCCATTCTTCCAGATAAGGTATTCCAATACGGTGTTCCAACATGTCTTTGATGTGAGGCTTGCTCAAGAACTGTGGGAGCGCATGGTAGGTTGCGGCCAAAACGCTTTTAGTGAGACCACTTGCTTCTACCGACAACTTGAAAGCTTCTCGGAGGTATTCGTTTTCACTTAAAACCAGTCTTTCCCCGAGATCGTGAATGAAATCCAATATGTTCTCAATCGAGAGATTGTAGAGATCCCTGAGCTGTGAAGGATCTGAGAGTCCGATGCGATGAACATATTTTTTTGCATCTGGAGTTAAGAACTGAGCACTACCATTTCTTCCGCCGAATACTGGATCGTTTGAATTTGGAAAAATGGCCTTACCTCTTATAATTAAGGGTACTTCGAATTCAACAGCAACCGATTTCGGACGGGCTGTCTCTGGGCGTACCATTGGTTTTTGCGTTTGTTGAATAATCGCTGTCATAGTTCAACACTTCATTTATGAAAAAAGAGACGAGGAAGGGGCGATCACTAATCTTCCTCTAATAAAAAGTCGAGTAAGGCCTCATTGGCCTCCTGAACGCCGGCACAGGTGATCTTATCATCGCCGCCCTGCTTTTCGCTGTATCTTTGTATCCCTTTGTCGAACCACACACCCTTGTACCCACACCCACAGGGATCATTATCCCAATGGATGGTCACTTCGTCACCAGTGATGAAGCCTCCCCAATAGCTTTCCGTTAGAAGATCGTAGAACGCAAAACGTCCAGTCTTAGTTTCATTCCGTGGTTGAACTTTGCCTGTCTCAGGATCTAACAAATAAGGGATCAACCATGGAGGGAGATGGTAATGGTTGTGGTCACAGGGAATGCAGCCACCGCCGGTCATTTCTGTCATTCCATAGGAATCTCGAATAAATGGTACACCATAAAATTCTAGACATTTCTCGTACCAGCCTTCAGGGGGTTGATAGTTCTTCATACCACCCCCAGTCACGATCCCTGTACTGTGGCCAAACAGGTTGGAAGCTCCTTGTTCCAAGCCTGCCAATGCAGTTTCAATAATGACTGACCACACACCCATGAATAACACTGTTTTTCCAGCGTACTCAGTCACCAGTTCTTTGATGAACGCTTCCATCATCTTTGGAGCCTGCCGTTTCATCTTGATTAGTTCACCTTTGTTGTGAGCCAAAGCTTTGATCAATTGAAGTTTTCCCAATTCACCCTTCGCTTTGGCCGCTTTCACGCGACCTGCCAAACTCATAAAGTCGGCACTCATGAAGCCATCAAAGGCAGTATGGAATTCCTCGTTCGAACCTGCGATTTCGGGCCCGAATTTCCCGATAACTCGTTGCTGTAACTGTCTACCATCTCGATAGCCTGGGAAAAAGACGGGCATGTGAACCTTGCGATAATTATTCCCAGTCATTCCTTCCAGCAATAAGTAAAAGCCATCAGTATAGGCTGCCATCTCCGAGGCAGAACGGGGCAAGAAAGAGAGCTTCCCTGTCGTCCCACTACTATGAACAATTTCGATGTCCGTAGCATCTTCAATTGCCTGTAACCACCCATCTATGGTTTTTACTCCCTTCGTATTAACTGTGGAGAGGTCGTGGGTGGTTAATTTCTGAAGCCACTCAGTGAGTTTGTCAAAACGCTTTTTTTCGATCAGGAAAAGCGGGTAACTCTTATAGACACTGTGTTGAAAAAGCAGCGGCCCAGCATCATCCAAGGTTTCGATTTCATGGATACCTTGTTCATTGGCCAGCTTTTCGAGGGCCTGGATTCGCGGTCGGAAGTATTCAAAGCGACGCTTAAGCGCCTCTAATTGGATCTGTTCAACTATACTAGCATCCAGATCCAACACCTGGGAGATTGGGAGTTTGGTTAACTCCGCAGGATCCAAAATATATCGTCCCACCTCGTTTTGGACGATTGTTTTGATAATAGATGTCATTTCTTTTTCACTGTTTTAATTTTCACCATATTTCAGGATTTTTCCCACTAAAACCCGCTAGGATCCGTGGGGTTGACGTGTATCCGAGGAAACACATCGAATCCCCCACCGAAGTCTATGGGTGTTTATATACTTGAAGTAAAAAATGACATTGGGCCATCAATCGATATTGGACTGGTTTTCGTTTCCGAGGTGATGAAGACCGAGTGTAGATTGGATCCCTCATAAATAGCGCGATTTTCGTTATGATGACCGATTAAGAAGTTTACTAGAATAATTCATAGATCCATTTTCTCAATGTCCGATTAAGGTCGCTTGCCGTTTTCCTGCTTGAGTTTATTGGGAGCTTTTAAAGGGGTATTTAAATGCCCGAAACTCTTTATAAGCGGTTAACCTATTCATCTCTTTTCGAGCAGTTTGGAGCGCTTATAGTTCCGAACTGACAGGAAAGTGATGAATGAATGGGTTCCAAACCTTTAGATGGGGCCATTGCCCCGTCTCCTCAAATAACTGGCCTAGTTGTGCCATTAGATGACTACGATCCACAGCGGGGACATCCGGATCGTCAAAGGATCTGGATCAACGGTACCCGCGCAGGAATTCACGAATGGGCCTCGTATGGGCCCACTTTTCGACGTTTAGCACGCCTACATAACCGAATTCGAAGCAAGGACGCGGAATTCACGGCCAATAATCGGATGGTTTCCTACATGAAAACAGTGAATAGTTTATCAGAGTTTTTTTCATATCCTATGATGGTTGAGTGTGCTATCAGCCTCTCACGGGTACCAGAGCTGTTTCATGGTTCCGAAAGGGATCGATATGTTGGTTTGATCGCTATGATTGAATTACAGCGGAATTTTCGAGATGCCATCTTAACTGAAGATGAAATACAGAGTATCAATGCTTCTATCCATTTTTCCGATCCAATTACACATATAGACATTAATCGTGCCCGAAGGAAAATTCTATGGAAAGCCCCGAAGCTTCGGCAGCAATGGAAAGAGGTTAGGGTTCGAACACAAAACCAAGCCCTCTATCAGGCGGCGCACCAATGTTTTGAGCGAGAACTTACCTTGGATCAATTATCACATCGTCAGATAAAACGAATTTGGCGGATGGTGATGCAGGTAACAAAGAGATTCCTAGAAACGGAAGAAGGCCGCCGAATTAACGCATATCAATCGTGGGGCAGAGCAATTGTTTATCATAGTCTGAAACAGTTCCCGACCCTAGATATAAAATCGGTATTCTCCGTGCCAAAGCTAAATGTAATCTGTACCACGCGCACCCGTCTTAATAAGGCCTTGAACAGCGGGAATCCTGATAATGATCTTGGGGATTCGTCTTCCGTGAAATTAACTGTACCTACAGTGATTTCCAACTCCAAAACAAGACCCATCCCACAGGCGGCCAATGAGGCAAAAGTTTATGATCAGGAATCTGAGACGGATAATGTAGATTCGCTCCCATATCCTGGACGCGGCGGCTGGAGGCACCTGATTCGGGAAGAAGGGTTGGCATCAGGATGACGACGCCCGTTGAAAATCCTGGCCTCCCGATTCCTGAGGCAATGACACCCAAAAGAGCTTTTCTATCCCCAAATATGATATCTGTGAATATCTATCGATTTGGGGAACGAGGTCCTGAACCGGTAATCTTATCAGAGGTTCCTTTTTTCGCAAACGAGTCAGATTACCCTCTAAAATTCCATTTTCAGCTTGCTGCCAGATACATGACCGCTTTGGGCCATGAAGGTGCCATTTATGGGGGCTCAATCTATCGTTTGCCCGTTCCTGGGTATCCGTACTTTGGCCTCGTGTATCCGTTTAGTTTTACTGACCCAGATTGCGATCCGCGATATTTAGGAACCAACTACGGCATCCTTGTAATATATCTCCCAAATTCGTTTGAAGTGGCAATCCCACCATCATATTTTCTTGTCCGTGCGTTAAAGGATATGCTTCAACATTACTCAAAGCTTACAGAGATTACCAAGCACGCTGTTAGAGAAATTCATAAAACTATTCATAGCATGATGGAAAAGTACTATTCCGTGATGATTGAGGATTTAATTTGGCAAAAGATCCGGTTTTCTCCAGTACGAGACTCTCAGATGAAAAACTCGCAAAGAATACCGTTGGATAGCCCGCAGGCCCTGATCTACGCAATCGAACTATACGAGAGAGGTCAGATAAAGACTCAGTGATCCCTCCTCAGTACTAAATTTTGTTGCCTAATTCTAGGGTTGGTTATTTCTTAAATTGTTGTTTGAACGCCATGATTATGGCAGGTTAAATCTAAGGATCGCTTGGTGAAATTAATACAACCATCTATTGATCTGAGAGCATCCTGTATTACGCAATATTTCTTTTATTCAATTTTAATCAAAATAGGCGACAGCTCTTACCCACGCTGCACTTGCTTTTTCTATTTTTATTGGAAAGCAGCATATTGTTGCGCCGGCAGGAGGTACTTGGTCCAAGTTCGTTAATTTCTCCATCTGAAAATATCCCCGTTCAATTCCAGCGAAATGGCCTTCCCAAATTATCGACGGATCCCGAATGTCTTCTTTAAGGGCCTTCTGCCACTTTTCAGAGGTAAGGGCGAACGGTGCATCCCAAGACCAAGCGTCGGTTCCTACTATCTTTATCCCTTTCCTTAGGATATGCAAAGTACCTTCTAATCCTACTCCTATCCCGTGATTTACGTACTCATCCGTTCCAATATAATTGGGAGCATTTGTATGAATACAAAGAACATCCCCCTGATTTAGGGTATAATCTAGTTCAACCAGCTTTTGATCAATATCTTCTGGTTGCATTATATATCCATCCTCCAGGTCTGTACAATCTAAGATCACCAGCGGGGCCATACACCATTCTAGAGGAATTTCATCAATGGTCATTGCTGGTTTTTCCACTATTTCTTTGTCCATTACTGGTGCATAGTGCCACGGAGCATCCATATGGGTGCCATTATGGGTGGATAGACGCACATTTTCGGTTGCCCAACCTTTACCAAGAGGTAGCTCTTCCTCTGGGTTCAAATCAGGAAAGAAAAAGCCCATCTCCAAGGCCCCGTGCTCATGATCATTGTATTCAATCTCAGGATACATAAGTGGAGGGTCACATGGCCAATTATTCTTAATTGGAATGGATAGATCAATAAATTTCATTATTCTCACTCAAAATTTCAATATCTGTTTAATTGAGCATAATCCGTTATGAGCGTTCCGTATTTTATAAGAACATTTCGTGTTTTATGGTTTCTTAACTCCATCACTAATGGAAAAAAACTCCCTGGATCCGCCAGGACAGTGCTGAGGCCCTAATGCACGCCATAGAATCATACGAAAGAAGTCAGAGGAATACGCAGTAATTGTTACTCATCGTAAAGATGAATCCTTGATAGATAGGACAGATTCGATTGAAGATTCCAGTTCCGCGGTACATCGAAAATTGAAAGTCAACGAAGACTCAAATCCCTCGAAAAGCTCAGGAGGCTTTATAAGGAACCATGTGAATCTAAGGATGGGTGACACTCGCGAGTATTTTGTGAAGAAGGGTGCTTGGAACCCATCCCTCCATCACTTTCTAGACTCGTCACCCACCATAATACTCGCTCGCCCTTGATAGTAGAGATCCTCATCCCTAGCAGCAGTAGCTACGATGACGAAAATCTGCCTTTGTGTAAAATTTTTTTGCCTCTTGGTCATGGGGGTTGACCTGTAACACTTGAGCAAAACCACATGCTGCCATTTCCCAATTTCCTTATTGAAAGAAAGCCTTTCCACGATTCTTCTTCGTAATCCACAAAAGAATGATGAAAAGCGTAAGTCGGAATCTTTACTCATTTTCCGTTGTCAGTAGTTTTACAGATCTATTTCCTCTAATCACAAGCTAGCCTATCAACCTTCATATCTCGGAAGGGACTGGATTGAGCTTTCCCCACCTCCCGTTAAAACGGGAACATTCCCCAAAAGGGAGTACCCATCGCTGCTCACGGCCAGTTGATATACTTCAGCTGGCCGATCCCTAAAATACCAAGGACAATATTCTGCTCGGAGGCCTTAAACACCGTATTCGCATCCAGTCTCCACGTGATGGGCACCCCCTTGGCCAGGCCCGCGGGATAGTTTTCCTCATCCAGAGTGAGGACAAACTTTTTTAATCCGAACACGAATGCACACCGGATTTCGTGATCCAAATAGGGACTCCTAGACGTGATATCACTCCCCAGGAACAGAAGGGCCCTTGTACAACTTCTCACCAAGGTTTCAACCTGGATTAGGTCAGTCTCGGGATCGTGGGAATCCTCAAAATAGACTACTTTGAACCTGCGACCTGGGTATCCATCGATAAAATCCGCAAAGTCACGTATTTCATCTAATGAGACTCCATTGCGGATTAGATACACTCTCTTCATGTCGATACCTCGACTGAGGAATCAAAGACCGTTTTGCCTTTTAAGATCTAACATTGACGACCTAATATGACGTCGATGTGAGGACTCATGTAATTGTATGTATTTGACGGACAAGCAGAAATTGATCTCACAAGAGGGCGAGCTCATGTTAAAGGCTAATTTTGCCCAAAGAAAGGAGGATTTAATGTCTATCAAGAAATCTACCATTGATTAAAATGAAGGTTAAGGTTGAGGTATTCGATCCAGAATCTACCGATGATGCTCAATGGGATATAATTTTAGATTTTTTTGAAGCATTTTGGCTAGAATTAAATCCTGATGATCCATTGCCATCAAGAGATGTCGTAAAGAAGGAATTTTATCTGCCAAACCCAGATCTACGCCATTCAAGATGGATAGTTTTTACTCCAGACAATGCTAGAGTTATAGGATACGGAAGAGTTTCCGTCTATAAAGAATCATCGCCTGGATACGAGCAGAACAAACATGTGGCGTTCGGAACCCTGTTTGTTGATGCCCAGTATCGTCGTAGCAAAATTGGAACTCATTTACTAGATACTCTTGTTCCAGAAGTCGTGAAAGAATCCAAAACTGTTTTTCAGGTTGGTGCCCTTAATCCAGCAGGAATTGCTTTTTGTGAAGCATTTGGAGGACTTTCTGCGCTCACGGAGGAAGAAAGTCGCCTCAAGATTGAGGAAATTGATTGGGATATGATCGAAAATTGGCGTGTGGAGGGACGAAGGCGTGCACAGGGAGTTACTATTGAAAAATTTGAAACTGTTGATGAAAAGGATATTGTAAATTATTGTAACCTCTATACCGAAGTATTAAATCAAGTTCCGAAAGGCGAAACCGAATGGGAGGCCAAAGAAACTCCAGAAACGCGACGAGAACGCGAAGAGAGAGAAAAGGAATTAGGCACCACCTGGACAACGATGATTACTCGAGAGAAGGACGGCGCTATAAGTGGATTAACAGAAACAACGTTCAGACCGGATCGTTCATCTCTACTATATCAAGGACTCACGGGCGTCCAGGAGAAATATAGAAGTAGAGGTCTGGGAAAGTGGTTAAAAGCAGAAATGATGACATTCGTCAAAAATAATCTCCCTTCAGTACGTTCTGTCGCTACTGACTTTGCTTTGACCAATAAACCTATGATATCGATTAATAGAAGGCTTGGTTTTAGATTCTATAAGAAGTACGTGGAGTACAAATTCGATATCGATGATCTAGTTAATACCATGAAGAGATAAAGCCACAGGAATTTGAAAAACGGTTACGATACGAATTCCCGGACTCAAGTAAAAACCTGTTCCAGTACGTTATCAAGCGCTTCTTTTACAAGGTGTGTGCGCCCTTTGGCCTTTATATTGAGAAGGGCATTCCATAATTCGTCAGAAGCTTGAATATCATCAATGAATTTCTCGAGCTTTTGGAGAGCGGAGTAGGATTGCCCCTGGAATACATAGCAAAAAAGAAAGGGTTCAATCGCTTTCAGGAGGAGGGTATTATCCCTATGTTTTATTCGTTCAATTGAACCCGAAACCGAAAATGCTTCCTGCATAAATGCATTAATGGCATTGAGAAAGCCTGCAATTAACTGTTCTTGCAAGGGCTCCGTTCCAAAGTTTTTTGAAAAAATACTGATTCCTCCTTCCTCCAATATTAGAAGCATTATGGGTTGTTCCTCTGGTAGTTCGTCATCACTCATTACCTTTTTCTGGAGGAGGCCGCTCATCATTTTTTCTAGTTCCGCAAGCTCATACCTTTCACTGATTGAGGCTTGGCGATCAACATAATTATCCCATTTAGATAACTGATCTAGGAGAGTATCGTACTCATTGGAAATATTAATGGCCAATTTTTGTAACCCTTTAGTTTCGGCTATTATTTGGGCTTGAGTTAGCAATTGTTGACATTTTTTTACGTCTAATTCAAGTAAAGCAAGCTTTGCCTGGAGACGATAGGTTTCGGCCAACTTCGAAAAGGAGTTTTGTGACTTGGCAATATCTAGGAGGTTCTCGGACAACTGTTTCACTTCATTAAGGACATCTGATCTCCCCGTTGTCCGTAATTCATTAAGAAGCAGTTCAAAGAGATTGAGCATCGCCTCGAATGTCAGATGGTGATTTAAAACTTCTTCATTGGAGATCTCTTGAAAGATCTCCTGGGCCTTGGCTTGACTAGTAACCCTCGTGCTCATTTTTAGAACTAGGGCTCGAGCTAGCCGAAAATGTTGGCTTATCAGTTTATTTTCAACCTTATCATTGATTTCCTGCAATTTTTGAAGATATAAACGAGCCTGTTCCTCATTTTCAGCATGTACACTGGATCTTACGAGATTATAGAGAGTTTCACACGTATCAGTATCATTGCCGATTTCCTCACTCAAGAGGAAACTTTGCATGTAATATGACGAGGATTCGACGTAGTCTCCTCTCATTTCAAGAAGGGCTCCTATATTGTTATAACTTTCGGCGATTTCCTGCTTGTTCCCCAGTTCTTCTCTTTTTTCCAAACTCTTTTGGTAATACTTCAAAGCTTGATCTAGTTCCCCTTTTACCTGAAAAACTATTCCAACATTGTTCAGACATGTTGCTACGTTGTGAGTATTGTTTAATTCTTCAAAAATCGGAAGACTAGTTTGATAGTAGTTCAGAGCGCTATCTAAATTTCCTTTTTTTTGTTGGATTAACCCTATGTTCATGGAAATAGCAGCCATATAGGTTTTAACTCCGAGTTTTTCACTCATCCCCAGACTTCGTTCGTAATTCTCAATAGCTTGATCTAATTCCCCTTTCATCGATAAACATAATCCCATGTTGTTCAGGATCTTAATACTAGACATAAGGTTGCCAATTTTCTCGAATAATTCCAGGCTTGATCCAAAGTGTTCTAGTGCAAGATCAAACTCCCCTTTTTGTGCATAAATAATCCCAAGAACATTCAAAGGTTCAGCCGTATCTATTTTCCCATTTAAACTTCGCTGAAGTGATAAAGATTCTTGTACATTCTCAAGTGCCGAGTTTAAGTCCCCCTTTTTTTGATATAACTTACCCTTCAGGTATTTTAGGGTCGACAACCTTTCGAGATAATCTTTTCTCCGCGCCCTTTTTATTGAAACCAGCATTATTTCTCCCCTCTCGATTGCTCTTTCGGACTTGATCAAATCGCCAAGTTCAATCAATCCAATGGTCTTGGAAATAACAGAGTCGAACATCAATAAAGGATTTTCTAATCCCTTACACCTAACAATTAGCTTTTCAGCTAGTTCTAATCCTTCGCTCGGACTCCCCTTCCAGGATAAAATACGGCTCTTTAAAATGAGGCCTTGAACCAGGTCAGCTTCAGTAAGATTTTCAGAATTTTCAAATTTCTCTAACTCTCGAAGACCGTCGTTAAAGCTTCCTTTATGAGAAAGAAACGTAATCTTCTCAACTTCTGGAGGAGGAACTAGAGAAAAAGGAGGTCTAAACTTTTCGAGGATAAATTGATAGAGAGTTTGAAATGGCAAGGGAAAACCCCCGCTGTTTTCGCTTCAGCTATGACCTAGATGTTTGGGTAAACTAAATATTTACCGCTTTATACCAATTCGTAAAGGAATATTGGGTTAAGATTAAAATGAATTCAAAAAGCGTTTCGTTGGGGCAGAGGTATTGCCCGTTGGCTATAGTCTCCTGCTATTGTATTTATTTCTTAATATAGCAATTGTAACGACCATCGTGAAGAGTAATATGCCTATGGACCACCCTGGTGATATTCTAGGTTGAGTTGTTGTAGTTGTGGTCCTAGTACCAACATTTGATTCTGTATTATTAATCGAAAAAACTCCATCCGATAGATCACGGGTGAGGAACCCCTCGGAATTCATTACTAAAACCTTTATCAAGTATTCGTCGCCATTACCTACACTCTTTGTGTCCCATTCAATTGAGAAGTCAGTCACAGTCCCTGGGAAGATCACCTGACCTGCGAGTCCCGTAAGAATGAATTGCCAATTGATCCCCGCATCGTCAGAATAGAAAACCCAATATGTAATAGTTTCAGCATATGACATCTTCCATTGAACGGACACAATGTCAGAGAGAGTTTCTCCGCCATTAGGGTACTGAACTACAGGCGGGTAAAGCTCAATTTCAGGAAAATGGAGTGGCACGAAGGAAGGATTATTGTCTGAGTTCCCCGATAAGCCATCGATCCCATAGGAAGTTTGCCCTTCTTGAAGATCGCTCCAGTAGTTCATATCAAAAACATTGCCGTCTCCATCATCAAAGGCTTGAGACCCTGCATTCGGATTCAATAGATTATTCTCTCCAAAATCATTAAACGTGATTGTTGAAGTGGTTAGTGTTCTGGCAAGGTAAATCCCATAAAGACCATTCACTGAAACCACGTTATCAGATACCGTAATCTCCGTGGAGTCAATGAGATAGATTCCGTGCCCAGTATTACCAAATACATGATTTCCGAAAATATTGTTATAATCTGAAGGATCCAGGAAGATCCCACTTCCCCTTAATGCCTGATTGATCGCAAAACTTGTATCAAGATCTGCAGGAACCGTACCTTGCTTTTCTTGACCGTTATCGAAAATGTAATTTTCAGAAATGTTATTGTATGCTGATTCCTGTAGAAAAACCCCGTTTAGGTTATCTGAAACAATATTATTGGCAATCTGGGTAACATCTGAATCGAACAGGTAGATTCCATTTTCTCCATTATTCGTTACGTAGTTATTTACGATAGTATTGTAATTAGAGGGATCAAGAAAGATGCCACTGCCACGTAGAGCCTGTTTCGTACTGGATCGCGTAGCAGGGCTGATCGCTGATCCAGAACCTCCATGACCATTCCAAGACACGTCATTATCGTCAATGAAATTATAATGAGAGTTGACGAGGGCGATCCCATCCAGAAAGTTATCATAAATCGTATTGAAATAAACCAGATTATCATTCGAGTTCTCAAGGAAGATTCCCTGAGCCAGATTGGACTCGACAAAATTATCGCTAATGTTATTATGTGAGCTATTAATAAGCAAAATTCCGGTCCAAGTATTCCTGTAGAATGAGTTAAACTCAATTACGTTCTTACTTGCGTTATATAGATCAATTCCGTCCTCCATGTTATCGTGAACATCGTTGTAGGAAATCATGTTACTACTCGAAAATTCGACCCTAATCCCTCTATATCTATTATTGTAAATGGAATTATAGTGAATTTCGAAATAGGTATCGGTGGGCGGCATGCCAAAATAACCAAGAGTAATTCCATTGCCAAGATCGTGGTTGTAAACGAGATTATCACTCACCTTGCTTCCATTTGACAACCCAAGTTCGATTCCAGCCCATCCATGGTTATCAAACACGTCATTATACACAATTTCCAGGTTATTCGTACTTATTCCCACCGTAATGCCATTCTCAGAATTATAGGCAATGATGTTGCTATCGATGTAACTGTCATTGATATACCCGACCCCGAGCCCGTTTTGGCCATTGCTCATTATCTTGTTATTTGATAAAACGCTGTTGGCTGATCTCATGAGTACAATTCCATTCCCCTTGTTATTCTCGACGTAGTTATCCTTTAGAGTAAGAAACGATGAATTAAAACCTGAAATCCCGTGCAAACTATTGTTTAGTACATCATTTTCAAAGATGCTTGTATATGAAGAAGCTGTTACAGATATACCGTGCGCAGAGTTGGCAATCACGTCATTTCCGCCAATAGTGTTAAGCGGCGAATCCGCAAGAAATATTCCATTGTACAAACTCTCAACGATCGAATTATTCAGCAGATACGAGCCATTGGTTTTCTGTAAATAGATTCCATAATTTGCATTTTGGACAAAATTCAGTAGAATTGTTCCATTTATAACCTCACTAAGGAAGATACCAGTATTGGACTTGTCAATCCCATTTAGAATATTATCATATATTTCGAAATGAGCGGTAGTGTTTTGAATATGTATCAATGTTCCTGTATTATCGGTAAAGTTAAATCCGGTAAGTGTGTAGGGATCTGCTTCAGTACCTTTCCCCGTAAAGTTATTCGCGGGATTAGTAAAACCAGCATCGTTGGTTATGTAGATAGGCGCGTGAGGAAGGTATGGGCCCGCATTTATCTTCATAAAATTCGGTGAAAAATCTGATAAAAACTGCTCCGCATCATTTGCGGTACTGAAGTCATCCCGAATACTCCATGATTTCCCGGTTTCACCAATCCTCCGTCTCATTGAGACTAAATCGCTTAGATACCTGTAGGTGTCTCCAATTACAGCTCTCCTTTTCACTTTCTCTGAGAAGGGCGAATTAACACTTTGTGTATTGTTATTGCTCTGATTTAAAGCCAAAACATTGCCATAAATAGCTAGATCCATAGCTAGTATGAAGGAATTTACCCCAATTATTATAATCATTAAATACTCGGAAAATCTATTGTGAAACATACGTAATATCACCCAGATGATCAATACTAAATCAATGAATGGTTTTCAGCGCAATAATGTCTTATTGAACCTGATCCACAATCCTAGATGTATGGTAGATCAAATCCGTTTTTAAATTTAATTAAACTCCAAGACCCTCTATCGATTCGACCCCACAGTGTTTGAGTAAGGGGTTATATAATTGGATAGGTCATAACCCTTCAATGAACTCATTCAATTCTTAGAGCAAAAAAAAGGTAAAGAAATGAACTCATGTCTCACAAGAATCGAATAAAGGGACATTTTCTACACAAACGTTTCAATAACTTCACAAAACTGGTCGATTTCTTCCTCAGTATTATAGTAATGAACTGATGCACGAATAACGGAATCTAAAGATCGAGATACCATATCCAATCTGGTAGCTTCCTTTGAAGATATGGAAACGTTGATCTTATTCTTATTCAACTGAACCTTGACGTCCCGCGGATCCCTCCCTTCCACATTAAATGAGATAATCCCGCATTTCGTTCGCCCAATATCATTGAGCTCAACACCTGTTATATTGCCTAATCTTTGACGAAATCTTCGTCCGAGTTTCTGAATTCTAAACCAGATATTTTCCAAACCCCAGTTCGCCGCGTAACTCACAGCTTCGCCTAAAGCTAGTTTTCCTGACACATAAGATTCCCAATTTTCGAACCGTCTCGCGTCTTCTCTCAGATGGAACTGATCTTCTGATAACCACGTGGCAGCATGCAGGTCGACGAAAGGAGGTTCAAGTTTTTCAATAAGATTTTCATTCATAAAGAGAAATCCAGTTCCTCGTGGTCCTCTTAGATACTTGCGTCCGGTAGCAGAGAGGATGTCACAGCCGATTTTTTTAACATCTATCGGCAGTTGCCCGACCGATTGACACGCGTCAATAAGGAATATTATATTATGTTCGTTTGCTATGTCGCCAATTTTTTCTATAGGGTTCACTAATCCACTATTGGTTGGAACGTGGGTGATACTGATCAGTTTCACATCATCATCAATCATCTGCTTTAGTTCCTCAATCGAGACCTGACCAAATTTATCATTAGGAATTACATCAATGGTTGTTCCATATCGCTTGGCAATTTGCAGATAAGCTAGGAAATTGCTCGCATACTCGGCCCTAGCGGTTAGAATTCGATCGGTGGCAATGAATGGGATCGAATAAAAGGCCATATCCCAGGCCCTTGTCGCATTCTCTATTAACGCGACTTCTATTGGGCTAGCATTTATCAAAGAAGCAATAGTATCGTAAACAGCCTCGATCTTTTTCTTTTCTTGCGATTCAGCTTCATATCCCCCAATCCTGGTTTCAAGTCGTAAGTGCCCAATAAGAGAATTTAAAACGGGCTCAGGCATGAGGGACGCTCCGGCGTTGTTAAAATGGATAACATTCTCACACGCAGGGGTATCCGATCGGGCTTTTTCTACATCTATCTGTTTTGTGACCAATTTATCACCTTCTAACACAACTTGGGTAATTTCAACTCGCGTACTATTAATTTAGGAGGATATTTAAGAAAGAAGTCAAAGAAAGAACTAAATGGATCCTTCAGACCTATATTCATATGATGATGACTATCAATGAGCCAACTCGAAGACGTAGTGGATGAACAGGATGAGAGCACGGAGGAAGAAGAGGGAGATCTTGAAGATGATTACATCCGCTTGTTTAGTAGCAAACAATCATTTTTCTTAGAGGAACCGTATGTATATCTCATCAATCCAGATTTATTTCCAGAACGCGTATCCTTTGTTAAGGATTTTAAATTAAAGGAAATCATTCGAGACTTTTATAATAGATTATTACAGGAAGGACTCGATTTCAGAATATTAGGGCAAGCGATATACTCAGCTAGCAGAATTCATAAGAAGAAAGTAAGTCTCGCCATCCAGTACGAGAAAAAACAGGAGGAAAGAATAGAAATCCGGACCAAGAGGCGAGCATTTCAATTTAAGATCCCCCTTGAATATTATACAACTAGAGATTTACTAGCATTAGCTGAGTCAGCGAATCCTGACGCTTTTTATGCGGAGCTATTACTCGGCCTGCAAGAGGAAGAAGAGAAGAAGAAACTAGAGAGAATTAAGGAAGAGCGAGAGAGATTAGGTGTTAAGGCTGGACAACAAAGACAACGCCGAAAGCTTGATCTAGCGGACTTCGAAAGCTTTGATTATGATATTGATTTAAGCAGGGTTAAGATTGAAGACATAGTCAAAGAAACTTTAACGACAATTATCAACCTGGCAAAACAGGATAAGAATAAGGAAGCGGAGTTCTCCAAGGTTGTTAGAATGATGGAGGAACGGGGGCACACAGATGAACAGAAGCGGCTTACTAGGGCCCGAGTTTTGATATCGCTATTGTACCTCTTCAGGGACGAGAAAATCACAGCTGAACAGGAATTGAATCCCCCCTATGAAATTTATATTTCTCCAACAAGGAGAGCAGAGGCCTAAGGCGTACGTTTGAAAAAAAAAGCTAGCCGTCTTTCACGGTTAATATGGGAAAAAGGGAGAAACCTCCGCTTTTACATCCCGACTTGAGCACGATTTATCTCCGTACTTTGGGCAAGAAAAGTGCCTCCAATCACGATCTTCCCCATGAGTTGTATAAAGGCTCTAGATTCGCTGGCAACTGAAACGGTTTCTCCAGAATCCTCCACAACGCCAATTATAACCTCTTCTCCATCTCGATCCGCTGCAACATTTCGATCCACTCCGGGAAAACGAGATGGATCTACACTTCTAACACGGACATTAGGTTTCTGGAACAATTTTTTCAGTATATCAGAATGAGTCACCGGATCTATGATTGAAACAACTTGAACTCGTTGGTGATTCTTGGTGGCCATGATACTCTCGATGGGGATTTCTTGAGGATCAGGAATCAGAAGCGTCAAACCCCCCTTCATTCTATTAAACATCTGGTTAATGTAATCAAGGGTTGCCGCTTTGGAGAAAATTGGAGCAGTCTGTACTTCTGGGCGCTTAATAGTAGTAGCAGCTGTGGAAAGTTGACGAAGGCTACCTATATAGCTTTGGAACATTTGATCTGTCTTTCTAGAAACCTCTTGGAATTTTTCCGTGAATCCAGTGAAGCCTTTTTCAAATGCTGCGATCTCTGCGTCGATACCTGTGGAAATAAGACTTTCAATACCTGTGAGTGTCTGTAATGTAGCTTGAGATAGCTCATTAACCACCCCAATGGTTCTAGTTTTGAGTTCCTCTGTTTGGGCGATTATATGTTCGCTATTCTTTATGGCAGAACTATTAAGCGCTTCTGAGTATTGTTGATCGTACGCAACAAACTGCTGGTGGATCTGATTCATTGTTTGCTCAATTGTTTCTTGCAGAGCAGCAATCGCTTGAGTAATATGATTCTGCGTTTCTTGATGGCGTTGTTCAACGCTTTCGGTCATTCCTTGAAGAGTCGAAAGATAAGACTCGAGAGATTCAGTTTGGGAAACTGATAATGAAGATTTCAGCTTCGAGAACTCCTCGTTTAGGATTTGTATTTGAGGTGCCATAGAAGTTGAAAAAGATCCAACCTGAGAATTAATTTCGCCCCTCAGGGTAGCAACTGTTGCAGAAATATCCTGTTGCGTTTTCGCTCTGAATTCTGTCAATGTGGAATCAGCTGATTCTAGAAAGGCGTTAAAAGCCGCCGTGACTTCATCACGGGCCAATTCATTGGAGGAAAGCGCTTCCTGAATACTTCGATCGTGAAGTGATGTTGTGTCGGTCAAAGCCCTCTGTACGTTTGTATCCACCTCGGAGGATATTTTTTCTGAATACTGATCTAGATTCGACTGAATCTGGTTTTGGGTTTGAGTTACAGTCCCATCGACCTGGGTAATAAGTTGAGATAGAGTTTCTTGGGCTTGGCTAATCATAGCGTTAAGTTGGGTCTGCGTAGCGGTAAGAGTTTCTGATAATGTCTGTTTCAAACTCTGAAGAGATTCTGTAGTCCCGTCTTTGACAGAATTGCCGGCACCTGTCAAAACCTCAACAGCACTAGTTTTACTTGATTCTAATCGCTGTCGTATATTTTCGGTATTGGTGTTCAGAGAAGAACTAACCTGAGATCCACTTACCTCATTCAGTTGTACAGCCTTTGCTTTAACACCCTCTGACACTTGAACTAGATAGGAGGATAAAGCGTTCTTTTGATCATCGACAGATTTAGCTAGAGTGTCTCCAGCTTTCGCGATGGAGGATTGGACATTTTCTATACCTTTTGATAATGCAGCTTGAGAACTCGTGGCTAATTCCTGAAGCTTGGCCGTCAGTTCGCTACTACGAAGCGTTTCTTGTTCCTTCAAAGCTGTAAAACCTTCATTATATTTTGATCGAAGACTACTATTGACATCATGAAGGTTATCACCTATCTGCTTAGCAGATTGACTGAACTGGGTCTTAACTCGTTCCAAGACATCTGAGTGTTCTGATTGTTTGCTTTGGAAAATAGCTGCGATTTCGTTTTTCGTTTGGTCGGTAGCTTGTTCAACTTCTAATGTATATCGTGCAATCCGCGCCTCAGTATCTCCTTCTCCTTTCATTTCAGCTTGTTTCACGGCTGCCTGAGCTGCAATTATTCCTTTGGAAATCTTTTGAGATTCATCATTCATCTGATTGCGAATTACCCCGGTTTTTTCTCCAATATATGCATCCAGTTCTCCAGTAGTATCTTCGGCTTCTGTAATAATTCCCTTGGCTGATGTTTCCAAATCTTTGAATGGAATAAGTGCCTGGTAACGATTAGTTATTCCCGAAACCTCTAGAACATGGCCCATGTTCTTTAGACTCTCTAATGATCGTGAAGTATCTTCAGGTGTGAATTCGGTAAGTTGGACGATCTCACCAAAACTTATTTGACCTAAAGCGAGTAATAAGGCATATATTTTGGATTCCTGAAAATTTAGATTCATTGTTCTTGCTAAACCATCAAGTGACATTACTTTATACACTTCCTACTCTTCTAGATAGAAAGGAGATGTTGTTTCTACCTTAAAAAATCTCCTTTTAAATGAATGCAGTTTTACTAAACACGGATCTTAAAGAACGGCTTAGGTTTAGGTATTGAATATTTGTAAGTTCCTGTATCAGATAAAAGAGAAATACTTGCTGTGATGACGATTACGGAATACTTAATAACGCCAGAGAACGATTTAAATCTATCTAAAGATGTCGGGGTAATCGAAAAATGTCTATCAGAGATCGTGTCTTGAAATTCTTCATCCTCGGTTTTTTTCTTCTATTCCCATTTGGAATTCGAGTTCAGATAATAACATCTAGTGACGAGATAGAACTTAATAGTCTGGATGTAAACGGTGAAACCCAATACTACAACCTTTATATGCCTTCTAATCCGATTGGAGCCGTACTAATTATTCCTACTCTTACTGGGGATCATAATGAATTGTTAGCAGAGGCGATGGAATCTCCTATTATAATAGCAGCAAAGAAGTTTAGATTAGCTCTGGTTTTCGCGCAAGGCGTTGTCGGAAACTGGTATTCTCCAGATAATGGAGAGAAAAAGGTTCTCGCATGTTTAAATGATGCAAACAAAACCCTGAATATACCCAATCATTCCTGGTTCATCTTTGGGTTTTCTATGGGTGGAACCGGGGCAATAACAATATCTCTACGACACCCAGACGTATTTGCGGGATTATATGTTGGGGATGGACTAGTATGGGGACAAATTCAGACCCCCTATTGGTGGGATTCCCAGGAATTCTTGGGTTTAGATCCCCTGAATCATTTGGAGTTTTTTAGGAATAAAAGTTTATTTCTTGCTAGTGGAACCAATAATGGAACTTATTTCCAGACCAATATCGCTCCAACTGACGAATTTTCTCAAGCATTGAATGCTTCTGGTATTAGACATTTTTATTACCGCGGAAACGAACCTCATTCCCTTCTCTTACTTTATAATTCATTAAATCTGACGTTTAGTATGTTTTCTAATCATATCTATGGTACATTAGATCAATTCTATGAAGATGGGTGGATGGCTACACCTTCCTCAACGGTACAACCAACTACTGCTCCAACAACAACCCCCGCTTGGACGATTTTTATACTCTTAATTACGCTAATTCTCTTACTAGTTCGTAAAAAGATGCATTAAGGCATTTAGCCTGCAATTTACGATAGAACTGGGAGATACCATTGACATTCGATCTCTCATATTGAGTTCCATATTCATTTCTCGTGTTGTAAACTCGAGGAATGAGAAAGGAAGTATAACTATTGGGAGTCATTATTCTTTTCGGTTTTTAATTGCCAGAAAGAATGTATTTAAAGCAAAAAGCTTTTAAATTAAAAGTCTGAGAATTACGGAATTCAGAGGTGGTTGTGAATATGAAACTAAAAGCTAAATGGTTTTTTGGTTTAATGATTGTTATCCTGATCCTATTTGCCCCAATTTCTATTATTGGTCAAACAGAACCTTCGAGCGAAGGTGTAACGTTTGAAAGTGTTACAGTTGATGGTGATATTCAGCATTATGTCCTCTACACTCCTGAAAACCCTATTGGAGGCGTCTTGATAATCCCTAGTTATGTTGCAACTCAATTTGAGTTATTAGAAGATCAAATCCTTGATGAAAACTGGGAGGAGTCTCACGTAGTAAAGGCCGCCAAGAAGTTTGGACTAGCGTTGGTTATGGCAGCAGGCGCCGCAGCGGATTTTTATTCACCCAATAAAGGGGAAAAAAGAGTTCTCGCTTGCTTAGATGATGCAAATGCTTCACTCAAAATACCCAGTGAGTCTTGGTTTATTTATGGATTTTCTATGGGCGGTGCTGGGGCGATAACGATTTCGCTACGTCATCCAGGTCTGTTTGGTGGACTATACGTTGGGGATGGATTAATATGGACACTTCCTAATTTGCTCGATTTTTTAGCAGCGAGCGAGTGGGATAATGCAACTCAGTTCCTTCAACTAGATCCTCTGCTACATTTAGAACTCTTTCGAGATAAGACATTATTTCTAGCCAGTGGAACCAATAATGGGGCGTATAATACAAATGTCCTCGAAACTGACAACTTTTCGCTTGCCTTGAATGATTCGGGGATTAAACATTATTATTATCGAGGTGTAGAAGATCATTCCGTTCTTCTGCTCTTTAACTCGATGAATCTTACATTTAATATGTTTTCTCACAGTATTGCAGGCACTCTTGACCAGTTCTATGCTGATCCATTGACACTAAAGACCATACCGACAACACCCACGACACCGACGACGACCCCCGCCTGGATGTTGGCTGTGCTTCTAATTGCTCTCTTCAGCTCATATAGTCGAAGAAGAACGCGTTAAGAGACCAATAATTCCATTTAATACCAAAAAATGCGGGAAGGTGTTCTTAACAAGAGCTGCTCTTTAAATTTCCAAGGATGAACACCGAATTACGTTTCTTCCCGAAAAGATATATGTAAATTTTTTAAACAATCAAATCTTAGAACGCCATAGGTCATCGTATTGGACGTTAATCAACTCACCGAACGAAACGTAATCGAGGCGACTCTATACCTTCTAGATAGGCCAGTGGCTTATTCGGAACTCGCAGAGATCATACAGATTGAGGAGAGTGCGGTAGAAAAATATATCGAGGAACTTAGGGATGAATATCTAGATCGAAAAACAGCGTACACGATAGTTGACACAGAAAGAGGAAATATCCAATTGAAATTACGTGAGGAAGTGGCTGCACACCTTCCCTATCCGTTCGTTAAAAGATCAGAAGTCCCCCAACATCTATTGAAGATTCTCAGTATAATCGCGTTCAAAGAGTACGTCCTGGGAGAACAGGTGACACCAACTAAATTGCAGCGGATTTTTGGCAAGAAAAAGGTAAGGGAAGACATTGATGAACTTTCGGCAATGGCTCTCATCACTATCACGCTGAAAGGAAATAAACGGGTAATAACGGTAACAGAGGAGTTTTTGGACCTATTTAAACTCCCAAAGGAAAGGAGAGAAACCAAGGAAGCGATTCAAGATGGATTAAGAAATTATGCATTGAAACAATTGCAATACGAGTAGGAAAGCTTACAAAAAACTAGGTATTGGGGTGATCTATCATTTTCAGGCGATTTAGAAGAGGTAAAAAGGAGGACAGGAAAGAAAAAAAAACCGGAATACAAGCAGAGATAACCCCTCCCCAAGAGGTTGTTGTGGAAACCACTGATCCCATTTCGCCACTGACGTCGTCCCTCCCTCTAGAAGAACAGGGAACTCAAAAACTGGAGGGCTATGCCGTTGAAGAAACTCCATTTGAAGAACATTTTGATTTACTTTCAAAAACGGCACCAACAGAAATTATAGAAGAAATTGAACCCGAGACAGCCTTACCTAAACCAGAAATCATTCGCCCGCTTGACCTATATCCTTATGTCGAGAAAATCCTTGATATTGAGGCATCGGTTGGAGGATTTGTCTCGCCAGAAATGTTTATTTTTAAAAAAGAGGAAATAGTGTTGGAGGGGGAAGTTCAAGAAGAAGCTCGACCTCTGGTACCTTCGTTTAGATTACCCCCCATCACACTAGAAGAAAAGATCGAGGGGGCAATGTTTGCAGTTGGCCGACCTGTTCATGTAAGCGAACTGATCGAAAACCTACAAATAGAGTCGCCCGTAGTGAAAAGAACTCTAAGAAAGCTTCAGAGGGGACGAAAGCGTACCTCACCTATAGTAATTGATGAGATCTCTAAGGATCGCTGGGTTATGCAGTTAAATCCGATGTATTATGAGCTTTTTTCTCCGCAAATGCCCGACAGATTTATGGAAAATGATGAACGTAAAGTTATTACTGAAATTGCGTACCGTCAACCTATTTCTTTGGCAATGGTAAAAAAAATGGTTCAAGGGATTGGACCAGTTAAAGTAACTGAAATCTGCAATCGTCTCGAGTATCGTGGATTTATTACGAGTGAAAAACGAGCCCGTTCTCTGGTGTTTACGACTACTCCTTCGTTTGCCAAAGCTTTTGGGTTTGATGACGAAAGCAGACGGCTAAAACTCCAAATGCTATGGCGATTAAAGCGATTAATGGGAGATTATGATGCTGAGGAGGAGGAAGAAGAAGTAACAGAAGAAGTGGAAAAAGAGGAAGTAGATGAGGAAGTACAGGAAAAAGAGGAAGAAGAGGAGGAAGAAGAAGCAATAGAAGAAGTGGAAAAAGAGGAAGTAGATGAGGAAGTACAGGCAAAAGAGGAAGAAGAGGAGGAAGAAGAAGCAATAGAAGAAGTGGAAGAAGAGGAAGTTGGAGAAACCTCCAGGGAAGAGAAGAAAATCTTAGAAGAAATTCCTGTGAAATCAGAAGATTCTGAGTCCACATTGACTATTGAAGAAGAAACAGACTCTCCTGATCTTAAATCATCTCCAGTTCTAAGTCAGGTTTCCCAGGATAAAAGCTCCAATACAGAAACAGAAGCTGAACCTCCTTCTGAATAATCTCACAAAGATTACAACGTCGTCACGATCGACTAAAATCCTTCCAAAATCATTTGAGTATCTTTATATGGGTATTTTACACCTTTTAGTAACATATTCTGAAAAAGCCTCATTAGGGGTAAAAAGATGGTAAAAAACAAAAAAATACGATTTACACTAATTTCCATAATCCTAATATCGCTAATGTATGTTTCATCGGTTCTATCGTCACCAAGCCAGGTACCGATCATCCAAACAGGAGAACTTCAAGATACATTCACTCCAGAAACATATGGCGATTGGGATTATTATATACTCCCGCCTGGAACAAGTTATCGGGATATTGAATATTGGGGTACCAGTACAAATTTGGTATATTATACAACAACTGGTGCAGATGCACTCGGAGATAGCCAGATCACTCCATTCTCACTAACCCGCGGAGACCTCATCCCAAACCAACGAGAGGTGCAGCTATTAGAAAACAGCTCTCGTGACAGTAATCACGATTTTATCCCTGGGACCCCGTATCCAAGAGCAGTAAGAATTGATACAGACGCTAATCCAACATTCAATCAGTCAATAACCAAACCGCTTAGTCTACATATGGACTATTCATCCACATTTTACGCCGAGCAAAACGTGTTATATTCCGGTTTTGTTGAGAGTTCTGATCCTTTCTACCTTGATGTTTCTTTCACAGCTACTAATGTATGGGGTATATTATACTTTGAGCAAGCAAATCCGCCAGCCCCGGGATATATCGTTGGTATGCCTGAAAATGAAATGACTTATCCCATTTTTCCCAAAAATGAGAGTCTACTTACGTTTACGCTAGCAACAAATGGCTCCACTATTGTTACTCTGACTCCGCACCCTTGGACATTCCCAACTTCGTTGCCTGCTCTTGATGCGAACACCCTTATTAATGGAGAACTAAGCCAAGGAGAACCTTGGCAGTATGATCAAGCCACGGATCAGTTGATTGAACCAGAGTACGATTTCTTCAGCATAAGAATGTTTGATGTACCGTTGGTAAAGGATCAATTCTACCGATTAAGTGCCATATTTGATATGGAAGACGTCAGGCCAGGTGTTTCTTCCGCTGAACCAGTTCGATTTTTAATTGGTGATCATTACGAAGAAATTTCGGGCAGTATAGACCAAGACGGAATGGTTATCCGCGCACGAGAAACGGAAAATGCCACTCTGGTCTTATATTCACCTGGTGAAACCAATGGCCAATATTCGATCTTTTATCAAGAGATACCTCCGACCACAATTTATGAAACTATGCCATTACCTTTAAACACGAATACAACGCTGGAGGAGAACATTTATTACACTTTCACACTCGGTACAGAGTCTATGATGGCCATAAATTGGACAGAAACTTTCGATCTTACATTTTACATTCCAGGGGCCTATCCTGATCAATGGATAGACGTTACAAGCGACAATTTCTTTAGTCCAAACACAGGTAACTTATATGGCGATACTGTTGAAGACATTGGCAATGTGGCGGATTGGCGATATATGCCTGCAGGCTCTTATGCAATTACGGTTGATTCGGCAGGCACATTAGGAAGAGAAATCCGATTCACTACGGTTCCAATTCAACAACCAGGAACCCTTCAGGTAAATCAAGACAGTTTGTTTGCAATTGAGCTTCCGATAGTCCGCAATCAACTAAACTGGATAAACCTTTCCACTACTGACGATGTTTTTCCGCTTCAGCAGATATTATACGAATGGACCTTCATTGGCAAATATAACGAACTAATCAGTGCACAGACAAATAGCGATTGGTTCGGAAACGAGAATTCCACCAATGTTTGGGAAGCTTGGGATTATAACGACACCATCATTAACGCCTTGCTCCCCACACGGGAATATGAAAGACCGATCCTGATGATCAGGCCATTTCAAGCGCGGAACTGGACTTTAGATCAACTCGATACATTTTCAGCGAGTCTGACTGTTAGTACAAATGTAGCTTTGAATCCATCTGCAACCGCTATCAATGCCTTGGGGAGTCTATCGCCGTTCGTACCGAACATTCCGACAGCCAATCTGTATTCAGGGCAACAGTTTTTCATTCCATTATCAGCGATTAGTGCCACGACAGAATTTAGGATCGATGATACATACTCTCCAGATGATGACCACCTTTATGGGATTCCTCTAACGTTGGATCCTTACAGCATCTACAACATAACAGTGTTCCTTAAAGGCAACCACTCAAACTACACCCCCGATAACGATCCGAGCGATTTTCTAAATGCGACCTTCTACAACGAAGCGGGGATCAATATACATGGGGGTAATTTACAATCCCTGGAGATTTTTGGGACGCAGATCGGAACTTTTGAGAATGAAAGTCTTGCGTATGAGTGGCGGTCTCTCCTGATTCTGACTGTTTCAGGTACATCGTATCTGTTTGTCGATCTTGAACGACAATGGAATGGCCCTCAGGTACCACCGTACTTCAACGCAACACTACGAGTAGAGATCACCAAACTGAATATACCGAACCTGGAGTTTCAGATTGACACGGCTTACGATGCCAACGCCAGCGAACAGGAAGTATTCAATAATCAATTGATTGTTACTGAAATCATTCCTCCTGAGATGTTGGCTGGCGGTTTAACCCCGCCTTTTCCGTTAGATGCTCTACTACTAGTTGGTGGAGTTGTAGGAATCGGAGTTGCAGCTGCAGCAGGTGTTTATTTCGTAAGAAAACGAAGAGAAGGTTATTAATCTTTTCTTCCCTCCCCCCTCCTTTTTTTATCTAAACTGTAGATAAAAGACATTATGACCTAGCTTTTTCTCTCTCACGAGTCGTGCATAGAAAACGTGATCGAGCGAGTCAATCTAGGACAGGTTTTGACAATTTTTTATTACGTTTTTCAAGCTAAGACTAAGAGAAACAAGCCTGGTTAAAACAAGAATAAACCCCTAGAGATAGTTGGAAGAATGACTCTACCGCTGGACAGAATTAAGATATTGTCGGGCAAGATTTACATAAATCTCAGGAATTTCAGGCCCGCCTAGTTTAGCAGAGCATTCATAGAATGGAACATTACCTTTTTCTTCTGCAAATTTCCGACCTTCCTCTGGCTCGACCTTTCGATCAGCCTCAAGGTCGTTTTTGTTTCCGATAATTACGATAGGGGTAGTTTCACGACCCTTATTAGAGCGGAAGTCAGCGACCCATCGATCAAGCGAATCAAAGGATTCTCTACGTGTAATGTCATAAACAATGAGACAGCCAGCCGCACCATCGAAATACGATTTTCTTATATTTCCGAACATCTCTTGTCCCGCCGTATCCATGAGAATAAGCTTAATGGGCTTGCCATCAACAATAATACGTTTAGTGGTAATGTCGACACCTAGTGTGGGAAGATAATCCTCGCTAAAAGTATTCTCGGCATATCTACGGATGAGACTGGTTTTACCAACTTGATAACTACCCGCTGAACAGATTTTTAGAATATACTCGTCATCTGCCATGTCTCAAACCACGTGCGAATTATAGGGTTATGCAACCTCATAAATCTTTTTCCATATTATTTGACGAAAATCAATCTCAATGATATTTTAAAAGGATAGCTTTAATATTAGCATGATAAAATGATCTTGTTTTTATCCATTTTAACGGTTCGTTTCGTAAATGGTGAAATCAGGAATTTCTGTTATAGAAACTGAGAAAGGTTTTCAATTAAGTCTTGATGGCGAACTTTATCGAAAAATCGCTCGGGACTGGAAGCAAGGGAAAATAAAACCGTTCTATACTAGGCTGAAAGAATTTATTAAGGCCTTGGAACTGGATTATGGATATCCTGATTCCTAGTCACTATCAGCCCAATCATATGGATTTTTTCCTTCAACGAGCTCTCCTGAAAAGAGTAGCAATAGATCGTAGATCTCTCTACATACCAATACATTTTCTTTATTAATTTCTGAACCAGCCTGCAAAGAAACCAGTAGTCCACCATCCTCCTCCCATATAACTTTGAAATTAATTTCTGGGCTTTTATAAAGAATGTGAAAGGTCGGTGTTTTCTCCGAATATTGGTATTTTATCCTCTGCTCGCGCAAGATCGGCTTAAGATCTTCCTTAAATTCGTTCCATGAATTCTTGTCGGTAAAACGTACACTATAATGGTTTTTGGGTCGGGATACTTTGTCAGTCAACTGAGATCACATACCTTTGTGTCATAAACTTGTTAATCTCACTCCCAACGGCCTCTGGAGATTCTAACATCACGTAATGCCCTCCGGGAACTAATCTATGAACAAGATTGTTTGAGGAAATAAGCGATATCATTTCCTCCTGTAAAGAACTAGGGATCAAAGAATCATTGTTTCCCCAAATTAATAAAACGGGTTTCTCTAGCTGCCTAATCTGTTTTGTGTAGTCGAACTGGGGTAAGAGATCTTTAAGTAAATTGTAATAAATCTTATCTGGAATTGTAAACGCTTGATCAATGTAGCTACGCGTTAAAGTCTGATTGGCTGCGGTTGAAAAAAGTACCTTAGGTGCTATTTTCTTAACCTGGCCCTTGAAAGGCCATAGTCTAGGAGGGGGTAGCGCCCGAATACCTGCACGATAATTGTCTGGAGCTTTGTGAGCACCAGAAATCAGAATTAGCTTTTCAATATCAGAGGAATCTGGATCAATAAATTCCTCAAGTATTATTGCAGAGAAGATTGAATGCGCACAGAGAACAATTCTTCGCTCGTGAACTGATCTGATATACCCTAGAAAGTCCTTTAGGTCCCGGATATAGTTTTTTAGGGTAAATTCCGTATCCTGCTCAATAGGAGGCGTAAAACCCCGCATCCCGAGAATATAAACCTGGTAATTGCCTAGAAAGGAACCAATCAGAGGAAATAGGTCTTTTATTTGACCCCCCACAGGAGAAAGCATTACCAAAGCTAGTGGATAGACTTTGGCGGTCTCAAAGAACGTAACTCGCCTTTTATTTACCTCGATAGTCTGAGTTTCGTACTCGTATTTTGGTTCAAGCGTTGTGATTAGAGGACGAGTCGTAAATGATAATATCCGATTGGTGACAGCCCGAATCGGTTCAAGAAGTTGTTGAATCTGGCCAATAGGAGTCGTAAGAAGTTGCGCAAAAGCTTCCAAGAAATCAGGTTCAACTTGCGATGACTCCAAATCTCCTTTGTCCTTGTGGTTATCGATAAATTCCTGAATCTTAATTTGTATCTCTTTGGGTTCCACTAGGCCGAAAGAAAACAGGGGGCGCATCTCATTGGGCGGAAACCCAAGAATTAACTGTAAAAATACTTTTTTCTTCAACTTCTGTCGTTTTTCGATGATTTGAACCCGGTGAAGATGTTCCAGTGGATAATTCACTAAAATGATTGGGGACGATTCCTTTTCAGTTGTTTGAACCGCAAATTCAACACGGAGCTTTTCCGGATTTAGTTGTAAGATTCCATTTCGAGAATTTTTCAACCGTGGATCGCCATCGTGATAGGTGGCTAGCCATTCACTCCGTGCCTTCATATTTTATGACTCCACCCAGATGATAGCCTTTTTACGCGTCGTCCTTGGATAATCGCGGGATGATGCACAAAAAGATTAAATCTGAAGTTCCCGTGTTTTTATAGCCATGAGATTCTTCGGGAGGAACAAATAATGAGTCACCGGGTCTTATAAGGACTTCACGACCTGATCCGTCAAAAACCATACCTTCCCCTGACAGAACAAAAATCTCATGCTCTTCCAAATGATCGTGCAATCCAATGTGATTGCCAGGACTTATCGCGAATCTTCGGAGAAAAAAATTTGGTACTTCATCTTTTTTTCCCCATATCCATTGTATGGTTGTTCCTGTCGATCCGAATGCAGTCACATCTTCTTTTGAAACGTTATCTACATTTTTCATTTTCATTTTTACACCGCGCATTTAGGTGCGTTAAATTCCGCGAGTCTTGAACTAGATCTATCTCTTCGGTAGCCGTTTTTTCACAGGACCTAATGCCTTTTCCTTTACTGTCTCTGCTACTCCCGATTCATCCAATTTCGCCTTTATTGTTTCTTTTGCGACACTAGCCGCATCAGAAGAGACACCACTTAGTTTTAACGCCTTTTTTCCGCCTTCTTTTACCAATTTTTTTGAGAATTTTGAAATTCGCCCGCTCACTCTGGTTACTCCTTCAAATGGGAATTACTTCATTTCATTTCAGTACAAGAATGGGCCTTTTTGAAGTTTTTTTTTATACCGTGCAACGAAGCCATGGCCTTGTATCATGAATCCGTACTCAATTTTATCCGTAATTTGGATATGCGTTTTAAAGATTATAGTTAGACTCATTCAAAAGATATGTGTAACTCTTATCCTTTTTCCATCAATAAGAAGAAAAATCCGTTTAAATACAAGTTTGTCGCTACCTGACCGATTGTTTTCGATTTTAAAATATCAGTTCAAAAAATGCTGGAAGAAAAGAAGAAGGAATCAAAGTCTTTATTGTTGACATTTTGGTAACCTTTCTGAATCCAATTATAAATCATTCTACGGGTATAGTTGCCCGAAAATAAAGATAAATTCGCTCGGCCAAAGCCCGATTAATCCCCTCAACCTGGGCTAATTCCTCAACAGTGGCTTTCTTGATTTGAGGTAGATCTCCGAAATATTGGAGAAGAGCGTTCCTTCTTTTCGCACCAACTCCCGGAATGAGGTCAAGCTGAGATCTTGGATGAACTAGTCTCCGCTTTTGGTGATAAGTTATCGCAAATCGATGAGCCTCATCACGAATCTGCTGAAGCAAGTTTAGAGCTGGACTCTTTTTAGGGATGGGTACTGGATCAGGTTGGTGAGGAAGAAATACATCTTCTTCCTTCTTGGCCAAACCGATAACTGGAATTTGCTGTTTTCGTTTCTTTAAAACGCGTGCTATGGTATTTACTTGAGGTTTTCCTCCATCTACTACAACTAAATCGGGTAGAGCACTCGCAAAGCCTAGATCGGTATGTTCGAGACGTCTTCCAATCATTTCGGCAAGCATAGCTACATCATTGGCTTCCCCCGTGATGGATTTAATCTTAAATTTGCGATATTGGGATTTATCCAGTGTTCCGTTTTGATAGACTACCATTGACCCCACTGGAAGTGTCCCTTGCGTGGTCGAAATATCAAAGCACTCTATCCGATTTGGAAGATCATCTAGGCCCAGATAATCCATAAGTTGATGCAGAGCAGTATTTTGTTGCACTGCTGTCCTTACTCCTCTCCTGATTTTTTCACTTAAGGAGTATTTCTGCTTTGAAATGAGAGATCTGAGCTGAGAAGGAAAGGAAAGGTCAGCTTTCTTGATAAGCACCGTTGTTCCTTGCTTCTTTGAAAGCCAGAGCTCCAATACTTCTTTATTATCTTTAATATCAAAATTAACCTCCACGATTGGAGGAATGAATTCTGAATTCATGTAATAATGTCGTACAAATGATTGGAGTATCTCAGACCCTGTTAGATGTTCCAACTGGCCAAGATAGCGAACTTCGGAGTTCAATACTGAATCTTCTTTGATCCAAAAAATAGCCAACATAAAATGATTAGACTCTTCTAAAACTAGAAAAACGTCTCGGTTCCGAGATTGAGGAAATCCATGCTGAGAATCAATCGTTCGCTCAATCTGGGCTATTCTGTCTCTAAGAACAGCAGCCCGTTCATATTCCAAGGTCTTCGAAGCGTCTTCCATTTCTTTATATAGACTTTCCATTAGATCTTGTCTTCTTCCCTGAAGGAAGAGAACCAATTGACCCACAATGGATTGATATCGCTCTAATGAGATTTTGGTTGCACATGGAGCTGCACAACGTTTTACAGAATAATCCAGGCAAGGTTTTTTGACGTTAAAACAATAACCTTTATTTGCAACTGGAAAAATCCGGCGAAGGGCACGAATACTTCTTCTAAGTGCTTTTACATCAGTTTTACGTCCAAAGTGCCAATCTTGAGTCCCAGATACCTCCCTCACAACAAATAAACGAGAGAACAACTCCGTTGAAGATGGCTTTGTTATCCGAATCATAGGATATTCTTTATCATCTCTCCATTCTATATTATACTTCGGGTGGTGTATTCGGATTAGCTCACGTTCACGTAGAAAGGCCTTCTCTTCGGATTCATGGATTTCATAGTCCAGAGAGTGAACATGGGTAAGTAGGCGCTTTGTTTTCTGATCTGGAACCTCTTTGGCAAAATAGGATGTAACCCGTTTTTTTAAATTTGTGGCGCCGCCGATGTAAACTATCTTTTCATGCACATCCAACATGAGATAGATCCCTGGCCGCTCCGGTATCTTTTTCAAAAGTTCTTCACGTGGTACTACGGGGATGGGCATTTGCTTTTCTACAATCTCCATGCGCAGATATAAACGAGGGGTTGATACAAACTAGTAACCGCAATTGCGAGTATTTAATCATCCTAGAATTCATGTTTCTTATAAGTTGGGTGATTTATTTTGTTTTTCACGATAACCTTCGGTACTAACAAAGATTATGGATGAATAGATCAAAAACAGGAATTCTCCCAAAATTGGCGGAAATCCAATGAGATATTCCACAACTAGGTCAATCCAAGCATTCAGGTATTTTGGAACGTTTGCAGTCTTTTATATGCTTGGATCTCCTCTAGCTGCTCTATAAAAACGAGAAAACAAGTACAGCTCCATGTTTCACCAGGCGCAATAACTACTTCCCCCCCTGGAAAGATCACTCGCGTTTTTTCTGCAATTTCAATTCTATCTTTCCATGTCAGGTGCGAAATCCCCCCAAAAAATCCAAGTTTGTATGGAATTGTTCCTTCTGAACTAGAATAAAACAGGGCCCATGGAGCCCTCCTTGGCAAAAGAAAACTATTTTCGAGATTTTCCGTTACCTTAATATCAACAGTAGCGTCCTGTGAGGTGAAATGGACACGGTCGATTTCCGTACTGAGGAATAGCTCATAACCACACCGAAGCTGGACGGGACTTGACCGACGATTTGAGATATCGAGGTCAATCCGAAGGATATTTGAGCTAGGGAGCATGAGATAACTTAAACTGGCTTGAATGTTTGCTAACAGATTATTCCGGGATAAATCAAGCAGGAATTGAATCCCCTTCCAATCTGCCATGTTGATTTCTTGAGCTTTGATGGCGGGGAACTTATAGATCATTCCTTCGCCATGATTTTGAGATTTCTCACGTAATGTAACCTGTAATCCCCCCAAAAATGGATTATACCATAAATATGGCTTTTTATCCGGATAGGAAGTCATGATATAGTTGAAAGGAGACCCTTTTATCTCTAGCAGATGAAGAGAACCTGAAAACTTTTTTGTGGCCATAAGGCGGATCAGGCCGTTTTCTAATATATTAACCGTATTTCCATGCGAATCTAACACTTCAGTTACATGGACTTTTTCTTCTTGGGAACCGCCATAATAGAAAATGGAAGTATTATATCGCCGGATTGAAGTATTTGTTTGGTAGGAAACTTCGAGCTGATCGTGATAAAGGTGAGGATCATCCGAAGAATGCACCGTAACCGGCATACCCCCTTCTGATTCGGGCGTCATTGTAAGAAGTATTGTTTCATCTGGAACTCTTAAATGGGAGAACCCACTAAAATTGACCTTTCCTTCTAATTTCCTGCGAAAATCATTGACATAATTCAAGAATAGTGTTTGAGGGGTACCACGGGTTAGAAAAAGTGGCTTTTGCTTCCGTTCGTCGATGCAATCGCATATTGAGATTCCAATGGCCTTTTGGCTATCGACTTCCAGAGAGGTTTTTAATGGAGTATTTTTGTTTCCATAAAAGCGGTCCCATGTTCGCCTAGCCTCTTGCCAGTTCTCTAAACCGAAAATTAGATAAATAGGTGCAAACTGCTTTGTCTGATTTGCCAACAAAGGAAATCGATACTCTAGGTAGAAAGAACGGTTTCTGTGTAACCGTATCTTGTACACAGATTTGGGACTCCAAATTACTGCAAATGATCCCGTTCTGCGATTATGGAAGATCCAACCTTCATTGGCCCGATCACTTAGACCCTTCAAGTCATTAGTGCCGCCCCATTCAATGTCGTCAACAACCACCACTTGATCGGGTGTTTGGATCGTGATCTCATTCCCTGTTTCCCATAATCCAAAACCCCAGGTAAGAAAACCTACTTCTGAAAAATCAGTGACTCCATCGTTCTCGATTTGGTGTGTTAACTGAATGATGGGTTCGCCAGGAAGTAGAGCCATCGTTTTTCTAACTTTTAGAGGTGGAAATTTTTTTGATTCGGCTGATAATTCCAGTTGACCTGTTTCAGCGTTCCTTACGGCTACATAAGAATGAACGGTTAAATCCTCTGTTGCATACGGAAATGGAACTCCTAGTGCATCCAATCCTGCCTGTAGGGTATGGCTTTCATCCCTCAAGAGATCGATAACATGAGTAATTCCACACCATTTGCTCGTTCGAACTTTCGCCTGCAGTCTCGTATTTTCCACAAGAAATTCATCATCAGGCAAAGAACGAATGGAGACCCCCCCGATCAACACCCCAAGTTCTCGAACTTTCCTTAGAGGATGAACAAATTGATCTGAACTCAAAGTTAAAATCAATTTGGCGTTTTGTCGGTTTAAACCATTCAAATCTGGATATACAGTTACCATAATTTTCTCTGATTCGTAAGGCCTCAATTGTATGGGTTGAACTTCCGTTGGTTCGATTGAACCACCCTCAAATGCCAGTTCCACTACCAGAGACTGGAAAGAACCCATGTTATTGGTTATTACCATTCCGAACTTTTCGAATTCCTTCCCAGACCGCACGGACGGATAAAGCGGATCAAAAGAGAGTTCGAAGGGTTCCTTTATTATAAAACCTGATGTGAGTGCTATTTCTGGATAGTTCTCAATCTTAAAACGGCTGGTAATTGTTGAACTAGTTCTTTCTGAAACCTCCCACCTCTTGTTTGTTGGTTTGACATCGGAACCAATCGCGATGTCAAAATCAAGAATCTTTTTATCTCCGGGTTCAAGGTTGATATTAAAATCTTGTAATACAGATTTTACCAGTTTGATTCCATCTGAGAGAATAAGGCCTCCTCTTATAGTGATTCTCTCTGCGGAGTGGTTGGTGAGCTTCCAAAAGAATTTATTGTTCGCTGATCCGATATATCCTGATTGATCAAGTAAGCTAGTTTCAATTTCGACAGCCAAGCTGGGATTTTGCAGATGAAAACCATTTACAGTTTTTGCTTCTCTATCCACGAATATATCCAAGAAATCCGAGTCATTGTCCAATTTGAAATGATATTTAAACACGGCGGAGCCATCAATCTTGTGGATGTCAGGTGATTGAAGAATGGGACGTTCCAGTCGGATATACCAATCTGCCTTGTTTATAAACTGAGAAAAGAATGGAGAGGTAAGAATTGGAGGGATATAGGATTCCATGAGTACAGATGTTTCAGGAAACCAATTAAATCCGGTACGCTTGTACAGTGGCATCGCCTTGAGATTTCCACCCCATGTATGAAGATCTAAATGGGTTCCCTTGAGTTGTGTAACTAGTTCAGTAGCGCACAGCAAAAGTGCTTTTCCAAATCCCCTCCCCTGAAATTTTGGATTCACCCCGAATAAACCGACATAAAACGATGTCGGATCATTAAAGTTTACGTGAATAGTACAGATCCCCACAATCTGGTTATCAACAGATGGAACAAGACGAGCTATGGCCTCCTCTCGGCCAAACTCATCCAAAACACGTTCTGCGGTAAATGGATTACCGTGTGTAAATCCACCGGGCCAGCTTTCCGAATCATCGAATGAATTTAAACAATCTGCGAGTTTGGATGCGTTTTCCTTGTTGAGTTCCATGTCTGAGATAATAAATTCCTTATAATCCCATCTAGATGGGATTTCTAAGATGGTCATGAAAGGTTTCTCCGAAAAACTTGTACGCAAGTTTGGAAGAGGTAGAGGGGTTGTTTGAGGGCAAGGCAGATAATTCTAATATTGTCTTTTAAATTTGAGATTCGGGCAACCTTGGTTTTTTCCAAATATATGAGTTGTATTCTTGAAGGTTTTTAAACCACCCATTTTTTTAAAGATCTATACCTAGGAAGGTGTCAAAGTGGAGCCGCTAGTCCGAGAATTTTTTTGTGTACCACCCGTAGAAATTCCAAAATCGAAAAAAATTACCGTTCTAGCAAAAAGAGGTTATTTCGAGATTTTAAAAAATAGGATTGTCTATAGGATTTCCGGAAAGACATTGGAATACATAACTCTAGAACCAGAAACAGGAATCGGCAGAATGCAATCCTCAGAGATATTTGGGGATCTTGACCCCATGCTTTTACTGCACGTATTAACAAAAGAGATAACGGAACTGTGTTTTTTTCCTAAAAGGAGTGATAACAATCAGTTTTTGATGGATTTTATTTTCGGGGACCTCCTCCCGTTTCCGCACAGTTCGTATCCAAATTTTTACCTACTGAAACGGTTTGTCCCAAACATTTACGAAGAATTCTACCGATTGGCTGCAGATTTGGAGGATCCGATATCAACTACAATGGCGACATTTGAAAACAATGTGTTCCTTCCTTTCAAACAAAAGGTTATTTCAGCTCAAACCTCGAAAGAAGATCGGGCAGCGGTAGCGATAGATATCACTACTAGAGAATTTCCGCGATTTATCGGTCGTCATGGCGATCTTCAAAAAATCCTAAGTATACGTTCGGACCAAATATCCGAGTTTCAACAGATATCGATGGCACTAATTTCCCCTTTCCTACGTAAAATTCGCATGATATCGGCTTTGAAGGAGCATCTGGAATCAGAGCCTTTAAAGAAAAAAGAGGGAATCTCAATCAAGTTAAAACCTCTGGTATTAGATCCATCCAACTTAGCAGAACTTCTTAGCCCCTTGGTGAAACCCTAGAGAGTTATGTCTGGTATAAATATACTTTGAGAATTTCAAAAAGCTTATCTACAGCTTTGTAGGGTGAGTAGATAGCCGAAAGGTACGTTATTCCAAACTTTGAACTGGGAAAAGTCGATTTAAATTCATCCATGGTCTCTGCGAAGTTGGAAAGAAACTCAACGGCACGTTCTTTAACTGGAACGGTGATCTTGAATTTCTTTCTATCTCTTCCATCACTCAGAAAAGTGTCACATTTGTTTACAACGAAGTGAAATATGTATTTTGTTTCCAAAGCTTTTTGATCAGCTCGATCAGGATCTAGATCAAGAGAATCCAGAAAATAGTTGTATGAATCTTCCATAGCGGCCCGTTGAACCTCAAAAGATTGTTGAGGATCCAACAGGAACAACATGCCGTCCGTTTTGAATATGCGCATTGCTTCGCGCCATTTTCTTCTTAATTTGTAGTCTCCAGGATTGTCGATTGAGAGGATCTTATATTTTCTCCAATATTCTGGATTATACCAAGGATAAGTATCTGAGCTCCTTAATCGAACTCTTTTTTCTTCCACGTTAATATCAAGAGTCTTTCTACTTAAGATCTTCTTAACCTGGGTACCCTTCATCCGATCAATGAGCGTTGTTTTCCCGACTCCCGTGTTACCCAAAACTGTGACCCGGATATCCCGATCGAAAATTTCTCTAAC
>JBHLSH010000024.1:0-45228 GCA_048881705.1 Candidatus Heimdallarchaeota archaeon | reverse complement strand
TTTTAATGTCGTCAGAGAGATTCAAAATTAGATTATAATGTGTAGGAATTAACGAGGTAAAAGTAATCTTTTCTTGGGCGAAAATCTGGAGTAATTCTTCAGGATCAAAGTTGTACTCGCGATGAATGTAGCAAGGAGCTCCGATATAAGTAAATACGAATGCGTAGAACGTGGAATTTACGTGGCTAAGCGGCATTAGTACTAGTCCGTAATCCCTGGGAGTAAAAGAATATTCAGCTGCGTTAATTAGAAAAAAGGCAATATATGAACGATGAGACCGGACAACCCCCTTGGGTTTTCCAGTTGTCCCACTCGTATACAACAAGATCCAGGTATCCTCTGGATCAATCGAAATCTGGGGATAGTCCTCACTGCCCGCACCCACGATATCTTCAAAATAGCTCCAACCAGCACCTACTGGAAGAGTTCCAATTATAACACTCTGAAGAGCATCCAGGCCGAATTCAACCACCAAATCCCAATTATCGAGTGTGGTCTGATAATAGCGTTGTTCAATCATCACCATTTTGCATTCTGCGTTCTGTACAATCCAATAAAGATCCTCCGGTAACAGCCGAAAATTTAAGGGGACAACGATCAATCCTGCTTTTGCCGCAGCAATATAGATCTCAGCGAACTCAACACAATTATTGGCCAGCACAGCAATTTTGTCCCCTTTTTTTAAACCTCTTGACAACAATCCATTGGCCAATTTATTTGTACGTAAGTCAAATTCCCTGAAGGTAAGGGAACGCTTAGCATCTTTGAATGCCAGCTTATTAGGTGCCTTTTCTGCATTAATTCGAACTAATTCACCTAGATGTAACCAAGTCAAAAGCCTCAAATCCTTAATTATAGCTCTAGCGCGCTTTAAACATTATATTCAATCGTTGGAATTTCCTGAGGATGTTAGAGATAGATTTTCTTAGTATTTTTATTTCGCTCCACTCATCTTAAAATTCGCAAAAAAAAGAGAAGACATGTACGAGGATGAAAGAAGATGACTGATTGTTCTGATCATGATTTAGTAGACGTGGCTATTGTGGGAGCTGGGCCTGCTGGATTGACCGCGGCAATGTATGCAGCGCGAGCCGGACTCAATACAGTTGTATGGGGTGATCCTTACGCTAGTTTATTAGCTAAAGCTCGGGTTGTAGAAAATTACCCCACTTGGACCAACCCCGAGACTAAAGGCCTTGAACTCATAGATAAGTTTATTGATCACGCAACCCAGTACGGTGCGGTCTTAGATGAACAAGAAATAAGGCAAATCGTTCGGGGAGAAGGAGAACACAGCGCTTTTCAACTTTTTGATGCTGAAGGGAGGGCCTCATGCGCCAACACTGTTATTATAGCTTCTGGGACGAAACACAAGAGACTGGGCATCAAGGGCGAAGAGGAATTTTATGCACGCGGAGTGGGCTACTGTACAATTTGTGATGGTCCTTTATATAAGGAGGCTCCAGTTGCCATAGTTGGATTTGGCAACGAGGCCGCAACGGCCGCTCTCAGGATGGCTGATATTGCAAGTGAGGTCTTTCTTCTCGCTACCAAAGCACGTGTAGGGGCCGATCCAGAGTTAGTTGACGAAATAGATAATACTGAAAATATCATTTTTTGTGAAAATATCAAACCTCTGGAAATCATAGGAGGGGATGATAAGACTGTAACAGCCTTCAGGTTTGATATTGATGGGATGATAAAAACCATTCAGGTCAAAGCGGTATTCGTGGAAGTCGGAGTAACACCATCCTCAGCTTTGGTCGCTGGCCTTGGGGTGGAACTGAATGGACAATTTGTTCAAGTTGGAACGATGCAAGCTACCAATATAAATGGCGTTTTTGCGGCGGGGGACATAACTGGAGGGATTGCACGTCAAGCCATAGTATCTGCGGGTGATGGTGCCCGTGCAGCTATCGGAGCAATTGATTATCTAAAAAGAACGGGATTAAGTTCGAAAAAGCTAAAGACGATCCAATGGGGATATACGAAGGCCAAAATGGAAGCTCCTACGACAAGCGGTCAGCAAGCTGTTGCAGGGGAATTATACGCCTATGTCCACGCTGACAAAGGGTTCGTCGCTTCTTATGAGCGCTACACGCCACGAACAGAAATAATTACCTCCATAAGAGAGATATGTAAGCTTAAGGGACATCAAATTACCGTAACAATCGTTTCGGCCCACTGGTGTCCCGATTGTCGACGTGGTGTGCCCAAAATGGCCCGAATCGCGGAATATCTTCCAGAATGGGAATTTCACATCGAAAATCGCGATTCAAATGGAATTCGGGACAAATATAATATAAGAAAAATCCCTACATTCATAATAAGCAATAAAGGAAAGGAATTAGGCCGTATTATTGAAGTTCCTAAACTTGGAAGCTTCGAAGAGGATTTATTCGCTATTGTTAAAGAAGAATACCCGTAAATCTGTAAATTCGGGATGATCATCGCGTTAGATTTAGCCTTTGCTCCCACGAATCGATTTCGTCTAGTACCTCCTCCAAATACTTGATTTTACCCGATCTCAACTCGCGGCTGAACTTGGAGATGTCATATAATAATTTGGAAGATTGAATAGTATCCGCGAGGTCATCACGGAACGTTTCTATCAAATTTGGAATGCTTTCGGGTTTTTCCAGCCTTTCCTCCCATATTCGGGAGATAGTTTCGCGTAACGACTGAATTTCAATCCGAAGGCTACCCACTTCGGTTGCCGACTGTACGGGTGTAAGCGTTCCTTCCAAGCGTTTCCTAATTTGCTTGATCAGTCGATTAATGGCAGCATTCCTATTTTTGGCAAGGCCTGTGGTAACCCAATTTTCTGCAACTACTTCGATGAGCTGAAAGACAGCCGCATCCTCATTACCTTGAATTTCGGGAAGATAATGGAAAAGTCCAAGCCTAGTGACGACGAAACGAAAGTTCGCACTAATATATTGACGCTCATGTTTGGTAAATTCGATCTGTTTTAAGAGGTGACGGAACTCTGAAACGTTCATCCTGCCAGATTGATATGCAGGGTTTAAACGAGGCTTAATTTTCTCAACTACCTGATCTACGATTTTCAAACTTAGGCCTCCAAAATCCAGTTACATTGAAATGAAAATTACGATCCTGTAAGAAAAAACGGCGTCCTTTATAGGTTCGTGTGGTATTCTCAGGATTACGGGGATAATAAAGCTTTCTCAATCAGCCCAAAAGGGGAAGAAGATCTCATTGGATGATATTGTACATACCTGGCTGATTAAATAGGGTATCACCTAATATTGTAAAGAGGAGGTGACGATCTCATGTGTACAACATGGCCAGATCGATATAGCGGATTAGATCTTCTTGATGGTTATCTCAATGGCGGAAACGTTGCTCATGTTTCCTTCCCTAGTCTCGATCTGCTCAGTTCCGATTTCAATATTGGTTACATCTACCTGGTTCGTCATAAATCGGCGTCTAAGAACCTCAGCTACATCGACAGCTCGACTAATAGCACGGCCTCTTGCTTTTAAAACTATCTGTTCAGCATCTCGATTAAATTGAGTAACACAGGCCATTACATACGCTGTTACTGGTTTATTGCCAATGAATACTACGTTTTCCTGATTATTCGCTGTCATACTGAATAAACTCCTTTGTATTCGATCGTGGGGTGGTTTTACTGATTTTCGTGGGATAGTCAGTTAGTACTGCTAGCTATGTACCATATTTTTCGAACGAGTTGAAAAATTTTTCTGATTATTCCAGATCGATAAAAATGAAAGCTCAATAGGCCGATAAAAACTGGGGCTTCCAGAGATGGTTATAGGGGCGCATCTTGGATTCCTGTAAAGTATCCGAAGAGGTTTGCCGCAATATGGGTTATGAAAGTAATAGGGACGAGTACCAAGAACCATTCAATGGGAACGGGAATCAAAGGATAAACGAAGATGGTTCCCATAAGTAAGAAACCCAACTGATCCAAAAAAATGAAGGTATGACCTCGTTCAATACCACTCCGACGTTTAATGAACGACCCGATAATATCACCGGCTAATCCACCAAATGACATAATAAAGCTCGCCATTAAACCAAAGAGAAGGGGATCAGAAAGTAAATCCTCAATTTGAAGGGCCCCAAGAACCTGGTACAGGGAACTTGTTGGCCATAGGTCAAGGTAATAAAGTCTCAGAAAAGTTGTTGTATCTACCGTGCTCCCTTGTAATAAAACACCCTCAAAAATGGGGACTAGGATAGCTACCAATCCCCCTGTTAGGGTTCCTGACAGTACGCCCATCCAAAAACCACGAATAGTCTTACCATCCCCCAAAATCCTGCGTCCATCCCGCCAAAGCCTACCGCCATCAATAGGTGGCCCTCCACCCAATAACGTGGGAGCCGCATTGGCAACCCAAAGTGGGAGAATGAAAACAATGCTGTCAACAAGGATTTGGGGAAGCTCTGGCATCTATGTCTCAGGTCCTAAAAGGTGTTGCCCAATAGGCCACAAAGAGCCCAGAATTGAACGGATTAAAGCGGGAAATACCGAGATTATTTTGCTGTCGGGCACTTTAAAAATCCGATTGGAGACCGATTTCACATTATCTACGTCAAATCGATGAAAATCCGCTCATCGCCCCCGACAATGTCCCCCTTGGACATATAAAATGTCACCCGGGTCTTATCCATGCTTAATTGATGAAAGGAGGAGGATATTACCCTATCAATAAGTCCAATCGTCGTTTGCCAACACGAGATTGCAGGATAGGCAAGATCCTCAGGTTTGGCATACAAGCGTATTTCATTGATTTTCCCATCGTGTAAACCAAATGGTTCGGACTGGATTTTAAAGTTAAGGTACGGTAAGATACGTCGATTTTTCCGGAATTCCAGCTGGACTTGGGAAATAAGCATTCGGGTCTTACGATCATTTATCCATAAGGTGTCCTCGTCAATGAAAGCTTGAAGATTTTGGTGAATGACTTCAATTTCTCCCCCAAGCGCCCCTGTCTCCTTTAAATAGAAATAATTTTGAGTTGGATCGTGATAATAAAAAAACAGAGCCTGGAAAATTCTACGTGGACGAATCTGAAAAAAACTCTCGGCAAAGATAGGCTGTTCCTGACTCATCAGGGGCTCACTCGGAAACTTAAGCATGATTAAAAAATCTGGAGTTATTATAGTTTCCAAAGAGGTAGATATCATTGGATACACTGCTTTCTGGGAAGGTTCCTTGGAAACTGCTAACGGAATTACTAGGTAAAATGGGATCTAGTTCAAACAAAGGGATAATGCAGCCAGCAGAACCTGGAATTGATGTAGCCGTACTGGCGCTCCAGGAGGTGTTTGACCAAGTAAATGCAATTTACGAGACAAAGAGTGTTCCATATCTAGTTTACAAGGCGGATCCAATCACGTTTCCGACCCCCGATCCCTCAAAATATTTAATTACCGTGAATATGAATGACCTCGCGACTGCTGGTGCAATTCCGTATGGTATAACAGTAACAATTCTGTTACCTCCAGGTACAAAAAAATCAGTTTTGAGGAAGATTCAGTCCCGCCTGTCTGAGGTTTGTATCGAAAACAACATTACAATCCTTGGAGGACATACAGAGATAACGAATGGTGTTTCCTATCCCCTTCTATCTGCAAGCATGATCGGTTTTGTTCCGCCCGAGTACTACATACCACGAAAACCACGGATTGGTGATGCCATTGTGTGTTCAGGATGGGTCGCTGCTGAGGGAACAGGCATCCTCCTTGCTGAAGGAGGAAAACTCTGGCGAGATCTAGGACTCACTAGGTCAGAATACGATCAGGGAGAAACGATCGGTCAAAATCTTGCGATTACCTCCCGAATTCTGAAATGCAATAAAATCCACCATGAATCCTTACATCTTGTCCATGATGCTACCGAGGCGGGCATTTTAGGCGCATTATATGAATGTCTGGCTCCAAAAGGAGTCGGATGCGAGATTGAATCCAAAATGATCCCTCTTGCTCCAGTCACTAAGAAAATCTCTGACATTCTTAGTATTGATCCATACAACCTGATCTCATCTGGTGCGGTTCTTTTGGTATGCGATCCCGACAATGCACGTGAAATACTTTCCACGTTACGTCACAATGACCAACCTGCCGAGGTAATTGGGTACATAACAGAAAAAAAACAGTCATTTACCATTGAAGGTCGTCTAATTAGTCCCCCGAGTGCGGATCACATTATTCAGGGACTAGAACAGTTGGGAAAACTGCGGAATTCCACTTCAACTGTGTAAGATTCCTCAAACGCTTAATTCTCTCAAGAGGACGATTTATCCCCTGATTCATTGCCATTCGGTCTCATGTGTTTATAATTGATAACATTCCTGCCATGATCGATCACGGCCTGGGATGTCCATTACAGTGGGGACTAAATCTGTCCAATAGACAGCCATCAGTTTCAACCCAATAATGATTGACTGGATTAATCAGTGTCTATAAGGTTTTAAGGAGAAACATGGGTAAATCTGTTGACATTATGACTCCAGCCACAATCAAAAAAACTGAGGTTTTGGAGAATCCATTCCTTACAGTAGAAACTCAAAACGGGTTCGAATGTCTCATAACAAGCATGCTAGCCGCATTAGATGTTGGTTTAGGAGAGGAGCAGATCATAAGGAATGTGAAATCAGTCATAGAGGACCTAGAACTAATCTTTGAGGGAGAATTGGAGGAATCAGTCAGATCTAATCTTGCAAATCTAACAAGAAAGCATCTCCTCAGACAAGATGTGGTGGGAGATTATTGGATGTCCGAAAATGGAAGAGTAATTGGATCAGAACTTCTCTCTCGTTTCCGACTAAAATTGGTAGGATGTTAATTAACCAGTTCTTTGAGCCTAAAGTGTCGCACTTCCCTCTTATTAGGACATAGCCGCTAATCGAGACTTCGCCAGGTGGACATAACATTTCGTTGATTAACGCCCTTCCTTTTCCAATGTCTCTCTCTTAGTAATCCCAGTCTTAATAGCAGGATACCATTATAAGTTATGAACCAATATCCGTCTTAAAGTAGAACAGCAGCCTAATAAGAGAATGGAAGAAAATTAGGATTATGGTGACATCTCGTGACACTCCGTATTGAGATAGAGCAATTAGATATGTTTTCAAAAGTGTTAAACGCTGCAGCGGCGATCCTCGAAGATGAAGGGACATTTGTGATCCGGCCGCAAGATGGAATCCTCCTCAGAAACATGGATAAAGGTCGTTTTGCCATGGTCGACCTTAAAATCCACCCCTCATACTTCACAGGCGCGGGCAGCTTTACCTGTGATAAAGAATACGTTATAGCGGTACATATGCAGGACCTCAAGAAGGTGCTTCAGAGGGCCAGGAAAGATGATATTCTTACACTAGAGCTTGATGAGAACAACGATGTCCTCAAATTAGCATATACGGGGCGGGGAACAAGGGACTTTATTCTTCCCCTTTCAGCGCCAGAAGAAACCCAACTACCCGATCCTTCGGAATTGGATTTCGGCGTAACAGCCGAGCTAGTTGGAGGAGCCCTTTCTGAAATTGTACGTGATGTTTCGATTGTTGGGGATCTTGTAAGTATTCGAGCAGATGCAGGAAAAATGATCTTTAGCAGTTCACATGATAAAAAGGAGGTCAGTGTTGAAATGGAAGTAGATCAGCAGGGTAATTCGGCACTCACAAGTATTTCTATGGATAAAGCCGCCGAGTCGATGTATCCGACTGACTACTTTAAAAATATCATTCTAGTGGACAACAGCTTTGCTTCGGCCAAACTATGGTTCGATTCTGATAAACCCCTAAAACTGTTGTATCAATATGAGAATAATCTTGCCCTAGGATACCTCCTTGCTCCCATGCAACAGGATTACGAATCAGAAGAGTACGAAGAAGAAGGATCCTCTGATGATGACGAAGAGTGGGAGGACTATGAAGAAGAAAATGAAGACGAAGAATAGCTATAGAATTCATTCGTGTCTCCACCTTTAGAGTATCAGGGTGAAATAGTGGTTACTATCGAGCGAATGTGGACTGAGTCTTTCCGTCCGCGGAATTTAGCCGACATCGTAGGCCAAGTGGGAATTATAGAGCGAATCACGCAATTCGTACGTCGCGTTGATTTCCCCCACATGCTTTTCGCTGGTCCTCCTGGCGTAGGAAAAACTACGACTGCTGAGGCCATAGTTAATGGTATATATCAATCTGGGGATCGAACGGCGAACGTTAAAAGATTAAATGCTTCGGATGACAGAGGAATCGGAGTAGTTCGTGAAGATATCAAAAATTTTGCCCGAATCATCCCCTCAGGATCCGCAACCTTCAAAATCATTATTCTAGATGAAGCGGATCAAATGACCAGCGAAGCCCAACATGCATTACGTCGAACTATGGAGCAATACAATGCGCTTACCCGTTTTATTTTGATCTGCAATTACAGTTCGAGGATCATCCCCCCAATTCAATCTCGATGTGCCATTTTTCGGTTCCGTAATCTAGAAAAAGAGGAAGTTATGGAACGCTTACGATTTATTGCTGACAAAAAGAACTTAGCAGTAGATGAGGAGGCATTAGAGGCACTATACGATAGTTCTGAAGGAGATATGCGGCAGGCTATCAACGTGCTTCAGGCCGCCTCCGTAATGGATACTAAGATATCATCAAAAACGATCCAGACCCTTCAAGGCTATGTGAAGCCCGATCAAGTGAGGAAAATCATCCAAGAAGCGATCAAACCCCAGCCCAACTTCCTGACCGCAAGGAAACTGCTTCAAGATTTAATGGAAGTGTACGGCCTCTCAGGACAGGATATTGTCAGATATCTAAATAGGGAACTAATTCGATTCCCAAATGAGAAATTATCAGATACAGTGCGGTTTACAGCGTTATCAATGTTATCAGAGATTGATTATCGTCTCTCAGCTGGTTGTAATCCTCTGGTCCAGTTTGATGCGTTTCTGGCGAAATTTATTGTAGCAGCCCAAAGCAGATAGAGGGATCGACCCTTGTGGGTTCAGAAGTATGCCCCGACACGGCGTTCTGAAATTGTGGGAAATGAGAAGAGCGTTAATTCTATTGTGGTATATTTAAATCGCTTTCGTAACCCATCCCTACGGGAAAAACTAGAGAAAAGGGCTCTTTTGTTGTATGGTCCACCTGGGATAGGAAAGACGAGCTCAATCCTTGCCATTGCTACAGCGTTGAATTTTGATGTTGTGATGGTAAATGCAAGTGATAAACGTAATAAAAAATCCTTGAAAGCCATCCGTCAGGCTTCGTCTTCTAGATCTCTCAAGGAGGATTTAGAAGCCAAAATTGGACAGATTTTACTTATTGACGAAATTGACGGGTTGAGTGGAACGGCAGACAGAGGTGGAATCCGAGAAATCATTGAAATCATAGAACACACCCGTGTTCCAATTATTCTAACAGCCAATGATGTTTCTCCGCAGAAATTCAAGAGCCTCCTAAGACATTGTGAACTTCGGGAATTTGAAAACCCGTCACCACAAGAAATCGCACGTATATTAAGAAGAATAGCGGATGCAGAATTGATTCAAGCCTCCGACGAAGTTCTTCTAGATATCATCGAAAAAAGCCAAAATGACATCAGGGGATCGATCAATTCTTTTCAAACAATCGCGTCTGAAAGGAATCAAATCACACAAGAAGATATTGGCGTGCTTTCTTTTCGAGATCAAATGGTTGCTACCAAGGAATTTCTTGATACTATTTTCATTGCACGCAACGGTGACAAAGCTCATGAATTGACTCGGCAGCTTAGTGATATGACCTATAGTAAACTACTCCTTATTCTCCGCGATCTCGCCGTTGATTATCTACCCCGAAACAGCTACACCGCTATTGCTAAGATCTATGATATTCTCGCAGTGGCTGACTTGGCCCTTACGCGTGCCCAAAGACACCGGTTTTGGACCCAACTGAGCTATTTTTACAATTTCATTACACGAAATCTCGCAAGCTTCGTTCCATCCCATGAAAACTCCCCTACATTTCCTGATTTTCGCCTCCAGGTACCACAATATTGGATTCTCCTTTCTAGATTAAGAAGAAAAAGGAAAATTGCGCTAAAAGTCGCCAAGGTATGTAATGTTTCAGAAAAAGACGCTTTGAACATTTATCTCCCGTATATAAAGGTTATTTTCGAAAACAACGCTGAAATGGCGGCGCATCTTGCCCTTGATTTTGGATTCTTTGATATTACGCCAGGAAAACGCCGGACCAGAATAGTATGGAATGGAGAGATTGATCATCTCTGCAAACGAAAAGAAACAAATCGTGAAATAAAAAAGATCATCCGCACGCTTTATCCTTCCGTGGAAAGGGTCATCAGACGGGAGATTGATCCTAGTATCTTACAACAACTTACTAGCCAACAAGAAATATCTGAACTTAAACCTGGGAATGTGCAAAAAACGGAGAGCGTTGATAGAAACCATCTTTCAACTGATATTAAGGATTTAGAAAACTCAAAAACCCCAATACTCCATGAAAATCGTAAAAAGAAGAAAAAAAGGGTTAAGAAAAAAGAAAAATCACTTACTGATTTTTTCTGATCGTGAATTTAGGTTGTATGGGTTAGAAGAAACTTTGCTTTTTCTTGGATATAGCTGATACGGAACCCATTGGCCTCATTGGCCACCCGTTGAATCATTCGTTCCATGGCTTCATCGTTCCCCTGATGTTTTAGAATATAGGCCCGAAGTAATCCAGCGTCAAGAAGCGCGCTGATTGATCCTGAAGCCGATGCATATTCCTCAACGGTCGTACAATGTCTTGTTGCCAGTTCAATGTTTTTTTGTCCTTCTATTGCCATGTACGCCAAATTCATGTGAGAATCAAGAGATATCCTGAGATCTGATAGATCTGTAGTGTTTATTTCAAGGGAACTCTGGTACCATTGTGCTGCTTTTTCAAATTCACCTGTTAGGAGATAAACATAAGCGATGCTTTGATATATCTGTGACTGGGTGTGAATTGACGTCCAATTGGAATTCAAAAGATCAAGGGCGTGTTTGAGAAGTTTAAGTGCCTCCCTTCCGTGGGAATGCAGTACCAGTAATTCCGAAAGGAGTGCTACATTCTGAGGGTTCACGGCATGTTTTTCCTGAAACAAAGGTTGGAGAGTTTCAATGGCTTTCGGAAAATCGCGTTTATTGCGATACATCATCGCTTCAGACCGGAGGAATTGGGAGTACAAAGGGAGCGCAGGTTCCAATTGGCGGGGAAAAGTCAGTCTTTTGGCAAAATAGCTTTGTGCACGAGCAAGATCACCCGTAAATATTGCGATCAGCCCTTTCAAATGCGCAATCTCAAGTTGGGCTTGGTGACGTGGTGTTGTTGTGAATTCTAGTTGACTAATGGATTTTTCTGCGTAGTCTAGATGTTTTTCGGCCTTATCCCAGGAGTTGAGTCCGATCAAAGATTTGGCGTAATTCACATTACTCTGGAAGAAACGAAAGCCCCTTGTCTGTTCCTCCTTCTCCTCGGCCTGAATCGTCGATCTTAAGGCCCGAAGAGCCCAATCGTGGGAATCTAGATATCGGTTCAGCTTCCTATAGAAAATGCTTAGATGTTCTTGGCTTTGTTGAATCCCGATAGGTGACCTTGCCTCCGTATGAAGCTCCAATTCCTGCATTAATTTTTCCAGAGTTTTTGTGAATAACCCCAGAGTCCAATATGAGGACGACATCTCTTGGAATTGGATTTTTTTGGCTGCATCATTCATCGATTGCAGTAAACGCTCGGTTCGATGGAGGAAATACAATCCCTTTGATGCTAATCCTGCTTTCTGAGCAAGCAGAGCCCCCACTAGACCTGCAAACTTGGCACCTGTTTCGCGGTCAAATTCAATGATTTGATTTAGAGCAAGCTCAAAAAAAGCCACCGCTCTCTTGATTTTGTCCATCCGGTAGTTGGTTAAAGCTTTGGTGGCAAAATTGACAGCTTCTAGATAGGCCGCAAGGGGAGGTGCAGGTTTTAACGTATCTCCCTGGACGATTCTAATCAGATTTTGAATGACATCAAACTGGCGAATGAATTTTTGTTGTTTTTCTTGACTAAGGTCCGGGTTTGAACCGTGTTCAAGAAGACAAAGTCGCAGGGCTTCATCAAATCGATTTTCATCCATGAAGTTCCACATGATCTTTGCTGCCCTAACTTCTGCTTCCCGCTCGTTCTTTGTCTGAGCCAAAACTCGATTATAAAAGGTCTTAAATACTTGGGCACAGCTTTTTTGGAATTGAAATGCTTCTCTCAGATTTTCGTTGTTATCAAATTCAACCATTCGGGCTGTTATGATGTGCGAGAACAATTTTCCGTAGATGAGGTAGTTGCTCTCTGTGTCGAAAAATTCGTCTAAATAACCTAATATCGTATTTTCCCGTTCTTCCAAGGTGGCTAGTCTAAATTCATCACAGAATAAGGGTTCGACTGGCTTCATTTCGTCACATCTTGGACGGAACAATCCTCGAGCAACAAGGAAGAATACAAGAATAAAAGAATTTTCTTAATTATGTGAAAGAAAATGGGTAGTCATACGGCCGCAACGAACAATAAAATTGCCACGATCCGTGATATCCTCCCAAAACATGGCATAGATTGTGTTCTTATCCCCCTAGGGATAAATTTCAGGTGGACATTCGGGATTCTTGAAGAACCGAGCGAGCGTCTTGTCTTGGCAATTCTAACACCTGAAGCATCCCCTATAATAGTGGCCCCCGCGTTTGAAGTAGATCGAATGAAACGCGCAACAGGTATCTCCGAAGTTATTGGTTGGGAGGAACTTCAAGACCCCTATACAATGGTACCGAATTTAGTCGGAAAGTGTCAAAAGATCGCAGTAGATCCAAAAATGTGGTTCTCAGTTTACTCTCTTTTAACGAAAACCTTGCCCAAAAATACCGAGATAGTATCAGCAGCTCCCATCTTTGATGCGGGAAGGGCAATCAAGGACGAAACCGAGCAAAAAGCCATCTTAAAGGCCTCCCAAAAAACCGGGGATGCAATAGTGAAAACCCTGGAAGAACTTGAACCGGGTATAACGGAAGCAGAGCTTCAAAAAATACTAGTCGAACGTCTAACATGGGGGTCTCGCGAAAAAACATTCTCCCTCGTTCAATTTGGAGACAATTCAGCTCTTCCTCATTATCACGGAGGAGAAAGACGCCTTAGAAACGACGATGTGGTCCTGATCGATGCAGGTGGAACCTTGAACAATTATTGGGGGGATATTACAATGACGACGGTGTTTGGGAAGGCCTCTCAGCGGTTCAAAGAGATTTACGACATCGTTTTCAAAGCAAATACCCACGGAAAAGATACTGTGATTAAAGGAAAGTTACCCTACGAAATTGACAATCGTGTTCGAGACTATATTAGCAGTAAAGGATATGGACAGTATTTTACTCATCGGACGGGCCATGGCCTAGGTTTAGAAGTTCATGAACACCCTTATATCGTAGGAACCAATCGATTTCCGTTGTCCTCGGGTAACGTATTCACAATTGAACCAGGGATTTATCTGCCAAATGAGTTTGGTGTTCGAATAGAGGATAACGTCATAAAGACGGCCGATGGTATACTAACCAGTGATATCCCACGTTATGAAATGTTGGAAGTATAATTGGTCATCATAGAATGCTAGAAGGATGCTAGATGGAATTTAGTAGGAAGGTACAAGTAACGGGGGCTGGGGACACGCGTATTATATCACTCCCGAAAGACTGGGCAGAACGACATCAACTTACCAAGGGATCAAATATCGTTATCAAGGAGTTATCGACAGGTGACCTCATAATTTACCCGCAGAAATCTCCCATACCATCAAAACGAATTTCCAACATTGTAGAATCAAATCATGTTAGTCGGGATGTTCTCGGGGCCTATTTGTTGGGAAGTGATATAATTGCGGTTAGATCACCTGATATCAAGCAACCTCTGACCCATAAGGCCGCTATCAAAGAACTTACACGTCAATTGGTGGGATTGGAGATCCTCGGTGAAACCCAGAGATCCATCGAACTCCATTTTCTTATAGACTCTTCGTCTCTGCCCGATCCTACCGAATATGTGAACCGTTGTTTTTCGATCGCTAACCAAATGCAAAGCGATGCGATCAATGCATTTCTGGAAGGAGATGTTACTCTGGCAGTGGAAGTCATCGAACGTGATGTTGAGGTCAATAGGCTCTATTTCTTGATTGTTCGGATGCTAAAGATCATGGTCAACGATAAACGGGAGATGTCTTATCTGAAATCGACCGCGTGTTTGGATTGGCGTATGATTGCCAGCTACAGTGAAGATCTGGGGGATTCCTCTGTGGAATTCGCACGAGTTGTCAAAAAATATCCTGAAATGAAAGATGCGCTAAGTTCCGACACATTATCAAAGATCAGCCGTCTTAGCGAGCTGACAACCGATGTCTTGAATCAGAGTTTAGTTTGTTTCTTCGAACAAAATGGTCAGGGCGCAGAACAATTGAAAGGAAGGATTAGAAGACAGTTAACGGGAATCCACGAGGAAGTTGAAAGGGAAATCTCACGTCTCGCCAAAGAAGATGTCTGGAAACTCACTTACCTCCTTAATTTCTTACGTGACTTACGAGAGACCGCCATTGATATAGGGGACTTGGTTCATGAGAGTGATGCAAACGAACCAGAAAATTTCAGTAGGATGGATATTTCTACAGCCTAGAATACAGAGCTCCTTCCTCTTCTCTCTAAAGAATGTTCAAATATTGGATTAACTAGATTAGATTACGTCATTTCATTGGATAGCATTTGGGAGAGGTCGATCGAGAAGGATTATTTCTACACACATAACTATGGTTAATGAAACCCTAAAAAGACACAAGGGGTTTCCCGTACCTAACCTCCAACACATTTGTCTGATTTTGGTAGAAGGAATATTCCGATGGCAGCCAAAAATGATATCAGAGCATCCTTACAAGAGTTACGTCCCTATCTCCAAAAAGATGGTGGGGATGTTGAATTTATCGATTATGAAGACGGTACCCTCACAGTTCGACTAACAGGAGCTTGTAGAGGTTGTCCTTATAGCGAAATGACGTTAGCCGCTGGTATCAAACGAACTTTACAACAAAAACATCCTGATCTTCAAGAAATAAGGAATATATGAATTTCCCTAAAATTTATTACACAAAAGGGAGAAAGGAGAACTCTTATTGCTTCTAGAGGTATTGTTGGAACTTTGAATCCAAATTTCGCATCGTTTTCCAGGTCTGATCCAATTGCATAGATAATGCTAGAAATAAGCTTTCATTTTGAAAGGATTGAATCACCCGAGCAGCTTATAAGTTCAGCAGTGGAGAATTAAAAGACATTCAGTTCAAGAAGATGAATCATGAATTCAGAAAAAGAGTCTGCCCACAGCAATGTAGTACAAGAAAGTCATCAAAGGATCGTTCTAGAACTCTCATACAACCTACTAGATTTTGATAATCTTAATCATTTCATCATGAATCTTCTGAAACTTCTATCAGAGATCTATCCCATTGAGCTAATAGTCTTACAAGATGGTTCCAAGATTCTTTCACATGCTAGCTTAAATTCTAAATTATTAGAAGATCTTGATTCGTTAAACAGCTTTCTACGAAGTCTTCAAGGAGAAAAATTTGAAGAGGAAATAGGCGTTTACTCTCTAGAGGAGACCCCAGGTTTTTCATTGGTTTTAAATGGGAAAACGATTCATTCGGCATTACTTGTTCAAAGAAAGGGGAGAAAAACTTCCGAGGATTTGTGTTTAGGATATGTTGGTCTTGATCCCGCCTTTAGACCTTTACAGAAAGATTTCTCTTTCTTTAAAACCGTATCAAATCTGGTTTTCTTTATAATTGAGCATTTTCCGCTAAATAATTCACTTCCAGACTCAGGTCTGTCTGCTAAAGAAAAAGATGAACGGGCACGACGAGAGTATGAACAGCGACGAGAATTATTACGGAAATTGAGCGTTCAAGCAAAAACTCTCAAAAATAAAAATATGGAGATTGAGGAGTTTGTCTATACAATTAGCCATGATCTAAAGGCTCCGTTAATTTCAATTCAAGGGTTTACAGCTGCGATTAAGGAGGAATATGGGGAGGATCTGCCTAAGGAAGCTCAATTTTATCTAGACAGAATTATTAAGAATGTACAGATAATTGAGATGCAAATTAAACAAATTTTAGAGTATTCACGTATCGGAAGGATAGTTACGACTCCAAAACGTAATTTGAATCTTCGAGAAATCATAGAGGAGTGTCTTAGCCAATATACAACACAAATCAAGAACAACAACATTAAGATCGTTATTTCAGACGAATTTTCACAGATACATGCTGAAGAAAATCGCATGATGCAGTTATTCAGTAATTTGATCGGGAACAGCATTAAATATCGCGGTGATAATCCTTCTCCCATAATCGAAATTGGTAAACACGCCGTTGATGAAAATTTCATCACAATTTATGTTAGAGACAATGGTATTGGAGTTCCGGAGAAATTTCAGTCCCGTATCTTTAATTTATTTGCACGGGCCCCTAGCTTGAGAACTCGGGAAATTGAGGGTACAGGAATAGGGTTGGCGCACGTAAAAAAAATCGTGGAGACCCATGGCGGTAGAATATGGATGGAGAGTACTGAAGGAATTGGTACTACCATATTTTTTGAACTTCCATTATCTCAGGGTTCTTCCATGTCTTAAACAGTCTGTTTAGGAAACTCAACCCGAATTTTGGGGACACTCCTTAGGAGATCTGTCCTTCCCCGTTTTGAACATATGTTCAGGGAACCTTTAACACTACGCTTTAATCAGGATTTTTCCAACTTCAATTGAGAGCTAGCGTATGACACTTGGACTTACATCATCCTTAGGGTTTTTCACAAGATTTCTTGTTATTTTTGTCTTATGTTTAAACCCTATTGTAAGTCTCGGAGCTATTCCGAACAAGCCTAATGATTTGAACCAATCCATGCCATTTCAGATCGTACAAGATGAAATTTCTTATATGGGTGGCGTTAAATCGATCCAAGCTGTCATCGGTACCTCTAGAATAGGAATTTTGCATCGAACCTCCGAAAACCCACAACCAATTCGTTTTTTTGCGGAATATACGCAACGAATCGCTAAGATTGAGCGCCTAAATACCCGTGGAACCGTAGTGGAAGAGCTAGAGCTTAACACAACAAACTCTATCCTTTTCCAGCTCGATAACCTAGTAGAATTCGAGGATAATAATGGCAACAGCTGGTATGATCCTCGTGGAACAGATCGCCTTATCCGCAGCGTGAACATCTCTAATATTGTATTCTCGGTTCAAAAGCTCAGTGAAAAGATTAATTCCACGGCCCTGCAATATCAAATTATTTTCTCAGCTTTAGACGTATCCTATGGTAGAAGGTTTCGAAATTCTACAACTACCTCTTCGAAACTAGAAAAGATCGCATTTAGCTTTGAACTGACGATAACACGAGAAATGATTGAGCAGGTTCAGGTTCCAACGATTCGAATCAGACCACAAGGCCGAAGCCTAGATGTCACGGTGAAACCCACAACATTACCCCTCAGAGCAATACGCCTCACTCCTCGATTGAAGTTTTCAATGAATATTACAGGTTGGGATTTCAATAGTCCAACCTCTAAACTAGCATTGAAGATCACTACTTTTGCAAGAGAACAGTTCCAGATCACTAGACCGCTGATTCAGCTTAATCTCTCTAGAAACATTCTACAAGCGACCAATCTTCTAGGACGCTTAAAATTCGTTGCCCAGGAACGGGACAAATCAATAAACCAATCGTACGAGTTAGAGCATGATAAAAGCCAGGGAATCGAGTTTGCACGTCACAGACTCGTTAATTCGCGGTTTTCGTTCGGAAACCGCGATCGTGATTTTCTCAATTTCACATGGATCCCCACTGTTTTAGCGGATAGTATAGATTTCCCAGTTTATTTTCAATCACTATCTTCTGGTGAACAGAACCGATTGGTTAATCCAAGTCCACCATACAATCTCGTTTCCATGTTGTACCTCACGGGAATTTTCGTATTTCCACAAGGCAACCAGATCTTTTATGATCCAGAGGTTCTGATCGAGGTAATCAATCCCGTGGAACTTCAGATTCTCCCTATTCCTAATCGTTCGTTCTTACTACCTACCAGTCTTCTGATCTTGGTGTCTGGGTTTCTCCTAGGAATCGTAGTGATTATTCGCAAATTTACTGAACGGCCATAAAATCAGCTTTCAGGGTACTACGAGCAGTTAAGGTAAACCGAGGCATCTCAATGGACGTAGGTATTGCGCCCGTGGCAGAGAAATCCATTCCCTTACATGAATTCTACTCTGCCCTTGGGCATGCAATCCGCTACGATATTGTTCGATATTTAGGATCTTTTCATCGGGCAGTACAATATACCGAACTAGTAGAGTGGCTTCAAATTAAGCCTGGTTCTTTTTATTTTCATATCAAGAAGTTGGGTCAATTGGTTGCTCAGGATGAGGAGAAACGGTTTTATCTGACACAAATGGGAAAAACTGCATATCAACTAGTTCAATCGGGTGAAAAATTCCACGATGACGCTCAAAAGGCTAATAATCATGATGACGTGTTCATTCCCCAGATTCCTAAACGATTTTCCAGTGTTTTCTTTGGAGAATTCATCCGAAGACGAGCTTTTACAAGTCAATTCAATTTACTGGTTTTTGGGGTCATGGTTTGTCAACTCATACTGCTTGATCTCTCCCAATTGGGGATGATTCCTTTCTATCTCGATGGTGATTTGTATTTTGGATTGATAGGTTGTTTGGGAGAGTATTTAGCATCAATTCTCGTGATATGGTTGAGTCTCGAAATCATTACCCGCTATTTTTCTATTAAAGGTTTCTCACGAGAGCTCCTCAGCGGTATCCCATTGGCCTTGCTCCCGCTCTTCCTGTACCCAGCTATAATAATATTAAGCAGAGATTTTTTCATACTGGCCACGCTCTTAGCCAATCCAACGGTCTCTATTCTCGTCATCTTTATCCTTCAGATAATAACTGCGGTCTTTGTGATTCAACTTCTTCAAGTTATCAAGACCGTTAAATTCGAGCGGGCCCTTATTCCTGTATTTATTGTCCTCTACGGGTTTTCTATTCTGAGTCTGGTTATTTCAACAATTCTTTGAGCTGGTTTTTTATGTCATTATAAACTATTACAGCTTAAACGTCACCTCCATTTATATTGCATCCAATGAAGCGTCAATCTTGCCCGATATTCCTATTCACAGGGTCAAGGATTGTGAATCATCGTATTCAGATCTTGATGGCATTCCATGCAGAAAAATTTTAAGGAGATGACTGAAATAAAAAAACTAAGTCATCGCGGCCGAGTTCAATAATCGTATAAGACGCGACTTAAGTAGGGAAAATCCTCAATACACATGCATTCATGAGAATGATAATCCAAATAATAGGGACAGAAAAATGATTACAACTCGAAAAGGTCTAATATTAGCGATGGTGTGTTGGTTACTTATTGCTTCAGCAATACTACCAAGCACAGGAACAGCAAATGAAACTACCATTGGCCCCATCGTTCCACAGCGCCCGCAAGGCATCATGCGAACGCAATTGCACAATAACTTACTCTGGTTAATACGTGGTATGCAAAGTGCAAATTTCACGCCTGATAACGTCTATTTTGATGTTTATAATAGTGTTGGTTCATACGAATATCCCATAGGTGGTGTTCGTACTAGAACTCATAATATATTCTTAGCACGTTTCATTAATGTCTTAAATCAGACAATTAATGGCATAGAAAACGATCCAACGGTAGATCTTGCCTCGAAAGTCTATCTAACAAACCTTTACGCTGAAGTAGCGGACAAAACATCGCTTTCGATCAATCAAAACGTCGATGCAAATCTGTTGATAAACAGTACACACGATCGGAAAGCAGTTTCAATCTTTTATGACCATGATAGGTCTGTCATTGAGGCGTTCACCAAAATTGCCAACAATGAAACTCTAGATTCTCAACCATTTACAGGCGATGAAATACTCACGAGCGTCTTCATGTCATTAGTACGGGACGAAGTTAGGGGTAATTATGTTCTTCAAAACGAGTGGCAATACAACGATGGATCCAATGCCACACTATTGAAGCGATTTATTTTTCGGTTGACTTCGCACGAATGGCTCGCAAGGGAACTTGGGCTTCTCTTTCGCCTTCCAGCGGTCAACCAGATGCGTACTTTTTCGCACCCCGACATTAACTGGATTAACAAGGATGCTCGCGTTTTCAAACGCGGTCGGTTCTCGGTGTCTCAGTTGCAAATCAATGAACTAACGTTACGAAAGACGGGACAAAGACTACTAATAAACGATTTCGACTATAAATATATTGAACATCATCTCTTGGGCAGTTTGGTCTATAATGATACCAACAATAACGGATACATGGACATTGGCGTCAAAAACGTTACAATCGGACAAAATACGCTCGTTTATCCCACCATCGGGGATGAAGCTCTATTCCGTTTTGATACACAGTCCATAGATACACGAACCTATCACCGTCCAACAACTACGAACAACGTTTTGGATTTTGGTTCCGATTTTACCAACGTGAAGGGTTTTTTACACCCCATTGAACGAAATCAAGATATAACTATGTTTAATGAAAGTTTATCGGGACTCCATACTATTGATGAAGTGTCCACCCTATTTCATTTTAGTGTCGATAATGGAACCGCGAACCTTAAGTTTGACTATGTTCTAGGCGAGTGGGATACAGCTAGCCAGCTCACTGGCTTATCCTTCAATCAGTTGATGGCTTCTACTGTAGTAGATGCGAAACTACAGGAATCGATCCGCTGGCGGGCAGATGACAGCGCCACTGAAATCAGTGATCAGTTTGAAAATGCGTCTCGCGTACAACGAATCCGATTTAGTGACAGTCAAGCATCCTTTGGTGAGATCAGGTTGGATGACATCCCTTATATGTGGGATGGAACTGTAGAAGTCAATGCCACGGGGCAACTAATCCCCATGAACTTGATTGATTTCACGTATGGGCAGATTTCCAGTGAAGCCGACTTGATCCGCGGAATTCGGAGCAGTGTTCAGAGAAAAACGTTCTTATACTCAGTTTCTTATCCACAGTGGGATGGTAAGAGCATTACGCATGATCCCACGTATGCGGCAGTCGCAGGATCAGTGGCTGGAGATGGAACAGGAACGGCCCCAATTCCTGGTTTCGATCTAGTCGTGGCAGTCATTGCTCTACCCATTCTCGCGGTAATAGTGGTGCAAAGGCGCAAACAACGCTAGCTCAAAACAGCACAACATATTGAGGGCATTTATACCCTCCTCTTTTTTTTTTGGACTTTCTTCTTTTTAAAATGGGACTTATTTTTCGAATCATAATACTCTTCATCAGAAGCTTTCAGGGCCAATCCAAGTTCTAAGTGCATAAAGTAGTAAATCCGTGGAGTTTTTCGTGTGGTTGGAGTCGATGCCTATGTCTTATGAGTATTTTGAGCATCAAGCGGACATTGGTGTTAGAGGTGTGGGTGCAACCTTGGTGGAAGCATTTGAACAGGTAGCCCTTGCCATGTTCGAGATAATGGTGGAAACAAAAGACCTCCAGCTGGGTGAGTCAGACATGATCGAGATTAAGGCATCGAATCGGGAGGAACTGCTTCTAGAATGGCTTAGCGAACTCCTGTACTTGAAAGATGTTGAAGGAAAAATGTACGGCCGATTCAAGGTTGAAAAGTTGAGTGATACCAGTCTGGTTGCCAAAATTTATGGTGAACCGATAGATATTGACCGCCATAAACTTAAACTGGAGGTTAAAGCAGCTACCTGGACCCAGCTACAGATAACGCAAACTACAGATAACAAGTGGATAGCTCAATGTTTGGTGGATGTATAAATGACAGAAGAATCTGATATCTTTAAAAAAGTAAATGGCAGAAAGAATCTCTGGACGATCGAAAAGAGAGGGAATATGCGAGTACCAGCATATATTTATGGTGACCAGGCTATTATTGAGGAACTCCAGCGCGATTATGTCCGTAATTGGAGTGCTACCCGCCAAATCATGAATGTGGCATCATTACCTGGCATTCAGCGGGGTATGTTGGCGATGTCAGACGTCCACCCCGGCTATGGATTCCCAATCGGTGGTGTAGCCGCATTTGATGCAGAGGAAGGGGTAGTAAGCATGGCTGGCGTTGGTTACGACATAAATTGCGGAGTTCGTACTATGTTAACCGAGCTCACTTTGGCCGATCTCAATCCGCAGAAAAACGAGTTGATGAATGAGTTGTTTCGAACCGTTCCGGCCGGGCTTGGTAAACCTGGCAAGATCCAGCTTGAGATCTCCCAAGTGGATGAGCTGATGAGAGAAGGGGCAGGGTACATGGTAGAAAAAGGCTATGGTACCGAAGAAGATCTCGAGTATACAGAAGAGAATGGACGTATTGACGGGGCAGATCCAGAAAGAGTCAGTTTAAAAGCGAAGAAACGACAATATAACCAGATCGGTACATTAGGGTCAGGAAACCACTATCTCGAGCTACAAGTGGTAAGTAAGGTCTTTGATGAAGTTATTGCCAAAAAATTCGGATTATTCCCCGAGCAGCTCTTGATAACGATGCACTGCGGCTCCAGAGGGCTAGGCCACCAAATTGGGACCGATTACTCTAAAGTTCTTGTTCAGGCTTCCCAGAAATACAATCTACCATTACCAGACAAAGAATTGGGCTCCGCTCCGATTAAGAGCAAGGAGGGTCAAGATTACATTGCGGCTGTCAATTCAGGCATCAATTGCGCTTTTGCAAACCGCCAAGTAATCGCTCATCTTGTCCGTGAGACTGTTCACAAGGTTCTAGGGACCGAAGTCCACCAGCTTTACGATGTTGGACACAATACATCCAAATTCGAGACTCACGACGGTAAAAGAGTTTTGGTTCATCGAAAGGGCTCCACACGAGCATTTGGTCCCGAACACTCTCAGGTTCCTTCAAAATACAAGAGTGTGGGTCATCCCGTCCTTATTGGTGGAACCATGGGTACATCATCCTATATCCTGACAGGAACCGAATTGGGGATGCAAGAAACCTTCGGTAGTGCATGCCACGGCGCCGGTCGCAGTATGTCGCGCAAACGAGCAAAAAAGCAATACTACGGTAAGGATATTGTACGGCAATTAGCTGAACGGGGAATTGTCGTTAAGGCACATTCATTTGTGGGGGTGGCGGAAGAAGCTCCAGGCGCCTATAAGGACGTAGAACATGTGGTCGATGCTATGCACGATTCAGGTGTGGTGAAAAAGGTTGTTCAGGTTAAGCCAGTCGGAGTGGTAAAAGGGTAATAATTCAGATTACTCTAATTCGGGGATTTTGACCTCACAAGTAACGCTCTTGGCGAATTTATCCGCCATGGCTCTCTCTCCAACAATGGTACCAAAGTGCATTGGAATAGCTAGTTTAGGGTTGAGAGTCTTCGCTGCTTCAATGGCTTCATCGGCTGTCATTACATAAGTACCGCTCACAGGTAATAAAGCAACATCTGTCTTGATATCGGCCATTTCGGGGATATGATCGCTGTCCCCTGCATGATAAATCCTATGTCCATCCATTTCCATTACTACTCCAATCTTTTTATCTGCTTTAGGATGAAAATGGATACCTTTGTCAGGATCTCGGTATTTGTTTACATTATAGGAGGCAACAAACTCGAAATTAAGATTTCCTACCGTTAAGGTATCTCCAGGGGCAACATAATGAAGTTTTTTACAATTTAAGGTTTCTAATGTCTTCTTGGCCATAGGAATGCCTATTACTTCGGTTTTTGAAGAAACCAATTTTTTCATGCTATCGGGATGACAATGGTCAAAATGCTCGTGCGTACTGATAAGGACATCCACAGGGTCGAAATCCCCTTCTATCTTGAATGGATCAATAGCAACACGGGTTCCTGCTTCATTCGAGATAATAAAACCATCATGACCAAGCCAGCGAAATTTGAGAGATTCATATTCAATCATCAAGATCACCAACATGGATTCATTAATCCGCACTACTTAAGTTTTGTTGGGTACATTCGACGATTAACATCCTTTCATCATAAAATCCTGTGTTCTTATGAATCGCACGAATACCCGTCGATATGTCAAATCGGTAACAGATTACTTGGAAACCCATTATCATCATGATCTCATTGCGGTAATCCTATTCGGATCAGTTGCTTTTCCAAGCAAAGATTCTCGGTCGACTGATGTTGACCTGCTTATTGTTATGCACGATCGCTGTTCTGACGAAAAGCTAAAACTTATCAAGAAATCTGTCTTTAAAATCGAAAGGAAGCTGCTCATTGATCAGGAGTATGATATAAATCTTATACGAGGTCTACAATCCTCGACTGGGATGTTCACGAATTGTTTTGTCTGTAGATTAATGGATTTTGAACAAAGGAAGTTTTCTAAAGTATTTAGCGTGAACCTGATCTTGAGCGCAGTATTAGCGCCCCAAAACTCAGTGTGGATGTCGCTGTTACGCCAACACCGAATCGTTTGGGGGAAAAACGTGTTTACTGAGTGGCCGAAGTTTCTTACGTTAACAAAGTGGGATATTACAAAATCATTTATGATGACATGGCTCTTAGCGACAGGAGCGCTCGCTTTATCTCTCGTTCATCCACGAATCATCAAATTCTCCATGGAGGCCGTTAAATGGAGCCTTTTTACATGGAGAAATTACCATAATGCAATGTACTTTACGCCTCTACAAATTGTTAAGGCCTACAAAGCAGAGGATGTATGTATAGGAGAATTTCTTAAATTCCGTAATAATATTCCGGTTCACCCCCTTTTCCCTTTCTGGGCGTGGAGGTTTATATTAAGACTGCATTTTCAACTATTTATGGGAAATTAGAGAAATAAGCGGCTATCAGGGCTGATACAATTCGGGTGTTCGCGGAAACATCGAAGTTTCCCTGATATGCGAAACATTCGTTATCCAGCGAACAAGACGTTCGAATCCTAGACCAAAGCCCGCGTGGGGGGGCATCCCATATTCAAACATCCTCAGATACCAAGCAAAATCGGCCTCATCAAACCCTTTTTGGGATATTCGAGCTCTGAGTGTTTCATGATTCGAAACACGCTGTCCACCGCTGGAAAGCTCCCCAAACCCTTCAGGGGCAATGAGGTCAATAGATCGCGTGATAGCTGGATCGGTTGGATTGCGAGCATAATACAAGCCGCGTATTTTCGAAGGGAAGTCGATAATGAAAAAGGGGTCATTAAAAGCTTTTGACAGGGCCTGTTCACCAGGGGCTCCAAAATCTTCATCTGGTTCTTCTTCCACTCCTAATTCGGTGAGAATATTCTTTGCTTCTGCAAAAGGAACACGTTTAAACGGTTTTGAAGGGATAGAAATTTGACGCCCCATTCTCTCCAATTGAGGGGCACCTTTGGACACAACATGTTCCAATACTGAAATAATATAATCTTCTTGAACATTCATAATTTCAACATCGGTGGCAAATGCAATTTCATTTTCTACCTGCCAGAATTCAGCCAAGTGTCTCGGGGTATGGAATTTTTCTGCTCGCCAGGAAGGAATTATCCCAAAAACCTTCTCATGACAGGCGAGAGCCGCCTGTTTGTAAAATTGACATGATTGAGCGAGAACAGCTGGAACCCCATAGTAGTCTAGATTGAACTGCTCAGCTCCCCCCTCAGTGGATGTAGCCAGAATCAAGGGAGTGAAGATCTCAATAAATCCCTTTCCTGTAAAAAATTCTCGTGTAGCCTGAGCAATCAGATGTTTTATTTCCATAACAGCTACTACATCGGGATCACGTATTGACAACTCCCTGTACCGAAAAATGGTATCTAGATCCATCTTTGTCTTTTTCTTAGTCAGATCAATCGGGAATTTATGCGATGCCAAAGAATGAATCAAAATATTCGAGGGAATTAACTCAGCGCCAAGTTGGGATCGCGGATCTTTTTTAACCTGACCTTCAATTGAAACCACAGATTCCAGTGTCAGGGTTTGGCAATCTTCCCAGACCTGAGCAGTGATTTTTTTCTTATGAAGTGTTACTTGACAGATCCCCTTGGCATCCCGAATTGTTAAGAATACCAGACTGCCCTTATCCCTTATTTGTTGAACCCATCCGCTGACGAGAACTTTTTCTGCGTCATTCGAGCTTGTAACATCTTGGGTGCTATTTTTCCGCCAGTTTGGATGTACACCATAAATCATTGGCAGATACCTCTTACGCTATGGCAATTGAGTGCATAGATAAGAATAATCAGTTTCTTTAAGAATAAACTACAAAAGACCTTTTACGATATAAAACCAGAAAAGCACTAGAAAAGTATACGGTTTTATCTATTTGAACCTTTTAACAGAGGGTATAGGTATGCAATTATATCTACATAGACCTAGTCCATCTGAGGAAGTCGATCCGAATCAAGAAATTATTATCATTGGTAGTGGCCCCGCTGGGTTAACTGCTGCCATTTACGCGGCTCGAGCGCAATTAAATCCCCTGGTCGTCGCGGGGGTGGAATCAGGCGGCCAACTGATGACTACTACGGAGGTTGAGAATTACCCAGGATTTCCAGAACAAATTCAAGGCCCCGACTTAATCATGAGTATGCGACAACAAGCGCAACGATTAGGTACGACATTTGTTGAGGAAGATGTAGTAGACGTTAACCTTGATCAATATCCCTTTTTTATCATAACAGGGCAGCATCAGCTCACAGCTAAAGCCGTCATTATCGCAACAGGGGCGTCACCCAAAAGATTAGGCCTCAAAAATGAACACGAACTAAGTGGCCGAGGAATTTCGTACTGTGCAACCTGCGATGCCCCCTTTTTCAAAGATGTAAATGCCGCAGTAATAGGCGCTGGCGATAGCGCATTCGAGGAAGCCCTTTTCCTGGCAAAATACGCCACTAGCGTCCGTATGATATACCGGGGGCCAAAAGAGAATATGCGCGCCAACCGATCTCTACAAAAACGGGCTTATGATGAAGAGAAAATCGATTTTATCTATAATACCAAAGTAATAGAAATTTTGGGCAATCAGAAACTCGCAGGGATCAAGGTCTATAACAATGAGACCCAAACCGAATCAGAGCTCGCTCTAGGGGGTTTATTAATTGCTATCGGTCACATTCCCCAAACTCAGCTATTTAAGGACAAACTCGAATTTTTTAATGGATACATCGTCCAGAAAAAACATACTATGACTTCGATTCCCGGGGTTTTCGCAGCAGGAGATGTGGTGGATTTTCGATATCGTCAGGCGATTACCGCTGCGGGACAGGGATGTCAGGCGGCAATTGATGCAGAACGTTGGCTCCAGGATCCTGATGAATTCTAAAGGGTTTCACGATGATTATCACCTATTTCTTCGATATTTTTAGACCATGATTTTAGTTTATTAACTCTGAAACGTGGAGTACCCGCCTCATAACGGGGAAAGATCCACGACTCGCTGTATCTGAAGTGAGCGATCTCGGATTTCAAGAACAATTTAAAAAAAAGGGAAAAGGGGAACGGCCTGGGCCTATCCACCACCGAAAATGGTAGACGGGTCATTGCTGTCCATACCCTCGAAAGCAGTCTGGATCAATGCGGCATTCGAATCTTTATTAGCATATTCGGCAAGAGTTTCTATTGCGGCCATTAGGTCCAAGATTGTTTGAGAAAGTCCAGCAATCGAGGGTTCAGTAGGTGGTGTAATCGGCCAGGACGGTGTGTAAAGCATATTTTTCCATGATGTCCGGACACTCCCAGCTATGACGGTGGTTGTGTCAATAGCAATCCATCCTAGGGAGGAGTTGGCGATACTGTATCCAAATTTATCCTTTGTTTGATTCCATGTTGCATTGCCAGTGAGGAGTGATATGAAGGTAGGTCCGTCCGCAGAGTTGCTACTGGCATAATCGAAGGTACTGTTAAACAAGGCAAATCCTTCTGTGAATGATTGGAAAGAAAACACAGTATACTCCAAGGCATCCAAGAGGTAATCGACTTCAGTGATATTATGAGTAAACTGCATCATCATATTTGAAAAGTCGGTAATTGCCGAACCCAGGCTTCCATCAATAACGGGTCCATAGCTCTTACTGCTTAATTGATCGCTGAGGCTGGTAGCTTGACCAATGTTAAACTGAGCTGCATCAAAAATAGTGTTGGCTGCTGATACGTTTGCTGAAAGATTATCCCAGTTGGTAGCAAGAACCGAGGTGCCCTGGAAATCCAGGGCATTCAGGCTTATAAGTACATCATCGATCCGTGTATAACATTCAGTGGTATTAGCAGCAGCGCGAGTAAACCACCCCAGCAAATTCACGAGATCTCTGATGATCTCCACCGTACCCCAGAATGGTAGAGGAGAATTAGGATCAAGGGCAGAGGTACTCACATTTTGAAGAGTCGAATTCGCACTACCTAGATCCTGAGCTGCGCTGTCTAACCAGAAGTTTGCCCCATCAAAATCATTGTCACCTATATCTTCGATCGATAATGCGGTCTTATAAGTACCATTCAAAAAGAAAACTCCACTACGAGCTACATCGAGAAGGATCGGGAAAAACGCTTGCATTTCGTCTATTAAATCCGTAATTATTGCGTAATCGCTTGTTTGATCAACAATGATTTGATTTATGATTGCACTGGCTCCGGCAATTGCATCTAAAATTCCATCTTGAGCATCGGTGAAATTATCGAGCGCGGCGGACATGTTATTGAGGCCAACCACAAAATATGGGTCATAGGTTGCAACCACGGTCTCAATTGACCCTCCTTGGCCGCCTCCTATACTGGTTTGACCAAGGATTGAAAAGGTAATGTCGAATCCGTTGGCAAAGTTCTGGTACCCCGCTAAGAGCGCAGGTAGTTCGCTGGAAATAGAGACGAGAATGTCAGAGATCGAAAGTATAGAGGTAATTTCACGCATATTGAGGCCCCGAAAATCAGAACCTTCAGGAAACAGGGCATTGAGGGCAGCTTGGATCAAAATATTCTCTTGGGCTTGTTTGAAAGAAATACTGGATCTCCGAAACCACGCTTCTGCTCGTGCCGCTGCGGCACTAAGTTCAGCAAGAACTGTCGCATTATTCAAATCCAAAGATAGACCTGCTTGTGCTCCGCCACCGGCAAGATCGGCCCCAAACATACCCATGATTTCCGCAGCCCCTGCGCCCAATGATATTCCACCATCAGCAAGGGTTCCGATACCATGGTACGCAAAGGGGACTATGGCAAGAATTCCAATGACAAAAGCAGCAGCAATTAGTTTAAAAGGGACAGAAATAATCGCAAAACTCCCGTCCTTCTTCCATAAGCCTGTTGCCAACATCGCAAGGAAAAATCCCAGAAAAAAGGCAAAAAATTCAACAATGATCAGGTCAATGATAATTGCGACCTGAGTTATTATACCCATATCCCCAGCTAATCCACTGAGAAGAGGGCTTTGGGCAATCGCTGCCAAGGGCTCTGCAAGTCCTGAAATCAGTCCATATGGATTGACAATAAAGCCACCAGAAAGGGTGTCAGCTAAATATAGAATTCCCCAAGAGATCGGAGCTGCTATAATGCTAAGGAGGCCACGTGATTTCGAACGGGTGAGAATCCCCATCGAACAAAATGCGATAGCGACCAGAATTAATTCAATTTGTAGCAGAAGTGGATTGGTTGCTGCTCCGGCAAAGGTAAATACAACTGCCAGAACGACAGGGATTAGAATAGATACAAGAAGCGCCTGTAGGAGAGGCATGGCCTTCCAAGTACGCATATCTTCTTCTTCGCCATAATACTCATAAGACATGGGAGAATCAATTCCTTACAGTGTAACCGAATAATTCTATCATCAAATAAATTCTATTTATAATAAAGCTAACGATTTAAGAATTGAAACTGTTCAATAGGAAGCTTTGAGGAGAAAAGATGTTATCAATCATGAGATTGGATCATATAATAACCCAATGATCTATTATTCTGTGAATAGAGCTGGAATTAAAAGATAGATATACAACTATAGTCATAAGCTCAGTTTCAAGCACATAAAAGAACTTTCAGGTATGATAACAAAGATTATCAATACTAGCGGAGTTCTTTAATGAATTCATCCCATGATTTTTGAGGAATACCATATTTCTGCGCTTTTTCTAGTTTATTTTTGCCTGGCTTTTCCCCGACGATTAGAAGTGTCAGCTTTTTTGATATCGCAGCCCATTCGTAATTATGTTGCTCCAGAAAAGTTTGAACTTCTTTTTTTGTCATCCCAGGAATTGTACCTGTAACATAAACCTTGGGTAAATCCCGTAACCGCTCTAATCCTTGAGGACGAATTCCGAATTCTGGGGATTCATCTTTTGATCCAAAGAAATCGGTTAGTCGTGTTGGGGGTTGAGACTCCCGCTTCAATATCCTCGTACCTTCAGAAATTACGACCCCTTTCTCAAGCAAGTGATCAGCCAACATAGGATCATGAATCCCTTCAAGGATCTTCCCAGCAGTGATCTCTGAAATCCCCTCAATTTCCATTAACTGATCAGCAGTTACATTTTTTAAAGCCTCGTATGTGGAAAAATGGTTTGTGAGAACTTTAGCCATCTGTTTTCCTAAAGTTTCAATACCCAAACCCGCAAGAAACAGGTGGAAGGGAATGTTCTTAGTTTCCTGAATACCTTGGAAGATTTTGGAGCCGTTTTTTCCTAATAGCGAAACCAGTTTTCTCTCGGTCAGGTTTTTGTCATAAAGGTCTGCGAAATGTCTTATCAGCCCGTTGTCATACAATTTGGCAACGTTCTTACTGCCTAGGCCCTTTATATCTGTAATTTTAATCCAGTGACGGATTCGTTGGATTTCTCGGTCTCGACATATTGGACTATTGCAGAGCAAATTAACGCCGTCACGTCGTAGCTTTGAATCACAGCTTGGGCATCGAGATGGCAGTAACGCGCTATTGGGGCCTTTTTCAACCACCTCAGTGATTTTCGGTATAACATCGCCGGATCTGATAACCCAGACGCTATCTCCTGGTGCAACATCAAGGGTTTCCAGGAAATCAGCATTATGTAATGTAGCTCTTTGGATAACGGCTCCCATTACTTCAACTGGCTCCAATTCAGCCACAGGTGTTATCGTTCCTAATCTCCCAACCTGCCAGGTGATACTGTTAACTTTTGATAGTTTTCCCTGACTTCTGAATTTTAATGCCATCATCCATCGGGGATGATGAGCAGTTGCGCCCGCGTTGGCACGTTCTTTGGCATCGTTATACTTTAAAACCAACCCATCGATTTCGAAATCAAGGTTCCCTCGTGCTGAGGCCGTGTTCCGATAAAGGGCTTCAATGGACTCTTTTGAGGGAGACCTTAACAGTTTGAATTCAGTGGTCTCGAACCCCCATTCGAGCAAGAGACCAACTTTCTCTTCCAGAGTCGCTTCCTCATCCCTTAATCCGAGGAGTTCAAACGCACTAAACGAAAGAACTCGCTTATCTAGTAGGCTAAGATCTTTTTGCTTTATGGTCCCCGCAGCTAGATTCCTCGGGCTGCTATACTGATCTGATTCCGTTTTTTTGATACGGGCGAATTCAGAGAGCCGCATAAATAGCTCCCCCCTGATATTGATCCTAGGGGTGATTTCAGGAATCGATTTAGGGATGGCAGCCACTTTCATTGCTGCAATAGTCGTATCATCTCCCATGGTACCATTTCCACGGGTGGCCGCTTGGATAAGCCTACCGTTTTCATATATTAATGATAAAGATACTCCATCAATCTTATTTCCAACCATGAGGTCTCGTCCCCCGCTCCATTTCACGACATCATCAACATTCGTTGTTTTTTGACTCGAAAGCATGGGGGGGTCATGAAACACCTTGCCTGCTTCATTACTTCCCACCATAAACAGAACGGGATTGGTTGGATCAAGTTCTCGAAGTTTATCTTCAAGCGAATCGTAAGCTTCATCAGAAATAACGGGTTCGCCGTCATAGTACTTCTTTTTGTGAAAAAGGATTTGATTGGCTAGCTTCTTGATTTCTTCTACTTTATTTCGAGATTGAGTTGCCGAACCCATTGATTGGTATCCCTTCGAACTCGTCTGCACCTTAGATTGTGATTCCATTTCCTTAAATGACTTTTAAAAATCTTCGGCGAGGGAGAGATCAGGAATTTTATCTGTGTAACTACCCCGATTAGGATTATCAATTCCCCAAAATTTCGAGAAGCAAATCTCTCCGCTTAAGAGAGGTTTTTTCTTCTGATTAGAGCACATAAAATTCTGGTATTGGTGGAAAGGAAATTGAATTACATTGAATACTTCCCTCTTATGTTAGATATATTGCAAAAGTCCCCCATCTGGATTCCAATAGGGGAATATTTCCGGGTATTGGGTTTCTAGATAAAGTAAAGAATTATATAGATGAATACTGCTCCGAGGACGATTAAACCTCCAAGCGTTCCACCAAGAACACCCACTATTGCTGTTATAATCATCCAAACCAACTCATCGTTTTTGAGTGGTTGCTGTTTGAATGTTATCACCAATACTATTATACCGCATACAATTGGTACCATGGCGTAGATGATAATCAAGTCAGCAGGTAACTGGATCAGGGATCCAATATAAAAATAGGTGGGACTTCTTTGTCCTATTAGACCTTCCACACCAAAGAGGATTTGTAATAGCCCTCCAAGGGCAGCTAGAATTATTGCAATTATCGTTCCATCGCGATGCCATCTGGTTTTGTAACGTCGGCGAGTCATTGACCTGCAATCTCAATTTTGATGAGTTCTGGATAGAAATGTTATCAACATCAAGCTTTATGGATTGTTACTTGAATATAACGATCTGTTTTAATTGCACGGAAACTTGATTTACAGTATCTTTATAGGTCTGCACAACTACTTAGTGTGTTGATCCGTCTATTGTTCATGGTTATGGTGAATTAAGTGAAGAAAAAACCTAGAGACACATGGGAACATTATTTCATGCGAATAGCTCATCAAGTGGCTACCCGTGCCACCTGTGACAGAAAGAATATTGGTGCAGTTATTGTTCGCGATAAAACCATTCTTTCCACGGGCTATAATGGTTCTATTCGTGGCTTGGCTCATTGTGATGATGTGGGTCACCTGATGGACGAGCCTGGGAACCATTGTGTGAGAACAGTTCATGCAGAATCTAATGCTATTGCCCAGGCGGCAAAAAATGGTGTTACAGTGGAGAATGCAGAGATTTATATAACGGCATCACCTTGTTGGACGTGTTTCAAGTTGTTGGCGAATGCAGGGATAACAAAAATCCTCTATGGTGAATTTTACCGTGATGATCGGATTTTTGATGCTGCCCAATCCGCAGGCATTGAACTGAAGCATATTAAATTAGATCACAAATAATGGGCTCGTGCAAACCCTATTACAACCAGCTAACTTCCCCCACAACTTGTTTGAAAAATGAAAAAGGAGAAGAAGAATTTGTTCCCTTCTAGACTCTATATCTTTGAAAATATTGTGCGCGGGAACGCTTTTTAACCCGAGTTTTTCCCTCGCGACTTTTTTTCATAACTATCCTGCGCCTTTGGGGTCGGATCTTCGCCTTGGGCTTAGAAGATCCTTTATTATTGGATGAGCGTTTGAGTTTTGATTTTTGGTTTTTGAAATCCTTCTGGGTTTTCTTCTTCTTCTCAGAGGTTTTTTTAGGTAATGAATCAGAAGTCTTAGCCGTATCTGGGGCATTCAGCCCTTTTTTTCGTTTCAAGATCTTCTGAGTTTCTTCTTTTTCTTCGTTCCAATAATCGGTTGCTATATCACGAACTACATTAGTCCGTTTATTTCTTCGCGAATGAACAGTCATTGGAATCACCTGTAAACAACTTCGTGGCCCTACAATAGTTTAGAACCCGAAGAGACTTCGTTGATTGTCCCTACGTAGCTAGGGAACATTTTCTGAGAGTTCCAGTAAGTAAGACACCAAATGGTTCAAATCCTAAAGACAAAAAGATATCTCTTGCCTCGTGATATTAATCTCTTGGCACCCTACGAATCTTGTCATTAAAACTGAAGTATCTCGTGTCCTTCTTTCCAAACTTGGTTTGAAGATCTCTAGAACTTCTGATGAAACGTAACCCCCTAGATTTTAAAAATCTAATCGTTTGAGGAAGCGAGATGATTAGCTTTTCAGGCTGTTAATGTTGTCGACTTCTTACGGAGCAGGTCTTAGAAGGTAGTAATGTGCGGTATTTTAAAGCCATTTATTTCAATGTAGGAGGAACATTAATCCAGCCAAAGAGAGGCACGATACCTTCTCAATATGCCAATCATCTTTCTGCGATCCTAAAAAAACAGATTTCTGATCATCAAGTTTATCAAGCATTTAAAAACGCAGATAAATGGGTTTTGACTAGAAAGAGACCTGGTTTATTATTCAGTGATCTAGACCAGAGAAAATATCAAAATGCGTTTTATTCGGTCTTAGGAGTTCAAGGACGAAAACAAATCAATAGAATCGAGGCCGAACTTGCCGAACGTCTTGAAATAGAGTTTATTTTAGAGCAAGGGGCAATCTCTCTTCTGAAAAGCCTTACAGAGTACAATTTAGGAATTATCTCAAACTGGGATCCTTCATTACGGGATCTTCTTACTGACTTTGGAATTTTGGATTATTTTGATTCCGTCACAATTTCAGGTGAAATTGGAAGTGGAAAACCTGGCTCTACTATCTTTAAATCAGCTTTGGATGACTTTCCGAAGGTAAAGGCAAAGGAAACAATATACTTGGGGGATGACTATCAAATGGACATCTTGCCTGCCAAAATGCTCCAAATTAATGCAGTTCTTTACGATAAAGGGCCCACTGGCATGCATGGGAGACCATTCCAGCGTAATGCCGATTGTCCTAGAGTTGAAAGTTTGGAAGAACTGCCCTCGCTTATTCAAAGAACTGAGACCCATAGATTGTCCAAGAAAAGGAAATAAACTTTTGAATTACCGCCCTCACTCCAAGTATCGCATAAACAAGAGCAATACTCTTCCGGGATAATGACCAGCGGTGATCTTTGCATGTTTGATGATCTCACCCCAAATTCCCAAGTGTTAGTTCCTGGCGAAACTGGACACCGATTTGCTGTTATGCGGTTGGCGTCATTTCATCATTCCTCACGCATCGCATCATGTAGTTTTGATGGAACTGTCCGCATTTGGTCTGGAAAACGTCAGGAAAAAGTACTATTCTTTTTTCCTGAAGCAATAGAAGGCCTTCAGGTTACTGAGGATGATCAAAAAGTAATTGTTGTGCTTTCTAACTCATCTAAAGCGTTTGTACTTCACTTAAGAGATAACGTTATTCATGAAATTGGAAAAAATAGAAATTTAGTCATCAGAAACATCTTTGGTACCAACTCAAGCTCGGAATTAACTGCTTTTCTCACTTTCGATGACGATCTCTACCTATATGATCATATCTCAAATACTGTAAGCAGCAAAACTGTATTTGTTGAAAACCCATCTGGTGATGCTCTGGTCTGGTTAGATGATGAGCGATTAGTGGTTCCCAAACGGAATGGAAATCTTGCAGTGGTTGACAGTTCGAAAATGGCAATCGAGCAAGAAATATCGATCCATGAGGGTCTGATTACGTCAATCTGTCGTGATACGGATAAAATTGTTACAGTTTCAGAGGATGGAACTGGAAAAGTACTCACCTTGGACTTTAAGTTCGTCTCGGGGTTTAAAATCCCTTTTACTCCCGTTAGTGTCGATTTTAATGCACAGAACGGGATTATTGCTGTTACTGGAGATCGTAACCTGCTTGTGGTAAGTACTCGTAGTGGGGATATCACAGTTATTGGACAGGAGCTATCAGGGTGTAATCCCCTTGTATTATCCGACTCTACCATACTCAAAGGGACAGGTGAGCGTGATATCAGTGTTTTTTCATTATCAGGTGAAATTGTATCGCAATTGAGAGGACGTTCTGGGTCAGTGGAAGATGTTGTGTTCATTGAGGGATCAAAGCTGGTGATTGCATCTGGAGACAAGGGCGTTCACTTAATTAACTATGCAACAGGAGAAGATCAGCTCCTTGCGCAACATCATGAAACTGTTTCATCCCTTGTACACATTCCGGACAAGGACATTGTGATAGCCGCTTCCTATGATGATACGGTATCTATCTGGCACCTAGGCCGTCAGGAGGAGATCAGGCGCATAAAAAAAGTTCCGCTTGGATCTGCATTAGCTGTTTCTCCCACGGGGGATAAATTCGTGGTAGGATGTAGCGGTGATAATTATATACGGGTATTTACAGTCGAAGGAAAACGGATAACATCCTGGGAAGCCCATGAAGACTACATTGGAACTGTTTCATATCTGAACGATGATCTAATAGTTTCAGGTTCCGATACAGGCCTTTTGAAGTTCTGGAACCGGGATGGAAGGCTGATTAGCTCCATCCAAACAGATTCTCCGATCAAGTGTTTTGAAACAACAGGGGACTATGAGTACAATATCACTGGGCACAGAAGCGGGGCGATCAAAATCTTTGAGAAAATTTCCAACAGATTACTCCAAACTTATGATGCTTCTGCTTCCGTCCAACGCATAAAGATTATAAACAACAAATGGGTATTTTTTGCGGCGCAAGAAACTCTTTATCTAATGAATTTAGATAATTATCATGTGATAGGTGTACAAGAAATTTGTCGACACACGGAACCAGTTCGGGGAATTCTGTGGGTTGATGAAGCCAATACCGTTCTAACGATTGATAATTCAGGGGAAATAATTAAGACCCAGTTTCTCGGTTCCGCCAGAGCTTCTATAGGTTCTGAATCTCGATCTTTAGAGGAATCAACTCCATTCAGGGTCACGTTCGCTCCAAGTAAGGATGAAGCTGATCCGACACCTCAGGTTGGAACTTCAATCCCCGAAGAAGAGCTAATCAAGATCATCGAATACTTAGATACTATATCAAATCAGATATCCCAATTAGTAGCACCCAAGTTGGAAATCCTAGAAATTGATGTTAAATCATTGAGTAGGGTGATCAATGTGGTTCGGGAAGAAGTTAATCGGAGATTATCCACGACATCACCCACCTCTAAAACCTCAGGTCAAAAGGAGGACGAAGAGACAAAAAGTGAGTCAGAAGATTGGAGGCGGCTAGATTGGGGTGGAAGGAGGAGATAGGTTGAAGTTGACCAAATCTCTTCCCATAACTATATCAATATGCCTTCTGGATACAAGAAAAGAGAAAAGGATGAGTAAGGAGTCTATTGACAGATGAAAGATGACCTAGCGCAAGAAACACGGCAGAACAAGGATCTTAATCAGTCCACTGAATCCACGAAGAAAGAGCGCCTAAGCGAATTTATGATAATGACTCTTAGGGATATGTTCAATAGCTTAAGATACCCCAAATTCCGATTCACAAGGGGAGGGGTAATTCTGGTCGCAATATTAGGATTGGTTTCATCTCTATTATTCATTCTGGATCTCCGATTTACTGTATTTTCTATCTCCCCAAATTTGCTTGGGATTCCTATCAGTATAATAGTTGCCTTCATTATTATTTACATTTGGTTCATCATTGGAACCTTTGCGACACCACGGATTGCCCACTATTTGATTGACAATAAGGCTCTCAGACTTCTATTTACCAGAGGTGATGTTCACTATATGGAATTTGTTCCATACGAAAACAGAAGAATAGGGAATCCCCAGATTACAACAAAATTCATATCCTTACTAATTGCGTGGGTCTCCGTTTCGGCATTCCTCCTGAATTTACTTTCAGATTTCTTGGGCAGTGATCCTAGAGTCATTTTGAACGCCACTGCGGAAACAGATATAATCTCTTTCATATTAAGATTTGTCATCATTTTGATTCTTGTGCCACTTGTATTTTCTTTAATTTATCCAGTGGGTTGGATGTTAATTGATGCAAATCTTAAGGCCTATAACTCTGCAGCAAAACTCAATTGGTTTGTGGGCGCCAAGGTTCTAAATATTACAGCGGGGATTATCACGGCAGGTTCAGTGGTAGCTTTGGGAGCGAATGTCATCACTGATTTTGGGAATCGGATTGAATTGATTGGCGGTCTTGTGGTCTTCTGTATTGTAAACGTTTCCCTGATGTTAACCCTCATTGTTCTCTTCTATAACATTTTTTTCCAGGGAAAATTCTATCAATTGATTGTTGATTCGATTGAGGTCGGATACGGAGTTACATCGGTTACTTTAACTGATGATCAAGGTCAAACCGAAGTAACGTATGCCCCCCCACCCGTTGACCAAGATACACCAAAGGAAAACTAGGACACCCCGTTTTCTATGTATTGATCCCGTTTGAACAAAAATTCGAGAAAAGGATCCATTCACTCTGTTCTTGCCGTATCTTTGGCTTTATTCCCTTTAACTGGATTAGGAAATTCCGCGAACCGATTGATAATCCACTTTTGTATCTGATTTCGTACCCTTCGAAAGTCAACCAAAGTTGATGGATCGTCGAAGCTCTTGTGTATATATTCTTTCGCTCCTGGAAAATAGGGACAATTCTCTTTTGCTGTATCGCACACTGTTACAACGTAATCAATTGCCATATCAAGGAAGTTTACCAGGCCCTTGGAGGTATTTCTAGAGATATCGATGCCAACTTCTTTCATGACTTGGATGGCCTCACGTTTCACCGAGGTTGGATGAGTCCCCGCACTATACACTTTGTATTTGGAGGGAAATTTTGCCTTAAGGATACCTTCTGCCATTTGAGATCGGGCACTATTATGTGTACAAAGAAAAAGAACTGATTTTCTATAATTTTGGTCATCCAATGGTTTTGATGGATCGGAAGGATCTTCCAATAGCTTTCATTCCTAAATTAGTGTACGTTTTCTGGTTTAAGTGGCGGTAGCTACCGTTTATAAGGGGCTAGCCAGAGTATTTCGCCAGTTCAGCAGATATTTTATTTCCTAAAGAAAGTTGATCGGGTGATTAGATCCGATCTTCGTGGATGGTATCGGAGATGAATTTTGATTCGATCTTAAATTCGTATTGCAGACGGGTTGGAATAATCTTTTTGGGGTTACTCCCGATAGTTTTGGCCATATTACTTTACTATCAAGCCATTATTCCTAGTGATTTGACGGATTCACGATGGAATCTATTTATTCCTGATATTGCCGGTGTTCCGTCAGAACCAAGAGCATTTATTCAATTCATTCGCGATGCGACTGTTGTAACATACCTGCTGCTTATCGTTGCTGCTTTCCCTTTCGCTGTTAATGGGTTCATCCAGGAAAGGGCTTTTAACGAGGAAATTAAGAAGATAACCAGTTCTGGACTATTAATAGAAGGTGTAGAAGGATTTGATGAGGTGGCTGGTAGAATACGGCTCTTATATCGAGGATCGTACTCGGTAACGATTACAGTCATTATTTCTTTCGCTGTATTCGTCACAGCAGTCTGGCTACTAGAAATTACAGATGTTGCGCGTTTATTTATTTTTACAGCGAGCATAGGGCTTTTGGCAATCTCGAGTGGGGCCTCCTTACTCTTACGTTTGCCAAACAAGACAGCCCTCCATCCTGGCGGTCTGATGCGCTATTATTCCCCAAAAAGCTTGCCCATTCGGTTAGATAATATTCTAACTGATTCAATCCTAGTCAGGCTCGATCCTATTACCCGAATTCACTTTGATGAGTGGTCTAATTCAATCATTGAACACTTTAACCCAACATACCTCCCCGAACTGGACGAACAAACCAGAATGGAACGAGCTCGTGAGAAAATTTTTCTACTGACATACTTAAGAGAATTTAAACCCGAGCTAATGACCGACAATGTTTTTCAACGAGAGCTAAGCGAAATTATCGCTCCGAACTATCTAGGACGTTTCCAAGAGGGATGGGAAAGCGGGATTAGCGAAAATACGCTTCGGGTAATTCTACGAGACATAAAAGATGAGATCCCCCAAGTTTTCGAGCTTGTACAACGCATTTTTGTGCTAGTCAAAGATAATCTTGGTTTGCTGAGGAAACATCAGGAATATGTAAGCATAACACACCCAACTTCAGTAATGGGAAATATTGATCCCTTTCGAATCCTAATTTTTGTCCTAAATTTAACAAAACGTCGAAGAATGGTTCAAATTCAAGCGCAAACCTCGATGAGTTCTCTTGATCCAGATGATGCCTCCCAGGCACTATTACTGGATGAGGGAACCTTGGAGATTCCTTCAACGAATACTCGTTTAGAGTTCACCTCTACCACCGAATCAGACGACGTACTTAGTTTAGTGAGCGGCATTCTTCAGGTGGGAGATGCCATAAGCCTACAGTTTCGCCCCAATCGGCACGGTACGCATGTAGTGAATGTTGCCATGTCGACTGAAACAGAGGGAATATTAAGTGGTAAGTCCGTTGTTATAACTGTACATCGGGATTTAGTTCACTATTTCAAGGTGTTGGGAGCAAAATTGATAGGGTATGCAGGAGCTGCTTTATCTTTCATTGGAATAAGTTTGGGATCTCTTAGCTCCATTTTTCCATGAGCATTCTCCTGAAAGTCTAAGTCAAGTAAGAACAAAAAACTCCAGCTGAGGAGAGATATCCACCTGGCAAGACAACGAAGTCAATTATTTTCTCTCAGCTTCCTTTTCACCTTAATTTTGATAAATGGGATCGGGACGACGCTCCCGATCCCATACTTGACTTTACTCGCAGATATATTTGAATTCCCACTGATGGGATTAGTTGAAGCGGGTTACTTGGCGATTTCAGCTTTTTGTTCATTAGCTTGGGGATATATTACAGATCGATTCGAACGGAAAAGGCTCCTTGGAATTGGAGTTGTCTTGTGGCTTATTCCCTCATTCACACTTTATCTCTCTCCCGTGAATCTAGGTTTGTACGTTCTGGGAAGGTGGGGAATGGCTGTTGGACTGTCAACGTTTTCACCGCTTGCTTATTCGTTGTTGGCAGACTTTGCGGCCTATGACGATCGGGGAGTGATCGCGTCAGGTTTGAATCTTTCTTGGGTGGGGTCTTCTGCGGCCGGTATTCTCTTAGGAGGGCTTTTTGCCACCCCTTCCACTTGGAAGATATCCTTTGGCGTAATCTCGATTATTGGCATGATTCTCTTGATTTGGCTGTCTTTCCTCCAAATGCCCCAGCGTGGACGACAAGAACCTGCATTTCACCATTTGGATGAATATGACTATCCATGGAGGATCCAGATCTTTCATCTTCCAGAGATCCTTACCTCTCGAACCATATTTTGGCTTATGCTTCAAGGAGTTTTTGCTCTAATACCTGGAACCATTTTTACCTACTTTCTGGTATCTTTTCTTGCCACGGGGTTGTCAATCCCCATCGGAATGGCGAGTGTAATTGCTATTACAATTGCTAGTGGAAGAGCGATAGGTTATCCTGTTTTTGGACGTATTGGAGATGTAATGATGAAGAAACAACAAACTCCGAAGGTACGGGCAAAAATCGCAGCCTACTGTATGATAGGCCAAGCTGTAGCGTTTTTCCTGGCATTTATGGTCATGGATCCATTTTGGATTTTCTTTTTTCTTTTTAGTGTATTTTTCTGGTTAGGTAGCTTCATTGGGGGCGGCTCTGGCCCTAATCGTACTTCTTTAATGTTTGAAGTGTCGCTACCAGAGCATCGGGGGAGTTTAGGGGCGTTATTTTCAATTACAGATCAAATTGGCGCAATCGTTGGAATTATTGTTGGCACACTATTGCTTACTGTTACGACTTACAGTATCGTGTTCACTGTAAGTCTTGGGTTTTATGGAGTGGCAGCACTTGCATGGGCCCTTTGCATCCCAATGATCCATGGGGAATCAGCGCAAATCAGAACAATTCTACAAGAACGAGCTCAACAGGCCAACACTCAATCCAAATGAACGATTTGTACCCTCATCTAGAGGGGGCTACCTTTCTTTTCTTTACGTAATCGTGGGCATGCTGTGTCGCCGCTGAATACCAAAAATACAAACCTTCGGCAACCTAAAGGTTTTTCAAATCCATTGTATTGGTCTAAACCTAAACTTTATTAAACCTAAAAGGTGTCAAAAATGCCAAGGAACTTGTACATCCGTAGTCTATTCATCATGTCCGCGCTATGGGGACTTATATTTATTTTAGGTATGGCCCTAATTGCAGTGGCTTCACTAACCGTACCCGGGTTGTTCCCACCTGGATCCGAGTACATGATAATCTTATTACCTGTCCTATTCGCACTTTTTGTAGTTTTTATCCAATATCTGATATCTCCATGGATCATGGATTTTACGATTGGTTGGGTATTTAATGCGACCAAATATCAGGTCGAAGATCTTCCTCCCCATCTTGTTGGTTATCTCCGGCACGAAATGGAATTGAATAATTTTTCCCTCAAATGGGTGGCCATCATCCATGATAACAATCCTAATGCGTTTGTTTATGGCCACACTAAAAAAAGAGCTCGTATGGCAATTACAGAGGGAATTTTAAACTATCTGACAGAGGAGGAGCAAATCGCAGTAGTTTCACACGAATCTGGGCACATTATCCACAGAGATTTTATCTGGATGACCGTTGCTGCGGCAATTCCTTTGATCGCATATTCATTCTATCAGGGTCTATGGACTTTTGCTAGATACAGTACACAAAGCAGGGGCGGACGCCGCGGGAGTGATGACGCGGCAAGTGTGGGAGCAATTGCTGCTGTTGCGGCAGTAGGGGCACTCATAGCTTATGTTCTTTCACGCTATATAGTACTGTTTCTGTCTCGAGTACGAGAATTTTATGCTGATAGTTTTTCGGCCGAAGCTACAGGGCAGCCTGGTGCATTATCGAGGGCGTTAGTGAAAATTGCTTACGGAATGGTGAAAGAAGACGCGGCAGTAGCCGAACGGATACATGACGAATCTCTTTCTCCAACAGCCAGAAGACAAGCCTCCAAACAATCTGCCTTCTACACAGGAATGCGTTCATTGGGTATCTTTGATGTTGCAGGTGCCAAGAATTTAGCTTATTCCGCATACGGCCGTGGGATAGAGCTGAATGATGAAAATGTCGCCAAGGCGGCCCAATGGGATCTTTCAAACCCATGGGGTCGATTCCTAGAGCTGTCATCCACCCATCCTCTTCCAGCCAAAAGAATAATTGCCCTGAACCGTATGCAGGAAGAAAAGGGTCAGGCTCCTGAATTTCCAGGGGTAGGAAAGGTAAAACTTCCAGAATCACTTTGGGATGAATTTCTCATCGATATATTTCTCCAATATATTGCTCCCTTTCTTTTCTTCATTTTACCAATATTGGGTTTCTTCCTGGGTGAAATAGTAAGACCAGCAGGAATCTCCTTCATGAATGGAACCATTGGTGCAGGACTTGCCTTAATTCTCTGTGGACTCATTTGGAAATGGCGTCGTTGGGAGAAGTATCCCAAGATACGGTTGAGTGATCCTACAGTAACGGTGACTCATTGTTTGACCGACCAAACCAAGAATGGATATTATGAGGCATCGCCGTTACGAGGTAAGAAAGCTGTGATTGAGGGAAAAGTGGTAGGACGGGGAACACCTGGATATTTCCTCAGTGAGGATCTTGTTATCCAAGATAATACGGGGATAATCACCTTGGATTATTCGCCTGCCATCCCCATTATCGGAGGTCTTATGTCGTTCTTCTTTGCACTGTTTCGAGCAGGGGAACTTCAAGGCCGAAATGTCAGAGCATACGGCTGGTATCATCGTCAACCTGCCCCTATACTTCAAGTTTGGAAAATTCTTACCGATGATGGACAAGAATTTCATAACAGGTGGTCTGGGCTGAATTGGCTATTCATGTGGGTTATCATTCTGCTGGGAATCTTTATGGTAATCGGTGGATTTTCGTTTTAGCTAATGAGTAACTAGCTAATCCCCTTTTCCCCTCTCCTTCTTTTTCTCTTTTTTACTTCAATTCTTGTGAATTTTCACTGTCAAAGTCACTGATAGGGGGATTCAATTGAGCATCCAATAGCCCCATTTCTATACGATACTGTCTCTGATTTCGGATCGCCTGGTAATCCAGTTTTTTCGTCAAAATCCCTTCCTCTCCGCTGGATATTGTCTTAAGAAGGCCTTGCCCTATTTCATCTGAGTTTTGGAATCTTTGTGAAGGATCAGCAATACAGCTTGCACCGACACTCCAGTAGGGTTCACGAATCGGAGACATTGCTGAATCACTAACTACTAATACAGTTGCCCCTTCTTTAGCCCTGATCAAAGCTAAATTGTGCCACATAAATCTTCCATAGTTAGTAAAAAGTTTATTGGGAACCGTGGTTAGAATGGGACAGAATAATACGTCCAATTCTTTTTTGATCAGCTGGGCATAATCACTGACATTCCAAAGATCATTGCAAATGCGTACTCCTATTTTCCATTTTCCAATTGACAAGATTAATTCACTAGTCCCCGCGGTTAAACCTCTGACCTTCTCATATCCAAACGGACGTCTTTTATCGTAGGTGCCCACTAGTTTTCCTGTCGGATCGAAAACATGACACCGATTATAGAATTTCTCCTGATTTTCAACTAAATGGCTACCCCCGATAACCCAGGTTTGGAAAGAGACCGCCAGATCTATTAAGAATGATATTGACTTTTGGTGGAGAGCTAAGGAAAAGTTATGAGAACCAACTCCATTCCAGTATTCAGGGAGGCAGAATATGTGAGATTGCTCAAGAAACGCAGAATGATCCTCCAGCAGCCGTTCATACTGTTTGAGATTCTTTCGAAAATCTCCTAGATGCCGGGTAGGTTGAAGTACACATACTTTCAAAACATCGAGAGAAGTCACGCTAGCTTCGTCCGATCGTGGACCAATTGGGCAATATCGATAGATTTGATGGGAGAGTTTCTGCGGCGCAAGTACTGGTCGATGTTAAGAAGGCACGATGGGCACGCATTCAAACAGTATTCTGTTCCAACCTCCTCCATTTGCTCAATAAGTCTACCTGCAATTTCTCCTGCCATCTTTGGATTATTTACTTTAAGTAGTCCACCAGCTCCGCAACACAGCGCGTTTTCCCGATTATTGGCTAGTTCTCGATTTTCAACGCCAGGCAGCAGATTGATAAGATCACGTGCCTCGTCGTACACGTTACAATGGCGTCCAAGCTCACATGGATCTTTGAATGAAACCACTACT
>JBHLSH010000023.1:0-45237 GCA_048881705.1 Candidatus Heimdallarchaeota archaeon | reverse complement strand
TCTGAAAGGTAATTTAAGGGGGAATATGCGATAATCGTCCCTCAAGAACGACTGGATCCGATTATCGAGTAAGTATTTAAATAAAATTTGACTGCATAGATTAATCTAGGTAAAAGCACACGATAGATTTCAGGGATTAGACCTTGATAGGAAGTAATCCTTGGATCACTACTGATGGCCTGCTAAATGCTCTCGAACGGCTTTGTAAAAGATGTGGATAAAATTCGACGTGACACCGCAAGTGGTGCCGCAAAGATCGCAGAAGATTGCTTGCAGGCTTTGAAACGGGAGTGTGTTCGAAACCCAGTACTGTCTTTAAATCCGAGTTTATTGAAAACTGCCATTCAGATGTTACTAAACACACATCCAATGGCCACGATTGAAAATGCCCTTTTTCCTGTTTATCTGCGGTTGGCAGAAATTCTTCGTGCTAACGAGAATGGTAACCGTAGAGGGGTTGTTGAAATGGTCTTTAATACCCACATCGACCATTTAAGGCAAGCAGAGAAGAGGACTATTAACACATTGGCCAAAATTCTGAAACCCATCGACAAACTACTCACGTTTTCTTACTCATCAACGGTTATTAGAGCTCTACTCCAACTTGCTAGTTCAGAAGATCATGATAAAGACATCTATGTATTGGAATCACGACCTTTAAAAGAAGGTGAGAGGACCGCTAGGACCTTAGCTAACGCAGGGTTTAACGTGAAATTGGGCATTGATTTCGCAGTCAATGAATTCTCTCAAAAGGTTACAACCGCTGTTTTGGGTTGTGACACAATTCATACTCATAATGGTAATATCTTAAATAAAATCGGTTCCACTACAATTGCCCGAATATTTAACACGCAATCCAAAGATGTAATCGTGGCAGGCTCATTTTCAAAAGTTTGCCTTTCTGGCCTTCTTTTCGCTCACGATCCAACCTGGGATATGCCAATCACAGAACGTAATCCCAAGGAAGTTTCTTCCATTGTTGGTTCCAATCTGGCTGTCTGGAATAAGTATTTCGAGATAATTTCCCCGGAATATGTCACGTTATTGGTGTTAGACAAATTCAAAATCCCCTCCCCAATTATAGATCATATACCTAGGTTCGTTGAGGAGAATTATGGTGTTGTTTCACACATTGGTGACCTGAGGGAAGCGTGGCTAGGCGCTGAATACTCCGTTGTTTAATTTCCCAGAGTCATCAAGGGGCAGACTACCACGGTTTTACCAGCTCAGGTTGGATAACAGGATTTTCGAAAACGAGGGTACCGCGATAAGGATCTCGTTTCCGTCTAGGACGAATTTTGACTATGGTACCTGAGGTAATCATTAGCTTGACGCTATCTTCGAGAACAGGTTTAAATCCACTGTCAAAAACGAGGTTCCAAGTTGAATTGTTTCCTTCATTCCAAGCTATCAGATGGATTTCATCTCTTTCGGGTGAATCTATAAGATCCAAAACATGATAAAAACCTTTGAACTGCCTGGCTGGCTCCTCTTCGTCACTATGTGAATCAATCTCGATGGGAATCTGCTTGAGAAGACGGGAAGGGATCCCTAGTTTTGAATCATCTTTCACTCCGTCTTTTAATTTGGTTTTAAAGAGATTTAGAACCTTCAGATCGAGTTCAACTAGATCTGGTCTGAGTCTCGAAAACACAAACAGCCGATAGAGTGATCTCGGACCTTCTTCCGTCTCCACGAAGTTTTTCACAACGAATTTGAGAATTTGGATCGCCAACTCCCTCTGACCGTGCGTATATAGATCCACAGCATAACTATGGATGGAAGAAAGTACCCCTTCAATCAGATCTGGATATCTTTTTACTAGAACTGCTGCATTATTCTCTTGTCCTATCGCAACAAGTGAAACAGCAAGTCCAAGAAGTTGGGGAGATGATAATTCAGGATCCATCACCGGAATGCTCTTGAAAAGTGATAGAGCCTGTTCATATTCACCTAACAATAAATAGAGAAGTCCTTGTAACGAAATAACGTTTTCGATGGCTTCTTTGCCAACCGAGATAAAGTTCATAAATACTCTACATGCTTCGGCATGAACGAGGGCTTCAGTGACCTGATTTCGAGCTAACTTATAGTCTAGTAGCCAGGAGTGGTGTTCAAATAGTTCTGAGCGCAGCATCCTCTCAACGATGACGCGTTGTTCAAGACTTCCGATCTGGTAAATTAGCTGCGAACTTGTTGCCAGGATTTCTGTTATTATGTTTTCTGCATTTTGGATGTTAAAGCTTTCGCGTGCGTCTCTTGCTTTTATAACAAGCTGTTGTGCTACTAGCAATGCATCCTCAGGAGTGAGGATCTCTACTTCGCTCTTGATGGGAGGAGTTTCGGTCACCAGAATGTCTCCTTTTTCCCCCTTGCCACCAGAACTAAATTGAGCGGCGGTTCTAACGAACCGGGCCGTGTCGCCCAGATCCTTAATTAACATGGCTACATCAATATATCTCCTGGTTCGCTTTTTATAACTCCAAGATGCGTGAAATACCCTTTCAACAGTTTTATCAAGTACTTGACGCATTTGTGGGTTTTTAACCGAGGCTGATAGAACCGAGACAAAAGATCCGCATGAAAGATGGTCAATTCCCCGAAAGATGGCATTTTCTTTAATAATTCGGGCTACACCCTCATCATCGGAAACACAGGCAACTTTATTGTTGTCTTTTAATGTGAATTTTTTTGCAAGGATTACTACATCTATATCTGCTGGATCTTTGTCAGCCCTTACCATATGCTCTTTCTGAGCGTAGGCAGCAACTTGGGTCCAGAGTTTAGATTTTCTGTTAACTGGTTCAAGTCTTATGTGCCTTGGTATACTGGCTCGAAGTTCCCGAAATTTCCCTGGAATATCAGATTTGGGGATTTCTGCCGGGACCATAATTTCCATCCCAACAGATCGTGCGATCTCCTGTAACTTCGGTAAAAGCGAGTTGATGACACCCGCATTTAATAATGAGATGAAAAAATTGGTATCTATTACAACAATATCAAATACAGACTGAGAATTAGCTGACATTTGCTATGAGCTCCAAGGAAATTCGTCTTCTCACCTTCAACAATTCACCCAGGCGCCTTTGGGAATATAGGAAGGTTTTTTTTTAAAAGGACTGACACAGTAGTCTGGGAAGTAAGAAAGCGGAGGGCGTGATTTGAACACGCGTTAAAACTGCTTTGCAGGCAGCCCCATAACCACTTTGGTACCTCCGCAGGAGGATCACCGTTTGTTTTATGATTTTCTTTAAATTCAGTTCTCAATTAGTCCAATAGATTAGGAGCCCTGTGTTGAGACGGTTCTCATTTTCAGCGGTACTAAAACTTTTCCTCCAAATATGAAAAGGATTATTTATAGGAGGATAAAGGTTTGGATAAAATATCTAGAAATCACTGATTCACAATTTTTCGACAGAGTATATTATCAATATCTAGTCAAATGAAGGTAAGATGATGTCTACGCAACGTTTGTTCGTTTACTCTCCCTCTCTTGATGGGGAATACGTCCCCATAAAGTTTAATCCTGAAAAAGATATGATCGAATCCGAAGTACTCATTTTCTTGGATGACGAGGAGCGGCAGATTTTTATCTGGACGGGATCAGAGGCGCCCGTTAGAAAGAGGTTTATTTCGAGCCAAATCGCTCGTCAAATGCGCCTCGAAAAGGGAATGACCTTTAGAGTCAGTACAGTTGACGAAGGTAATGAAACCAAAGCATTTAATGAGCTAATTATGAGGATTGGCTCAGAGGGTACGAATCCAGGTCCGCTATTGGAAGTATCCCCGCCTGTTGGGGCTGCAGACCTTCCAACGCCCACTTCTGATGATTTACAACCATCTAAGAAAGAACGAAAGAAAAAGAAATCAAAAGTAACAAAGGCAAAGACTCTGGCTGCCTTGAGAACACAATCTTCGACCGTACAGGCGCCTCCCTCTTTTCAGAAACCAAGCCTTCCTTCTTCGCCAACAGCCAGACCGGTACCTTATATTCCGACTTCAGATAATTCTAGCGGTTTTTATTATTCACTTGACCAGAAATCTGAGCTAACAAGGGATGATGCCCAGATCATTTTCCCTGCCAAAAACCAGGATGTAATCTTTACAACACTATTGGTATCTACTGCATCAGAAAGTGGAAAAATTGAATTTTTCTCTTTAGCTGGAGATGCAACAACAATTAAGGTAAAAGCAACTGAGGATCCCTTCCTTGTTATATATGTAACCCCTAGATCTCGTCCAGTCTATGAGCTTGACGATCTATATATTCCCATACCAAAGGGGAACTCTATATATCTCACATGCCCTCCCCAGACATTTATCGGGGTAAATTTAAAATAGTCGGATTGTACATTGACAAAAATCTGGTAGCAGATCTTTCTAATAGATTTGTTTGTCAGGTAGGGAAAATTGGCCGAAGTTCTCCTTATGAATGCCCGGAAAGGTAACTCTCGGCCGAAATCTTCAAAATTACCGAGGATAATTCGAGATTAATCCAAATACTCTTTGAACATACAATTTACGGAGATGCTGAGGTTTCTTTTATGAGTAAACAGAAGATAAGTTCGAGACTCTCTGGATTTTTCAAGCTGACCATTGAAGAGCGTCAGGCAAAAATCCAAGGTTTGTGTAACTTAACGAAAGATGAGATCGAGTATCTAGCACTGTCCACTGCGACCTTAGATAAAGCAGGCAAAGGATATTACATCGAAAACCCGATCACAGTGATGCAGGTTCCGCTGGGTATTGCTCCCAATTTCAGGATAAATGGAGAGGATGTACTGGTACCAATGGCAGTGGAAGAAGCCTCGGTGGTTGCAGCGGCTGCTAATTCAGCTAAAGTTGCTCGAGCAAGTGGGGGGTTTTCGACCAGCGCTACAGATCCTATAATGATCGGACAAATACAATTGGTTGAGGTAACTGATCCCTTTGCAGCAAAAACAAAAATCTTGGAAAACAAACAAAAAATCATTGAACTGGCCAATCAACAGGACCCAATGCTGGTAAAATTCGGAGGTGGGTGTCGAGATGTGAGGGTTAAGGTTTTAGAAGATACCCTTCAGGGGCCAATGGTTATAACAGAACTTCTTGTAGACGTCCGGGATGCGATGGGGGCAAATGCTGTTAACACAATGAATGAAGCTGTTGCTCCCTTGCTTGCCAATATTGCAGGTGGAAAGCAGTTACTCCGAATTATTTCCAATTTGGCAGATAAGCGACTAGTACGTGCAACCGCGCGATTCAAGGCAAGTGAGTTGGCAACTGCATCTCTCTCTGGCGAGGAAGTTGTCGAAGGAATTTTAAACGCGTACGCCTTTGCAGATGCGGATCCTTACAGATGTAGTACTCATAATAAGGGGATAATGAATGGTATTGACGCGGTTGCTCTTGCAACGGCCCAGGATTGGCGAGCGATTGAAGCTGGCGCACACACCTATGCAGCAATAAAGGTTCCTGGAAAGTATTCGTCTCTCACAACCTGGGAAAAAGACTCAAACGGAGATTTGGTGGGAACCATTGAACTCCCTCTTGCGGTTGGTGTGGTGGGAGGTATTGCCAGTATACACCCCTTAGCACAGATATCCTTCAAAATCATGGGATTAAGTGTTCCTGGAGGTGCTCAAAAGCTTGCTGAAACCATGGCCTCGGTAGGATTAGCCCAGAATTTTGGTGCCCTTCGTGCTTTGGCCACAGTTGGAATACAGGCAGGCCACATGCGCCTACATGCTAGAAATCTGGCTGCAAGTATGGGAGCTGAGGGTAATATTCTAGATAGGATCGTAGAGGAAGTAACAAAACAGAATATTAAGGTCACATTCGACAACGTCAGAGAAATATATGAGAAACTCAAAGACTAGCTCCAGGAGCAGCTAAATTCCACAATCTTTCTCTTGTGCATTAAGGCAGCTCCTCTGTTCCGCCAAATTCAGACCACGATGAACTCTGAAAATAGTAATTCCAATATAACTGGGTTATTTTTTTCTCACCAAGATCTTTTATGATTGGTTCATAGACTTGTTCCCGCTAATTTAGGGTGAACTGATTATGGATATCATGAGTATTGTCTTGCTTCTAGTAACGGGAATAGTTGCCCTGGTCATGGGACTTCTTCTCATCAAGGAATACATCTCCAGCAAAAATTTAGCTCATTTGGCCTGGAGTGTAGGATTTATAGTTTTATTCGCATCCGGACTTCTCATTATTATCTTCGATTTCGCTATACTGACCGAACCATTGGTACCTGTGGTGGCAGCGCTAATACCTGGTACTTTGGCGATTGGTCTGCTCTTTGCTGTTTGGCCAGATAAATCTTACGGGCTATTTTACACTATATATACCGTGGTGGTGGTTGGGTTGCTAGCGATTGTTCGTATCTTCCCTGAATTTTCAGATTTCTCTACTCCTGTACTAATGGCCATTCACATCCCTAGTGGGCTATTAATTGTCGTAATTCCCGTTTTAACAGCCTGGCAAAAGGAGACAGAGGTCACGAGTATATTCTTCGGAATAGGAGGCCTTCTAATAAGTACAGGAGGAGTATTATTAGCATTTCTCAAACTTGGCAGCCCTATACTAACTCAAGAGCAAATTTTCGCTGTTCTCCCGGTTTTGTTGGTACTGGTAGGGATATTTTTTGTATTGGGGATTATCCTTCCATCAAAATGGAAGATCGAGGTCCCCTTGTTTAGCTAAACGGCTTTTCCTGGGAGGAGTTCTCTAGAATCGAGGGATATCCTCCACCTGTTTTATTCGTAATTCCTGAATCCAAAATGCCTTGGATGTCTTTATGGATCCGGAAACCTACCATCTTCGCTTTAGAATTCTATAATACCACGTTTTCTTAATGTTTCCAGATCTTGGTCAGCCAGCTCAACTGGTAGCCAACGGAATAGACCAAACATCTCCAACTGACAACTTTTATCCAAAAGAAAGAACCGATTCAGAAGATCAACCAATATCCGTCCGGTAGCACCCCAAATTTCTTCTTCCCGATAGCTAAAAAAGGGAACGAGAAATTTGTTACCTTGCCATTCTCGAGTTTTTAATATAAAGTGATCTGGATTTGCTAGATGGGAAATGGGAACTTCCAATGTATATTCGATTTCATTGTGATTGATATTCTGGGCCCCTACATCCTCGTCGCGTATAATCCCAACAACTGGAGTGACTATATACTGGCTGATCGTCAAAATATCATTAATACAGCCAATAGTGTTTACATGATTTATGCCAATTTCCTCATATGTTTCTCTAAGAGCCGTATGGACAACATTTTCATCCGATTCATCTAGTCTACCTCCCGGAAAGGAAATTTGACCAGGATGATTCCGTACATGCTTTGTTCTACGCGTAAATAGAAGGAACCACTCTTTGTTTCTGAAAAACAAAGGGATGAGTACTGCGGCCCGTTTAAATCCTTTGGGAAGAATGGTTTCGAGACGTTCCTCTTTGTGGAGCACCGTACTAAATAATTGTAAGCATCTAGGGAGAGTCGCCACGTACGTATCACACCGAATCATTGGTTGAGGAAATCGTATGCAGATTCCCTCACTCATGGAACTAAATAATAAGACTGAGCCTCAGGGGACTAACTTCATTGATTGTGAATAATATAATAAGTATGTGCCAAATCTAGGTGGATGAGGAGTCGATACTGCCCTTCATCAATGTTTCCTATATGGACGTTCTTGAGGCTCTTAACAGCCCAGAAACCGTATTAAGGTTACTTAAAACTAAGAAAATAAATCCAAAGGAGGCTGATTTTCTAGAAATTTTGGGTAGCTACATCGAGAATAAAAATGAAACCACCTTGAATACCATACGAGAATTATGCAACACACATTTTGGGGATCAAGGAAAAGACGCATTCGAGAAGATTAAACGATTTCTTGAGGGACAAACTAGAGTCGCTTGGGTTATTTTCAGTCGACATTTCCATAAAATCGTTTATGATGACCGAAATCCCCTCGAAGATTATCATCCCCGAGTATCAGAAGTCATAATCGTCTTCTCCAAATACAGAATAATGTGACTGAAATGGGTTCCGAAAAGTGTTCTGCCCTTGCCAATGAGGCAGAAGCAGCTTCTAAACATTCGCTGGATATTGCTTCTAGTATTTATGAAGAAGCAGCAAATTGTTTTGATAAAGAAGGAAATAGACGTAAATCTGGTCAATTCCTGACGTTAGCAGGAGACATCTTACTTGAAATCAACAAACATGATCAAGCGGCTACCTGTTATGGAAAAGCGATTTTAAGATACTTGATGTCAGGTGATATAGAGACCGCTCAAATCCTCATAAATAAAGGCGGAGAATATGGCTTTTCCTCTGCGAATCACCACTATAGAATCGCCATTGATTCATTGGAACGTCGAAAGGAGGCGAAACCAGAAACCGAGGACGTAAGAAAAGAAAAAATAGCTGAAGAAAGGATTATCGAAGAGGAATCACTACCAGAAGTAGTGATCATGCCGCTCGACGATGAAGAGCAGTTGATTACAATAGAAATGGATGACATTCTTGATGAAGAAGATATTCAGATTAAGAAACAGAATTTTGTTATTCCCCAGCTCGAACAGGAGGATCCTTCAAGAGTAGGATCGTTTGCGGTCTTGGCTGCCGTTTCTCGAACTACTCGGGAATTAACGCGACAACACCAGGAGTCTATCCAAACCAATGCCGTAATGCAGGATGCTTCAGGAGAGACCAAAATTTTAGAGCCAAAAGTCACCATGTCCCCAGTTAAGTCCGCGGAAGACGAAAAATCGGAAGCATTAAGACCTTCCGAAACAACCACCACCGAAACTACAGAGGTTTCACCTTTAGAGAACCAAGATTCATTGAAAAGTTTTCTAAATGAAATCCCTGACCTTGAACATTCTGATACCTTAAATTTTGAGTATTCAGGGAAAACTGAGATTGTAAATGAATATGCCGAGGAAATACACAACATTGAAGTAGTTGATACAATTCCATTTCAGTGGCAAGTAATAGATATCAAATCGGATTTTGACCTCGAGAAGAAACATCGAACAGATGAGGGTTTGATCTATACTTGGAAAAAAGATATGATCTTGCCCGGGAGAAAATTGGGAGTTGAATATGTACTACGAAAACGGGTCGAGAGGTCAATTGTTCTGAGAAAGAAGAACCAAGTATCAGTATTGAATTTGTATCATTCCGTTCAAAAGGATCTACAAGCCCACATGGAGTTCGTTAATACAACGGGAAACTATTTCGAGGAAATTTTGGTGGAGGATGTAATTCCACCTGAATTGGTTGTTGTTCAGGCGGAATCGGCCCAAAACATCAAACCTATTACACTTCCTACTCATGATTCCACCCTATTTAGGTGGATTTTTAGCAGATTGCCTCCTGGTGAAACCTTTTCTGTAAAATATTTGTTTCGTGAAAAACCCATAACCAGATGGTATATACACGAGATTGAATCCGAGAAGGGGATAACAAAAGTAGAGAAAATATCTCAACCTTTTGTAGACTCAAGACAATCCGAATATATCTGGATGTATCGAATCACCAATCTGATTTCGGATGAAATACAGATTGAGGACAGAATTCCAGGTGATTATGAGATCGCCCTTGTAGAGCCGTCTCATCTAAGACCTTCGTTAACCAAGAGTGGAACTCATAAGGTTCTTAGCTGGAAGTTATCTCAGGAGTCAACAGACCAAGTCGTTTTAATTCGGATCTATGGAAGCGAGTCTTTCACGCCTTTGGCACCCGAAATTCGTTTTCCACGGTTCGGAAAACCCCAGCTGGTTGAGAGAGAGACTCAATCCCAACGAAAGGTAATCGATTTTCGTAAAATACAAGAAGAATAGGAGGAGGTCGTACCAACGTCAGAATCAATCAATAGACCAGGTGCAGATTTAACTGTTCTGGCCGTGCAATGGGATGAAATTAGCGGCCCCTCCATTATTTCCTTGTTCCCTCCTTCGGTTCTAAAAGATCCGGAATCAGTAGCTTTGCAGATATATTTAGCATCAGTAACTGTCTTTGGCCAACATGGCCAGTCACAACGAACAGAATTCTCTGTTCCCTTGCTAAGCCTCGGCCAGGACGTTACTGCTCGTGTTGCCTTCGATTCATGGGAAGATGCGGGTATTCGCGGCAAGGAGAGACCTTTCTTTCTGGCATTCATAACTGAGAGTCAAATTAATGATTTATTGGGTCCTCATCTAGATATTAAGATTTTCGATTATTTAAACCAGCTTAAGACTAAAGAAACCAATTTTGATGCAAAGGAAATTTGGACTATACTTTCTGAACGACTTTTAACAAATGTACCACTTGAATCGGTAGATAACAAAGATTTATCGTATGAGACTTACTCCATTAAAGATGCACTTCAAGATCTAGAGACAGCGCATGAAGCTTGGGCCAAAACACAAGATAGAAACCAGTTATGGGCTGCTATACGCGTTGCAAATAAATTGGAAAACATAGATGACAATGCGGCGGGCCAAGCTTTCAACTTGGCCGGTAGGATTTTCTTGGCTGGCAAGAACTATCACGAGGCCAAGGAGGCATTTGAACAGGCTACTCGTGCTTTTGCTCGTGTACGTCTTTTCCATGATTCTGGTCAATCATCAGCTTTAGCAGGCAAGTGCGCGTTTTATCTAGCTAGTCTAGATGAGGCGATTGAACTTCTACAGGCTGGAGTTCTATGGGTAAAAGGAGAAGCCAAACTGGCTTCCATTAATTTTGATATGGCTAGCGCATTACATGCTAAAGAGCGATTCGAAGAATCCTATGCATATTTTGAAAAAGCAATCACTGCCGCCACTGAAGTAGATCCACATATTGCGGCTGAATATTCTGCAACGTACGCTAGTAGACTTATGAGTCATGCGGATGGTGTAAGAGGCAGGAATCTAACCCTAAGCCAGGATTTAATCAGGCGATCTGCAACCCAACGCGTATCTGCAGCTCGCCTTTTATCCGATTCAGGGAATCCCCGTGAAGCAGCTAGTTCATTAATTTTAGCAGCAAATGCGCTGTTGTCATTGAAAGATATTGAGGAAGGATGTGGCAAATTAAGAGAAGCTGCAGATCTATTTATTGAAGCAAGCGATTATTCTTCCGCAGCAAGGGCGTTATACAACGGGGCCTGTAATATCAAGGATCCCAAAAGCTCCTATGAACTGCTTACTAGAGCAATTAATCTACTGAAAGATCATGAAACAGAGCAAAATTATCGTACATTGGCGCTCCTTTTCTTTGAAAAGGGAAAAATCGAAACCAAGCGCCAGCAAGTTGTCGAATCTATCCATTCTTATGAAAAATCATCCACTTTCTTGACTCAAGCCCAAATCAAGGGTATTGAACTCTTCTCTGTATATATCCAGCTTGCTAACAGTTTATTCAAATTAGAGACCTTTGAAAGAGCTGCTTTATCGTTTTTTAAGGCCCATAATTCATTAGCGGAGATATCGAGGCCTGGAAATCTAGAGGATCAGTACCAAAAAGCCTATCTAAATGGTTTGATAAGTTTACGTCGTGCAAGTACCGTATACCATAATGCAGGAATTGTGGCTCTTCAAAATAAGGAAGAAGGCCGCGCGCTTGACCTATTTGGCCGATCAATAACATTGCTAACGGAATGGGCAAGAAAAAACCGTTTGATGAATGAAGAGGAAGTCAAAAAAGTAATTCAGGAACGGGTGGGAGCGTTAGAGCCAAAATTAGGAGTATTTATTAAAGCTGAATCTAAATACAGATTGAATGTTGAAATCTCAAAGTTAAAAAATGCAGTAAAGTCTTCTTAAATCGGTCTTCCTGAACATTTCAAATTTTTCAATCATTCATTTGAAGAACCAGTAAGTCGTCCCCGTTTCTTCAGCAGCTTTTTTTCTTTGGCTTTAAGGCGACTTATCATATCTGAATGTTTTTCACTGTCTATTTCATTTGCCAGGAATTTCTCATCGATCTTATCTATCGAGATTTGGATTTTCTCAAGTGCTTCATCAATTCCCATGATTTTTTCATCGGTTCCTTCTGTTTGGCCTTGGAATTCATCGCTAAATTGAGATCCCTGCGGTTTATGTAAAGCTCGCCAAGTAATATCTATGCTCCGCCGCCTATCGGACTGTTTTATGCCGGGAGGAGTGGGGGGACTCGGAGGGGATGGAGGTGTGCGTTTTCTTTTCCTTTTATCAGTTGCAAGGCCTTTTTGCGAAGAAGTGTCTTCTAGCGATTCCTCTTCCCCGATAATCCATCCCTTAATTTCCCCTTTTAGCTCGGCCAGAATTACATTAGGTTCCTCCTGAAATATAGAGGTAATTCGCTCAGAGAATAAGGCATTGAACCTTTCCTGATCCCGTATTATCTTTTTTCTGGCCTCCTCTAAGTTGAACCTTTCCCCCTCTTGGATATCTATACCCATTATCCTGACCATTTCGCCCTGGGGCGTCTCCACAACACTTACAACAGGTGTTTGAACAAAAGAATACTCTTTGGTCTCCAATACCGTAATTAATCCTCCAAGAATTCGAACAAAGCTCCCGACCCCCTTCATCTCGATTACCTTCACCGCTCCACCAAGAATGTTGACCAATTCCAAATCACTCGATTCGAATACGTAAATTCCAGGCAGCCGAACCAAAGAATAGTCTTCAGTTTCTCTAATCGCGTATTTAGATGGCGTCGGATCTAGAACTGAAGAAAAGAGGCCCCTAGGGCCCCTCCATTGTTTCAGGTTATTGAGAGCTGTTTCAGCCTTATTAAAAACCTCCATAACATCCCCTATTCCGGCCATACGTAGCTCTTGATCTGTTAGTTCATTCATATCTTTAGGATTTAGTTTTACACGAATATCCTCCCATTCATCCGGGGGTAGCCAAATCGTGGTCGTTCCCTCAACTTCTTGTGTTTGTGCTTCCTGATTTATAGCATCAGTTTGCATTTCGGACTTACCCATTAGAACAACAGCCGTTCCTTTTTCCGTGACGGTTGGCACGGCTATTGTTCCATGTTTTGCTGAAACTTTGGTCCTACCCTTGGATACAAGAGTTAAACCGCCTGTAGGAATGGTATAGACTGTTTCTGGCTTATTAAACTCTACCCTATTGATATCTCGGGCAAAATTCTGGACTCGTGATGCCAGTTGACTAGAAGGGTCTATTTCTCTTCCTACTCCAGAAACAGAATTCACCAATGATGCAAAACGCGAGGGTGATTTCTCTCGCGGAGCGAGCGATAGAATAATTCCGAAAATAATCCCTATTAAGGATAAATATGAAAACAAGTCACGAGACGATATAATCCAATTCGGTAACCATAAAAGCAAAACTAGTAACAATCCCCCTGTAAAACAAGCATCACGAAACCGCTCCAACCTTGTATTCATAACTGAATACTGTTCTAGTATTGAGCCAAGGCTCATTGAGAGTTGTAAAGGCGTCCTAGGGAGAAGAGTTCCTGCTATAAAGGCTGCAAACCCTATTAAAACAAATAATTCCTTTTGTAGAATCAATTCTGTTGAGAATAGGTATATATTTCGGAATACAAATAATACTAAGCATGAATACCAGATCCCTTTGAGAATTCGGCTCAAATAAAAATCGTATCCCAATTGTAGATTGGTGAACGAAAAAGAGCCCAAAAAGACTGCCGCAGGAAGCATTAGGGCGGTAAACAATCGTTCAAATTCTGCATAGGTAAGTGGAGCAATAAATCCATCAAGTCCGTGGAATGTAGGAGGAACCTGTCCAGTAAATAAATCGATCAACAATAAGAAAACAACCACTTTCATGGCCCTATTCACAGAGGTAGCAGCCATTCTTAATTCCTTTGTTCTTACCAGACGAACGTAAATAGGGATTAAAACAAACAATCCTAAGGCAACCAGGAATAGAGTTACACGAAATTCTGGTTGAAATGCAAATAGGGTAGATGTAATGAGCCAAAATACCAGAATTAAAAGGTATATTGAATCAAGAAAGGTTCTTGGACGAAGGAACTGTTCAGTCTGATCAAGTGCAAAGTTCTCAAGAGATGAATATTTGGAGAGGGAGTTTATATTCTTCATTTGAGATATTCCTAGAGTTTATTGTACCTAGAAGCTACTTTGTGTTTCGCCCAATGAGTCCAATTTATGAATTTCACTTTTGGGGAGCTTGCAGGCATCACTGTTAAACGATACAAATACCGGCCAAGGGATCCCCACAAGAATAAAAATGTCGCAGATCCATCAAGGTGAGCTATTCATCAAAAAAAAGTTTTTGACCACCGCAAATCCTACAACCTTCGTCAGAAAGTTCTTGGAGACTCACAATAGACCCACATTCGGAACAAAAAACGTTTTCATCATCGAAGAGTTCAAGCTCAGCTTGGATAGTCTTCTTGTTTTCGAGATTTCCGTTGATAAAAACGTCGGCTCCAATTATTGGACCCTCCTCATTGGGCTCACCACTTCTGTCCGACAGTCCCCCCTTATCCTCTTCCTTTGGAGATAAATTTTTAGCAAGCACTTGTTCAGAAAATAAGACTGTCTCCCGAACAGAGGTAGGGTGATCTTTTCTTTCCAGATCAGGTTCAAGTCCTAAATTGGAATCTGGAAATTCGTCTTTCTTTAAAGTTTTTTTCAGTTTAGCTGTAATTTCGCGCTTAGGAGCAATATCAAAGATTGCCTCTAGGCTTCTGACCTTCTGTTTTTTGAAAGGAGTTCTGCCTTTAGTTTTCTTTGTGATTGAATCTCCAGGATACTTTTTCTTTCTGATTTTTTGATTTAATTTCTGCTCTTTATCCAGATCAAATTCCTTTCTTGCAATCCCTTCAATCTCAGTTTTTTTCAGAGGTTTTAGCTGGGTTTCGTATTCTGTTTCGAGGTCTATCTTCTGTACTAGGGATATATTCTGGGTGATCATTGGATGGTTTACCATTCGATCGTGAATCCGGCCAGGTCCGAAAATATCGTCAATATATTGTTGTATATCAATGAGCTTTCTTAGATCCTCCTTAGATTTCAGCTCACCCAGCATAAAGCTCAGAGTTCCTATTCCATGCTTAATCAAAACAGGTTTAACAACCTCAAACTCTAAATCAAAAATCTGTTTAGGGAGGACATGGTTACCTTTACCTTTGACGTTTAGCATCTCAACTCGGGTACCTGGGGCTACTCTGTAATTGAGATCTTCCAATATCCTTGCACAGGTCACCTGCGGTAGTTCTGACTTATACGAATCTAATTGCTTATTTATCGCTTTGGGTTTAACAAAATATGATATATCCATGGAACCTGATATTATTTCTTCTCGTATTGATTCCGATGTTTCAATTGCATGTTTATACAATTCTTTTAGGGTAATTGGATTAACAGAGTCATATTTATCTAGATAAGCATTAATTATCCGTTCCTGATAATATTTTTGGAGTTTCGAGAAGTCAGCACGCTTTGATTCAAGGCCTGTCAGTTCCTCCTCAATCCATTTGGTGTTTGGGTTATTCTCCAAATAGTTGTATACAATATATTTCTTTTTACCCATTACGAATTGAAAATCATACCCTCCATCCTGTTCAAACCTTATCAGGCTTTTGGTCATTCTCTGAATTGTGTTCCCATCATTAATCCAGTAATTTTCATTAATAAATCCCGATTCCCTTACCTGAGAATTCAGGATTTTATCAATTAGGGTAACCTGATGGGTTTCCAAATCATTGCCATTCTTTGAACCTATAAAAACCGGAAAATCAATAGGAAACGTCTTCGGGAGCCATAACCAAATTCCATCAGTATCAAGTTCCGTCACCCATCCTATTTGTTCCAATTGATCGGCTGCCCATTGAATTAAATCCGCGGATAGCTTGGTTGTAATGCCTGCGGAGGGTGTACTCGCATTACGAACCCCGCCTTTCATACCCAATAATCCGTATATCGAGTTTAATGGAACTTTCATCCCCAACTGTGTACTGTCATGGAATTTCTGTTGACTTAATAGCTCGGCTGATACGGGTTCATTTCTTTTCGTTTTTTGCTTGATTCTTTGTTCAAGCTGTTGGGCCTGCTTTTTATGAGAGACTCGGGTATTAAAAAAATCGTCCATTATTCGGGCCAGGAAATTATACGCCTTTTGACAAACCCGTGAACGTACTGAGAGAAAAACGACCAGATTTTTGGTCCTGACATCTAAGCTAAGATAAGTCTCTTCTGGAAGTTCAAGATCTGAAGATTGATCCTCAAATAAGTCAATCTGTGAAAAACCTAGGGATCTTGTAAGTTCAGTGGCATCAACCGATTTTTCCAACCATTTTTGTATAGTATGGAACGGATCATCATCCATAACAGAACCAAGGTAGCTCTTCCTTATGGGGACTGATTTAAGCTCCGATTTATTCCGTAACCTATATACACGAGTCTTTTCACCGTTAAAAGTGTAAACTTCCTGATATCGAGATCGAGACGTCTGAAAAGGTTCATAATTCTTACAATTCTGAGCTTTTTCACTCGTACAAATAGAAGGGTCGCATTTGTTCGTATCTTGTACAAGATAACGACACGGTCGTCGGCCGGAGAGCTTCACTATCCAATCTCCCTCGAAATAACAGCTCTGATCAGGTTCATAAAATTCACAGGTCGTACACTGTTTTTTAGAAACAATTCCCGATGGCTGGAGCTTGTACTGCCGTATCTGAGAGGGATACATCGAGGTTACGTCGACATGAAGTCCACGCAACTGGGTTCGACCCTGATTTTCAGCAATATTATCTATGTTCTCTAATATTTCCATTTTTACTTTTTCGGAATCAACAATGTGAAGCGATTTTATTTCATCTAAAATCCTCTTCGTTTCCTCTATTTTTTCGGAAACTTCTTTTTCTCCGAGGCCATTCTTGGATAAACCTCGTCTGATTTTCCGAATACAATCCTTATGATCATCAGAATATGGTAAATTCAAATTATCGAGTTCTGAAGACACAAAAGCTTCAAATCTTTCCGCAGCGGTCTTTTGTAGACTCGATTCACTCTCATCCTCTATTATCTTGGCGATTACGGGCTTGAGGGTTTTCAAACTCGTTTTGTTTGGCGTGAAATCGTAGTATATATCAGATCGGAATATTCCAGGCCTTCTCGCCTCTACAAGACCACCTGTAAATGCAAGAGATTCAATCGTTATATTTGGTGAAAAACTGCCTCTATTTTTCTGACTGATACGTCTTCTACCAATGATATTATGTTTATAGTCCTCTGCATCAATGAGAAGGTCATCCAGAGATCCTGATCTTCTCGATAGAAGTTCAGCGGCAGAAACTGGAAACATCTGCCCTAGCGAAATAAAAAAACCCAAAACGATTTCTCGAGCATATTTCCATGTAATATATCCGTCGCTAGCGGCGTAAGCTGCCGCTAGAACTGGATCATCTCCAAAAAGGGCTTCCCTCCCAATCGGAAGGATTTTTAGCTTTTTTTCTACACTCTGCTTTAATCCGAGATCCTTTTTAGGAAGATACGAATATTTTTCATTAAAATCAAAAGTATCCAAATGAATTATCCCAGCGCCCGCCACATGATCAATTTGAGACGCAGAATATCCCCGTAGGTTTTTGCTTCCTTTTCCAACAGATTTTCTATCTTCAAACTGATTCTTCAAAACAATTCTAAAGCCTGTCTCCTTCTGTAGTGATAGCCGATGCTTCTCAGCTCTAACGGTCAAAAAAGGTATGTCAAAACGACCACCAAAGAAATCAGCCAAAACGTCAGGTTGATAATCTCTTATAAATTGGAAAAACACACGAAGAAGTTCTGCTTCGCCGTTAATGGACAAAACTTGGACAGGAAATCCTTCTAAAATGTTAGAAGAAGATTGTATCTCGTCTAATGGGATCCAATCAACCCAAGGCTTAAGATGTTCGTGGTCCTTTTGTCTAAGAATTATATTAAAGTTTCTGATGTTGCTAGAATCCACTACCTGTGAATTAATTAACAACAGATTTCCCGTTCGCTCAGTATCTCCTGTAAAGAGAGAGATCATGGTTATAACATCAAGGTAAGGATTCGGTTCCCGATTCTGTTCGAACGTCGTTTCGATATCAAATGCAATGACACGTAACTCAGGGGGTGCCTTGTTTGGTATGGGACTTAATTTTGTTATTTCTCCGCCATCAATTTCTGCTTCATACCAGTATCCCACACGTATATTATGATCAATGGCTACTCGATGGTGGAACAGGACATCAGCTTCGCGCCATTCAATTATACCTTCAATTCGTTCGAGTTGCTCTCTCAGAGAAGGAACAGACCCAGGATGATCCACGGTGACACGTATGAATGGTTTTTGCTTCAAAAAAGTTAATTCTTCGGCATCATAGGACTCCGTAATTTCAACGTTAACTATCTTATTTCCTCCCTGGTGCCAGATTTCATTTTGAATTCGTATTAAATCTGATGATAGTATGCCATCCTCCACCAATAAATAAAAATATGGTGAATGTCGCAGAAACGCTTTCCTTTTTACATGGTCTTGATCCAGGAAATATATTTGGATTCCGTTTATTCGATTCCCCCGTCCTCCTGTTTCTGGACTGTCTGAATCATAAAACTCTGCTATGTGACTTTCCTCCCACTTACTATCACTTTCGAAATCAAGGACGAAGATTGGCGTTCTGGTTCTCTGACGATACCTAAAGGGTTTAAACCAAGACCGATACCCTTGAAACGAACTTGAATCTCGACTTGCGCTGGCCAATATGATCTTCCCGGTATTTGAATTTAAACTTATTAAAAACTGGCTGACCTGGATGATTCCTGATGTTGATCTCTCTGATATTTTCTCTTTTTATGTTCCCATTCGCTATAAAATCATCTGGAACATCTGGTACTAAGAGAAAACCTAAATTAATTCCGCCCGTTACGGGATATGCAACGAAATATTGAGGCAATGAACGACTTATAAATTTATGCTTAGATTCCCGAACCCACTTCGCTTTTAAAGATAGGTCTTCAAATATTTATAAAGATAGTTGGTTAAAATCGGATTTTATAAAGGCCATTGGTGTTGTTTATAATAGCGAAATCGGTCTCAAGAAAACCGACCATGATTTTCGCAAACATTCCGACAATAAAGGTTCAGTTAATGGTATTAGGATATAATCTTAAAAAAGAGATTTATGTCATCACTAAATACGAACAGATAAAATCAGTGAGCAAGTGCAGACGAAACCAGCGATATGTAGGCACTATACAATTCTATGATTTTCCTATCTTCGAGCAATGGAATAACGAGGCTTTCAACAAATGTCATTAAATCTATTAGAGAAATATAGAGCTGAGATTCTTGCTACGTTAATAGCTCTCATCCTGATTTTGGCAGGTATTTTTTTTCCATTGTTTATTCCCGATCAACTACCTATGGCACCAGCTGGCTTTGAAGATGCCACATGGTTCAAACAGCTTATTCAAATGCTATTTATAGGAATGGGAGTCCTCTGTTTTATCTGGCTTATCGTTATTAACAAATTCATTCGGAAAACCAAAAAAAGCGACCTAGTGTATTAGGGGAGACGTCCTACCTAGTTAAAGATCGAGCCTTGAGAAGACGCATTTTCACCATCCTCTGAAGCTCCAGATGAACTTTAGTAATAACATCCACGTCTACCCCAAAAAGCCTGGCCATAAAACCATTAATACCCTCTAAGACTTGACCTTGCTTCTTGGAACTCAGGATGAAAGGTGAGGTGCCATAGAAATTTTTTATCAATTCAACCAAAGTTGACCGCTTGATCGCTGTGCCATATATTTGGATTCTTTCAATTTCAGGTACCTTTAGAAGCGAATATTCATATACTTTGATATCCAACCCCCCTTCTCCCAAATTGTTCCTCCCCAAAAGCTCTATCTGAAATGCAGAAAAGCTCGAATTTAGCATTAGTAGATATATCGATAAAATCCGGGCTGGAAGATCTTTGTTAAATTGGATACCATAAAACCGAGCATCACATCTAAAGCCGCGTGGATTATCAAAGAATGGAAATCGATCATTCATGGTCATTAAACAGAGGAATCTGAACTGTGAAGGATCTATTACTGGAAGTTCGTACCAATTTCTTCGCGATTTGCACGTAGGGCGCAGAGGATATTTTTTTCCAACGGCAGGTTCCCAATTCTCTCCCCAATGAATATATTCAGAAACCCCTGGCTTTAATCTCTCTCCATTCCCACTATTGATTACCAAAACGACATGGTTTACATCCTTTTCTAGTATTTCATATGATTTGATTTGACGGGGTGATTTAATGAGATAATTCGGGATCCATCTCTGTCCATTACTAGCGAGATGTTGATATTCGTAAAAAAACTCTTCAGAATCTTCTTTTACCATATTCATCCAATATTCTCTTTCTATTACAAACATGGGGTCTTTAAATTGAAAACCCTGATCAAAAAATTCCTTTTTAATCGAATCATCCTTTAGGTGTAAACGTAGATCTCCATTAGATGTATCCAGCGAAGCCCGAAAAATGGCATTCGCTTTTCCTGGTTTCGGAAGATAAAAAAATGCATTTGCACCACTTGTAAAACCCCGTTTAATAGAAGTGATTTCCCCCAAGGATATCAGGGTGTTATTAACCTTCGTCAGCAGTCCCCTAAAATTAGGAATTTGACGAAAGAAAATACTCCACTTGGGCGCGTTAACCAATTCCTCTAAATCGATTAAACTGGAGCTAACCTGTTTACTTTTTACCTCCTGATAGCTCTCAAGGTCCACTCTGGTATTGATCGATACAAATTTTACTGGTTCTAAATTTCTATCAAGGTTTGGATCTATTCTACTGAGGTTCATTATGATTGTGTTAACTTCAACTTCAGGGATTAGCTTTTCTAGACGACAATTCAGCAAGAATCCAATGTGATAATAGGTCAAAAAACAGGTTTTTAGAATTTCGCCATACCTGACATCTAACCATGAGTTTGGGACGATCAATCCCAATTTATCCTTTGGCTTTAAAAAAGTGGTAAGGTGAATAATAAAATAAACATATATGCTGGCACGGCCCAATAAATTCTGTTTTGCTTGAGGAAGTTGGAGATATTCACGGTTTGCATTCATTCTTCTCCAAAGACGTCTTTTATAGTCATCAGTTAGGAGTTCTTGACGGGTGTACGGAGGATTAGCCAGAAAAACCGTTTTATCGTTAGAATTTGAATTGAAATCAGATGATTCATTAGTAAGATCAAAGAAATCTGTAATCATTACCTTTAGATTGGCTGGAAAAGAACGTACTAGAGAGATATAAGTCAGTGCGCTTTTTGCAATCATTCCGAGCATTGGATCTTTCTCTATTCCGATAAAAGTTATCCGCGATGGAATCAATTCTCTTTGAATCAGATTATTCAAGGTACGAAGTAACAAAACCCCAGTTCCGCATGCTGGATCAATTATTCGATCTACTTCACCCGTGATCAGCGTTTTACACAGAAAGTCAGCAACCGAAATTGGCGTAAACACCTGGCCTTCCGATTGTTTGATACTCTGAGGTAACATGAATTCGAAAACATAGGGCAATATCATATGGAGACGCCTGGAATCTGGATCCCCTGATGAATACAGCAAAAGATTCCTAGAAAGCACCCACGATATTGATTTATTGTCTAGTAAAATGTCTTCCAGGGCATTAAGTGGAAATTTCTTTCTATTCATTATTGGGAATCGGGAAGACAGGCGCTCTGCTTTTCTAAAATAGGTTTTCAAGTGGTTGATGCAACCATCAGACTCGTTTTCTTTATTGGTTGCCTTGTTGTCCATCGAATACTTCAGATTTTCTAAAATTGAAGATAAGATCTTATGGTTCTGACCCAATAAAAGACTAATCAGGATTTTATCATGGTATAAAGCAACGATCACGTTACTTAGTGATGCAATTCTTTTTTCTGAAAAAGCTGTTTCATGCTCCACTAACAGAACTTTTTTGATTGAAAGGGATAATTTTTCGCCAAAATAATCATGGCGAAGGAGTTTTATGAGAAAATTTCGAATCAATGGATATAATTCCTTGGTTAAGGAGGAATAAAGAGGAGAAAACGTACCTAAATCCTTCCTTGTAGAATGTGAAATCAAGATCTTTCCTCTATCTACTTCTTTTTGATTTATTTAACCAGGATAATTCAAACCTTTTCTCATCGTTTTCCTCAACTTAATGCGGATTGAACAGAACTTATTCAAGAGAAGAATGATTCCAGCGGAACCAGCTTTGGAATTATCTGTATATAATATTCACAAAAGGTTCTTATGGGACAGATATGACATTTTGGTTTCTGGGAAACGCATATCGTGGCGCCAAGATCTAATAATCCTTGGTTTATTGTCCAAGAATCCTTCGAACTAACAGTGATGTTCTCAGCAATCATCCAAATCTCTTTTTCCAAGGCAGCGTTTTTTTCTCGATTCCACAAGGCAAAAAGCCTGATAATAATCCGTTCTACGTTTACGTCTACAATTGCTGCAGCTTTGTCTTGGAGTTCATAAGCAAAACTTAGAATTGCGCCTGCAGTATATCTCCCGATTCCCTTCAGACTTATCAGGCCCTCTAAGGTGTTGGGGATAATCCCTCCTTTTTCAGAGACAATCTGCCGTGCTATCTGTTGAAGATATAATCCCCGACGTTTATAACCAAGTTGATCCGTGATTGCACGAATGCGGCTGATTTTGCTCCTCGCCAGACTTTGGATCGTTGGAAATTTCTTTAAAAATCTCTTATATATCGGAATAACTAAATCTACGTTAGTTTGTTGCAGCATGATTTCACTGATAAGAATTTGATATGGATCCCGAGTATGTCTCCATGGTAGATCTCGTCCATAGAGCCTGAACCACTCTATAAGATCATTTATAATATCAGGAATACGTTTCTCGATAATCGAATGATTAGGAGCGGAAATCTGGTGATTATTCATCAGTCAATTCCTATCTAGGTGATGATACAAGAATTTAAAAAAGGACTCCTAGCTGAATGTCCCATTAGCCTTTGTGGAGATTTCTGAGAATGTCTGATAAGAAAGAGAGCAAATCCAAGAAACTTGGAAGAACCCTTGGAAAAAAAATTGTTGAGGCTGGAAATATTATTGACAGAGAAATCAGAAAAGCTGGAAAGATTGCTCGAGATGAGTTTAAGGAATTTGACATTGGAAACGTCGTGGTAGAACCTCTTAAGAGGCCAAAGAATGAAAAATACGTCGAATTCACAACTCGAGCTAGACCAGCGAAGACCTATACACAAGCGAATCGCACAGTTCAATTTTTCGCACGAAATCCTGATAGAAATGAAATAAATCCAGGGATTGATGGATTAGTTAGTTTTTCGATTCTTATCGCACCTGCAGCTGCTCTAATGGGCCTATTAATCATTATAACGAACTTCGATGAACTCTTTGCTCTCATTCTCCTCCTCCTGTACGCTATCCTGATTGCTATCCCCGGTGCCTATCTGGGTGTGGATTCTTTAATCGCAGGAGCTAGATTAGTAATCAAGGGCGGAACCACGACCGCAATAGCTATTGGCAGAGGTTTTGCGGAATTTGTCTATCTGATTCTGTTGGGATTCTGGGAAATCCTTGTCCTCGTGGTGGACGGGCTTTTCGGTTTTGCAAAAGGGGCATTTGAGACAATCTCAGATTATATTGCATTTATCGCGGTGTACTTTATCTTCGCGGCAGGGATTTGGATTATGATTCAAGTTCTTTCTATCCAAATTAATTCCCTGGTGGTTCTATCGTTTATTGTATTACTACCTGCCCTTCTTCCCGCTAGTATTGCGCACAGATATTGGTTCCTATGGCGTATCAATAGACAAGAACCAACCTAAATCCCCAATTTGAGGAGATAAATTGTTTTCAACCTTTTTGAAAAACTCAAAAGGGGGAAAATTCAAGAGTGCGTGAGATAACATTAGATAAGATTGATCGAGAAATCATCCGCTGGATGAGTAAAGATGGGCGGATACGCTATACTATCCTTGCCAAGACCTTAAATCTAACGTCACAAACTATATCAGACCGAATCGATAAACTTAAGAAAAAGGGGGTTATTAAACGTTTTAGGGTAGACTTGAATCCAGAAACGATAGGAGCTTCGATAGAGTTTATTACTGAAGTAGACGTGGATGTCAACGCAATGGAAACCATTCTTCCAGAACTTGAGAGGATCGAGGAAATCCATGTAATCAGAATCACTACCGGGATCCATGACATTTTTTGCATGGGGTACGCTACTTCGATAGAAAATCTTCATGATGTCGTTGAAAAGAGGATTTCATCTATTCCTGGGGTCAAAAAGACCTATACATCTATTATTCTTAGAAATGTAAAAAACTCACAAATTTTAAATCTGGATAGAGATTGAACTCAGGTCCAATTTATAAAATCATTAAGTAGATGCTCACTTGTTCTAGTGTACAATCCGTAAGAGCATACATTTTGGGTCCTTTTCCCGTAAAAGTCTGGCGTTACACTTCTTTCTAGGTCTGTCCACAATTATCCCATGACAAGACTCCGATCCGGTGAAAAGGGTTAAACGATCTATAATTTCCATCACATAGATCTAGTTGTGTTAGAGAGTTTTTTTGTGGTGAGGGCCGAAATGTGTTTAAGTAAATTTGAGACCTAATGCAAAATAATCTTCGAAGGGGTATGAAGAATCTTGGGTTATTATGATTCAACCGCCAAATCCGCCTCCACTCTCTGGAATTCGTTTTTTGGCTTTACACTCGTCTATTGTCAATCTATTTTTTGAACATCCTGCTGGCGATAGCGTTCTTAACAGGCGTTTTTTCTGGAATCAACGACCTTCCATTTATTTTGGGAGACGCTTTTGTAGGATGGATTGTTCCTTATATCGGAATGTTTCGACCACACTTCTTTACAAACTATTATCATTTTCAAACAGATATCTACCCTCAAGAATGCAGCGAGGCCAAAGAAGGCAAAAAAGAAACAAATTGGGGTCAAACAATCATTCTCTGTATTTTAATGATCCCTGCGGCCTTGTTTGGTACATTAATTTTGCTCATTGGTATTTTATATTTGCTTATTGTCGCAATCAGTTTTCCAGCTTACCTAATCTCAGTTAATCTACCATTCAATGCGAAGGAAAAAAGAGAAGTTTTCAAATGCGCAAAATGTAACAAGGCACTTAGGGATCTTGTTTCTTCAGATGATGCCTCTTGTCCTAAGGGTGGAAGCAGCAAGCAATTAACCGAGGCTATCGAACAGAAAGATTATTCCATACTGAAAAAAATCTATCCTATACTCCACAGGAAACATGAATATTTTATAAAGGGGCTAATAATAGCATTAGTTAGTATTATAGCATTTTTCGTTATACTGGGTTCGAGTTGAACTGATCGGATCTTTTGATTGTAAAATGACAGATTGATGTGTTGAATTTTTCGCTTCAAAATCTCTAGCCAAACGATTTGGTTTAAGCAACCCTTGTTAGACTCCCAATTCGTCCGTAAAGGATTTTCACCCTTTATAATGGGATTATGGGGACGGAAGGATTGAATATCGATCCGTCTTGTTTTAAACAAAGCTTCTTTTGGTGAGATTCAATTCCAGTTTATAAATCTACTTGAAAAATACCAGTAGAATCATAGAACGCTTGCAGTATAGAACAGTGTTTTTATATTGCAGTCAATGTTTGTCAACTGCAAGCCTTATTTGACAGAGGTGAGTAATAAATGGATCCGTCTCATTTAGACCTCTTAAAATCCCTAGTCGACGATATGCCTAATGTTAATAGCTCGAAGTATTGGATTGAACGCAGTCAAAAAGCATTAGCCATTACAACTCAAGACAGAGAGATTTTTCCGGTTATTGATCATACTCAATGTGGACCAGGGCCGTGGCTACGCGACTTAGAAGGCACTCAATATTATGACCTGACCTCTGGAGTTGCAGTTCGTCCCCTTGGCTTTCGCCCTCCGGAGCTCAAGGAATTCGAAGCCAAACTTCTTGATATTCCACGAGAACTTCCCGGGATGGACTTTGATAACATCCCGCATGTCCTTCTTGCAGAACGTCTTGCGAGCATCGCTCCGGGCGCCCATTCCAAACGGGTTGTTTTTACTACTTCAGGCGGAAGAGCCGTTGAAGGGGCTATGAAGGCTGCCATGGACTTAACGGGTCGTTCTCGTTTTCTAGCATTTCGGCCTGCTTTTCACGGCCGGACAGGATACGCTCTCGCCGTCACAGCATCGAATCACTTACACAAAAATCATTATCCTCAAGGTGTGGATGTTGTCCGAATTCCGTACCATTACCCCTATCGGAGCAAATACGATGACACTGAAGGAACGGTAGAGAGTTATTATAGCCAAATTGATGATATGTTGAAATATGAGGCCACAGATTTTGCTGGTATCATTATGGAGCCCTTGGCAGGGGAAGGCGGGCTCATTGTGCCAAACAGTAATTTTGTAAAGGCGGTTCGAAAAATCGCAGACGATTATAGGGCCTATATGATTGCTGATGAGGTTCAATCAGGCCTTGGTCGGACGGGAAAATGGTGGGCGATTGAACATCATGAAACCATTCCTGATTTCATTGCAACCGCGAAAGCCTTAGGCGGCGGGTATGCGCTCGGCGCAACCATAGGCAAGGCCGATCAACCTGGTTTATTCACACGAAGTTCGCGACATTCCCAAACTGTCTCTGCAGAACCATTTCAAGCATTGGTTAGCTTGTTCATGTTAAAAGAAATCGAAAAAAGGCTGTCCTCCAATGAAAAAATGGGTACTTATCTAATGAAAGGGCTACAAGATCTTCAGGAAGAGTCATCGGTCATCGGGGATGTCAGGGGACTTGGATTAATGATCGGTATTGAAATCGTTAAGGATAAGGTTTCCAAAACACATGCTACAGAGTTGCGACGTCGTATACTCAAAAACCTAGTTCAAAAACAACATCTATGGACCCTTGGGTCAGGTAGAAGCGCCATTCGGTTACTTCCTTGGTTTCGGATAACCGAGGAAGAAGCGGAAATGATTCTGGAAAAATTCTCTATGGCGATTAAAGAGGAAGAAAGGATCGTTTAGGCCCACGATTGATCACAAAATTACCATGAATACCAGAAGAGCGATACCTAACACACCAGATATGAGACCATTAAAGAACAACCACCATCGTGATGTGTGGAGTGGGAAAGTTCTTCTTATTTCTATAAACTTATCCTTCTTTTCGCTTTTAACTGGCAATTTGAAAGGTAAATGTATCAAATAGGTCCCCTGTAACGCCTTAATAGTTTCAATCCCTGTTAAACCAGATACAAATCCTCCAAGCAGCGTGGCGGTAGTTTTAGTAATTCCTTTTTCCTTAACTTCTTTTTCGGGATCTACACTAGGGAAAAGATCCAGCAACAGATGCGAAGCAAAACCCACGAGAAAGGGTGTAAATACAAGTGCAAGCGGAGCTAAGGTTGGATCTGAAGGATCCGCGAACTTTTGGTAGAAAAAAATCGCTGTTATTCCAATCGGAATGAATATGCTATGCGTAGTAATATCCCTATGGTGCATCCAGTTGATGAGCAAATCCCAATCAGGGGCTTCCGCTCCGATCAATCCCATCAAAAAGCCAAGAGTCATCCATAACGGAGAAATGTCTGTCAGTCCCAAGTCTGGGATATTGGTATCTACAGCCCAATATATAACCAAATATATTGTGTAAACAAGAATAGCCGTTATTATGTGCCATTTTCGATTTGCCATTGCTTTGTCCAACCAAGAAGATCGATCAGGGCGATCTACGTACGATCTACCTGAAATACCATCTCCTTTATCTCTCTCTCCCATTTTGCTTTAAACAGTTTCGATATCCTTTCACCTGTGCCCCAAATTGAAATCGTTGAGAATTAAAATCCTAAAAATTGATACTAGGGCAGTCCTCCCCAAAAAAGCCCATATAAGCGACGCTGCCTCCGACATCTATGCCATCGAAGATGCCATGGTTCCTCCTGGCAGTACAGCTATACTTAGGACAGGATTTTGTTTAGAGATCCCTACCGGGGTCTACGGCCGAATTGAAACACGAAGTTCCATGGCCGTGAAAGGCTTATTTACTACTGGGGGTATTATCGACTCAGGTTATAGGGATGAGATCTTTGTGATCTTGAATAATGGAAGTCAAGAGATATGTCACATTCACCAGGGCCAGAGAATCGCCCAGATAATATTTCATGAAGCAAACAACTGTGATTTTGTCGAAGTAACGCGAATGGATACGCGCGACGATCGTAAGGGCGGTTTGGGTAGTACTGGTGAGTAGAGCTCATCAAGATTTAGAAATCCGAAATCCTTGCGGTTCAATTTGTTCGGAATGGCACTTAGGGCATTTAGTAGGGTCCGAGATTCTTGTACGGCCAGAAAATATGAAATTACACTTAACACAGACCGCTGGACGAACTTCGATATGTCGATCTTCCCGTCTAAGTGTCTTCCTTATGCTATCTATGTCTTCTATGACGGTTTTCACGGAAACTTTTAGCTCATCGGACATTTCTAGCAGTGTCATATCGACTCCTGGTTTAGAAAGCAGTTCTACTAATCTCTCTCTACGCGTTATCATATAATCAACTCTGTATAATTCAAGGCACATATATGTTTACCAATATAGCCTATTTCTTGTTGATAACCCCGTGAAAGCCTTCTCTGTTAAACCGTAAAACCTTGTTCTTGTTCGATTTGTCTTCTTTTAATGGAATATCACGAGAAGGTGAATTTCCGAATTATAAGATTATCATCTTGAGGGCCCTATTGAGTATGTTGGCAGAAATTACGGTTTCTTGAGTGCTATATACTCACCATTTCCTCATGGTAATCAATTTAATCATTTCTATTAATCCAAGTTCCTCTTCAAGCCTATTCTTATTAATGATTGTCCTTTTTTTTATAAAATGTGACTTACAGGGAAGATGAAGACATCCTTTATTTCGATCAAAACACTTACATGATCTATACCAGTATCTGATCTCATTGCATGTTTGCAATAATATCTGGGGAAAACATACATGATAGCTATGTTTATGACGTCATCAAAGTATAATCGAAAACACAATTATCGAACGATTTCTATAGAAACACCTTTAATTAATGCTCCCAAAAGACAAACGGTAAACAATCAAAGTAAGGAAAGGATCACTCTTAAACGAACTAAGAAATCAACACGAGTGGTAGGATCCTTAAAACCAGAGAAAGTGACTCACAATGACCGTACTCAAAATTGTATTGATTGGAGACGGAGGGGTGGGGAAAACCGCCATCCGTGAGCGCTATCTAGGAAAAGGCTTCAAGGCCCAATATCTTCTTACGATTGGAGCTGATTTTGCCATGCGGGACGACAACATAAATAGTCAGGCCGTCCGATTCCAAATATGGGACCTTGCAGGACAACAACGATTTGATGCCGTCCGAGAGGTCTACTATAAGGGATCAGTAGGCGCCCTCCTCGTGTATGACGTTACTCGTCCCGATAGCTATTTTAATACCCCAAAGTGGATCAATGAACTCTGGTCGAACAATGGACGAGGGCGAGTCCCAATCGTCGTAGTTGCTAACAAGATCGATATGCGAGAACTGTCAGATGACACGGTATCCTCGGAACAGGGAAGAATTTTCACAGAGAGACTCACTAAGTTAACTGCCCCTGAAGGTTTTACGTGCCATTTCATTGAAACTAGTGCCAAAACAGGCGTAAATATCCAAGCTGCCTTCGCCCTACTAGGTTCGAATATCATGGCCTTCGTAGATAAACAGCGGAGGATGCGAAAAACCACTAGTCGAATCAGATCAACTGTTCCTAGGCAAAGGCAGTTCTAGACAGGAGAAAGCAGGTTCTCATACTTTTTAACAATCAAAGCGTTCCTTTCCCAATCTCCAATTTTCCAAGATTGATTCAATCTAGAAAAGCGAACGAAAAAAAATCATCATCTGTCTTTTTCCCATTTTTGATGTACCTTGATCTCGCCCCTTAAAAGTATAAAAAAACTCACCAACGCGAGCGTTTCTGGGAATAACTTTTAATAGGTCAAAAAGAATCTTATATCCCGTTGGAGCAACGGTTTGGGGATTATTAACCAGAATTTCCAATACAAATGCTGTCTTTCCGCCAAAAAAGCCACTCATAATATCCATGGGGCGCGGCCTTCTTCTTAACATGAGAGAGAATTTCCCGAGGGTTGAGGCCCCCCATGAAATTATCTTCCTGGTGATACTCCAGCCTTCTACTTGTCGACGGGTCCCGATTACGAGAGGGAAATCTTCCCTCACCATAACGGCGAATCCTTCTTCTATGCTATCTGGTGGATGCTGAAAATCGCTATCAATAACGAAGAAATAGGGAGTTTGGACAATTTTAACTGCATCAACGATTGATATACTCAATCCTTTGACGGGCTGTTCTTTTCTATCTAAGAGTCGTATCCGGGGATTTTTTTGACTCCATTCAACAACTACTTCGGCCGTACCGTCTTTCGACCCATCGTCACTAACCAAAATTGAAATATCTTTATAGTTCTCTAATAACTGAGAAATCATTTTTCCTATGTTATCATATTCATTTAATGTGGGAATAATCACCGTTAACTCGCGGAACGAACTGAGGGGGATTTCTGATGTCATTGTTGTTGAAGGGCTATTTTTGAAAAAGACTTGAAAGGATTTCTTTTTTAAATTCAGCCTTTTTTCTTCTATCGCGTAAATTCTTAGATCCCAGAAATCCATTTCAGAGGTGAGCTAAATTAGCGGTCTTCCTTTACTCTTGAAGTTTGCAGAGGGATTTTCAGTTTCAGGAATATTCTTAAAAACTCCAGAAGAGATTTTCCCCATATATCAGGAGAACACGGGCCTTATTTTAGTATTAAAAAGAAATCCAGATCGTTTAACAAATGAAGGCGTTACGCAATTAGTCTTTGAGGGTCAAGAAGTAGGGATTTTGGTCGAAAAGCTGGAAGCGGATGCTCAACTGATCCTTCTAACAGACGCTCGTAATGTTCATGAACTCTCCGCACACTGGAAGCGCTTCTCACCCCATATCATTAAAACATTTGATATTAATAGTTTTGTAAAAGGAGAGAGTATTGAGATTAGGCTTGTTTCCAAGCTCGAAGATATTAGAGTAGCTCTAACAGAATCGTATTCAATATTAAAGGAGAAGCTCAACCTTGTCTCAAAATGATAATGAAAATAACGCCAATCTCGAGATAAAAAGACAGCAACGAGATTTAATCCAGTTATTGGAAAGGAATACGGAATCTATTACAGAACTCCAGGCAAAAATAGATCAAAATGATGAACGGATGAAAGAATTACAATCAAATTTTCAGAACTGGAAAAATGAGGCATTAGAACAGTTTAAGAGGCAGGATAGCCAAAATCAGGAGTTTCAGGGACAGATAACGGCCTTTCAAACCTTACAGGCGAGGTTTGAGCCTTTAGAAGAAAAACTGTCTGATCAGTCCGTCCATTTACAAAATTTACAGCAGTCCCTAGATAAACAGAGAAAGCTTGTTACCAACCTAGATGCCACCATTAGTTCCGAAAATGAACAGATCTCTGGTTTACAAGAGAAAATGGAGACCCTCGGGAAACGGGCTGCCACTCTTGAAGAAAATCTTGGTTCACACCGCGAGCAGCTTAACCAGCATGGTCAGATGCTGGAACAACACAGAGATTCGATCAACGACCGCCCCATAAAAACTGAGGTGGAGCAGTCCTCAAAAAACTTGATGGATACGCTATCAACTGAAATTTCGAGCTTATCAAGTAATATCCAAAGCCTTCATTTAGAACTGAATGATCTTAATGATAAAACAACCGAACGCCTAATTTCTACCGATAATTTGCTCGAGAACCTCAAAAAGGTACTATCTGATCTAAAGATAGCCAAAGATGACCACTCTAGAGCTTTGGAAGAACAACGTTTGGCTACTTTGCAATTGAAGGGAACTCTCAAAGAATTGATCAGCCAAAGCAAATCTGATCAAAAAACACACTTCGAGAATTTCAACCGGATTATCGAATCTCTAAGGGAGAACATCCATACCGAATTAACATTGACAACCCAATCCTTAAAAAAATCGGATATTGAGATTTTAAATGAAGTAAACGCCCACTATATGCGTAAAAAGGTAGGCCAAGATCTCCAAGATCGTTTTGAAGGCCTTTCGAAAGAATTGGAGGAGGAAGCCAAAAAAACTCGTGACGAACTCATAAAAGGGTTGCAACAATCAGTAAGCGAATATGAAAACATCATGGAACAACAGGCTGGTAAAATATCTGCGTGGTCTCAGGATCTTGAACAATTTCAAGAGGAAATCATGGCTATAATTGAGCGAAAGGTAAATGAGAAATATGAAACCGTTTTTTCGCTGCTGAGCCAAGTTGTGAGTCGTGCAGAGGAACTTGCGCTTCTTATTAAAACGATAGAAATCCAAATTCCACGATCGCTACCTGAAATAACAGAAGATCGTGAGACACAGGTTACCGATGAAATCCCTCCCGATTAATCTTGTTTCACCTAATCTAAGCTACTCATCTTTTAGAGGCCTACCTATTAGAATATAGATATATATTATATTGATTTACCGTACTCAAACAAGGTAATTGCTGTATTGTATTACTTGAAAGATAATTCATTTATGGATTGATAGTCAACTCCTCCTCCTAGATTGTGTGAGTCCTTGAGAGGACAGTAATGTCGTTAGAGAAGCCATTAAAAGTGGTAATTGCAGGAGAAAAACACGTAGGGAAATCGTCCCTCGTTCATAGGTTTCTTTACGAACAATTTCCCCTAAAGGGTCTCTATTCGACCGTTGGTTTCGATTTTACCGTAAAATCAGTTGAGGTTTATGGTAAAAATGTTGTCCTCCATGTCTTCGATTTCGGAGGGGAAACCAAATTTCGAATGGTATTCCCGCAATATGCAGAAGGATGTGATGGACTTATACTTGCCTTCGATCCATCACGGGAAGAAACTTTGGATGCTCTTCATGAATGGCTTCGAGTGTACGGACGTGAAGACAATAGTATCAACTTCTTGATATCAACGAAGAGTGATCTGGGAGTTTCCATATCTCCTCTCCGAATCAATGAGTTTCGTAACCAGTACCCAATTGAACAGTATATCGCCACTAGCGCTGTAACAGGGGAAAATACTCAATATCTTTTCCAATTATTGGCACAAACAATTCTAGATGCTCAAAAAACGGAATAATACCCTTACCCGATGCCTAGGAAGACGTATCTACATGGTTGAAGGCAAATTTATATTCGATACCACCATATTGACAGTAAAGGTAGTGGTTGCAGGGCCAGGCGGTGTTGGTAAGACAACCCTGTTGAAACGACACGAGACGAACCACTACATACCTGCTGTTTCTACAGTTGGAGTGAACTTCTTAATCATGGATCAAGAGGTTGGGGACCATCTTCTCAGAGTTGCATATTGGGATTATGCTGGTGAGGACCGTTTTCGTTCACTTTTTCCTGGTTACTGTCAAGGGTCATCTGCTACTATTCTGTGTTTTGACACCAGTAGGATAAAAACGTTACAGGAATTGCCCGAATGGCTTAACATGGCACGAACACACAATCAAGATGATATGCCTGTCATATTGGTCGGAAACAAGATTGATACATTGTCTGGTAATGCAGATTTAATTAGTGAGGCCGCAAATCGTTTCGTTAAGGAATTTAATATATCTGGCTACTATCTAACTTCCGCAAAATCAGGGACTGGAATGGAGGCCCCGTTTGCTCACCTTGGAATCCTGATACTTGAAGCAATGCGAAAACGTGGTGAAATAGCCTAGACCAGTCAATCCCCCTTTCTTCTCACGGTTGACCCGTCCGTTAAAGAATTGCGTCCACCAATGCATCGAGCTTTTCATCGAAAAATCCACGGATGGCGAGATAGCGCTTATAGAATCTGTAATACTCACTTCGAACCATATTCTCGTAGGAAATAAGAAACAAAACTATAGTGGCCACAAACGACGCAGCACCAGCTAATATAAACAGGATAAAAGTAGGAGAGTATTCCCAAGATGCAAACGTAGCGAGGACAAACCCTCCCAGGAGAGCGACAATTGGCTGCGTCCAAAAAGCCCCAAAGTAGTTTATACCCATAAACTGAGCTTCCTTACCTTCTGGTACGAGATCAGCTGGTAAAGAGACCCGCACGCTCTCAATAAAAACGGCTCCAAATCCCCCGATCGCTGCAATAACGAAAACCAGAGAATAATAATTGCCAATCTCCATTCCAGCCAGGATAAAACAGAATAGCGAGTATAAGGCCGATCCCACGATAGCAGTTTTCACTTTTCCGAATTTGGAAATAAAAAGCCCAGCTGGAATCGCCATTATTGCGGAAACCAACCCCACGACCAATAGAGCGATAGGCGCTTCAGCCTTGGAAATCCCTGACTCTGTTGTTAGATGGATTAAAAGGTAAATCGAAACAGTTTCAGAAGCAAAGCCCCAGAATGATTGTACAAAAAACATTTTGCCAAAATCTGAACCTCCAAGCGCCAAATACTGCGGGGTTTGTAATATGTCTGAAACTGGTGAATCAATAGGGGGAAAGGGCGGATTAGCTTTCTCTATCAGAAAAAAAATGCATAATCCTGCAAGGATAATGATCAGAGCAGGAAAAAGAAAGTATCCAATCCCAGATAAAGTTGGTGGAAGTTGAATTGTCTCAACAAGACTAGTAAGGACATTTACTATGGTGGGAAATAATATCAAACCAATTAGACTCCCTAATGTTGCAAATCCTGCCAGAACTAATCCAATCCATTCCCGCTGATCCTTTGTAAACAATTCAGACAGGAGAGCACCCGTCGGAGAAGTGGCAAGCCCCAATCCTACATAAATTAGAAAAAAACATACCGGAAATACCAAAAGAAGTAATTCTTGATTGGCTAATCCGGCAAAAACTGGAGTCAATACTAACATAACCCCAGCAAGAATTGATCCCAATAGAATGAATGGAGCCCGAGCCCCGTATTTCGAGCGATAATCGTCTGAAAAGGCCCCTCCAATTATTACGGTCCCTAGAAAGCCGATTGAACCCGCAGCAACAGAGTAACTGAATATTGTTTCCGCCAACTCCGGAGAAAGACCTAAACCAAAACCAGATGTCCCTTGTAGATAGGCCACGTTAAAGTAGGCGATTATAAAGGCCAGTATAACGGCATTGGCGGTCGAAAAAATACCAAGAGCGCAAACGTTTCGTATTTTTTGTCTGGTATTCCGTTTTTCTCGGAGTTCTTCGGTGGTTAAGAAATCGAACTGTTCTTTCGACTGAATTTTCTGAGACATTGTTTCTGTTGTTACCAATCTCTCGGTTCACCCAATGATATCCACGATTTGGCTTTTTCCTAAATTACATTATCAACATATGGATTTCGTTGGTGATGTTTCCATTTCTTGCCATAGATTCTCAGTTCCGATTCGTCCGTTAGAGGACATTTATAACACAAAATCAGCTGTAAAGTCCATAGTATAAACTTGAATGCACTATGGACTATGGCCTACTTTGAAACTGTCTTTTTTTAAGGGCTACTTCTTTATCTTTTGAATATACTCCCTCTTCGACTTCTTCAATAGAAATTTTCCATCAAACCTTCGTAGAATTGTGGAATGAACCTAAAAAGTAATCATTTCCTCCGGTGATCGGCGAAGAAAACTTCAAAAGGGCCGAACTAATTTAGACATAATTAAAAACATACGAATGATTGTGTTCGTAGATCCCTAAAGCAATATTCTTCCTCTAATCTGAGAATAATACACTTTACAAAGACCTATATATAAAATACCTCCTCAGACGCACGTTATGTAAGAACACGAGGGTTCAGCACCATGGTGCATATCAAAGAAATTAAGATGACGGGTTGGAAATCCTATGGCCCCGCCACTGTGCGTATGCCCTTGGCTAAAGGTTTTACATGTATCGTGGGTCCCAACGGCAGTGGAAAATCGAATAGCATCGATGCTGTGAACTTTTGTCTGGGACTGCTTTCGAAAAAAGCTATGCGCGCAGATTCCATGGTAAACCTTCTTTATAATGGAATCGGCGGAAAAAAAGCCAGTGAAAAAGCAATCGTAGACATTGTGTTTGATAATAGCGATTATGCGATTCCTATTCGGGAACCGGAGATCACAGTCACACGGGAATTGAAACGTAATGGAACTGGAACCTATAGGTTGAATGGGAAGAGAACAACACGTACAGATATCCTTGATAAACTCCGAATTGCAGGGATCGATGTTATTAACAGCTACAACATCATAGCGCAGGGGCAGGTTGGGGAAATAGTAGGTATGTCTCCTAATCAAAGAAGAGAGCTCATGGAGAACCTTGCAGGTGTTGGCCAATTTGATGAGAAAAAGCAAGCATCTCTAAAAGAACTGGATGAAGCTAATCGTCGAATGGATGAACTGCAACTCCTTGTTAATGAAGTGGGCAAACGTGTTGAATCTCTTCGGAAGGAAAAGGAGGATGCCGAACGATGGCAAACGTTAGATACCGAAATCCGAGACCACAGATCACTCTTAGTCTCTTACGGTTACCATAGGAATAATCAACAAATTTCAGCTCTTGATGAAGAAATCGGGGGTTTTCGGAATCGACAGGAGGAGTTGATGAACGAACGAACCAATATCGAAACCAAGATAGAGGAGGCCAATGAGAGAATTCGATCACTGGAAGACCAGTTAATCCGTTTAGAAACATCCGTGACAGAGATACGAACAACTGCAGAAGAGAAAAACATAGAAAAAACCAAAATCGGGGAAAAGGTCGAGTATAATAAAAAAACCATTAGTACAAACGAAAACCGTGTCACTAAACTTCAATCCCGTCTTGAACAGATAAATAAACAGATTGAAGAAGACAAAACACGAAAAGAAGAGCTAGAAGAAGAAAAGAAAAACCTCATGAAGGAAATCGAGGAAACTCAAGCTTCGCGTGCTCAGCTCGATATGGAACACGAAAAAAAGAGTCAGGAGTATGAAGAAATCAAGAATGAGCATGAAGATTGTGAGCGAAGACACCGAGTCGAAAATGATCGTCTAACCAAGACCCAGGTCTCTTTTGAAGTTGCTCAAAGCATGGTTGATGCATTTCAGAACAACGTGAACGAATTCGAACGCCGTCAAGGCCAACTCGAAGAACAGATCAAGGCAGCTGAAGAAAAAACTCAAGAATTGAAATCCATTATAGCAGATGACACGACTCGGTTGGAAGAAGCCAGGTCCAGGATTGGGGATATAGAAGAAAAAAAAGTAAGCTTAGATGGGTTGATTGAATCCCTAGATGCCCAAATCCGTGAAACAAATGACAACTATCTAGTTCAGAAAGCTCAGATCGATACTATTTCATCCTTTCTTAAGACTGAAGCGGGGAAAGAGAATCCTGCGGTGAGCTTTATCAGTGATCGGAAGAATAACGGGGATCTACCAGGGGTTCTAGGAGAGTTCCAAAACATCTCGGGAAGCGATGGTGCAGCTCTCCCATCAGAAGTCGGCCATCTCTCTGATGCGATCATAACTGATACCGTTGATCATGCCATAAAATGTATCCAACTCTTAAAGGATAACGCTGTTGGCGCTGCCAACTTTATTCCATTGGAACGCTTTAAACTCTCTCCTACCGATAAATTCTCCAATATAATTAAGAAAGTACGCGAACAGAATGAAATCGTTCCTGATCTGCAAGCCGCTGCCAGAGCCTGGAAAAAGTCTGGATCGACCGTAACAACTGTAGAGGGCGATGTTTTTTATTCTAATGGAATCATTAACGGAGGTTTTCATCTCGCATCCGCGCAGGAGACGGTTGAAACACTTCGGGCGGAAATGAAGACATCCCAAGACCAACTTCAAGGCTTGAGAACACAACTCAAAGAGGAAAAAGAAAACCAAAAGAAACTTTTCCAGTTAGAAAAAACAATTAGCGAATCGATCAAAAAACTTGAAGAGAATATCCAGAATGCGGAAATCCAGATCACCCAACAAGAAAACCAGGTCAATTTATTACGTGAGAATCAGGAACAAAACCAAACAGAGATTGCCCCTCTCCAGAAGCAGCTCGCAGAGAAGTCTATCGAGAGAGATGAACAAAAACAACAGATGTCATTTTTCGAGGAGAACATCGTAAAGATCTCGGAGGAACTTCAAGAGATCCAGGCCCGCCTTGAAGCCGCAGATACCAGGCCCATCTTGGAGAAAATTAATCAGGTGGAACAACAACTCGGAAAACTCCAGGGAAAGCTTGGTGGGGTTGAATCGCGGATTGAGAGCATTGAAAACCAAAAAGAGGAACGGGATGCCCGAATTACCGAGACAAATAACGAAAACAATACTGTTCAGATGGAAACGGCCAATTTGGAAGGCGAAATCCAGGTTCTCCAAGAGCAACTTAGCCAGATTGATTCTCAACTTGAAACCATTCTCGAAAACGAGAAGCAAGTCAATGAGGAGTTCAAAGAAGTTCGCTCTGAACTAAATTCACAGAAAAAATACCACTCTACATTGATAAAAGACAAAGAAACGGTCAATGAAAAGTTCACCAAAGAAGAGGAAAAGGTTACTGACCTGAAACTTCAGCGTGAACGACTAGCGGTAGAAGTCGAAAAATTGCAGGAGGAGGCGCGGGACAATGATATTTCTTTTCTTCCCGCGGAGGCAGAAGAACTCAGGGATGTTGATGATAACAAGATCACACGAGAGATTTCTCGCAAAACGGAAGAAAAAACCCGCCTCGAACCGGTTAATATGAAGGCACTGAAGGAATTTGAGGAGGAAAACACCCGCTTCATTGAACTTCTTGATCGGCGCGATATTCTAATTGAAGAACGCCAAGTCATTCTCGATTTTATTGAGGAGATCGAAACAGAGAAATATTCCGTTTTCATGAAGGTCTTCCGATCAGTAAACAGGCACTTCGGACGGATTTTTAATGAACTTAGTAACGGCGATGCCCGTCTGATCCTCGAAAAGGATCCCAAGAAGGGAGAGGACATCTTTGAAGGGGGTATCCTTATCGAGGCTCATCCTGCGGGTAAGAAGGTCGCCTCCCTCGAATCTATGTCTGGTGGTGAAAAGGCTTTAACGGCTCTGGCCTTTATCTTTGCAGTTCAAACCGTAGATGCTCAGCCCTTCTATATCCTTGACGAAATCGATGCCGCCCTCGACCCCATGAATGTCCGTCGGGTTGCCAAACTCCTCCATCGCATGTCCCGCGGCGTCGGCGGCGATGACGATGACGGTGACGGTGAAGACACACCTAAACGCCCCCGCCAAACTAATGGTGCCTCTGCCCAGTTCCTTGTCATTTCGCACCGTGATATTCTTATGGCATGGGCTGATCGCTTGTATGGCTGTACAAACGTCAAGGGTCTGTCTTCAGTGTTTTCGATCCAGATGTCGGAGGACAAACGGCTGGAGCGGGATGCTACGTTCTGAAGGGAAGAAAGACAACCCAAAGAACCTGTAATGAAAAAGAATCATCAATTACAATCTAACTTTAAACTCTTTTTCTCTTAGAATAATAAGAAAATTGTTTGGGAGGACCTCATTGAAGGTAGATAAAAACTGAGAAAATTTAGGGATGACAAAAGGGTCCGTTGCAGGGTGAATATCAATCAGAATTGCTTTTATTTTATGATATGACCATAATTTCATGAATTCCTTGTCGAAAGTAATGAGGACATAGTCATTCTCTTTTAAATATTGACAAAGCTCACCATTTGCGATCCCACGAATTCCCTCCATTTGTACAGTAGTTATTGACAAATTCTTTGACTTAAAAATCTTCAAAAGACTATGGGTGACATTTTCATCAAGTAGAAATTTCATCTGATGAATAGAATTCAGTCCTTTCACCTTCAATGACCAATCGAGCATAACTGATGGCTGCTTGTACATCTTGGACTGTTATACTTGGAAATGCTCTGGTAATTTCATCAAATGTATGGCCTTGTTCGATCCATTCCAAGATCACAGATACAAGAACCCGTGTATTTGTCACCACTGGTTTTCCCCCACATATTTTTGGATTAATAGTTATACGTGGCTTTTCGACCATCTTGTTCACTAATCCACTTTTTAATCAAACAATTATTTATTCTTTTAGAACTATATGGGTAATTGTGCGTCCCTCCAATGTGATGATAGTACCCTGAAGATTCATAGATATTCAAGGCCGCCCCTATGGATTACGTATAGAGATTGTACCTAACTCCAATCTTCACAAATCCACGGTACAAACGTCAAAGGCGTGTCCTCAGTGTTTCCACCCAGATATCGGAAGACAAACGACTGGAGAGAGACGTAGCATTTTGAAGATGATTTTGCACGTATTGGGGTTATACGAGGACCCAAAACCGTCACAAAAGAGGAAGAACCGCTCCCACGTTTAGATTTGATATAGGTGCTTTTTGTGAGAGTATTTTTATCCTAGGATTTGACAAAATTAGGCAGGTTTAGCCTAAAGATGAAGCGTATATGGGGTCAGTAGGTTGGAGAGAAATCACAAAATTGGGTTTCTAGTACTTTTAGGACTCCTATGGCTACTGCCCTGGATTGCTTTAATGGGAAATTCCCTTCCGGAAGGTCAGCCCAATTTTAGAGGTGACGGATACCAATATGCAGATCAAGGCTCCCCGAGGCAATCATCTTCATCTGCACGAAGCTTGGCCTCATATGAAACCCATTCACCGATCTACATTGATGGTAACCAGGATTTCTTGGCACAGGCATCTGCAGGGAATTGGCCAGGGGATGGTTCATTCACCTCTCCTTATTTCATCGAGGGTTTTAACATCTCTGGCTCCTCGGGGCCACATTTGATAGGTATTCGGAATGTTGACGTGTTTTTCCGCATCAGAAATTGTTGGTTGGGAGGAGGCGATAAAGGCATTTTCATATATAATACCTCAAATCTCCAAATTTCTAGAAATACGGTCGCTAATACTCTAGAAACTGGTATTGAGCTGGTTAACTCAAAAGATAATACCGTTTCAGGTAATCTACTTCTCAATAACGGTGGGGGTGGTGAATTCGGGGGAATTGGCATATTCTCCTCTACCAATAGTTCTATTTCAAACAATTCGATCATATCAAGCACTTGGTCAGGGATTTATCTGCATCGTTCGGGGAATAGTAGCGTCTCTAATAACTCGGTGTTCGGTGCTGAGATGGGAATTTCCCTATACTATTCAGGTAACACCGATATTTCCGACAATATTGTCACCAATAACGATCTGGAAGGCATTATTCTGGCTGTTTCTCCAAATAGCTATGTTTCAGCTAACCGCCTTATACAGAACGGGGATAGCGGAATTTCCCTCTCTTCCTCCAGAAACACCATTCTTAAAAACAATGCAGTTACTGAGAGTGGAGGAGACGGTATCTCCCTCCAAGATTCGCATAATAATATCGTATTTGGTAATATTGTTTCTAGTAACAGCCAGAGCGGGCTTTTTCTAGGATCTTCTGGAAACAACAATATTTCCAGTAATCTTCTGGCTAATAACAGCAAAAATGGACTTTATCTTGACCATTCAGGAAACAACAGGATCAATAATAATGTTTTCGTGAACAACAGTTTATTACTTGGTGGTTCAAATGTCGAAAACTACTTGCAGGCCGAAGTGGTTAATAATTCGGTTAACAACCGACCACTCATTTATTGGCAGGATAGGACAGGTGGTTTAATTCCTCAGGACGGAGGCCAATTTATTCTGGTAAACTGTACTAGAGTAACGATCGCTGGCCATATTCTATCCGATACCTCTACGGGGATACTAGCAGCCTATTCTGCAGATCTATTGATTCATAACAATAACATCAGCAGAACCCGTAATTTCGGCATTAACGTCCAAAGTTCAGAAAATATCACTATTTCTGATAATTTCCTCAAGGATAGCGAGGGCCAGGGGATTTTTTCACAGTCATCTAACGGCATAAGCGTTACGGGGAACACCATTACCAAGTTAAGCGGAAACGGCATTCTTCTGGAATCGACAGAGAACAGCACCATTTCTGATAATAGTGTAACTGATTTGAATGGGATTGGGATTTCCTTAGATTTTTCCCCGCGAAATCTCATATTCACCAATATCCTGACCAATAATAGCGAATGGGGGATTTTTGTAGGAAGTTCTGCGAATACTAATATTTCAGAGAATACTATTGTCAATATTAAGCATAGTGGAATATTACTTGTTTCCTCTGGGGAGAGTACTATTTCAAGGAATGTAGTAGAAAAAAGTGCCGCGGAGGGAATAGCCTTAACTGCCTCACCGAGGAGTTCCATATCAGGCAATTTTATTAGTAATAATGGGAAGGCGGGGATTTTTCTGTCAATTTCTGGAGCCAATAAGATATCCGATAACTATCTCGTCAATAATGGTCTGGTTATAGATGGCCCGAGCCTGGGAAACTACTTACAAGTCGACGTATCTAACAATTCAGTAAACAGCAAACCGCTGATCTATTGGCAAGACCTTACAAGGGGGACCGTTCCCGATGGCGCTGGCCAAGTCATCCTCGTGCATTGTACTGCGGTCACAGTATCTAACCAAACCCTCTCCAATACATCAACGGGGATCCAGGCCGCTTACAGCTGGAACCTGTACATCCATGATAACCTGATCTTCAATAACAGCGGGTATGGAATTTCTCTAATCAAGGTAGAGGATAGTGTAATAGAATGGAATGAATTCATTGATAACAATCCCAACGGGACCTCCCAAGCCTATGATGATGGTACTAACAATACCTTTGCTTATAACTTCTGGAACGACTGGACAGATCCAGATAATAATCGAGATGGGCTTGTAGACCTTCCGTACCCCATTGATGGGACAGCAAACAACCAAGATCTCTCTCCTAGGATTTTTCCCATGCATGCTTCAGCAAGGGGACTCCCAGACCAGATAATGATCACCGTGGTTTTAGTTGGCTTGATTCTAGGTGCCCTAGGCATCTCAATCTGGAGACAAAGACAATGATGACAGAACAAGACGATAGGGATAATCTGGATCAATTTATAATCAATCTTGAGCTTTAAACTCGGATTTAAAACCATCAGGCCGTACAAACGTCAAACGACTGGAGAGGGGAGCTGCATTCTCAGGGAGAAGCTTAGCTTTCTGATACCATCATTTCTCGAACCTAGAAAATGGGATCTTTTTCAGCGATATTTTTTCATAGGTGTCGAATCGGAAAAAGAAAAGCAGAAATAGTTTTTATATTCCTTAGTTCTTCGATTAGTGACCAATAAATCAAATCAACCTAAAAAAGGGAAGTTTGGAAAATTAGCAGTGCGAATCTTAAATCGATGTCTGAGGAGCTTAAGGGTCTCCATGAGTCAGGAAAACCTCAAGAAGTCTTAAATAGATTCACGCAAATAAAAAAGAAAGGTGATTGGGAGACCTTAACTGATGAGGAACAGATAGCATGTATTTATTACAGATGCCGATCATTGTTTTGGTTGGGGAGATTTGAAGAGGCGCTTCAGACCGCTTCTGCCGCCCTGTTAACTTACTCAACTCTTCCTAATCGAAGTTATCTCCTAGCATTACTGGCAGCGAAATTCCATGTGTTGCGAATTTTATTGCAGTGGGATGAGGCGCAAAAAATCATAACCAATGGAACTGCCCTCCTGATGACCTTAACGGATCAAGACCGTCGCACAGGAGCCGTGTGGATTGCTCAATTTGAATATACCAAAGGCCTAGGTCTTTCTCTTCAGGGTGAGTTCGAAAGGGCAAGAGACACTTTTCAGAGTGCGTTGAAGATGTTCGAAGCTTTTGATGATCGATATAGTATCGCGGAATGTATTTCTAGAATAGCAGACGCTTATTATTATGAAGGGGATCTGGAGAGGGCCTGGCAGAGCTATCAAGAGAGCATTGTTCTCTACCAGGCTTTAGAAAACAAATTCAGCATCGGAGAGTGCTTGCACAAATTTGGATTAATCCAGACTGGTATGGGCGAGTTAGACATTGCATTAGAATACTTTAAACAAAGTCAACAGTTGGCAAAGGAGAACAATGACCCCGTGCATTTTTACTGGTCTTTAAATCATAGTGGGGACATATATACAGCAAAGGGCGATCCAAATAAAGCACTAGACTACTTTCGACAAAGTTTAGCGGCCGCAGAATCGTCGGGCCTGGATTGGGCAATTGCATCTGATTTCTGGTATATTGGCAAAGCCTACCACCAAAAAGGTGCCTTTGCAATCGCACTTCCCTTTTTTCAAAGCAGTTTGGCGAAATTTGAACAAATGAAAAACGATTGGAATATAGCACGGGTTTTGTTCAGTCTCGTACTTCTCAGGTTAGACCAACAAGACTACCTCCAGGCCCAAGAGCATCTGAATACCTTACAAAAGGTCACAAAACGAATCCCTGGAGATCCACACGCCGCTCAGCTTCGTTTTCGCCTGGCCCAAGCGTTGGTATTCAAACATAGCTCACGGATGAAAGAGAAACTACGAGCTCAACCTTTTTTGCAGCAGATCGTGGATGAGGACTTCTTCTTTGGATTTACAGTACTAGCCATGGTAGCCCTTTGCGACCTGTTACTGCTTGAACTGAAGGCAACAGGAGAACAAGAAGTTTGGGAGGAGGCCAAAAACCTTATCGATAAATGTTACTCAAAGGCGCAAGAAGCACGGGCATATCCTGTGATGGTACAAGCATTACTCTTAAAATCGAAATTTGCTTCCATCGATGGATTGCTCGACGAGGCCCAAAAATACTTTGATGAAGCTGGAAGGATTGTTCACGACCAAAAACTTGATTCATTAAGCAAAAAGGTGAAGATAGAGCAGAGGAACTTTGAGGCCGAATTGGAAAAGTGGCAGGCGCTTATGCAACGGCATAGCTCCCTAAAGGAAAGGTTAGAACAGGCCCAGCTAGCAAAATACATTCAAGAAGTGCAAAGAACAGTAAATCAAGGAAGACTTGCTGATTGAAAGTTTTTAATCTAAAAACATCATAAGCTTGCTTTCTATCTTTTCCATTCAGGTGTCGGAGGATAAACGGCTGGAGCGGGATGCTACGTTCTGAGAGAAGAGAATACGTCATTCTGGAGCGTTCTATAAAGTCAATTATTCCGGAAGTATCCCGTTGCGATAGTGCCCCCTTATAGCTTTTTAAACCAATATAACCCATTCTCAGGGGAAAATTCCTTAGGGTAGGAACATGAAACGCTGGCAATCT